>CAZXLD010000125.1:0-1557 GCA_964641965.1 uncultured Saprospiraceae bacterium | reverse complement strand
TCCAAACAAAACCGAAAGCCGTTGGAAAGGGAACCAGACGGAGCAAAGAAGCATCCACTTTGCTTGGAGCAGGCAGGGCCTTGCCCGGAAAATACGGCAGCTTCATTTCTCCACTCCTATCCCGCACATGATTTTGGTCGCATCTCGATGCGACCACTGTCCTCCATGCCCGTCCTGCAACCCAAACTAAAAATTAATCCCCCAGGAGATCGTTACGAACAGGAAGCCGACGCCTTGTCGAGTCAGATGAATGCCGGGAACACCCAGGAGTATCCGTTATCTAAAAGGATTACTCCTTTGGTTCAGGGAGGAGGAAATACCACATTAGGGTCATTGTCCAGTCCACTTGAATCTAACCTAATGGCTTCCAGAGGAAGAGGGATGCCAATACCAGGTACGAGCAGAAGAAAAATGGAGCACGTCTTTGGCGAAGACTTTTCGCGGGTGCGCCTGCATGATCACCCCATTTCCACGCAAATAAACGAACAACTAGGTGCAAAAGCATTCACTACCGGTAATGATATTTTTTTCAACCAGGGCGAATTCCAACCGCATTCTACTGCGGGCCAACGCCTGCTTGCGCACGAACTTACGCATGTCGTCCAACAGCAAAAATCGAATACCGGGAATAATACCGACCTACATACTACTTCAATGGGTACTCCCGGCCCGATCCAGACCTACGTGAAAGATGTAAGCCGAGATAGTGATGAATTCAAAACCAGTTACATTGATAACTTCAAATTTGCTGAATATGTGAAGGCTCCAATGTCTTATTCGATTGACCCCATTACCGGATCAATCATCAACCCTTCCTTACTAACACTTGATGTCCATTATCCAGACGGCCGAACGCTCAACTTCATGATCGATCCCTATCTGGATATCGGCAATTATCGAAAGGACAAACATGCGCTTCCCGTCATAAAAAAAGAAGATTATAAATTAGAATTATCGCCGAGTGGAGAGTCTACCTTTAAATTAGATCCGGAAAAATACACCATCTACACAAAGGCAAAGTCTAAAGAGTTTGGGGAGCTCATACGGGTTCGGTACGAAAAATTTCAGCTAGATGAAAACGGATTTGTGTATCCAGCATTTTACGATATCCATACGCTCCCTAAATTAATTCAATTATCTACTTCTGTGTTCTTCAATATTGCCCAACGGCAAATACTGTTGGAAATTGGGGAGATTTGCCATACTGCCGCCCAATGTTGGAGTATGCTTAGCATGGGTCCCTCCATCCATTTCTCCCGGATGCGCCCCGGCTCTTTTTCGAAGAAGCCCCGAGGAGGAGCTTCGGGAAAAAAATCCGCTACTACGCAGGCTCCTCCAGACGTAGCAAGTCCATCCGGAGCCAAAACTGCTTCCGGAAGTACCAAAGCTCCCACTAGTGGAGGTTCTGTTACACGGCAAGAACAATTAAAAGGCATACCACCTACAATACTCGATGTAGAGAGCCAAACCACTCCCGAGCGAAGTCCCAAAATGGTACCTTCCGGGGAAATTGACCTTGGCCCAACTCCTGATGCCAGCAAATTGAAGCTCTACAAA
>CAZXLD010000124.1:0-1819 GCA_964641965.1 uncultured Saprospiraceae bacterium | reverse complement strand
TAAGCACCTACAGGGAGTTCTCTTTCTACTTCAAAGTGCTAAAGTCCAGCTAAGAGCGTGTTGAGATTTAACACATACGAAAAAAACAGGGAGTCAGACCCTAACTTTAAGGTGAAACAAAACAAGAAGTTATGGTTGCTCAATGGCGTGAGCTTTCTGACTCCCAATGGGAAGTTATTAAAGAATTTCTTCCTATTCAACGCAAGAGGAAGTATGATTTACGGGAGATCCTCAACGGGATGTTCTGGCTTCTTCGTACCGGAGCGCAGTGGCGGAACCTGGAAAGCCGGTTTCCTCCCTGGACGATAGTGTACTATTATTTTCGCCGTTGGTCAAGGGACGGTCTATTGGAAATAGTCAACGAGGGGCTCAATGTACAGGAGCGAAAGATGTTTGATCGGGAGCCTTCGCCCTCTTTACTGATTATTGATAGTCAAAGTGTTAAGGCTGCTCCGTTCACGAATCTTGACCGGGGTCTGGATGCCAATAAAAAGATAAATGGCCGAAAGCGGCATGTGGCAGTAGATGTTTTGGGTTTGTTTCAACTGACCAAGGTAAGTGCGGCAGATTGCCACGATGGGACCCTGGGGAAAGAACTGGTGGCACCATTAGAAACCAAGGACAAGGGACGGTTAAAGAAATTTCTGGGTGATCAATCCTACAGGGGGAGTTTTGTCGAACATGTGGAAGAAAAATTGGGCCTTGAAGTGGAAATCGTCTCTCCGCCAAACAAGAAAGGATTTCATGTCATTCCTACCCGGTGGATCGTGGAAAGGACTTTCGGATGGACCAATTTTTATCGAAGATTGGTCAAGGATTACGAGAAAACAGTAGAAAGTTCCGTAGGAATGCTACTACTAATGAATATTCGGATGATCATTCTGCGATACAGGGATGATTGGCCATAAAATTTTTCAACATGCTCTTAGAATTCGTTGCAAAAAGTGTCACGTAGCCACGGATATGCCCCGACGAAGCACTGCTTGTCGGAATCCTGACCGAAGCGTCAGGGCTCCAATTTTCCGCCTTTTCTGAGTCCAAAATCTTCCTTTTTCACCATCAAAAACATTTTTGAGATAGCTTCTGGTCGTCCGATGGATTCAGCTTACCCTTTTTCCATTTTTCCTTCGGTATTCACGGAAAGAGATCATGCGTTCCTTTTCTTCGTCCCATAGTTTGTGGTTAATGCATTTGATGCTTTCGCGGAAGGTGAGGGTCGGCACATAGCGATTGAGCACCGGATTTTCGCGGGCGCAGGTCGGCAGGTTGTAGTTCGGGATCCGGGAGTTCAGATGGTGGATGTGGTGAAAGCCGATATTGCCCGACAGCCATTGAAAAACTTTAGGCAGGCGATAGTAAGTACTTCCCTGGATCGAGGCAAGTAGATGATCCCACTGATCTTTCCATGCCTTGTAGTTTTTCTCGTGTTGGTGTTGAACGTAGAAGAACCAGAAAGCAATAATTCCGAAACCAAAGACGACTGGAATGTGTACCAGCAAAAACTTTTGCCAGCCCAACAGCCAGGCCAGTCCGACATAGAGGACAGCTACACTGATGTTATTCAGGAAATAGCTCCAGCGGATTTTTTTCCAACCTTTCAGGCGAATGAAGGGGTAGCGCAGGGAGAATCCCAGGTAAATGATGGGCACGAGCAAAAACTGGAATAGCGGGTTTCGGTAGCCGCGATAAAGGACCTTGCCCCACCAGGGTTTGGCGGCATATTCTTCGGTGGTGAGGTAGTAGATGTCGCCCAGGCCGCGGTGGTCCAGCTGACCGTTGTGGGCGTGGTGGGCCGAGTGTGTCCGGCTCCAGTAGGTGT
>CAZXLD010000123.1:0-2500 GCA_964641965.1 uncultured Saprospiraceae bacterium | reverse complement strand
TCCTTGCACCCCATCAATAGCATGGGGGTTATAGCAAGGACCAATGCAGTTTTCAACAAATGCATTTTCATTGGTTTTGGTTTTTTGAGGTAATTAATTTGACGGGGTAAAATTGGGAGGATGGCAACTGGATTTCCTCCCGGCTATCTTCCATTAGAATTATTGGCGGTTTTCCATAGGAAAGAATGAGGTGAAGCTGCTGAATCCCGATCAATGAAACAATGAAGCAATGAAACTCCTCCCCAAACAACCGAGTATTCCTAATTCGAGTGATCGAATGGTCGTCATTCAATATTCCTTTGTGGTCCTGCCAAGGACCTAAGACCCGTATACGACTATTTTCCAGACCCACCTTTCAAACTCTTGGGTTCGAAACATATTCTTCTACTACATATTCCGTACCTAAAGGCACGGTAAACAGGATCACATCCTTTTTTCTACCTGGACCTTGTCCCTAAAGGGACTGCAATCATCCGAATTACCGGTGATCAAAAATGCCTGACAACAACCTTCACCTAATCGGGTCCCGCTAGGGACTTAATACAGGTTGAATATTATTCTCCAAACCCATTTTTCGTGCCGTCAGGTACGAAAGGTGAGATCGCACACATCCCGGCGTTATGCACAGAATCTGGCATAAAACCATCTTGGATATCTGTATCTTACAATAGAATAGTATTGATTAAACCATAAGGCGAGTCTATTACACATTATAAATACATTTACTTAATCTATCTGAATAGATACTAAAAGCGTTCGTACCAAACTTTAACCTCTTATGTATCATAATAGGGCTAGTTATATTTCATATCCTCCCCTGAAAGTGCACCATGTCTGAAAAACAATCCCGTCGCCTGGCCGCCCTACTTTTCGCCGACATCCAAGGCTACACGGCCCTGATGGGGGAGAACGAGGGATTGGCCTCTACACTCCTCCGGAAATTCCAGGGAACCATTGAACGCGTGGTAGTCGACCATCAGGGACAAGTGGTCAACCTATACGGAGACGGGGCCCTCTGCACCTTCGATAACCCGTTGGATGCAGTTAATTATGTTTACCCGGATCTGCCCAATCCCTTTTCTAGAAATTTAAAGGTGCGAATTCAAGAATACGATAAATCCGTTTATGCAGCCTTTCAGTTTGAATCTTAAGCTATGGCCTATTACGTATTACAGGAATGGGATCGCACAAAACAAACTCTACTCGCGGAAAAGTAACTGATGAATACCGAATTCAATACGCCTTTCAGCAAATTCCCAGATCAAAGGTATTGGGATAAATTGTTTCACACGGGTATGTTGGGATGCACCTGCGCTCACCTGGGGGACACCACGGAGGCCCTTGTCCAAATGGAGAAACTGGATCGCATGGAAGCCTTGTATCCGGAAACCCACGCCTGGCCATTCCAAGGATTAGCCCCCTACCTGCAAGCACGCATTGCATCCGTTTTAGGAAATCAGGGATTAGCTTTATCCTACATAAAAAGCTCTTACAAAAAAGGAAGATTGTATACCGATTGGTATTATCACTTCGACCAGGATTTCATCAACCTGAAGGGCTATCAGCCCTTTGAGGAGTTCATCACCCCGAAGGATCGACTGTTGGATTGAAGGCTTTCTCACATAGTGGTCAGACGACTCCAAGTCATCAGACCACTAAGAATTTATTTGGTTCAAAACTTCCCCCAAAATGAACCAAATTTTGTTCTATCTTGTAATGGATTGAAAAAGGTGCTAACCCAATGAAGTCCATCACCATACACAACCTGGAGGATCGTCTGGCCAAACGGATCGAGCAAAAGGCCAAAGAGAGTGGCTTGAGCCTGAACAAAACCATCAAGCGTCTCCTGGCACAGGCACTGGGTCTGCCTCCAGCCGGTCAGGATCATAGCCCGGATTTTGAAGAATTCCTGGGCATCTGGAGCCAGGAAGAATTCGACGCCTTCCAAAACCAGACGGCAGAGTTCGAAAAAGTGGATCCAAGCGATTGGGAATGAACAAGGTCCTCCTGGATACCAATGCCTACAGCAATCTTTTAAGAGGGAAGACGGAAGTATTTGATATCCTGTCCCAGGCCCAAGAAGTATTCATGTCCGTTGTTGTCCTAGGAGAGCTTATGGCTGGTTTCAAGGGAGGTAAATCAGAAAGTAAAAACAGGGCGACCCTAAGCCAATTTCTGGCGAAGCCGACCATACGAGCAGTGGACCTAACTCAAAACACCGCCGAGATCTTCGCCGAACTCAAACAGCAACTAAAATCAAAAGGGAAGCCTATTCCCATTAACGACCTATGGATCAGTGCGCATGCAGTTGAATACGGCGCACAACTGATCACCTTTGACCGGCATTTTGAGCAAGTTGCCGGGTTGAGGAAAATGGTCCTTTCGTAGAATAATCGTACAACTTGAGGGCAGCCCCATTAACAGATGCCGAGTTGAGGCAAATCTAGGTTCTTACCTCCGGTCCTGCCAGGCCTTCCCGACGCTCGCCAACTCGGTCGGG
>CAZXLD010000122.1:0-2628 GCA_964641965.1 uncultured Saprospiraceae bacterium | reverse complement strand
CACTCTTCGGGTGGCAAGCACTTTTGCGCTCGGTCAGAGGTTTTTTACGCATTTGCAGCAGCTTTAAATTTGCTCTACTTTGAGTATTGGGTTCTCTGACAATTTTCGTGGTTATATCGACACAACTCCTCTGCCTTCAATCCTTTTCGGCCATCGGTTTTGTGTCGACCACAAAAATTGTCAAAGAAGGGAGTATTGATATTAGGAGCTCTTTTTCTTTCGCAATATTTTCAAGATGCGGCTATATTCAATTGCGGATAAATTCCAATTATATCCGGCAAAATTGACGGTGTTGGTGAATTGAATAACCACGGCATCTATATCGCGGTGGTATCTTGCAATGGTTTGATAACCAGGAATTAAGCCCGTGTGCTCGTATTTATATATGGAGGAATAAATTTCCTGCTCTTGTTGGTCTTTGAATACAGAGCCATCGTTTAAAGCTCTTATGAAGATCCCCAGATCTTCTGCTGTAGCGAGCATGGAGCCATCATCCTCCGTTTTTAAATCAGCATCGTAGCCCACGTAGTATCCACTCATTACATCATCCATATTTACGTCTTGAATAGAACCATACGTATGGTTGAGGTTCAGGGGCGTTAAAATTTCTTCCTGGATGAATTGGAAATGAGCATAGCCAAGTACCCTATCCATGATTCGGGCGAGCAGTAAATAATTCGTATTGGAATATTCGTAGTCTTCGCCAGGTTCGAAACTGGCAGGCATATCAAATACTAATTCCAGCACTTTCTGGCTGCTATTGGGTGGATTCACCCAAAAGTTGGGGGTATCTGTAAAATTGGGAATGCCGCTTCTGTGTTGCACCATCATGCTCAACGTGATTTCATTGGCATTGTCGATTCGCCCATTCAGTTCCGGCAAATAGTGGGCGAGGGTACTATCTATGGATATACGTCCGTCACGTTCGAGCTTGGTGATAGCAACCGCCACGTATAACTTATTTACACTGGCTATTTTAAATAGGGCCTGAGGGTCTGCTGGTATTCTGTTTTCTCGGTTTTTATAGCCTGCAGCATACAAGGCAGGTTCTTTCCCGCCTTCATCAACATATACGATAATGCCATCAAAGCCCATATCAACGGCTTCATTTACTTGTTCTTGAATGCTATCGGGAAGTGGTTTGATCCAGGCTTTTACGATCGGCCAGGGGACGAAATATAGAGATATCACCGTACCGACCACTAATAATACTCTTACTATTAACTTTGCCCTTTTATTCTTAATCATACTGGATGAATCTGCAGTTTTACTGCTCAAAGGTATCAATCTCCTTGATCACGCTTTGCCCAAGCTGCTTTAATCGATGATACTGATCGATCATCGCATCAAATTGCCAGGCAGCCAGACTAATTACGTTTCTGTAAGGTGCAGATCGAGTGTACTCCT
Organism: uncultured Saprospiraceae bacterium; assembly: GCA_964641965.1. Taxonomy (GTDB): domain Bacteria; phylum Bacteroidota; class Bacteroidia; order Chitinophagales; family Saprospiraceae; genus JAJDFU01. The sequence continues at coordinate 1,221 of CAZXLD010000122.1, read as the reverse complement.
GAAAGAGCTGCACATAATCAGATTGCGGCGTTGCGTGTACTTTGAGCGAATCTTGTGATAAAAAGGCAGATGCTAAAATTAGAGATCTATCAAATTGAGTGGAAAGGTAGGCCTCCTGATTGACCACGTATTCGTTATAGCTATTCTCGTTTTCAGCAATATCGTCTACCAGGCTATGGTATTTTGTTAGGAGTGAATCGAGGGTGGTGTTGTTAATCTTCCCGTAATAGGAGGAATTACGCAAGGCTTCATATCCACTGGAGTTGGGCTTGAAGGAATAATCGGCAAAGGCAAGCCCGCAATTCATGAAGAGTGTCAAGTCCTCGTCTTCCGTTTTATCGAGGATACGTCCGCGAGCTGTTTTACATAGTTCGCCAATTTGTGTTCTCCCCGCGGTTATCTGGTCCAGTTGTCTTAAATCCTCCTTGGTGTGTGACCTGACTTTTACTAAATATTCCCGGAGTGCTTCATTGTCTTTATTTGCTTGATTCCAATTGTTGATTTGCAGGGCAATCAAAATTCCGATAACCACTAAGCCAATTTCGCCTAAAGCGTATTTTAGGTATTGCGTGGTTTTGCCTTCTGAAAGTAAAGCCTGCCTTATTCGTCGAAAGATTTTCATCCGTATCCAAGTTGCTCGTAACGAGAGTTCATCCGTATCGCGTGCGGGTCCTTGTTCTATGCATCCGGCTGTTTCCGCCGTTGATCAATGAAAAACGCTACCCGATCGGCGAATATACTCAATCGCTTTTCCGCTGGAGCCGGATCGCGCTCCCGGTGTGATTCGGGAAATCGCTTGATGGCGGTTCCGGCACCGGATACTGCAGGATTACTTTGCGGAGCTGTGGGAGACGCACTACCTGCCGGAAGAAGAAAAGATTGTGCTACCCGATGAGGAGGAGTGAAATACAATTAGGAAGTCCCTTGCGGCCGGCCAGAGCAACCGTCTGGCTGATGCTCTTTGTTTCCTTTGCCCGATTCATCCGTTTGATGAGTACGCCGGGCAGAGTCTTCATCTCGGTCAGGTTGAAGAGGGCACTTACAGACTATTCCTGATCGCCCAGCATCGCTATAACGGTGGCATTACCGTAGGTTGCAATCTTGAAAAATAGCGGGTCCAGGATCGGGAGCAAGGCGGGAGTCGATTTAGGTTTTACCTTGATTTGTTTGGTTCTCTGACAATTTTCGTGGTTATATCGACACAAATCCTCTGCCTTCAAT
>CAZXLD010000121.1:1210-2734 GCA_964641965.1 uncultured Saprospiraceae bacterium | reverse complement strand
CCGACCGAGTCATGCAGCTACCTACTCTCGGAAAAATACCACCCAGTTCATCCAATGAAGGCCGGGAATCACACGCTCCAACGTCCCCATTAGCACGGAATACCGCTTTGTCGAATGGCACCGGAAAACCCTTACCGCCTCCCATTAAAGCGCAAATGGAAGGGGCATTCGGCGTTGATTTTTCTCGCGTTCGTATTCACAATGATCAGCACGCCGCCAACCTATCCGCCAGTATTCATGCAAAGGCATTTACCGTTGGAAATGACATTTTTTTCAATGATGGCCAATATGCCCCGGAGCGCCGTGCCAGCCGCAAGCTATTAGCGCATGAGTTGACACACGTCAATCAACAAAACTTCGCTCTCCCCACTTCGATGATCCAAAGATCGATGGAGGTGTGCCTGTATAGGAATTGGGGAGAGGAGGTAAAAAAAATGACTCCGGAAGAAATAAAGGAAGCTATCAAAGATCTCAATACCATTATGGAGCATGGGACGAGCGATTATACGATGCCCGATGCTTATCAAGAATGTCAAAGAGGGTTGACTATTCTGAAAGAGGAATTAGAGGAACGGGAAGCGCCCATCCAACAATCGAAAGAACGCACCGCGAAAATAAGAGAAGGACTCAAGGTTGGTCAGTTACCTCAAGTTGATCCGGCAACCCAATTAGCAATCGATTTAAGCGGACAATATACTTTGGTTACAAGTTTCCTTGCCGGTTGTGAGAGTGTGATACCTCCTGTTAGCTGGGATGCACTCAAACAACAACTGGAAGCGCATCCCGGAGATTTTTTGATCGGTTATAACATCGGTCATCAAGATGGAATATTGGCAGGATTGAAAGACTTGGGATATGATTTGGTGTTCCTTATTAAAGCAGGGCACTATTCCTCTCCTCATGGCATATATGAGATCTTGCATGAAGAGGCATTCGAATACCTCCGAGACCCCGAGGCCTATAAAGACGACTGGCGCCAAATTTGGGGCCAAGTAAAGCAAGCTCATACAGCAATAATCGAATTAACAATTGAGTTAATCAAAGATCCAACTATCTGGTTAAAATGGTCCAACGAGTTGGGCATTGCACTGGGTCAGCAGGCAGGCAGGTGGCTTACCGAGGACTTTTTTAGAGCTTCTCCCCGTGTAAAAGGACAATTTATCGGATCCAAGTCGGGTAGGATTGCATTTGAAGTGGCTGTGGAAATCATTATCGGCCTCCTCACCAGGGGAGCCGGAAACACAATACGCAGATTTGTTTCTATTGGACGCGCAGCTCGTTCCGGCCGATTGGCAAATGTCTTTCGCAATATTCTCCAAAAAACAAAATCATTAAAAAATTTAGGGAAGGTATTAGGGAAGGCCGAAGATGCCGGAGATCTAGGTAAAACAACGGGTCGAGCGATCGATAGTGGGAAAAGGAGTAGTACAGGTCTTCAATCGGGAAAACCTGAAGCTAAACAACTCACCGGAAAACCTGAAGCTAAACAACTCACCGGAAAACCTGAAGCTAAACAACTCACCG
>CAZXLD010000121.1:0-1110 GCA_964641965.1 uncultured Saprospiraceae bacterium | reverse complement strand
GAAAACCTGAAGCTAAACAACTCACTGGAAAACCTGAAGCTAAACAACTCACTGGAAAACCTGAAGCTACATCCAAGGGGCAGAAAGGCACCCAAACCAAAGGAGAAAAGAAATCCGGAAAAGATTCCACAAAGGGTAAAGGTGCTCTTCCTGAAATTGGCGAAGAGCTAATAAACCTTATTGATCAATTGGAGGCTGTTCTTAAAGCATTACCAGATTTTCATCCGGCTCGCCGCCCATTACGCTCTATATATGAAAAAGTGGTTCGCACTAAAAGTCAAGTTAAACGGGGAGTTATTAATTCAGAACAGGCACGTAAACGGCTTTTCGGATATACAGATGAACTCAATCGAATCACGGATCAACATCCATTTGTTGATTTTCTTTTGTCAAAAGACGAATCAGTACTTCTGGCCAATCAAAAACAACTAAAAAAATTCCTGACGGAACAAAAAGAACGTGGTAATCTCCTAGAGGATTTTGAGGTAGCTTCTGGTTACGATCGAGCTACCAGTGATCGCGGCGTTGAGTCGAGGAAGAAAATTCCCCGTCAGCAACCCCAGTCCACAGAGGCGGGGAATTTGGTGCATTACCAAAGAAAAGGAAGTAGAAATGCAGAAGCTTTGAGGGAGCAGCTTGGACATGCTACTATCCCCCCACAATTTGAAGCAGAAATTAGGGCTGGTGACATAATAACCCTGGATAAACTTCCCAATAATCTTCAGGCTGAAATACCTTTGGGAGTTACTGCCCGAGCTGATCGGATCACTCCTCTGGTAGACTCCACCCAACGAATTGTGTACGAGCTAAAGCCAAATACACCTAATGCCATTACGAAGGGATTAAAGCAAGTGATTCGCTACACTCGATTGGCAAACGACCAAAAAATTGGTGGCTTCAATGATTGGCGAGGTGTTGTGGTTGTTTATGATGCGGAAAAAGCTAAAGCTTTTATACCTAGATATTAGAATTGAAATTAAAAATTAAACCATTCAACCTTGCCTTCCTTCACCAACAAACAGTATTCTACTAAGCCTCCGGACAGAACCAGTTCCTCCAAACAAAACCGAAAGCCGTTGGAAAGGGAACCAGACGGAGCAAAGAAGCATC
>CAZXLD010000120.1:0-2750 GCA_964641965.1 uncultured Saprospiraceae bacterium | reverse complement strand
GTGAATCCATCAGGAAGATCGGCCGAATCGCCGCCTGATTTACCACGGACTATTGTTTCGTAATAACTCACCGAAAAATGTTGGGCGTATTGAGGTGCCACTTTATGGGGAAAAAAATCTTTTTCTGTTTGCTCCGAGGTAGTCAATTCAGTGCTTACCCCATTCGTTTCCTGAACTGGTTGCACGCAGGCCATGAGTCCTAAGATGAAGGCTACAAAAAGAAGATTTTTCATCACTTGGTTAATTTTACTTTTTTAAAAAAAAGCAAGTCATGCCCCGGCAATAAATGCGGATAAAAAATGGAAACTAAATCTTCCAATACCAGATCTGGTCGTACCTCAGGAGTTTCATACCAATCGTAGGCATTATGCTCGTAGCGGGTGCGTTTTTGATAATGATAAACCTGCTCTCTACGGTAGGATTTGAAACTCCGTAAATAATCGGCCGGAGGCCAATCCTCGTCGGATGTGTTATTTACAATCCAGAAATCTGCTTCCCTAGCCAGCATTAGTAGTTGTTCGTTATTCATTCCCACTGCATATGTCGGCCCATCGTCCTTGAGTGGGTTATCGGCCCCGGCAGCTTCCAGGAAAGACGCATAAAAATCATTGCGATGTACGGACCAATCACTTTCTGCGGAAGGAAAATACGTTTTGAAAGCCTTTACTCTAGGGGATTGATTGTTGGCTAACTGGATCAGTTCCTGGCAGCGCCGAACGATGCCTTCGAAGATTTCGGATGCCTCTTTTTCCTTGTTAAAAAAGAGTGCTGTAAACTTCAGCCATTCCGCTTTACCCAGGAAGGAGGGTTCTGCCCAGGCAAATTGTGGAATCGCATTAATGCCAAGCTTTCTCATTTTTTCCAAGCTTTCCAACCGACCGTGGTCATAGGCATGAAGCAGCAAGACATCCGGTTCGAGCACGAGTAAGATTTCTGGCTCCGTAGGGCGATGAAAGCTATATCCGATAGAAGCTATTTGTTTGGACTCCCAACGCCTTCGCAATTCGGGATTGTATATATCCCCTCCTCCCATGGCAACTATGTTATCGATTAAGCCAAGCTCCGTCAACCGCGTAATTTCTCCATCGTGATTGGCCGCCGCGGTTTGCATAGGTACTTCCATGATCCAGGCATCTTCGAATTCACCAGATAAAACCGGCCTCGGCGTTCCTTCTTGGTGTAAAATAATCTTCTGATCAACCCGGATATTTCGATCTTCGCTTTGGTAGTGTATATGTGCTACCTTATAATTTTCATGGTAGGAAATCGAGAAATTCTTAGCGTATTCGATAATGACTTGATCATTAATAGCAGCATCCTGATTAATCGTATTTGAAGCCCGCGGGTCGACCGCGGCAGATGATGAAGACGTATCCATACCACACTGAGCACTGGTTATGACTACCAGCAGCAGCACCCATCTACTAAATTCACCTTTCATTTATTCACTTATTTCGCTTAGTTTGCCGATTACTGCGACCGTTTCATTCTTATTTACTGGAGGTGTTCCAAGAATTAATAATAGAACCCCATCCTGATCGGCGACTATTTCCTGGATAGGTCGGTTGAAGAAATCAGTCACATATCCAAGTTTCATACCCTTCAGTACGTATGCCCCACTTTGTTTTTGAGGATAAAAGAATCCGCTGTGCGAGCTATTCAGGTAGGAACGTTCTTCGATCAACGCTCCACTCGATAGTGCGGCGGGTTGCCCGGACGTCATTTGCAAATGTTGGAGTAAACGCTGCACTCCACTAACAATATCCCGGATTAGTTTATCATCGGGCTGCCCTAGTTTGCCACATTCGATATCAACTGACGGAATGCCCACTTTGAACGCTTGTGCAGAGCAATAGGTACTCGGTTGTCCTTTTTGCATGTAGTTCTTTTCAGTGGTTTTAAATACTACTACGTGGTCAAATCCCATGTGCATGGCCATCGCTTTGCCTTGTTCCGATATTTTGGGAAATTGATCGTGCTGGTAAAAAGCGACGTAAGGCATTAGATCTTCGGGGGCATCACCACTGTGCATATCCAAAAAATAGTCGCACCTCGCAATGACTTCTTCCGAAATGTAATGAGCAATTCTTTCGGTGATGGTTCCGGAAGGGTTACCAGGAAAAGACCGATTGAGGTTCTTGTTATCTAAGGGATTTAAATACGGGATCCTACCAAGAAAGCTCCCCACATTAGCTACCTGCACCAAAATGAGGGTGCCACTCAGCTTTTCTGGATCAATCTGTTGGATCAATTGCTGGCCGGCAATGATCGGCGGATACTCATACCCATGAACTCCGGCAGTAATACCTAAGACTGGCCCCTCCTCCACTCCATGAAATACCGTAATTGGGATAAAGGTCTCTATGTCCTGATCGGATACTGGAATCGTAAAATGAGCTTTTGATCCAGCCGGTATGTTTTGATTATTGAATTGAAAGGAGGATGGCTGAGTGTGTGGACTGGATGGGGAAATACAAAAGATCAGTGACGTCGTAATTAAATAAAAAAAGTACCTCCTAAACCATATTACCTTAGCCATCGGAATTGGGTTTTCTAACTATCCATAGAATTATTACTTACTCCCTGCAACAAAGTTGCAAAAAATATTTTGACCTCTTTGGCCACTGCAGATAAAAAACCGAATCCCCGAGGTGTTCGACCAGCGGACTTATCGCCTCATGAACCCTAGTAAATAGGGTTCTCTGACAATTTTCGTGGTTATATCGACACAAATCCTCTGCCTTCAATCC
>CAZXLD010000119.1:0-2958 GCA_964641965.1 uncultured Saprospiraceae bacterium | reverse complement strand
AGCGAAATGTTACTCGAAAAAGGTTATGAGGTACATGGCATCAAACGACGTGCTTCTCTTTTCAATACTTCCAGAATTGATCACTTGTACCAAGATCCTCATGAAAAGGATGTTCGCTTTGTTCTCCACTATGGTGACTTAACCGATTCGACGAATCTGATCCGTATTGTTCAAGAGGTACAACCAGATGAAATATATAATCTAGGAGCTCAAAGCCATGTAAAAGTCAGTTTTGAGTCGCCAGAGTATACTGCCAATTCAGATGCAATTGGTACCCTAAGACTCTTAGAGGCTATTCGGATTTTAGGATTGGAGAATAAGACGCGTTTTTATCAAGCTTCTACTTCTGAGATGTATGGATTGGTACAAGAAGTTCCGCAAAGTGAGAAGACTCCTTTTTATCCTCGTTCTCCATATGGAGTGGCCAAGTTATATGCCTACTGGATTACTGTAAATTATAGGGAGGCTTACAATATGTATGCCTGTAATGGCATCCTGTTCAACCACGAATCACCTATTCGTGGAGAAACTTTCGTTACCAGAAAGATTACCCGAGCTGTAGCCAAAATAGCCTTGGGACTGCAGGAAAAAATATTCCTGGGCAACTTGGAGGCCAAGCGAGACTGGGGACATGCCAAAGACTATGTAGAGGCTATGTGGCTAATGCTTCAGCAAGACCAAGCGGAAGACTACGTAGTTGCTACCGGAATTACTACCACAGTCCGAGATTTTGTTCGGATGGCTTTCCAGCATATCGGGGTAGAACTCGAATTCCGGGGGAAAGGAGAGCAGGAAATTGGCATTGTGGCCAGTTCTTCTCATCCAGATCATCAATTGGAAGAAGGGAAGGTAGTATTGGCTATCGATCCCCGGTATTACCGACCTACGGAAGTGGACTTGTTGATCGGTGATCCGACCAAAGCTCAGGAGCAATTGGGGTGGAAACCGAAATACGATTTGGAAGCGTTAGTCCAGGAAATGGTCATTTCTGATATTGAGCATTGCCGAAAAGACCAAGTGCTCCTCGAGGCTGGTTTTGAAGTAAAGAATGAATTTGAATAAACGATCTTTCCAATCAATTATGGAAAAGGAAGCCAAAATATATGTAGCCGGCCATCGAGGGATGGTTGGCTCGGCCATTGTAAGGAAGCTGCAGCTTGAAGGCTACGACAACCTTGTGTTGAGGACCTCCAAGGAGTTGGATTTGAGGGATCAAATTGAAGTGCAGGAGTTTTTCCGGATGGAACGGCCGGATTATGTGTTCCTGGCGGCTGCAAAAGTGGGAGGTATACTGGCTAATAACACCTTTCGCGGTCAGTTTCTGTATGATAATCTGATGATCCAGAATAATGTGATCCACTCTGCAAAGGAATATGGGGTTCAAAAATTGATGTTTCTCGGATCTTCCTGTATCTACCCCAAAATGGCCCCACAGCCCCTGAAAGAGGAGTATTTGTTGACCGGATTACTAGAACCAACCAACGAGCCCTATGCTATTGCGAAAATAGCCGGCATAAAACTTTGCGATGCTTATCGCGACCAATATGGTTGTAACTTCATCTCAGCCATGCCCACCAATCTGTACGGGCCTAATGATAATTATGACCTCAAAACCTCTCACGTGTTGCCAGCACTGATCCGGAAGTTTATGGAGGCAAAAAGAGATGGTGTCGCTGAGGTCGTTATGTGGGGTACCGGCAATCCGAAACGCGAATTCATGCATGCGGATGACCTTGCCAGTGCGCTGCTTTTCCTGATGAAAAATTATAACGAACCAGGACATGTCAACGTAGGTACCGGAGAGGATATTTCCATTATTGATCTAGCCCGACTGATCGCAAATGTGGTAGGATACCAGGGAGAGATCACTCATGATCTGAGCAAGCCGGATGGAACACCCAGAAAGCTGATGGATGTTGAAAAGCTAAGTAAGATGGGATGGAAATATGAAATTGGATTAGAAGAAGGAATTCGCAAGGTAGTCCATGAAGTAAGAGATGCCGAATGGTTCCGAAAAGCATCGGAAGTACCATCAGCTTGACCTAATTCAGGAGGTGGAAATCTCCATCCCTATAATGAGGTTCCACTAACTGATTAACCCTAATTTACGCTCGTACTTATGGCTAAGCCAACACTACTCTTTGTTGTCGGAGCTCGTCCGAATTTTATCAAGATTGCCCCAATTTGCATGGAACTTAAGCGAAGAGGAAATATTCCCTTCCAGATTGTGCATACGGGGCAGCACTACGATCAAAAAATGTCGGATGTCTTCTTTGAAGAGCTATCCATTCCCGCCCCAGATTTTCATCTGAATATTGGTTCAGGCCCGCATGGAAAACAGACAGGGAAGATGATGGAAGCCCTTGAAAACCTTTGCTTTGGAAATTCATTTGCGGGTATTGTCGTCATTGGTGACGTAAATTCTACCCTGGCGGGAGCCTTGGTGGGAGCGAAAATGAATATCCCGGTTGTACATATTGAGTCCGGCCTTCGCAGCTTCAACCGGTCCATGCCAGAAGAAATAAATCGCATTGCTTCGGATCATCTTTCTGATCTGCTATTTGCTCCCACTAAACTTGCGGTAGAGAACCTCGAAAAAGAGGGCTTAAAGGACCGTGCAATTTTTAGTGGGGATGTAATGTATGATATGGCCTTAGCAGGCTTAGCCATGGCTGAGAAAAAATCAGCAATTCTTTCCAATTGGGGGCTTGAGCCCAAGTCCTATTATCTCACTACGCTCCACCGGCCTTACAATGTGGATGAGCCCGATACCTTAAAAGAGATAATTAAAGGTTTAGGCCAATTGGGTGCCCAGGTTATTTTGGCGGCTCATCCAAGGTTGCAAAAAAACCTTAAGGCCTTTGACATCGAACATAACGGTAATATTCGCCTCTCAGATCCAGTGGGCTATCTCGATTTTATTCAACTACAAAAGAATGCCAAGAAAATAATCACGGA
>CAZXLD010000118.1:0-3003 GCA_964641965.1 uncultured Saprospiraceae bacterium | reverse complement strand
CGTTGATCCGTGACCTAAAATTGAGAAAGAGGCCTTAAGTCTTTGTATATTAGGTTATTGCGAGTAACATAATACACACCAAAGACCTACCTCTTTCTCATGAATATCTCTCTCGAATATACAAAAGATATCCTGCTTAATCATGGAGGATTGATTGCTCTGACCCAGTTGATTCAAAAAGTCCCGCCCAAACCTTTTATTGATTTTGCCCGGCTGGAACATGGCTCTGCTCACCGGGAGTATTCCAATGCCGACATCATCAAAACCATGCTCGCTATGCTTTGCATGGGCTTTTCGGCTTTCGAGGATGTGGATCAACTGCGCCATAGTCCGCTTCCGGGGCTGGCCCTGGGTATGGAGCGCCTTCCTTCCAGAGAGACTTTGCGTCAGCGATTAGACCGCATGGCTTCCCACGAGCATCTGCTCGCAGCCCTCAATGCCTGGTCACTGGAGCTGCTGCGTACCTATAGTAAACCTTCTGCTGTGAGGGGCACCAAGCTCATCCCCGTAGACTTTGATGTAACCCTGATGGATAATTCCAACTCGGCCAAGGAAGGGATAGCTCAGACCTACAAAAAGGACTTGTACGGCTATGCTCCTATGATGACCTATCTGGGTGCCGAGGGCTACCTGCTCAACCAGCAATTCCGCCCCGGTAATACCCACTCCAACACAGCCGGTACGCTGGACTACATCCTGCACAGCTTGCAATTCGCCCGCATGCTGTGTCCCCAAGCCACCTTGCTGGCCCGATTCGACTCCGGCAACGATGCCCAGGAAAACCTCTACCACATGGCGCAGCTTCCCCAGGTCTACTTCCTGGTCAAACACCTCAACCGGGGAAAGAACGCCAGGGCACAGGAAGAGACACTAATCCAGTATGTACTTGATAACCAGACGGCTAAGGAGGAAGTACCCGGAAGAGGATCTCGATACTTTGCCGAAAAGCCAGCCCTGGTGACCTGGACCGATGAGCATGGACAGGATCAGCATGCCTCCTGTAGGCTCATCCTCTCGGTGGTGGAGATCACCCACGACCTGAACGAGCCGGGTCAGCCCCTGCTCATCCCGCACCGGCAGATCCACCTGTGGCGCACCAATCTGCCAAGGAACGAATACCCGCCACAGGCTGTCATCGCCCTATACCGCGACCATGCGACTTGTGAGCAGTTCCATTCGGAATATAAATCAGATCTCGATCTGGAGCGTATGCCCAGCGGCAAGTTCGCCACCAATGCCTTGGTGGCACGTCTCGGCCAACTGGCCTACAACCTGCTGCGCATCCTTGGCCAGCGGATCATGAAAAACCCGCTGTACAAGCTCAAGCGCCCACAGGTGCGCATCCGCATTCGTAAAGTGATCCTCAAGTTGATTTACATCCCATGCCAGTGTCTGATCAAACACCGTCAGTGGTGCATTAAACTCCCCCGGGACAACCCCATGGCTAGGATTCTGTACGAGTTGACGGGATAGACCGAATTGATTTAACAAGATTGGAAATCAAACCTACTTCAAGCTGCTTGGAGAGAGAATACTATGCCTGCTTCAACAGAAACAGACCAATTTCTCGATGCTAAAATGTACTGATACCAAAAACTCGGAAGGAATATCATGAAAGAAATCTCAAAATCTTAAATTGGGTTAATTCTTCTAACAAATCTTCAACCCTTCACGGATTTGGGGTTTTTAAAATATTTCATTTATGTCCTTTATCCTGATAATTACAGCATTTCCGCTTGGAACGTATTCAACATCAAACATATCTTGATTTACTGTTTCACTAATAATTTGCTGATTTCCATTAATGTCAGTTATAGTGAGGAAGAAGTTCTTTGTGTTCTCAGGGAGGTCTAATTTGATTTCATTACTAAAAGTCAAAATGCCTTGTCCTTGTTTTACCGTTTCAAGTTTTTTTACTAAGCGAAATTCTTTGTATTTCACCTTTAGTTTCAGGCTTCCACGAGCATCACATGGTGAACATTGACCTCCGAATATAATGGTGCAGTTTCCATGATTGGAAACAGAACCTCTTAGCTGAAAGCCATGTTCACTTTTATCGAAGACACCGTTAAACTGAGAATTTCGAGAGGCATCTACATCTACATCAATTGTATTAACATCAATTTTCCATCCGGATCTTGCATTAATATTATACGTTTTATTCCTCCGGCCCTGACAATGGTCGTTTCTGTGACTATACCTTTCGGTCCGAGTAGAAGTTTCTTTTTTATCTTTTTGCACTTTAACTTCTAATTTGTACTCACCGAATTCATTAGGTATTTTAAATAAAAGCACCTTGTAGTCAAGGTCTTTTCTTTTAGAAAATAGGCCTTTTTTGTAGGTAAAACTGAGGTTACCATACACCTTTTCTATTTTGGTGCTCGACAATTCAACACTCGGTGGTGCTTCAAATTTTAATTGATTTTCCGTATTAGAGATCAATTTGCACTCCTGGCCATCTATTGTCAGTTTGACTTTTTTTGCTTTCCCAAGAAAAGAGCCTCCGAATTCGATTATCCTTTGCCAATCTTTCCCAATTGTACTAGGCGAACATTTGAGTATTCGTGGTTGGTCTTTGGAAAATGGTAAAGTTGCAAAAGCATCATTCAAATTGCTAATTGAGCTATTTACTTCTTGTAGAGTCTTTGAACTCTCCGAATTGAAGTTATTTACGGTATTGTTTATTTGATTAAAGGTTAGCCGAATCTCTTTGTCAACTTCGTCAAAAGTCTTATCCAAGAGATTTGTTCCTACTTCTTCTAGGTTGTCTTCTAAAAGCAGTAGGTGTTGACGAATTTCAAAAGAATTTTTAGAAGCAATAAAATCCGCGTCATTCAGAATATCCTGAATAAAATTTTTAGTCTGCGAGATAAAATTTGAAACTAGCATACTACCCGCGATTTGGGCAGTCACAAAGTGAATGTTCAATAGGATTAATGCAAATGTTAAAGTAGCTTTCTTCATATTTAGTGATTTAGTTTGTTCATATTACCGCCAACGGTC
>CAZXLD010000117.1:0-3092 GCA_964641965.1 uncultured Saprospiraceae bacterium | reverse complement strand
AGTGCAATCAATGAAGTTGCCCAATATCCCTAAATAACCGGAGATACTCGTTCCACAAAGTACATCTCAATCTACCCTTTATGATTGGCTTTTTGGTTTTAGGCTTTAATCAAATTAAAAATAAACATAGTGTTTAATAATTTGAAAAGGATTGACTAATATTCAATCCTCTTGTCGTACTATTCCTTTTTGTCCACGCAGATACATTGCTCCTGCCCGTCAAACTATAAAGTCAAATCCTGGCTAAATCAACAGCTCCCATAATCTTTTCAGTGCGATTACGACCAGAAAAAGGGTAATTTGCACCCGACTTTAGATTGCCGGGCTTACCTGGTTCATTAAATGCCAGTGTATGCAGGCTCTTCTCTTCTATTCATTATACCCCGTTATTTACCTTTGCTCTCGCAGTCCTTTCTTCCTTTTGTACCGTCTGTCTGACCTGCTTTTCCTGATTGTTTTTCATTTGATAGGGTACCGCAAGCAGATCGTATTACAAAATCTCCAGAATGCTTTTCCAGGTAAATCAGAGGAGGAAATCCTTACTATACAGAAGAAGTTTTACCGCCACCTTTGTGACCTGGTGGTAGAGACGTTGAAGACTCTCAGCTGGACTGAAGCCGAGGTCCGAGAGCGAGTGACGCTGCATAATAAGTCCCTGTTGGATCGGCTATATGCTCAGAATAAGAGTATTATCGTCGTTATGGGGCATTGTGGAAACTGGGAATGGGCGGGACCATGCTTTTCCCTGACTTGTGATCATCAGTTGGTGGTGGTGTATAACCCACTAACGCATGACCGTTTTGAAAAGGCGTTAAGTAAGGCGCGTACCAAGTTCTCTACTCAGATTATTCCACGCAAGCAAGTGTTGCGCAACATGATCGCCCGGAGGGATAGTCTGACCGCTACAGCATTGATTGCGGATCAGGCACCGAACCCGGTTGGACGATCTTATTGGATGACCTTTCTTAACCAGGATACACCTGTTAATACAGGGCCCGGGCAAGTGGCATGTATGTTGGGTTTACCGGTGGTCTTCATGGATGTTCGCCGGAAAGCACGTGGCTACTATGAAATACACCCTAGTTTATTGATCGAGCAACCGGATAAGGATGATGTCTTAGCCATTACAGAGGCCTTTAATCACAAACTGGAAACTTGTATTCAACGGCAACCAGAAGCTTGGCTTTGGTCTCATAGACGATGGAAGTACCAAAAGCCTGCTCAGGAAAAGCGAATTTTTTCAAGGATAGTTAACTCAATTTAATGCAGGAACAAATAATCCTCTCGCCAAAGAAGAAGCGAAGTGGAAAAGAAATCATTTTAGATAGTAAGCCGTTTGGCCAAGAAAACCGGACTAAAAGCTGGTTTTACATGTTAAGTACCTTGGTGCTGATGGTTTCTGCTTTCCTCGGGGCAATCTTCATTCCCTTTTGGTTTGGTCGTATGGTTTTCAGTGTGTTATCAGCACTCCTCATGGTCCGTTTTTTTGTTATTTACCACGATTACCTTCACAAAGCCATATTGCAGCATTCGGTTGCAGCGAAGATAATCATGTCCCTTTTCGGTTTATTCGTGTTGGCACCGACTACTATCTGGAGGCGTACCCACGATCACCATCACCAACACAACTCAAGATTATCTAATCGAGGAATCGGCTCCTATCCATTAGTCAGTCGTCAAAAATATTTCGAATTAGGAAAAGTGAGAAGGCTTATTTATCTGGCATCCAGACATCCTTTAACCATCCTGTTTGGTTATGTAGCGCTGTTCCTGTTTGATCTGAACCTTAAATCGATTATTCAAAGTCCTAGAAAACACCTGGATTGTGTCCTGGCTTTAGCCATTCATCTTAGCATTGGAATTAGCTTGCTCCTACTGGGTGGTTGGGTCATGTTAGTACTTGGGTTGATTCTCCCATTTGTTATAGCTCATGCCTTAGGGGCATACCTTTTTTATGCCCAGCATAATTTTCCATCTGCGACCTACCAGGAGAATAAAGGCTGGACGTACATCGCAGCGGCTCTTGATTCCACAAGCTTTTTGAAGATGAATCGGGTGATGGAATGGTTTACAGCGAATATCGGATACCATCATGTACACCACCTCAATCATCGTATACCGTTCTATCATTTGAAGGAAGCTATGCAAGCCATTCCGGAGCTTGGAAATCCAAAGACCACTAGCCTCCATCCAAAGGAAGTGTGGGCCTGCCTTCAACTCAAGGTTTGGGATGTGGACAAGCAGATGATGGCGAGTCTAAAGTGAAAGATTGATGCTTGATTGGTTTAAGGAAGCCATGCAGGAGCATGAGTGAACCATTCTTGAATTCCCGCATCAATACATCTCCGATACCCGCTCCAAATCCCGCCTGACCATTTGTGGCTGGAAGGTATTGTATTGCTGCAAAAAAGAGACTTGCTCCGCTGAAAGGCCTATCGGATCTGGATTATACAGGACTATAGAGATGTTGTTGGGGCCCAGTCTACGGAAGGCAATTCGTTTGGGGAAGTCCAATTCGCTATTCGTGAATAAAAGCTGAGAGGTTGTTTGCTGTTCCAGGTCGAATGCAACCAGATTGCTGCCTGCAATTAATCTGACTTTAAGTTGGAGGCGTCCATTGGAGGCTTGCTGAATGATCATGTCCTCGTGCTGGACGGATCCTTCCAACAGAATTTGCTGAATCCATTGGCCATTATGATCCGCTTGCCAGGACTCTACCAATTGAGTTCGCCCGGAAGTCGGTTGCCATTCGCCTTCAAGCCAACCAAGGTCTACCCCTTCCAAAGGTTCTGCTTTGTTGACCAGCTGTTTAAACACCTGACCTTCCGGGATGCTTTTCACCTGTTGAATATTGGGCTTGGGCAGGGTAGGAGAGTCGGTAGTGGCCATTTCTTCCCATGCAGCATCAGCCGGGTTAGTGGATACGGTTTTTTGTACCTGGAAAACCAGAAGCATACTGGTGACCACCAATAAAGCCAAAGCCGCGGCCATGGCCGTACTCCGGCTACTCAATCCCCGTTGAGCATATCGCCTGCGAGCATCCAGTCGCTGCTCCAACTTGCGCCAGCTGGCTGGTTTGGGTTGGATCCGGA
>CAZXLD010000116.1:0-3175 GCA_964641965.1 uncultured Saprospiraceae bacterium | reverse complement strand
GCGGCATGGGGTTGCGCTGTGTAAACTCTGCCCGCTCGTTGATTTTGTGAAATGAACAAACCCTATGGAGCCCAATACTTTAAACAGGTACCAGGTTTTTATCAATTACCGGCAAAGCGATACCTACGAAGCCGCTCAACGGCTAAAAGAAAAATTGGAGGACGCTTTTGAACATTTGTTGGTTTTCAAAGACAATTCGGACATTCGTGAAGGCGACTCATTGTGGAAAAAGATTAGTAGCGCCCTAGCACAAGTTGATGTCGTATTAGCCCTAATTGATGATAAATGGCACGAGCATCCACACCCCTCTAGTATCTTTAAAAACCGTCTTCAATACGAAGAAGACTGGGTGGCAAAGGAATTGAAAGAAGCACGACGGCTTGGTAAAGTAGTCATTCCCATCCTCTACAAAGGGGCGTCCTTACCTGCTCCTGATGAAACGCAAACGGTGCTTCCGTCTTCACTTGATTTTTTAAACTCGGACCTGCTATGTGCCCGAATCGGTAAAGACTATCCAGATTCGGATATGGAACGCTTTTTTGAAACACTCGCCTCCAAATTCAAGTTTAAACGAAAAACAGGGGCGACGACCAAACTAGAACCGAGCGATCCGTTGGTTGATTTTCCGCTTCCGGCTTCAATTAGGAAGCAGCTGCCCGCCCGTCGGGCCCCTTTCCTGGGGTTGCACTACTTTGAAGAAAAGGATGCCCGCTTATTTTTTGGCCGAAGTCAGGAAATTCTGGACTTGCTCAAGAAAATCCATTTCGGGAGTATACGCGTGCTCCTGTTGCACGGCTATTCCGGCGTGGGAAAATCGTCCTTACTAAATGCCGGTTTTTTTCCCCGGCTAAGGGAAGCAGGCTGGCGCATAGTAGCAGACAGGAGAGATCCGAGCAAACCGCTACAACAATTATTGAGATCTCTTTTCCAGAAAGGAATGGAGGCAAAATCGGACAAAAAGCAAAAACTGCTGCTCGCCATTGATCAGCTCGAAGAAGCATTGTTGGATCCCTCTGGAAATCAGCCGGAGTTCCCGGCATTTTTTGATCAATTGAAGGAATACCAGGAAGCTCAACCGGAGGTGAAATTTTTACTTTCTTTCCGCAAAGAGTTTTTTCCGGAAGTGAGGGTCCAACTGGAAAGACGGGATATCGGCTTCCTCGATCACTTTCTGCAACCCCTGACGAAAGAAGGGATCCGACAGGCAATCACTGGGGCCTGGCAGGAACAAGACCTACGTGCCAAATACCAGAATTTTGATTTTGAGCCAGCGGATTTGCCTGATGAGATCATACAGGATCTGGCACAGGATGTGAACTGGGATAAGCCGGAAGCAGCCTCCTCGAAAGCACCTTTTCTACAGTTTCAGCTGGCTAGCCTCTGGGAAGCTTGTGTTAAGGACCAGCAAGGCGCGATTCCCCTGAAGCTCACTGAAAAAATATATCGAAACACCGTCCGTAAGAAAAACCTAAGCGAAGAACTACAGGGAAGAATCAACAAATTGGCTGAATTCGAGCAAGGCCGTTGGGGAAGATGGGAGTATACCGGCCTAGTACTGGATATCCTGTACTATTTCACAACAGACCGAAACACCTCGGGGGCACACGATGACTTGTCGCTCTTGGCTCGATATACCTCCCCCGCTCATCCAGACAAGGAAGAACTCTTAGGTCTCATCCGGGGGTTGGAAAGATTTCAGCTCCTTTCCCGATTTATTTACGAAGAACATTCCGAAGCAGGTCAATCACAAAAATTAGGTTGGACCCGCCTGGCCCACGATTCCCTCGCACCCATCATTCGGGAAAAATACAATCGTTCGGAAAAACCGGGGCAGAAGGCCTCTCGCATTTTGAAAGCCAAGGGTAAGCATGTCTTGGAAAAAACCGATCAGCGACGGTTTAGTGAGTCGGATATTGAGGTGATCAAAGAAGGTCTCTCGGGTATGCCGAGGATCGATGAAGGAATGAATGAAAAAATTAATCAAGATGAACAATTTTATCTGGAACAGCGAAAGGCTGATTTTGAATTGGCGTTTTCCTCAGCGGTAGGATATTGGGAAGAACTCGAAATCGAGAAGGCCCTAAGCAGTTTCGAACGTGCATTACGAACGGGTGAAGGGTCAAAAGATATTTTTCAAGTGGCTAGGGAGACCCCTTACCCGCTGGCTTTTTTAGCCCAGAAAGTCTCACTGGCAAAGGCCCTTGAATTGATCTGCTCTATTCCAGACAATCATTCCGGCCCCTGGGAGAAGCTTAAAGACCAAATGGCTCAGCTTCCCGCTAAAAGAATATTCCCTACTTTAAAAGATTACCTGGCAGCACACCATCAGGAGCTTGGTGATAAACTCGCCGATCGGTTTTTCCCATTGATGAAGGAAGTGCCAGGCGGAACTTATGAGATGGGAGCTAAGGATAAGGAACTAGTTTTTAATCGGGAAGGTCCTGCTCATAAAGTGCTGGTGGATGCTTTCCGTATGGGAGAAACCCCAGTTACCTACTGGCAATATGGATTGTACTGCCTGGATACCGGAAGAGCGATCCCAAGGGATTCCGGGTTTGGAAAAGGGGACCGACCAGTAATCAATGTTAGTTGGTACGAAGCGATCGCTTATTTGAATTGGCTGAGCGAAAAGGACGGTCGCACTCCGGTTTATGATTTGCCCAGCATCCCGTTCGATCCAAACGATCTACATCAACAGAATATAGAGTGGTCAGAAATAGTAAACTGGGAAGCGGATGGGTACCGGTTGCCTACCGAAGCGGAATGGGAATTTGCAGCTTGCGTGAAAATCGAGAAAAAATTACTCGGTAGGGAAAAAGTAAGGAAGTATCGGTTTGGAAATGGGAAGGATATCATCGATCCGGAAGCGATCAATTTCGATGCGAGTTCGCTCAGTAATCATTATGCCATCGATCGGGATTGGATGCAAGAAATTCTTAAGGATAAATTCAGAGCGCAAACGACCCCGGTGAAAGCATTTGCAGATCAAAATAATAATCCATATGAATTATTGGATATGAGTGGAAATGTGTTTGAATGGTGCTGGGATTGGTTTGCCGGAGATCTAAGTGATCAACCGGATGCGTACTTCGAGGCGTGCAAAAAAAGAGGGTTAACTCCAAATCCAAAAGGTGCTGAAAAGGGTAGTTATCGCTTGGTTCGTGGCGGTTCCTGG
>CAZXLD010000115.1:0-3197 GCA_964641965.1 uncultured Saprospiraceae bacterium | reverse complement strand
AGAGTCAGGCGCGGCTGGTACCCGCAGCGGGGAAGGTCGCTCCTGCTCGTTGATTTAAAGAAACTAGAACCCGGATGCCTACATCCATTTTTATCAATTACCGTCGTAAGCGGGCAGTTAGCAGCGCCAGCCTGCTATACCTTATGTTGGAGCAACGGTTTCCCGGTGAGGTATTCATGGATATGGACCTGCAAGGGGGCGACAGGTGGGACCCTGAGATCGAAGCCAGGTTGCGCCTAGCCAAAGTAGTGATCGCTCTTATCCATCCCAAATGGTTATTTTTTCCCTCAGATCAGGAAGAGTTTCAAAGCCTGGAGGAGGTAAAAGATTTTTGCAAGCTCCATAAGGCAGGCAAATGCTTTGTACGGAAAGAGTTGGAGATAGCTGTTGAGGAAAAAAAGACCATTATCCCACTCTTGCTGGATGGTGCTTCACCACCCCCAAAAGCATGGCTGCCGGAATCTCTTCAATCTATCCCGGACACCTTCAATTACACTGCTCTCAACTTTAAAGAACCGTATCGTGATAAGTTCAAAGCCTTTTTTGAGAATGTGGCTGAAAAAGCAGGGCTTACTCAACAAAACCTTCCGGATCAGGGCGATCTGTTTTATCAGCCGCTAAATGAGCGCTTTCCTTTGCCGGATATTTTAAAAAAGGACAATGACCAGGAGGAGCCAGCAACCGATTGCCCTTTTATGGGGCTGAAGCCATTCAGGCGTCAACATGCGCGATTGTTTTTCGGTCGAAATCGGGAAATTTACGATCTGTGTCATCGTATTACTGAGCGAAATAACGCCTCCATCCTACTGCTCGACGGCTATTCCGGTACGGGAAAATCCTCTCTACTTCATGCCGGCCTGATCCCGCGGATGGAGCGCCAGGGTTGGGCCGTGGAGTATGGCCGACGGGAGGAGGATAAGGAAAGGGGGCTCACCGGCGTATTCGAAAGCCTTGCCTCCAGACTGCGGAAAAATCCGGCTGAACGAGGGCTGCTTATCATCGATCAGGTGGAAGAGGTACTTTCCAATCCCATCCAGATGTACCCGGACGAATTGAAGGATTTTCTGGTGGAATTGGAAGGTGCCCGGCAGGAACAAGCTAGTTGGAAATTCGTGCTGGCTTTCCGGAGCGAATTCCGGGCGCACCTGATGCATGCCATGGGGCAATACGTGCAGGAGGAAAATACGATCGCTCATCATACGGTCTATCCCCTCGACTACCCCGGAATTGTAGAAGCGATCGGAGGGGTGGCATCCGACCTGGAATTGAATAAGAGATACAAGCTACGCTTCATCCCCCGAAATCTGCCTCATACCATTGCGGATCGTTTGACGCAAAGTCGCATCTGGTATCATATTGCTCCTTTGCTCCAGGTAAATATGGAATTGCTCTGGCACCGTTGCCGAAAGCAAAATGGCAATGTGCGCATTACCACAGGCGAATTGGATGGACTGATCGATAGTCATGAAAAACTGCTCGAACACTATCTCCAAAAAGTGCGGGGCGACCTCCAAAAGCAGGAAATCGAGGAATACGACATTCTGGATGTGCTGCAATTCTTTACCGAAAAGAAATCAGTTTCCGCTGTCAAAAAGCAAGAATCCATTGAGCAAGCGTCTTTTTCTGCGGGTTCTCGAAGCAACACTATCTGGAAAGCCCTAAAGGAGCACAATCTGATCACGGGATTGGGAGACAAGAATGGGGATGTGGTCCGGCTTACCCACGATGTACTGGCGGGGATCATTGCTGATCGCTATGAAAAGGCTGAACGCGCCCGGTCGGATGAGCGGGGACGCCGCAATTTTGAACTATTAGAAGAAAGGATTCGGGAACAGATCTACCAGTTGGAATACGAGCAAGCTCAGGAGTCCCTCCTGGAAATGAGCAAGCTGGGTCTCGAACGACGCAAATTGATCCCCCATCTTTTCGAGCTCATTTTCTTCTGGAACGAAGCCGGAAAGGGAGATAAGGCGCGTACCGTATTGCAGACCTGGATCAAGAGCGATCTTCTTTCCGGTTCTGTGCTTGAAGAAGCTGAAAAACTGACAGGGAATGGAACAAGAGACTCTATTCGCAAGTGGCTTCGGCTTTTGGACCCGCTTCGCTATGCCGATATGGAGCGTAAATACCTCATGCCCGAGAAAGCCGGGATGGCTGCTATTCCCGGAGGGGAGTACCCGATGGGTAGCGAGGAAGGCCATGATCGAGAAAAACCAGTTCACGATGTTACCCTGGATTCGTTTTTCATGGGTGTATGCCCGGTCACCTTCTGGCAATATGGGCTGTATTGCATCAATGCGGGGAAGAAGTTGCCGGATGATTCCGGCTTCGGCAGAGGCGACCATCCGGTCATCAATCTGCAATGGTACGATGTGGTGGAGTATTGCAACTGGCTCAGTGAACAATATGAGCTCGAGCCGGTGTACCGGATTGAGAAACGCAGAAAAGACGCTGGCAATTTGCGGGAAGAGGGAGATGACAAAAAATGGACGGTCATTCCGGATTGGTCCGCCTCTGGCTTCCGACTACCTACAGAAGCAGAGTGGGAATATGCTGCCCGGGAAGGAGGGAAACAGGTCCGTTTCGGGAACGGGAAAATGGTGGCGGACTCGGATGAAATTAATTTTGATCCCGGATATTCTGAAATTGAAAAGCATCCGGACTGGTACCGCAAAGGCGAGTATAGAAAGAAGACTACCCCTGTGGGTCAATTCGCCCCAAATGCATTAGGCCTACACGATATGAGCGGTAACGTATATGATTGGTGTTGGGATTGGTTTGGTGACCATTATTATCAGACCTGTCTGGATCAAAAGCTCGTAGATAACCCGAAAGGCCCGGATTCCGGGGAGAGCCGAGTGGTTCGTGGCGGGTCTTGGTACGATAATGCGGACTTTTGCCGTGCTTCCTTCCGCGGCAGGGTCAATCCTTTAGGTCAGGACAATAACTTAGGGTTTCGAGTGGTCCGGCGTCGCTCGCCGGAGTAGCTTGCTACGCAGGTGAGCGCTAACCCTTTGGTTTTTTTACCCGCCGGAGCCTTGGCGAAGGCGTGGTTTACCCTTTTTCGGACTTCTCAAAGTTACCGGGCAACTCGAAGTTGCCAGGTAACTTTAAAGGCTTTTCAGCCAGCCGCCGCACATGCGGCCGATCTCGTCGAGGCGTTTGGCGAAATCCCCGTATTTTTTGGAGGGGTAGAG
>CAZXLD010000114.1:0-3316 GCA_964641965.1 uncultured Saprospiraceae bacterium | reverse complement strand
CCATTTGCCAATTAATGAATAATCGAGAATTGGACATTGAAAATCCGATTACAAATATTTACCGCTAGGGAGGTGGGAATCGAAAATTCATCAAAGACCGACTAGACTACAGCAGCCACAGCAATAAGTTGAATGATTTTGAAGGTTCATTCCATCCCGGGAAAAATTCTCCTACTTTTGAATAGGCTCCTGCGATTGCCAGGTCTTGCCAGGAAAACACTAAGTAAACCTATTCCCGATGAACCGATGTATGGTGCGCGCTGCGTTGTTCCTCTTATTGACTTGTTTTGTGGGTTCTCCGCTTTGTGCGCAGGATCTGCTGGCTGGCTTTAGTATAGGTAACGGATTTAATAAAAGGCGTCTGGGTGAAATTAATGGAGAGGATTTTCAAATCAAAGAATCCAATTTCGCTTGGAAAATATTTGCCAGTACCGCTTGGAACTTTCTCGGAGCAGAAGGTGGGTATCGCGATTTTGGAACTATTGAACGGCAGGAAGATATGGGTAGGGGTGTTTCGAAAACTCGAGGCGGAGATTTGATAGGACGTGGCGTATTTAATTTTGCTTTTTTGAATGTGTTTGGGAAAGCAGGATTGTTTTTTGGTCGTACCAAAGATTCCCTGGTAGACAATATGGGTAATACCGTGGCAGATCAGGTTTCCAGGCAGACGGCTTTTATTTGGGGATTTGGAGCAGGGATCAATCTTGGGATCCTGCAGGTGCGAGCAGAATACGAAAACGTGGAATTAAACCCCAGCAACATTGGGATGTTGTCGGTTGGAGCCGTGATCGGTATTCGAAAATTTAATTGATGGGTACGATCAATCGGTAGGATGAAGCATGTATGTAAGCTTTTCATAGTCAGTATGCTCCTTTTACAGGTGGCATGCGCTCCAAGTGGTTCTACAGGGAATAGCAAGTCGAATGCGATTCCCGAACCTGAGGCTATTTCCTTTTTGGGTGAACCCTTATATTCGCCAGCTCCCGATCCGGATTTGCTGGATCAGTATAAACGCTGGAAAGTGGACTATCGAACGGATACGACCAAGCTGGAAAACCTCATTTGGTATGGCCGTTTTGCCGCTTATACCGGTGGTTACAGAGAAGCTATTCAAATCTACACCAATGGCATAGAAAAAGCCCCAGCAGATGCCCGATTGTACAGACACCGAGGACATCGATACATTTCTGTGCGAAAGCTGGATCAAGCAATAACGGATTTAAAAAAGGCTGCACAATTGGAGCAGGACCGGAAAAACGAAATCGAACCCGATGGTATGCCCAACGCCCAGAATATTCCTTTGACGACCCTACAGGGTAATATCTGGTATCATTTAGGACTGGCTTATTATTTGAAACAAGATCATGAAAAGGCTCTGGCGGCCTACCGTCGCTGTCTCGACCTTTCTCAAAACGACGATAACATCGTATCGGCAACCCATTGGATCTATATGATTCTAAGGCGGCTAGGCAGGGTAGAAGAAGCGGATACTTTTTTGGAGCAGATCTCAGAGGATATGAAGATCATTGAAAACTTTTCCTACCACCAAGCTTGCTTGATGTACAAAGGGGTATACAAGCCGGAAGATTTTAAAGTGGAAAAAGGGAATACGGCCTCCAATGATGCGCTTACTTATGCCATAGGCAACTGGTATTTCTACAATGGAGCTACGGAAGAAGCCAAAGCTATCTTCCAAGGGCTGCTGGACCGAAAAACCGGTTGGAGTTCCTTCGGTTATATTGCTGCGGAGGCCGACTGGAAGGCCTTTTTTCAGGAGCATTAAAGGTGCCTTGCTTTTGATATTCTACGTGCATATGCTCCGACAACATTACTAGGGAACCAATAAGGTTTCTTCCCAAATTGTACCTGATTTGGAATAGGAGGCCCTTTGATGTTGATCGGTACCCAATTGCAGTATGTCCAAACGTTCGGGAAGGATTTTAACGACTAGGAAATGCAACACTTCCCCCAACTCAGGCACTTCTCCCTGCAATGGTGCCCCTGGGGGCTTAAGAGTCGAATAATCCTTGCTTGAGGACCCCGACTCTACGCGTTGCAGCGCTTTTTCGTAATACGCTCCTGATTCAATAAACGTTGCTTCTCCTTTTAGTCGAACTTGTAATTTCTTCCTGGGATGGTAAAAAGCCGATGTGATTCTGGATGCCTTTCGGATCTGCTCTACTTTGGGACTCCTGGAGTCGGTAAAAAAGGTGATGTTGAAATCGGGATCTGCATCCCGTTTGACCACCATGCGCACTTCTGGATAATCTCCCTGCGTACCCAGCCAAAAATATAGGAATGGATGCTTTCGATCCGCATTGCTTCGAAGCAGTTCAGCTTTGGCCAAATCCAATAACTCCATGTTTGATCCTCGATTTTTTGATGTCAAAAGCTTTAGCCCGGATTATTCAAGGATTCCCGTGGATACTGACGATAAGTAGCTGAAAATAAGCTTATTTCCAGCCACTTATGTCAGGGTTATGCTGACAATCCTGCGGATGTCAGCACTAAAGACCCTGACAATTGCAAAATTTTGGTTACCCAAATTTGGGTATAGACAAATACAGTAAGAAATGGACTGACTCACACATAATTATTTGATTTTCAAAAATTTTGCAATTCGTCAACCCTATTGGCGGAAAGTTCGGTGAATTTTCCGGGTTAGAAGACCCAATTGAAAGAGCTCTGCTCTGATATTGTTCTTTTTCATCATTAAAAAGTCCCGATTTTCACCATTCCCCTTCTTCCAGCTCAAAAATGGCATTTACCGGTTTTCCAAAGACCTGGGAGATCTTTAGGGCCAGCAGGGTAGATGGTATATACCGATTCTTTTCGATAGAGTTTATCGTTTGACGAGACACCCCTACCTTTTCAGCCAGCTCTGCCTGGGTCAGATTATGTATGGCTCGTTCTACTTTGATCCGGTTGCGCACTATCGCCTAAACTTAAATAGGTAGTAAAAGCCGATTTGAATGAATAGCATATACCAGATTACCTCTACCGATCCCAAAGGAGCGAATACGGGTTTTTCGGGTGCAATCCCTTCCGCTATTGCATAATTCACCAACGGCTGAACGATAGTATAACCGGCACCAATGACAAAAGCAATGGAAAAAGCCCTCAATCGCAGAGCCATTGTATATTCATCTTCATCCCGGTCTCTAGAGACGGCAACCAACAACATTCCGATCAGCATCAGGTATTGGGCAATGATTTGCAGCGTACCTTGATCTCCGGGCACTAGGGCCAACCCGATAAAGGCTAAAAATGATAGCACAGCTAGCAGGATTCCATACCGTTTCGCCGAATAGGGTAG
>CAZXLD010000113.1:0-3348 GCA_964641965.1 uncultured Saprospiraceae bacterium | reverse complement strand
CTGACGATCCTACGGATGTCAGCACTAAAGACCCTGACATAACTGGTTGAAAATAAGTATGTTTTCAGCCAGTTATCGTCATTATTCACGGTAACCCGTGAATAATTCGGGTTACCTTCGGGCAATTGGTTGAAATATAAATCCTAAAGCTTGCGAGCCTTGGGTTATCGGCGCAATATGTAAGTCTGTTTAAATCCAGCATTGGAAATCGAGAGATTTGCTGTTTAACGAGCTTGGTTGAGAGAATTTTCAGAAGCCTTTGGACTAAAATCATCCTTAATGAGGGGATCAGTTGTATTCGTGCCATTTATGACTAGATATGCCAAATGGCATTTTATTTTATTTTTAGCTGCTCTTTTTACCTGCACCAAAACAAAAAATGATAAACACTGTGATCTGCCTTCTTTGGTCGATAAAATCCAGTTCACTATTCATTTAGACTCCCTGGCCCCCAATAGATGGGGGATGGCGAAGTATATTAACAGAAGCAATAATAAATTACTTTATATACTCAACACAGTTAACAATAGCGTTGATATATACGATCTGGATGTCGGTATGCTTTCAAGTAGGGTAAGTGTTCCCACAGAAGGCGATGGAGGTATTAGTCAGCTACAAGGTTTTACTTTAACAGAAAGCGGTAAACTAATTGTTTTTGATAGAGCAAGATTGGATAATGCTCTACTAGTGGATAGAAACGGCAATTCAACCAATATTATCGAAAATCCGGGCATATTTAGACAACGGGAAGGACGGATCAACCATGTCTCGGTTTCCTTGGCCCCTACTTATTATCAGGACAGTGTATTATATATAGCCCAATGGCCTTTGATCGATCTGAACAATTGGGAATTGGTAATGGATTTTCCCTGGTTGTTAAGGTTTGATATTTCGAGCCAGGGACTCAAAAAAATAAATCCACCTTATCCCAATAAATTCAATTCGGGTATTTACTGGGGAGTCGAAGGCTTTATGTTTTCTCGAGTGATTACCAGTGAAGGGGATTTAGTCTGTAGTTGGGGGATCAGTGATTCCATTCTAGTTACAACCACCGACGGCCGAGCCAAAAGTTTTGCCGCTTTACCCTGCGATAATTACTCCAGGTTTGAGGGGTTTTCCGTTCCAAAATACGTACCCGATTACAGTAAAGAATATATCGATCACTTGTATTATTCGATGATTTTGTATGATCCCTTTAAAGATATTTTCCATCGTGTGGCCATGCTGCCGAATGTAGACAATGGTTATAAACAATTGACCGAAAAGGCTTTTGCAGCTAAAAGAGTATTGATAATTTCGCTGGATAGATCCTTTAACAAAATTGCGGAAACAAAACTACCGGGTGGAAAATTCGACATTTATGGAAGCTTCATAACCGAAAGGGGGCTTTGCATACCTGAAAATAACATTCTAAATGAAACCATCCAAGAAGATGAGATACGTGTGCATGTATTTGAATTTGACGATAGTTACAATACTTTTAATTAGTTGCAGTTCAAATGATAAGGTTGAGTTGCTGGTCCAAGATTCTGTATCGGATATCTCAGATGAGTTTCAATCCATATATTTAGTTAGTTTAAACACTCAATGTGTCGGATGTAAGCAGAACTTGCGGGAAAAGATTTCCACTGATAAAAAGACTCATTATCTATTATTTACTTATAATCAACGAGATAATAGAATTTACTTCTCACAAAGCGGATCAAACAATTTCACGATTTTTTCCCCAAACGACTTTCCAGAAATTTCCGAATTGTTAAATGATCAGGTCATACTCTATCATAGAGATAAGCAAAAATTAGATTTTATCCCTCGTCAAAAGTTCTACAATCAAAAACTGGTTAATTCTTCACAGGTTCATTTACTTACTGATTCGGGTAGTATGGTGATCGATAGTGTTCGTTTTGAAAAGAAGGCCTATAAAATAGAGCAGGTAAAACGACACAAGGGATTTTTTTACATTTTGGGTGTCTTTGGTGATGGCGCTGGACAAACGAAGGCCTTGTTCAAATACAAACCTGGCCTGCTGGAGCTGGTAACGGATTTACGTGCTATTGGTGAAGGGAGAGAGTACCCATTGGGTATTAATGATTTCATTCTTGAAGATGACATCGTCTACCTTTTTAGTACAATGGAAATCATCATGTTGGATTTGTCTACCGGAAGGTTGATCAAGAAACTCCCGATAGAATTACCTTCGAAACATTTCGTTGATAGTAAGTCTTTTGATATTCAACAGATTGGGGATCTTTTTTTGATCCCTGTTCAATTTGGTTATGCCTACAATTACGATCCCGAAATTTTTAAAGCAACTGCGGCAAGGTATTTGGTTATCGATAAAGATGGTAAGCAAATAGATCAATTTGGTAATTACCCAGCCAGTTTTGGTCTAAATAGTCTGCTATTGAGCAATTCATCATTGGCTACCTATAAAGATGGTGTAGTTCAGTATACTTTTCCCGGAGTGGGAGTTTGGCATAACTACACCATTGGTTCTAAAAAGATTGACCAAGCCACAGAACATCCCGTGCTTCCGATCACGGCAAGTGATCTAAACTATTGCGATTCTGCGAGCTATTGGCATAATGAACTTGAAGTTATGACCTTAAGAGAAAAACTCCGAGTTTGCGAAAATGACTACTACAGGAACTATTCTTATGGTCCGAATAGCGAGTTACTAGACGGCTACGTAAAAAATCAAGGCAGCTTGCAGTACTATATGTTTTACAAAAAAGCTGGCAACGATAGCCCTATTTTAAAATATATTCCGGAAAATCAGATCTGGATAGAAAATCCGGAAAATAGCCTGTTGTTTTTTGGATTTGATAAAAAAGATAATACGTTAAGAATTTTTAAGATCAACGACCATGCCGATTTAAATTCAAAGTGATATGGATAGGCCCTTACATTTGACACACCGCTTTAGCATCTTAAGTCCTTACTGCATCCAGGCGAAGGATAAAGTTGACAAACTCTCAAGGATCACCAGCACTAATTTTCAACCTCGTTTTTATGAACCGGGCACTTACCAAGGTTTAAAGGATAACTTTGAATAATCAGGCCCTTATCTAAATCGACTGCTTATACCCCCATCCACGATCAGGGAATGCCCTGAAATAAAACCGTTATTTCCATCACAAAGCCAATAAATAGTACGGGAAATTTCGTCAGGATTTCCAAATCGCCCCTTGGGAATAACCTTCTTGTATTGTTCTTCGATCTCTTTCTTCAATTCTCGATCCCCCTGCGCCTGAGAAAGCAGTACATCATTGAGCATGGGAGTATCAAATGGGCTGTAAGCTTCCCTGAAAAGGTAACCATTCAAACTTAGAGTTTTCGGATTGAAAA
>CAZXLD010000112.1:0-3399 GCA_964641965.1 uncultured Saprospiraceae bacterium | reverse complement strand
CCCA
The DNA here is from genome assembly GCA_964641965.1 of uncultured Saprospiraceae bacterium. Lineage (GTDB taxonomy): Bacteria > Bacteroidota > Bacteroidia > Chitinophagales > Saprospiraceae > JAJDFU01. Next base: position 3,395 of record CAZXLD010000112.1, on the reverse strand, counting down.
AAATCAGTTGCTCCAGCTTGGTCGGATAGTAAAGCAATAAGGGGTTGGAAAAAGCGGACTCCGTTCGGAGTCCGCTTGCCGAATAGCAGGTCAGTTTTTGTTAGAAGCCATCTCAATAATACCCTTTGGCCTGCAAATGTGCCTTTTGGCACCATATTTCGTTGCAAAAAGCGTCACTTAGCTACGGCTAGGCTCCGTTTTTGCGCCTCATCTGGTACCAAAGTCCTTCATTTTCGGCATCAAAAGCATTTTTGAGATGGCTTCTAATCTTTTTTGATAAAGCGCATGCTGCGTTGAGCTTCGGCATCTCCGAAGCGGACCAGGTACATGCCTCCAGCCAATTGGTCTAAGTCCAGGGTGACTCGGTTTTCCCCGACTGTTACCTCCTGGGCATGTCTAAGGATATGACGACCAGTCCTATCAAAAATATCAAAGGTGAATTCCCGATCCATGTCCAGTTTGAAATTCAAATTGATCTCTCCAGTAGTGGGGTTGGGGAAAAGTTGTGCGCTTTCCAACCCTGTTTCCAATGGGTTAGGGTTCATACCTGGGCTGTTTTCAATTGCGGTTTCACCCAATGCGACAGGTGCTTGAGGTTCAGTCGGGTTATATAGGTTAGCCCCATTACAGACCCCTGTAACCGTCACCTGATCAATATAAACACGGTCGGCATTGGCGCTGGCATCACACTGAAAACGAATTTGTGCATTGCTGCTAAGGTTGTATTCCGTAGCGTCTAGCGTAACCGTCGATACATAAAATTGATTGTTGTTAAAGCTGGAGCCCGAAGTATAGGTAGCTACAGTTTGCCAGCCGGAACCATCGTTGTATCTGACCCAAAAGTCTTCTCCATTTTCCATGGAATTGGGATAGAAGTAAAACTCAATCTCCACCTGATCCAGACCGCTAAAATCATATGAGGGAGATGTGAAGGAAGAAGCTGCGCCTGAATTATCCCGGATCAAAAACGAAAAATTCCCATCATAGGATCTTCTGGAATTAGATGTGCGTCCGGCATCGCCTCCTCCGCTATTCCAGCCATCCGTTCCGGTCTCAAAGGAATTGCTGGAAAGTGTGCCAGGTGTACAGGCAGCTCCACCTTGGGTGGTCCAGGTAGCAATGTTACTGGCGGAAGATCCATTTCCGGCACCGTCAAATGCAGTAACATAAGCACTGTAAGCCGTCCCGGCTGACAAGCCGGTGATAGTAGCTCCAGCTGATGCCACGCTACCCAAAAGCTGACCATTTAAGTATACGTTGTATCCTGTCACTCCTATATTGTCTGAAGAAGCGCCCCAGGAGAGATCTGCGGTGGATTCAGTAACGCCGGATACCAATAAGTTGGTTGGCGGGGTGGGAGGCTGGTTGTCTCCGCCACCGGATCCGCCTACACAGAAATTTGTTGTTTCGGAATTGGTAAAGGCTCCACCGGAAGCTAATACCGTTCCATCGGCCTCTGTAAGGCTATACGAACCATTGCCAAAGCCGCAGCAAATCCCATCGCCATACGAATCGTTAATCGTAAAATCGTAGCATTCGTCAGGTAAGCAGATTTCTTCTGTAATAGTGGTACCGGAAGAGCTGTAAGGTCCGCCTGCCAAGATCGTATTTCCACCACTGGTCACTTCCCATGTTGTTTCTCCAGGGTAATTATCAGTCACTAGCGTGAGGGTTACTACATTTTCAGTACAATCGCCCCCGTTTCCACCGCCCGTCAAACATCCGGCTGCCTCTACCTGGTTCCTGATAACATTTCCGGGTTGAGTTCCAAAGCCATTATTGAAATTAATTCCAACGGGCTGTAAGTGGCAATACGACATGATCGTACCACCGCCTGAAGGGTTAGGTAATTGGGCGTTACAGGTTCCCTCCGTGGAACCAGCACAGGCATCTATGGCCGTATTATTGCCGTTCCAAACGCAGGCGTGGGTATGGCGCGACCCGAACAGGTGGCCAAATTCATGGGTGACCACCATCACCGTCCAAGAATAGGCAGGGAAATTGGAATAGTTATCTTGAATGCTGGAAAAGCTCATGCTATTGTCGGGGTTGGAGTTGCAAAGTCCGCTGAATCCTGCAGCTATCCCTCCACTAGCGCGGTAGGAAAGCAACTGTGCTAAATCTCCGTTAAATCCGTTTCGGTAGGCTTGAAAATCAGAAAGCATGCGGGAGGATGACGTACCTCTGTACGGGCTGGCTGAGTTCCAAACGAAGATTTCTGAGATAGCAGTCTGAATACTTTCGTTGGCATATAACGTTGCTACCTCATTAAAAAGCCCGCTTATAAAATTTTGAGAATTGGCAACACCTCCTTTGTCTAGAAAAATATCGTAGTCTACCTCGAAATAGATCTCGACTATATCCGTGAGGGCCCGGCCGTTACCGCTCCAGGCGAGTTCTTCCCGGGTATAACCTCTGAGGTCGTCCTCGGTGCCACAATCAAGACCTAAATTGGAAATCACCTCCTGGTCATTGTAGAAAATGTGTTCATTGGTCGGGTTGGATCCCTTCATTTTCCCGAGTACAAAATTACCTAGATCAGAGCTGACAAGTCCCATGACCTCCTGGCCAAAAAAGCTGATTGCGGCCAACGATTGCTCCTCTCCTTTAATGACACCTCGATAGTGGAGTCCTCGGTCTACTTGAACCGGGTCTTTCTGTCCGCTGACACGCAACATATATCCCTCGGTAAAGAGGTCGACCTTCACGAGCTCTACTTTCGTAATGGATCGGGAGGTGCTGGGCAGATTTAACGTAAGGGTAGCCGGGGCCGATTCTATCAAGCGTTGAAGTTGATTCTCATCGAGCTCTAACAGGTCAAAATCACCTGACAGATCAATTTGTCGACCATTGGATGGAACCGATCGGAAAAGATCTACGGAACTGAACGATCTGCCGGTGGCTTTTCCGGATCGTACGAGTTCTACCGGTCGAATTCCAATTTGGCCATACAATCCTGCTAAGGCAAAGGTTAGCAATAGGGTAAAGAAATACTTCATAGTCCGATGTGTATTTAGGATTTAATGAAATACATATCAATCCTTGTAGCTACCCTCATCAGTATCGCTGAGGATGGGCAAGGAGTACCCAGGGTTTGCTTCATACAAAGGAAACCAGAGGAGGGTGATCGAGACTGAAGTAGGTAGTGATCGCAGATGACTTGGAACGAAGTCGGAGAGCGTTAATGTTTTTTGATTGTCTCAGTCTTGCCAATGAATATATGGTAAAAATTGCAAATCGGCTTGTAAAATCTTCTAAAAGCTAAATTTGGACTCTTATTCAGGTACAGCGGGTAAGGTTTGTTGGGATATAGGGCAAGAGATCTATGGGGCAGTTTACCATAAAAAACAAAAGCCCTTCTTCCAAATCGGAAGAAGGGCTTTAATCTTTATATT
>CAZXLD010000111.1:0-3808 GCA_964641965.1 uncultured Saprospiraceae bacterium | reverse complement strand
CGGCGCTGATGCCGGCGTCGCTGCCGCCGATGATGAGGAGGTGTTGGGGCATGATGGGTGGTTGGTTTTTTTGATCGAAGGGAAATCGCAACAGATTGTTCATCGGTTGTCGATACATAAATTCTCCATCCGGATAAAGTTTTGGATACTTAATTGTGAGTATGACCGGTATTGGGGAAATCCGTAAATTTAACTTTTATTGGATTTGTCTTCTTAAATGCCTTTGAAGAAACAAATAGTCTCATTTGCCATATAATAGATTTCAGAAATGTACCATCACCTACTTTGGTTGTCTTTAGTAGTTTTAGTAAGCCAATTAACAGCTCAACAACTATCCTTGCACGGGCAGGTCTCCTTACACAACAGCCAGTATCGATCCGGAACCACGATCTACGTAGCGGATGCCTATGTAAGTGCCCCCTATGCTGGAGCTGTGGTAACGGATGTAAATGGTCAATTTAGCCTCAAATTCGCGGGTATTCCAAATGGCACAGCCATAGGGTTACAGGTGGAAAAAGAAGGACTGGAAGTGGTGAATACCTATGAGCTAGAGCGGGTCATTCTTGGACAAAAAGGCAAGTTACAAGTGTATCTTGCAAAACAAGGTGAGCTAGCCCGAATGCAATCGGAGCTTTATGGGATTAGCCTGGCTAGCTTGACAAAGGAACACGATCGACTGATCGCCCAATTGCGACAGGGCGGAGCCATAGCTGATGCCACTATCGTCAATTTGGAGCAACGACTGAACCGAAAAATTGACGATCGCTACCAAGCGGAAGACCTCCTTCGCGAACAACTGGCCGCGGCGAAGGCACGGCTGCCGGAAACGGCCGAAAAGCTGGCACGAGTGAATTTAGATGCTGCCTCTGAAGCATATCGACGGGCGTTTGAATTATTTCGAATTGGAAAAATGGCCGATGCCATCGAGTTATTGGACCAGGAAGCTTTGTTGGACTCCGTTGCTGTCTTGGGCAAAACATTACAAAGCATTCAGGATGACCGCGCCTCTTATGAAAGTGCCATCGAACAAATCAGGGAGCGAACAAGTCAGATTGTGAAAAGCTATGAGCTAAAGGCAGAATCCTATAATTTAATCTTTGATTTTCGAAGTGCGGCAAATGTATTCCAAAAGGCAGTTGACTTTTTAGAGCAAACAAAGGAAGAAACGGATCTAGAATTAGCAGATGCCTACAATTTTCTGAGTCACATCTACGGAGAATTGGGAGAGTACAATAAAGCGATACAATTTGCGTCAAAAAACGTATCCATTCAAGAAAATTTGTTCGGGAAAAATGACCCAAAATTAAACTCTGCTTACAACAACCTGGGTGTAGCCTACCAGATGGCCGGGAACTATAAACTCGCAGCGGAGGTCTTGACTGCAGTTATTGCTATTCAGGAACGTGCGCCGGAAGCAAATCTAGCAAAACAGGCAATTACCCTCCACAATTTATCTATCTCCTTTTTGTATTTAGGAGATTTCAACCAAGCCCTTGCTTACGAGAAGAAAGCAATTGAAATTGCAAAAGATGTGTATTCGCCGAATCATGCCGCCTTTGCCGCTTATTACAATGGGCTTGCCGCGATTTATCGTCGGCTGGGGCAGAATGAACGTGCAATAGAATCACAGCTGATGGCCCTCCGACTACTCGAGCAGGAGGAAAGCCCTAATTCTCTACGGATTGCCGTTTTGTACAACAACCTAGCACTCGTTTACCGTAGGGCTGGCCAATTCGATGAAGCACTTATCAGCCAACAAAAGGCGATTGATGCTTTTGAGGAATTTTTGGAGCCAAATCATCCAGAGCTTGGCGTTTGCTACTACAACTTGGCATTGATTCTGAAAAATGTAGGTGAATTTGATGGCGCACTTGCCGCTCAGCTTCACGCAATTCAGATTCAGCGCGAAGTGTTAGAACCAGACCATCCCAATCTTTTAAGTTCAATCGGTGGCCTCGCCACCATACATCGAGAAAATGGAAATTTTCAACTGGCCTTGGAGACTCAAAAGCGAGTATTAGATCTGCAAAAATCAAAATTTGGTGAAGACCATCCAGATGTAATTGATTCGTACAATAGCATATCCCTGATTTATCAAGATTCAGGAGATTTCCGATCGGCGCTCAAAAACCAGGAAATGGCTATAGCCCTTAAGGAGACTTCCCTTGGACCGGATCATCCGGAATTAGTGATTCATTACAATAATTTATCGTCGATCTACCAGGATTTAAACGAGCCGGAACATGCAATGGGTGCTGTAATGAGGGCCTTAGCCATCGCCGATCAGAGCTCTGGGATAGATTCTACGATCATTGCCCGCTCGTACAATAATCTTGCTAATCTCTACCATTCTTTAGGAAGATATCACGATGGATTAAATGCGCAAAAAAAAGCACTATCCATTCAAGAAACCTATCTAGAGACGGATCATCCCGATATTGCCGGTTCGTTGAACAACATTGCGACCTTCTATCTCGGTTTGGGTGAAAACCACAGGGCTTTAGAGGCACAGCAAAGAGCGGTTGGTATTTATGATAAAGTGTACAATGGGAATCATCCCGATAAAGCAACCGCCTACCATTCGCTTGCTGATATACAACTTAGCCTGGGGCAGTACCAAACGGCACTTTCCTATTTACAGAAAGCCTTAGATATTAGGGAGCAGGTATTCGATGGAAATCATCCCAGCCTTCCGAGCACTTACAACACACTGGCGGAAATTTATAGAAACCTTAGCAAGCTTAACGAAGCGGTAGCCTTTCAAAAAAGAGCGCTTAAAATGTTAAGAGAGAGTTGGCGTCCAGACTCAACTCGAATTGTAGTATCTCTCAATAATTTAGCCTTAATCTACAGCGATCAAAAAGCATATCAATTGGCTTTAGAGGTGCAACTACAAGCTCTGAAAATCCTTGCCTCAATTCCAAAAGCGAATTTTTTTTTGGTTGCCAAAGCATATGATAATCTAACAAGAATTTACACAGCCTTAGATAACTATCAGGATGCATTAATCAGTCAGCGAAACGCGGTTTTACATTTTGAGAATATACCAGGGCCGCCCCATCCGGAGCTCGCCATAGCCTATGATAATCTAGCCTATTTTCACTATTTATCCAATGAATTGGACAGTACCATCTTCTACTTAGAGCAGGCAATTGCCACTTGGCACCAGATTACTCAGTCTCCTAATCCCACCATCGCTAGCGTTGAAGAGAAGATTGCATCTATCTACATAGAGCGATCACAACAAAAAATGGATGAATCGAAATACCAGGCTTCAAGAGAAGATCTAAATGCAGCCCTGCGATACAAAACCGACAGTGTCTTAATTTTAAATCAAATTGGGTTGACGCACTACTATGAGAAGGATTATTCTAATGCCATTCGATATTATGAGATGAGCTTTGCGGTAGATCCAAGTTATCTTGATGTGTACTGCAATAATATGGGAATGGCGCTTGCAAAGAAGGGCAATTTATCCCTGGCTCAATCATATTTTGAGCAACAACAATTGCTAACCCCTACCAATCCAATGGTATTTCGAAACTGGGCCGTTTATCACTCCCTGTCGGGCGATTTGGACAAGGCTCTCGATAATTTGGAAAAAGCAATCGAACTAGGTTTTGACAATTGGGAATGGATCAATATGGAGGAGTCACTTGATCCATTGAGGAGTCAGCTGCGATTCGGGAAGCTCTTGCTCCAGAGTACCAATCGTTAACCGATGGAAAGTCTTCACATACGCCTTTCCAGCCGTCGAATCATCCGGGTCACGGTTTTGTATTCCTTCCTTGCCAAATTGATATTCAGT
>CAZXLD010000110.1:0-3817 GCA_964641965.1 uncultured Saprospiraceae bacterium | reverse complement strand
CAATAGTCCGTGGTAAATCAGGCGGCGATTCGGCCGATCTTCCTGATGGATTCACGGATGGATTTTATTTTTGACAACTGTGGGTCGATTCCAAACGTGGAAATAAATCGATCCAGCAGTAACTCATTGGCGTACTGGGTTTTAATATCGGCCATCGAAAAGGGTTCGCTTTTGGCTTTGCCTTCGATTCGGTGATGGACCACCTTGGCCAGCGAGACAGCCGTCAGGCTGGCGTTGAGGTGAAAATGGATCTTGGCTTCGCTACGTGCCTGACAATGGGTCAAGCCCGTGTGCTGCTTGGCATCTCGGTAAAGCAACTCGATTTGGAAGCGGCTGTGATAGGCCAGTAAGATCTCTTGGCCACTGATGCTCGCATCACTACTTGCTAGGAGGTGTGCTTTATCTACCTGTCCGTCTCCATCCAGGTGTTGAACGATGACCACCCGTGTGTTGCACTTCCAGGCTTGTATATTGGCCAGCAGTTCATAAGCCACCCAGGAACCATCTTCGGCTTGTGCACAAGCCTGTAGATAGGTCGGGTCTAGCTTTTTGGGATCAATCCGCCCGGCATATTGCCGTGGCCGTCCCCGACCTTTTTTCTGGGGACCGTGGTAGAGATAGCGCAAACGGGCATCCGAGCGCAAGCGGGTGATGAGTCGTAGATCCGCTCGGTGGAGCGCTTGGACAAAGCCCCGGCGCGCGAAGTAGGCATCGGCAACTACGATATCACTCAAGCTACGCAAAGCTTCGGCCCGCTCGGTGAGCGTGCGGGCGTACCACTCCACGAGTGTGCAGGACTCTTGGGGTAAGGTCTGAATCGCTTCGAGATGCAAAGCCGTTTTATCCTGCTGATCGATCACCGCCAGGCCAACCAGTTCCAGGCCACGTAGCTCACGGCCCGCACAACCGGAATAGAAATAACCGATCCCCGGAGTGGATTTACCACTCTTTGGCAAGTACGAAGGATCGAAAGCGAGGATTAGGTTCGTACTCAGATGTTGGTTAGCCAATTGTACGTTAAAGGACAGCCAATCGAAGGACTTACCAAAGTGCTTGCGATAGGTGTCTTCGCCAAAACAACCCCAGCGCGCCAGGTGGCAGAAGTTATAGCGCCCGCGCATCCCCAGCCAAAGGGGAAACAAAGCGACTAAAAACTTGAATTGCCAGCGACCAACTGTGGGCATTTTTGCTAATATTTGTTCGGTGAGTGTCTTGACGCTCATTGGGCAAGTGTTCGGCTCGTTGTGTGGTAACTACAAGCTAAACATTTTGCCCTTTTTTATTGAGCATCCGGGTAAATCACCACGGACTATTGCTGGACTATTCGCTTTGATATAAATCGCTCCTTGTTCGGAATACGAAAACCCTACGCTGAACACCTTTTCTTCAGTGCTCGTATCGTCGTTAGCCTGGGCAGCATTCCGCAAAATTTGATCTGTTACTTCTTGAACCGAATAATCATCTGGCAATTGCGATAATTCTGTATTTATACATTCATCTAATTTGGCTAAAATCACCTCTTGAAGCCGCTGTTTGCTCAATGCTAATCTTGGGTTTGAAATACCTGTCATTTCCTATTCTCCTTACTTAATTATTAAAGGGTATAAAGCTCATCGCTCTATACCCTTCTGCCTTCCGGCGAGGATGGGGTAACAACTGCATAGAGGAGGGGGATCACCCGATCTGCACGCCAGGAAGATTGGGGAAACCTCTTGTGGGCGTGAGGGCGAAGTCCTTAGGGGAAAACATACAAGCAAGTTGTGAAACAAATGTGTTTATTTTGCTTCAGGGTAAAACTTTTTGTTTTTATCAAAAATCCACCTATCTTTATTCTCTATTTGTAATTGATCTGCGATATTTAAGTCAAAACAAGCTATCAATGGAGAAAGAACTTAAAATTATGGCTGAAGACATTGCTTCTAAAGCCAAAACATATATGTCTGGTTACGGCGAGGAGGAACTTCTTGATATGGCAACTGAACTCTGGGCAAAAGCGAGTGAGGAACATAATCAAATCCGACCAGCTTTTGGAAAAGTAAAAGAATTCTTGGCCGATATCATTAAGAACGTATTAAAAAATATTTCCTCAAAGAATGACCAGTTGGCCGTTGTAACATTGACGATTGCTACTCAAGAATTAATACTGTATCTTTCTCAAGGACATGATTTGTCCTTTCTTACAACCTTTAGAATTCCATTAGAGTTGTTGGCTGCGATAATTTTTTCACAGGTACTCAAAGAGATGGATAAACGACTCTAAGTCCAATATGTATGGAAGCTTTTAGTAGCATCAGATGTGAGTTTAATCTAAATAGAAATACTTTAGCAATATCGACAGCTTTCGATGGGCGTCCTCCTTTTCCATCAACAATAGAAGAGGCTAAGATTATTGAAATTAGTGAAAAAATCTCGAAATGGAACTCTGATGTAAACCGTAGATCTCAAGTCTTAGGTACTAGAGTATTGCATAATCGGAATAGTACGATATCACCAGAAGATCAAGAAATTGCCACCATTCTTTTTGAGCTTCTGCTATCAGATGAAAGGCAAAGAAGACAATTTGAAAGTTTAGCTAGTAATCCTTCTTCTGATCATTTAGTCATCTACATCTCCCATTCTGATTCTATTGCTGGAAATTTCCCTTGGGAATCAATTGCCCACGCTGATTGGAATAAGCTTGGTATTCGCCAACTTTCGAATAGAATTGCGGTGGTAAGAACACCATTTACCAAAAGATTTGATTTTGCATTGGTAGAACCAATTCGGGTATTGGTGATTAGTTCAAGTGCCTATGGCGAAGGGATGGTTAATGCAAACAAGGAAATTGAGGCAATTGAAAAAGGTCTTTCGTATGGTTTTGGAAGATTGGATAACTCAAGATGCAAAATTGTAGAACACATTGATAGATTTAACCCAACGGAATTTAAAAAAGGGGTAGAAGTTCACGAACCTCATATTATCCATTTAATTACGCATGGTGCTCCCGGGATTCTTAACGGGGAGGACGATAGAGGGAAAGTAAAATCATTTCCAACTCACTCATTCAGCTCTGTCGCAAAAGAAACAATGGGGAAAACTTCATTACTTGTATCTACTGCCTGTTCTTCAATGAAGTTTGATGAAAAGCATAAAATCAAAGGAATAGGAAGCTACTTTAGTAATAGCATACCGATGATAATTGGAATGCAGAGTGACATTACCCCTAAAATGGTTAATTCTTTTACAAGAACTCTTTATGGAAGTCTTGCAAAGTCAAAATCAGTGGTAGAGTCCTATATAGATGCTAGAGAAAAAGTATTTGAAGATAATAAGAAATCTCCAGATTGGATTGCACCTGTCCTTTATCAATCAGGGAAGTTTGAGGAAGGACTTTTTCTTCCTCCACTTGATGCATTTCTTAAGCGAGTTATTTCGGAACTGGATGATAGATATGAAGAACTCCAAGAAGATATGTTCAACCGGTCCTCATGGAATTCTGTATCGGAACTGATCAATCAAATTGAAAATAAGTTTATCAGAGGAGTTAAAAAGAAAAAATATCAAATCAAAAGATCTAAACGAGAAGAGATTTCCAACCTTAGGAGGAAAATAGTGGAGTTTCGTGGAGAGATACTAACCGTATTTGATCTTATCGACGCTAGAAAAAAATCTATTGGACTCGGATTGAAACATGAGGCAGGTAGACAATTATCAAACGCACATTCCTATATCCAGGATATTATCGATATACTGGAAAATATCGAGGCTACATGATTTGCTATCATACTTAGGGCCTTCTGAAATCAGCGTAACGATTTAGTAGGCAATAATTTATGAA
>CAZXLD010000109.1:0-4295 GCA_964641965.1 uncultured Saprospiraceae bacterium | reverse complement strand
CATCACCGACATCTTCGATACCCGGCAGGATCCGGACAAGATGAAGCCTTGAGCTCCCAGGGACTCCCAGGCGCGGTAATGCGGGGGATTATAATGGTATACCCTTCCCATCGGGCACTTACACCATAACGGCCACTCCCTACGACCAACCTGGAGGTAATGGAAATGCCGGAACACCCCTGGTTGCCACCTTTACCATTGGTGCATCTGGTGGATCGAACCAAGCTCCTACAGTCAACGCCGGTTCGGATCAGACCATCACCTTACCTAGCACCCTACCCTTAAATGCTACGGTGACCGATGATGGGCTGCCTGCCCCTGCCAACCTGACTTACTCCTGGTCGGTCACTAGTGGGGATGACACGCAGGTCTCTTTCTCTCCCAGTGCTAATGAAGAAGATCCAGTAGTAACCATTGCTAGTGCAGGAACCTATACCTTACAACTTACTGCTTCAGATGGGGCGTTAAGCAGTTCCGATCAGATAGTTATCACAGTGAATCCAGATACTCCTACTCCTGGAACGATACCCTTCATCACGACCTGGCAAACCACCACACCCAATGAAACCATAACCATCCCTACCTTTCCCGGTGAAACGTATGATTATACCATTGACTGGGGGGACGGTACGGTTGAATCAAATATCCAGGGTAATGCTACACACACTTATTCTGCTCCCGATACACACACGATTTCTATTTCTGGGCTGTTTCCAAGGATCTATTTTTCAGGTCATGGTGATGCAACAAAAATAATGTCTATTGAACAGTGGGGTAGCCAGGCTTGGACATCTATGAGCGCAGCTTTTTCTTATTGTCATAATCTGGAGTTAAATGCCACGGATGCACCCGATTTATCCCAGGTAACTAACCTGAATTATATGTTTTTCAGGGCTTTCAAAATCAATGGAGACCTGTCTAACTGGGATGTCAGTAATGTCACGACCATGAATTCTACATTTAGAGAGTGTACCGTTTTCAATGGAAACATTTCGAACTGGGATGTGAGCGGTGTAACCAACATGGCTCACTTATTTTGGTTGGCTACTTCATTTAATGGAGACATTTCGAATTGGCAAGTAGGCCAGGTGACTTCTATGAGCCATATGTTCGCTGATGCTTCAGCTTTTGATGGTGATCTATCGGATTGGGATGTTAGTAAGGTTACAAATATGGCTTACATGTTTACCAGGGCTCATTCATTTAACAGTGATATATCGAAATGGGATGTAAGTAACGTGACGAATATGAGGTTCATGTTTAGCAACTCAGGACTTTCAAATGCAAACTATGATTCCTTATTGTTGGGATGGAGCCAACTCGCCCTTAGAAATGGAGTAATTTTTGATGCAAACACCAATCAATATTGCTTGGCTGACTCAGCTCGGCAGTCCATCATCAACAACTTTGGATGGACCATCAATGATGGTGGCCTCGCTTCGGATTGTAATGCACAGACTAACGACGCCGACAACGACGGCTTCACCGCCGACGTAGATTGTAATGACAACGACCCCACCGTCTATCCCGGCGCACCCGAACTTTGCGATGGCAAAGACAATGATTGCGACGGCGTCGCCGAGCCCCCAGCTCCTACAGTGGATGTAGGCTCCTACACAGGAGATCATCCCGATTTTGATCGGACGGTGTATTCCACTCGCCAGGATTACCTGCCTGGAGGTGTTGAGTTCCGGGATGGCCAACTAGAAGCCATCTATCATCCCGACGGACGGATCTACTACGACTCGACCGGTACCCAACGATATGAATGGACTTTGTTTGACCATTTAGGCAATAATCGGGTGACTTTCACCGATAAAAATGGTAACGGGATCATCGAGCAGGATAACGATCCAGCGGTGTCCGAGATCCTTCAGGTGGAGGCGTGCCCCGCAGGCCGACATCCCGACAAAGCCGAAGGGTTTCGTCGGGGAAAATCACTACTACCCTCCGCTGACGCTCGTCCCTCGGTCAGGATGCAAGCATTCGGTATGGCGATGAATGGGCCATGGGTGCAGAACGCTAGTGCCAATAAATACCAATACAACGGGAAGGAGCGAGTAGAGAAGTTGGGGCTGGAGTGGATGGATTACGGGGCTCGCTATATGGATCCTTCCATTGGACGCTTTATCTCGGTTGACCCTATGGCTGACGCTGCACCAGGTTGGACGCCTTACAGATATGCATTCAATAATCCATTGAAATACATAGATCCGGATGGGAGGTACGAGTGGAGGGTGAATTCTAAGACTGGTGAATATGAACGGTTCGGTGATAAGGGTGGTGATACAGAGCAACATATATATTGGGATGATGATAAGGAGTCATCGGCAACCTTAAAGGGAGAAACGATCTATGTTGGAGAAGCTGCATTGGATAGATTTAGTGATGGAGAGTTTGGATACGCAATTAGTACAACTGATTTATGGTCGAATGTCCCGGATGAATATATTGGAGAGTATACGATTTTTGATTTAAAGGAAAGAGAAGAAGCCAGACAAGCAGGAGGTGTAAAATTTGAATCAATCCAAAAACAGGAAGCAGCAGGATTAGCAAGGAGAGATCAAATATGGAATAATAAGGATTACGAGGCATACCTTGATAATAAATATGGCAGCCGAGCTGGGTTGATCATGGCATATGATACTGGATTGCTTGGAAGTATGATGCCAGGAGGATTTAATCAAGCTGCGAGAGCTGGACATAATGCGTTACGTGGTGGTGCAAGTAAAGCAAGAGGATTTAATCCGCAATTTAATTCAGTTGCTCCACAGGCAAAAATGTCTTGGAATCAATTCCAAAAAGCAACCAAAGGACAATTTAAAGGACCTAATTCCAGAAGAGACGCAGCGGCGGCATACAAGAAATATAAAGCCTCTTTTAACTGATGAGATTAGTTTATACATGTAGGCATTGTAGATCCTTAAATGAAGTTAGCTTGAATGCTACGGATCGTTTTCAAATAAGAGATGGACACCCTGATGGACTATCTCTTATTTGTGGAACTTGCCACAAAGAAAACAACATAGAACCAAATGATATAAAGGCACGTGAAAGCAAATACATTGGATTAATTACAATCTTAGGATTATTGTTGTCAATAGTGATCGGAGGAGTTTTTTTATCAAGGTTCTGGGCGAATAATTTAGGGCGTGATTTATATGTATCAGCCGTTTTAGCAGCCATAATAAGTTTACCACCGATTGTGTCTAATTTATATGTCAAGAGCGAAAGGAAGGCTGTGAAATCATTTAATAGTTATTATGTTTAGAAGAATTAAAATAGCGTTCCTCTTATCGTTAGTTGGTCAATTATCATATGGTCAAATTGATACAATTGCTGAGCTAAAAATTCTTTTCTCTGATCTTGGAGATAGTTTGGTTTATGACTTTAGATACATAGAAGAAAAAGAAACGTTGTATCTATCAATATTTGAACAAGATATTCAAAAAAACGGGTATAGGCTCCTAATAAGGGATATTCATCCAGAGGGTATTTTTGTTGAGAAAAATAAGATCAGAGTCCTTGCGATTAATAATGGACATATGTTTGTTGAGGAGAAGTTTAGGAGCGGAAAGAGATTATCTCACAATACAAATTACATTGATATTGAGGGGTATATGGATCTTGACAAAGCACAGAAGTTTGTAGAATCTCTAAGGGCTTTTGTAAAGTCAAAAACACAGAAGCCGAAAACTAAAGACAAGGAGATAAAAGTATATATGTCTCCCAGGAAAAATTAATATCAGAGCCTCGGAAGAATCCGGGGCTTTTTCATTAGATCATATTGAGTTTAGTAGCCTTGATAAAGTTGTCAACGGTAAGCCACAAACATTCTCGATCTTTTTCGGGTAGGCTCTCAATCTCAGCAATCCTCTTAAACATAGCTGGGTCTTTAAAAGCATTCTTATTATCAGTCTCGTGCTTTGCCCCCCTATTATTCGGACTTTCGATTCGTTCGGTTTGAGAAAAATGGTTTGTGCTGCTACCTTTGTATCTACTACGACTCGACCGGTACCCAACGATATGAGTGGACTCTATTTGACCATTTAGGCATGACTGACCGATCCCGCAGGGGCGATGTCTGGGGGACATCGAAGGGAAGGAACCGCGAAGCGGGTGGGTTGGCGTGACTTTCACCGATAAAAATGGTAACGGGATCATCGAGCAGGATAACGATCCAGCGGTGTCCGAGATCCTTCAGGAAAACCACTACTATCCATTTGGTATGGCCATGAATGGGCCGTGGGTGCAGAACGCACAAGCGAATAAATATCAGTATAATGATGACTGAC
>CAZXLD010000108.1:0-4636 GCA_964641965.1 uncultured Saprospiraceae bacterium | reverse complement strand
TGCTCCTTTTGCGTCTATTCGGCGTTAAAAAGCCTCGCCGTAGCTCAGGCTATGCTAGGCCAGCCCACCCGCTTCGCGGTTCACGAGCCTTCGCTCGCTCATGCCTTGATTAGCCGCAAAATAAGCTAGTTTTCATTTACGCCCTTCTCAATTTAATATGGTATTAAGCCCTTCAAAATCAATAATCTGGTTATCTCTAAAGGCCTCCGTTTCATTGTTGTTTCCCTTCTTTTGGTTTGAAACAATTGCTTCTTCCTGGAAGACCTCAGGAAGAGAAGTCAGAAATGCCAGGCCAATGTTTTGTTCATCCTGAAAGAGTGTGTTTCCATCATATTTCCCGGTGGTGGTGATCGCAGGTTCGGCTCCCATAAAAGTGGGGGTCATTACCACTTGATCACCGAGGATAAAATAATTAATGGCCAAATGATGTCCTTCAAATTGCCACCCCCATGGTTCAGTTGCTGATGGCGTTCCCATTTTAAGTAGGGTATTTTATACTTGGGTCCGTATTAATTTCCATCAAAAGGAAATAGTTCTGCCTTTCTTTTTTTCATTTCGGTTGCAATTCGAGCACTATTCCCTCCTTGTGCTTCAAGTTTTGAAATAATGGTTTGATAACTTTTCTCATCTCTGTTCTGGCTAAGCTTAAAGACATTTTCCAATTGCTCTGCTTTTACTTCGAAACCCGTGATCGCAGGCATCATTTTATCCAGGAAGTGGTCAGGGAGATTGTCATAAAATGTGGGCGATTGCGTATCCCCTTTTTCGAATTTCAAGGTCAACTTTCGCATAAACCCAATCAGTTTTTCATTCGTCATAAAGTTGACTTTCCCCGCTATGTGTACACTCATGTAATTCCAGGTTGAACCGATCTGGGGATTGCTGTACCAGGAAGCACTAACATAACAATGCGGTCCAGTGAACACAAGCAATGCATTAGGATTTTCAATAAAAGCCTTATGGTGATCTGTGTTGCGCATCAAGTGTCCTTGCAAGTACAATTCCCCATTTCTATGTTCCAGTAAAACAGGTATTTGCGTGGCTACTTGTGCCCCCGATAAAAAGCTTCCGGTCATAAAGGCAAATGGATTTTCCTCGATTAAATCCAAAAGTATCTGCTTGTCTTTCTCTTTGAAATAGGAAAAATGATACATGGTCTATAGGTAAGTTTCTATGGTTTTAAGCGCTGCTTGTATGTCTATCGAAACGCTGCAATTAGGTTCACCTGTTGGCATATGGCACATACTGTATCGCTGAAACGTATCAGCACCCGTGAAACCATGGAATAAAAACCAACCTATTTTGTACCATTTTTAATAAAAGTGGCCTGTGCTCGAAAGACAACAATTCTTTAAATGGTATAATGTCCTTGATCCCGACACTTATCGTCGGGGCTGACCAAGTTTGGCTGTTTTCCCATTTTTTAAATAGGTCATTTTAAACTTGCGTCAGTATTACCTTAGCGATCCCTGGTATTTATTCAATTCCATATTTCGACTCAATTGTACTTTTCGTCTTTTCATCCGCCAATTCGAAACCAAAACCACTTTGGGTTCCAAATACCTGGTAACCATATTTTAGTCCGTAAAAACGATCGATTAACATTTTTAAGGGCCCAACAGATAGTTCCTCTTGCTGGACGGCTTTTTGAATGACCGGTAAATACGTTTCCATCATTTCTACATTTGAATGCTGAATAACCGTCCACATCGTACTTTCAAGTTTTTTCCCGACCAAAGATCTTCCAATGTAAGTTTCCTTTTTGTTATACAAAGAATCTATTCGTTTTTGATTTTCTTCGTCTAACCTTTTTTGTTTTGACCAATCTACAGGTTTCTCAAACCTATACTTCGCATCCGCTAATTTAATGCCATACATTAACCGGACTAAATCTGGATCTAGCTCGTTCTTTTTGAGATAATCTTCAAGATCAATATGGCCTACCTTTTGCTGATCGGGACAATTTTTAATAAATGGGTAAAAAGTAGCTGGAATTCTAATATCCAGTTCGGAGCTGCCAAAAGCATTTAGGATGGTACAAATATTTTCTGGGTCTAATTGAATGGCTTTTTTAAAGGCTATTTCAATATTAGTATTTGATTCGTCAAAATTAACGAATGCCATGGCAATATTCCAATAGTCCGCATAGGTAAAGTTTTCGGGCTTATTTTCTACCGCAGATTTGGTTTCATTTAATATAAAAACGCCCTGTTTGAAATCTTTATCGGATACCCCAACTCGTTTAATTGGGTGGTACACTAATACTTCACTTTCAAAGTTTTCGTAGGTCAGTTCCCTGGGCTGCTCTTTTTGTCCGCTACAATAAAAAGCTAGAAGCATGAACAGCACTACAATCAGTATCCGCATTATCAAGATTTTGAGATGGCTTCTAGGTACGAGTAATTTTGCTATCGGGTACAAAAGGCGTTTTATTACCTGTTACCCAATTCATGGTGCCAAGCCTATTAAGCATTCCTAATTGGATTCCTTAGCTGGTTCTGTTTGCATGTTCATGGATGCGAAGCCGGTCATCTCTTATGATGCTGCTCACCAGCCAAACGTACCTACCTTCCAGCTTGTCATATCCAAGCATAGAAAAGGAATTTCCATAGGGACAAGGGGGGAAATCAGGGAAATTTTTTCTCAACTCATAACGGTCCGGGTCCTCATTAAATTTGCTTTTGTAAACTTATGGAAGCGAGTATTTTAATTCCTGATCGGAATCATCATACGTACGCAAGGTCTTCTCAGCCTCCCTCAGCATGTCGGTTATCGGATGATGATCGGGCAGGCTCCTGTACTCATCCAATGCATCGATCAGGATACCTTTGACTCCGTAATTGAAAGAAGAGATAGCATACATCTCCGAGACATCCTCATCCGACCTGCTCCCCTCGAATCGATAGGCTTTGTCTATCATAAAATCCTTTGCCTCCAGCACAAGATCCTTTGAAATAGCATGCAAATGAAGATCTTTTCTATGGAGCCGGATCTCTTCCGTATATCCTGACTCCTGTAATTCCTCAAGCAGCTTTAATAAGGTTTTGTTGTTCATGTTTGACTTATACCGTTTTAGGCGGATGATGTTGCCTATTTTTCTTCCACCAACTGGATATTATTTCCGCAGGTATCATTAAATACGGCCACTATTACGGTGCCCATTTCAGTGGGTTTCATGCTAAATTCGACCCCCAGTTTGGTCAGTCTATCATATTCTTCCTGGACGTTATCTACATAAAACTGAGTATAGGGTATCCCCGCTTTCATCAGTTCGTCTTGAAAAACTTTTGACGGCTCAAAATGGATCGGTGCGGGTTCGAGCAACAATTCGGGACCGTCTTGATCGTACTTGGAAACGACCGTTAACCAGCGATTTCCTTCGCTGAGCGGAAGATCTACTTTTTTAACAAAACCTAAAATAGTGGTGTAAAAATCTAAGGCTTTTTGTTGGTCTCTAACAGGAATACTTACAATTTTGATCTTCATGTTCAAAAGATTTTAATGTGATACTGCTGTAATATAGACCAATTTCACGCTTGTGATTTATTGAAAGTTGCTCTTCTGTAGACCGAAGGAGGGATGCCTGTTTTAGCCTTGAACAAAATGGAGAATGAGTTCAGGCTTTCGAATCCTACCAAGTAGCAGGTTTCTGAAACCCGTTTACCGGTTTTTAAGATTTTTTTGGCCTGCTCAATCCGTTTATGGATTAAATACTGCCTCGGCGTAATTCCATAGTATTTTTTGAAAACCCGAATCAAATGGAACTTCGAGATACACTGTACATGGGCGAGTAAATCCAGCTTTATTTCCTGATCAAAATTGGTATCGATATACCTTTTTGTATGAATCGCTATATCCATTTGAACCTGGTTTGAAAAACAGATCCCCTTGATTCGTTCCAACTCTTGACTGTAGTGGCTCATTGTTGTATTTTCGGTAGGGCCGAAGATTGGTGTAGCTACTGTGATCCTTAGCTTATGACCAGTTACATGGTGTTGCCACACGTTTTTACTTAGATCCGTGAGCTAAAATTGAGAAAGAGGCTTTAAGTCTTTGTATATTAGGTTATTGCGAGCAACATAATATACACCAAAGACCTACCTCTTTCTCATGAATATCTCCCTCGAATATACAAAAGATATCCTGCTTAACCATGGAGGATTGATTGCCCTGACTCATTTGGTTCAAAAAGTCCCGCCAAAGCCTTTTATTGATTTTGCCCGGCTGGAGCAGGGTCAGCCCCTGCTCATCCCGCACCGGCAGATCCAACTGTGGCGCCCCAACCTGCCGGAGAACGAATACCCGCCACAGGCTGTCATCGCCCTATACCGCGATCATGCGACTTGCGAGCAGTTTCATTCAGAGTATAAAACAGATCTCGATCTAGAGCGCATGCCCACCGACGAGTTCGCCACCAATGCCCTGGTGGCCCGTCTCGGCCAGCTGGCCTACAACCTGCTGCGCATCCTTGGCCAACGGATCATGAAAAACCCGCTGTACAAGCTCAAGCGCCCACAGGTGCGCATCCGTCCCCATGGCTCGGATCCTGTACGAGCTCGGGATAGACCGAATTGATTTAATAAGATTGGAAATCAAACCTACTTCAAGCTGCTTGGAGAGAGAATACTATGCCTGC
>CAZXLD010000107.1:0-4675 GCA_964641965.1 uncultured Saprospiraceae bacterium | reverse complement strand
TTGACCAGAAGGATAAGATTTCCTCCAGCTCCAAAACGGCACCTGTATGTAAATAAGGCAATGTTTTTACTACATTTCGTACGGTTGGTGTTTTGATACAGTATTCAAATTTAGACTTTGCTGTAGCGTTCGCCTCCTCAATTGATTGCCCTAAGTGTACGGAGGGAGAATGATACTCCTGTTGAATAAATAGCAATGGTTTTAGCCCGGAAAACAGGGGCGGAAAATGGCAAGAACCACATTTTGCTTTACCCATAAATAAATTGAATCCTTTTTGTGCAGACGGGCTTAGCCGCTGAATATCTCCTCGCATAAATTGATCAAAGGGAGAACTAAATTGAGTTAAGGATTCAACATAAGCTGAAAGCGCCCAAATGATGTGAACAGAGTCTATAACTTCAGCCGCAGGGAAGCAGGATTTAAACTGTTGATGGTAAGCTTCGGATGTATTGAGTTTAGCCAATACTTCTTCCATGGAGGTTCTAAATTCCTGCTGGTGGTTGAAGACGGAGCCAATTTGCGCCTGAAGCGAATTGAAACGCATATCATGGGCAAAGCGACGATTAAATACAGCATTGACCAATGTAGGGGCATTACGGGTTAGTTGCTCTGAAAAGTCAAATCCCTTACTGGTGGCACGGCCGTCTGTGAATGCTTTTTCTGGTCGGTGGCAAGAAGCGCAACTTCGTTTGTTATTGGAGGATAGGATAGGATCTATGAAAAGCAGTTGCCCTAGTTCCACCAAACGATCCGACCGGATAGTATCGGGTATTTGGCTGAACGAATCGGGGTTGATCCATTGATTGGAGAAAGGGTGATGGTCTTCCCATTGGATCGTAGTTAACCAGGTGGGTACTTGTAAATCTTTTAATTGGAATAGTGACCGTAGCTGCTCCTGCATGGGGTCCAGATGATCTTTCCAAAGTTGAATTCGGTCTAAACCTGAAAAGGTCTCCGTTTGCAGTAGTTTGTTACAATGAGTAAAATGGTGGTTCAGTTTTGCAATAAGTTTGCGTTCTATTCGAGAGCCAGCAGGTAAAGCATTCAAGAGTAATTGGTGATGCTCCAGCGTAAAGGCAAAGTCTTTTAAGGAATAGTCAGGATGGGGATGATCGTAGCCGCTCAGGTAGAGAAAATAATGCTAGTACTGACTCAAACTGATGCCAACGATCACATCAGATTCGGTGATAGATGTAGCTATTAGGCTAGCTTGTAGGGTGTCAAACAGCGAAATGTAGGATGAGTCATTTGAAAAGGGTTTTCTTATGGTTGTCAGGAAGTCACTTTCGTTTGGCTGGCTACAGGCTCGAAAAGGATGATTACCTTGGATTTGTTGGTTTGGCCAGCAGATCTTGAAGGAAAACCATTCCACTGCCTTCAGAAAGGTAAGAGTATTTGGGTAAGGCAGGTGTTTCTGATTTGGTTGATTTTGAAAAAGTAATTGCTGTTTTCCCTGCACAAGCAATGTCTGAATGTGACCGCGTATCTCGCCTTCTGTCGATTGCTTGGGATTGGTTACACTTTGGAAAAAAAACGTTCCTAATAGGAATAATCCTACTATTAGCCGATTTTTCATTTTAGGTTTCGGTGATCTGGATTTTAAGTTTGTTAAAAAGTCAATCTAACTATAGTTATATTTAAGAAATGATCCATAGGAAAGTTCGCCAAAGAAGTCCGCTGATTCCACCAAAGAATCTTTAGTCAAAAAAAGGGTTTTGTAATCAGTTACCTATATATGTGTATTAATGCTAAGGCATTTCTTGATGTTTTTCGTATCTAATTTCTTCTACCTTGATCTGCCGATCTCGTACCTAAGAAAGATATTCCACAACACCTATGCATTTTCAACCCCAAGGCCGACGCTACGAACTCCAACCGGGTAGCCTTTCCAATCTGAAATTAGTAGGCTTTGATCTCCCCGATCCAAAGGCCCATGAAGTCAGCATTGCTGTCCTGGCGATAGGGTTGAACTTTGCCGATATATTTTCCATATGGGGCCTTTACAAAGCCGCTCCCAAAGAAGCTTTTACACCTGGGCTGGAGTTTGCCGGAGAAGTGATCGCCCTTGGCGAATCCGTATCTGATCTGAAAGTAGGGCAACAAGTTATGGGTGTAACCCGGTTTGGAGCTTACACCTCGCACCTCAATCAAGATGCACGATATGTGGCGCCTCTTCCGGAAGGTTGGACGATCGAAGAAGGGGCGTCCTATCTGGTGCAGGGATTGACGGCCTATTATGCCTTGTTCAAACTTGGGCAATTGCAAGAAGGGGATACGGTCTTGATCCACAGCGCTGCCGGGGGCGTGGGTTTGCTGGCCAATCGGATGGCTAAAACCAAACAGGCCTATACCGTTGGTACGGTTGGACGGGCTGAGAAGTTAGACCTCCTCAAGCAGGAGGGATATGACCAGGGTATTGTCCGGTCCAGCCAATTCAAACAAGACCTGGAACAAGCCCTGGGCGATCGCCCCCTACAGCTGATCCTGGACAGCATTGGAGGTAAGGTCCTCGTCGACGGCCTGGACCTCTTGGCGCCCATGGGACGATTGATCACCTTTGGCTCGGCCCGGTACGCTTCCGTAGGGAATCGACCCAATTACCTCAAATTGGCCCGCACCTGGCTGACCCGGCCTAAAATTGACCCGCAAAGCCTGCCCGAACGCAATATCGGCATCCTGGGCTTTAATTTGATCTGGCTCTATGAACAAGCTGACCTCCTGCATGAGATCCTGGAAGAAATGCGACAACTCCACTTGGCTGCCCCGCTGATCGGACATACCTTTTCCTTTGATCAACTCCCGGAAGCGATTTTGTTATTTCAGTCCGGAAAGACGGTAGGGAAGGTGGTGGTTAATTTTTGATTATCAATGTTCAATTTTAAATGAATCAAAAATCAAAACTTATCTGTAGTAGCTTATTTCCGGCTCTTTAGTATCCAATTGAATGAGATCGGAGGTGTCGCCGAGTACATCGTCGATCAGGCCATATTCCTTGGCTTCCAGGGCATTCAGGAATCGATCCCTTAGGAAGAACTGTTCGATTTCCTTCCAGGAATGGCCGGTATTTTTACCGATCAGGTGGAATAGCTGGGCTTGGATCCGTTCTTGCTCGCGGGTGGCGATCCGTACATCTTCCGTGTAGCCTTTGGCACCGCCTCCGGTCGGATGCATATGGATGGTGGCCTGGGGGAGGGCATAGCGTTTGCCGGCAGTCCCGGCCGTTAGTAAAGCCGTGCCCATGCTGCCGCAGAATCCGACTGCCACGGTAGAGACAGGCGCATCCACTAGTTGTATCGTATCGTAGATAGCCATCCCGGCATAGACACTGCCCCCAGGGGAGTGGATGTACATGTTGATGGGGAGCTTGCTGTTTTGGCTGTTGAGATACAGCAACTGGGCTACGACCAGATTGGCGATTTGATCGTCAATGCTGGTACCCAAAAAGACGATCCGCTCTTTGAGTAGGAGGCTGTAAATGTCGAAGGCGCGTTCGCCGGTGCTGCTTTGGTCGACCACCATGGGGACCAGGCTTGCTGCAATAGACATAGGGTGTTTATTTTTGAAATAGGTCCCGCATCCGCTGCTGAAAGGCGGCATGTTTTGGGTTTGAAAAAAGCTGATTGTCGACTTGTTGGATTTCGGCCTTCAGCTTTTGCCGCCCATACAAGCATATTATTTGGTAGGCTTGTTGCTGATCGGCTACTTGCTCGGCCCAGGCTGGGTCCTGATGCAATCGGGTCTGCAGCTGTTGTTGTTCCTTCGGAGGATATTTTCCAGTGAGGAAGCGTTCGATCTGGGCGAGTTTACGTAAGGAAATCCGCATAGGTCATTGATTTTTCCCGGACTTGGTCGCGCACCTTTTCCAGGCATTTGTATTTCTGTACCGTAGCTGAGCGTTCATTGCGATAGCCGAACCGTTCTGCCAGTTCGCGCATGGGCAGTTGCTCATAATAAAAGGCCTGAAGGAGATCCATGCATTTTTGGCCTGCCTGGGCCAGGAATCGGAGTATTTTTTCTATAGCCGGGGATTCATCCGCAGGTTCTTGAACAGCTTCCACGAGCAAATCCGAGGATGGGTGTGGTTTTTCCCGCTTGCGGAGCCAAAGTTTTCGTGCTATGCCAAACAGGTAAGCCTGGTGGGACTGATTGGGTTGGAAACCGTCGATCATCACCTTTTCCCAATAGATGACCAGGGCCTCCTGGAAGAGATCGCGGGCGGTATCGAGCTCTCCGCCTTGTCGCCGGACAAATCGTGCTACCGATGGAAAGGCGGCTTGGTACAAGTCGGTGATAGCAAGGGACCGATCTGTGGCCGGACTGGTAGTGGATTGAAAAAACGCCATAGAAAGGGTTGTTTAGTAAGGATGTCTCGTTTTTTGGGAACCTATCACCCAAGATGCTGGATTATGTGGAAATAAATGGGTGAATACACAGCCATTATGACAGAAAATACCCTATCAATCGAAGTCTGGGGGTCTAAAGACGAAGTAAAGCAAGCAGGCTCGAATCTACGAATATCCTGGCGGGATTGGCAGCCCGGTTTCGGTGAGTCTTTAGTGGAAGGAAGGGTCAATTTATGTTAAATTTAGGTGATGCAGGGGCCATAATAGTTCGAAGAGCAGGGAGATATACCCATGTGGTGGGTATCGACCATATTCAAAGTCCGTTGGACCGG
>CAZXLD010000106.1:0-4728 GCA_964641965.1 uncultured Saprospiraceae bacterium | reverse complement strand
GACTATCCTTTACTAGAGTGAAATAGCCCTAAAATTGTTAAACCGAGAATCGCTGCAATTATTAGATCTTAATTGAAAATTCGTATTGCAGATTCGGTCCAGCCAAACAAACCCGTACCCTTTCCTTCCTATTAAGTCAAACTTTCGAAGCCATCCATCAAAAGCTCGGTGTGATGTCTAATGCATCTTGCTCTTTTTTCTCGTCAAGTGGAATGTGAACAATTTTTGATCCTATTTTCGAAAAATCGATCTCTTTCATGTCGATGGTTCGCACTCTCCTGTTGTGCTGGGTATGAAAACTCAAGGTCCGGTCTTTCAAATTCCAGGCTGTCGTCCAGATGGTCGAACTTCTCATCAATTCTTGATTTTCCGTGTTTTCACCCGAACCTTCAGCACCATCAGGACCCAGGGGTAAATTGAAATTGTCCAGAATCCGGAAGGTTTCGTACAAGGCATCACCTGCATTGTCCATTTCTTTTGCCGTTTGTGTCCAGGCTACTGCTCTTACAAATCTGGAGGGTGGCGTATTGTCTCCCGGAAGTCCAATCATCCCCGAGCCCGCTCCTGTAGGTGAAAAATCAATCCCCGATAGTTCCTTTGGTTTTACCGAAAACATGGAAAGGTTCAGGTAGTTGCTCAGGTTGGTCATGTGCCAATCATAGGTTGGCGCATTGGTAATGACGCCAAGCGGAGCATCGTGGATTTTTAACGCTCCATCGGTATATTCAACCACGACTGATTTTCCCGTATTGTCCGTTACCATCCAGTGCGCGTCTACCACGATTCCAATGGCTTCTTCCACCACTCCAACCACCGTCACCTCCTGCATGCCTTTTTTTACTTCTTCGATGGTAGCAAACTGGGAAAGGATGTAGTTGGTCACATCCTGGGCCGAAATGGTATTGGCGGCGTTCTTTTCGTCATATTCCGGGTATTTGGCATATCCGGGATGATAAAACAAACCCACGGCAAGCCCTTTCTCATTCATACCATCCGCCATAAAATCCTTGTAGACCATGTCCAAACCCATGATCCCATATTTGGTCGTAAACTTCTTGCCGTTTAGGCCATCAGGAGTTAATCCGGTAAAGGTATAGTTCGGCGGTATGAGGGCAACCCTAGAGTGCAGATCAAAGTGCCCCCATTCCATGGTTCGGGCGTAAATAACCGTGCCATCTTTGGCGATTAAGCGAATGCCCGTACATGCCATAGACTTAAAGGGCAGGAGTAGAATAAGTACTGCCAGCAAATCGCTTGGTTTAACTAGATGTCTCATAAGGTTTTTGAGTTTGGAATTATTGGATTGTTTTTTGAGGATGTTCAACCACCCGGTCCCCTTTCTTCTATAAACCCTTTCACACATTGCTCCAGTGAATATATGAAAGAAAGATGTAAGATGTGTTGGGAATTAAGGGCAAATAATCAAAGGTAGCTTCGGATAGTTCGCTGGAATTATGAAAACTTTTCGAATCAGCCTAAAAATCAACCCGTGGCCTAATCTGCATTCAGTTGGTGCGGTTTATATGGGAAGTTCCCTATTCACCGCAAAGGAACCGCCAAGTATACAACGAAGAAATTATCAACCCTAAGTTCGCTTGCCAGTACAGCTAAACGCGAAAGGAATTTAGCTTATACCTCGCTCTGCTAATGTAAATTTCCATGAGTTCAGCAAATATACCTGACTAAATAACGCGAATTCATCAGGTTAATCTTATGTATTAGCGCTAATTCATCGAATTTATTTTATATATTAGCGTGAATTCATCGAGTTTAACGCTATGGCTACTCTTATCACACGTACTTTATCCCCCAAACTGGTAGAGCGCCTTCAACAGTCTGACAAGATTCTGCTCTTGTACGGAGCTCGTCAGGTGGGCAAAACTACATTGGTGAATCAAATCCTTGAGCATTTTGAGGGTAGGATATTGAAAACCGATGGCGATCAACAAGACTATGTAGATGTGCTCTCATCCAGAGATTTGAGGAAGTTGCAGGAGTTGGTCAGTGGGTACGACCTGTTATTCATTGACGAAGCTCAACGCATTCCAAACATCGGGATCAATCTGAAAATCCTGAACGACCATATCCCTAAGTTGAAGATTATTGCTACGGGTTCCTCCTCCCTGGAATTGGCTAACCAGGTATCCGAACCCTTGACCGGGCGGGTCTGGACATTCACCCTATTTCCAATTGCCGTATCTGAGCTTAATTCTAGTCAAAACCGTTTTGAATTGGATCGACGCCTGGAAGAATTCCTGCGATTTGGGATGTATCCCGAACTCTTTTCCATACCAAATGGGGATGAAAAGGCTATCTATTTGACTACACTGAGTCGCAGCTACCTATACATGGACATCCTGGAGCTCGGGGGCATCAAACATGCTGGAAAAATCCAGGACTTACTTCGCTTATTAGCCTTTCAGGTCGGGTCATTGGTATCCTTCAGTGAATTGGGGCGCCAACTGGGGATCAGCACCGAAACCGTACAGCGATACGTTGACCTTTTGGAAAAGTCTTTTGTCTTGTTCCAACTCAAGGGCTTTAGTAGAAACCTTCGCAAAGAACTGGTAAAAAGTCCTAAAATCTATTTTAATGACCTCGGCGTACGGAATGCAATACTTGAAAATTTCAACCCGCTGAAAAAACGCTCCGATGTGGGAGCCTTATGGGAAAACTTCCTGATCATTGAGCGAAGGAAGGTCTTGTCTAATCATCAACTCCGTGCCAACACCTTCTTTTGGAGAACCTATACCGGGGCCGAGATCGACTATATTGAAGAGCATGGAGGTAGGCTAAATGGATTTGAATTCAAGTGGTCCAATAAAAATGTGAAGGCCCCTTCTACTTGGCTGAATACCTATACAGAAGCTACTTTTCAATATTTCAATAGAGATAATTACCTGGATTTTATTTTGGCGGAGGAGCTAAATCCCTGATGAACTCCTTGGGTTTACTTCCTCATAGCACAAAATCGAGAAAATTATCCTGATCTATCTGTTCAAAGCCGGCTTCCGGGTAGTTTTCCAGCCATTTTGCAGGTGCCTTCTTTTTTTTGGATTTGTATTTGAATTCAAACCCTTGAAGATGGCCACCACTTTCTTCCAGGTAGTCCAATTCAGCTCCTGAATAGGTTCGCCAGAAATAGATATTGGCAAAGGAAGGGATATAAGCTAATTTTTTCCTTCGCTCGACCATTAGGAAATTCTCCCAAAGAGCCCCTTTATCCGACCGGGTGTCCAATGGGTTAAAATTATCGATCAAGGTGTTGCGAATCCCAAGGTCAAGGAAGTAAATCTTATTCATCTTGGTAATCTCCTTCCGCAGGTTTCTACTGTAACCCGAAAGGCGGAAAAGAACAAATCCTTTCTCAAGTAGATCAATATAATGATTAACTGTTTCGTGGCTAATATCCAGGGATTTTGCCAGTTCATGAACGGATACCAGATTGCCAATCTGGTAGGCCAGTAACTGTAGTAGTTTATGAATCTTATCCGAATACTTGATCGTAGACAACTGTAGAATATCCTTGTATAGGTAAGCGGATGTTAACTCCTGAAGCTGGATTTTTTTTTGGGTACTCCCATTAAAGCTCAGGACCTCTGGGTACATTCCGTATAGTAAATAGCTTTCCAAAGCATCTTTGAGCTCAAATCGGGACTTTTCCAAGCCCAATTCCTGCGTAGAAATCGGATACAGCTGAAATGTTCTCGTTCGTCCGGTCAGGGGCTCCTTCACCTGATTGGCCAATTCAAAGGAAGAAGAGCCAGTGGCTATTACCCGAAGGTGAGGTAAACTGTCATGAATGATCTTTAAGTTGATCCCAATATCCCGTATACGCTGTGCCTCATCGATGAATAGAACTTCAGCATCCCCAATCAATTCCTTGATACGTCGAAGATCTCTGCTGGATAGGATTTCATTGAACTTTAACTCGTCGGCATTGATTTCCAATACCTTTCTGGACTGTTCAGCCAACACTTGCTTGATCAAGGTCGTTTTTCCCACCTGGCGTGCTCCATATACGATAATAATCTTTCGTTGTTGTGAAAGGGTATCTGTAATCGTGGGTTTTAGAAGTCGTTGGATCAAGAGCTCATGTTTCAGGCTAAATTAAAATTTTTCGAGCCAACCTTAAAAATTAGCTTGAATTTTTCGAGTCAACCCTAAAAATCAACCTTAGTCATAAACTGGAGCCGATTGGCACTTACGAAAGCATTGGTAGCCGTCCGCTGGGTACCCCAGATATTTTCTATTCCGGGTTGACAGGAAACCTTTGATCTCTGATCAAAAGGCTAACATATACCACGGAATAAACTTGACCTTTGTATCACCTATACCCCTTTCGGTTTGCAACGACAAATTGATTACCCAGACTTCGTTGGGTTCATACTTATCCAAAAAGCTCCTCATTCCCCGGGATACCGTTGGCTTTCTCAATCGTTTACATTTAACTTCAATAGGGATAGGATTAAGACCACGTTCCCATACAAAATCCACTTTTGCCTGTCCTTTCGTGCGCCAATATTTCAAGGGCTAGTTTGGAGCTTCATATCGACTCTGTAGGACCTGAAAAACCAGGTTCTGGAAAAGAAATCCCATCTCTGCAAATGACTGATACCGACCTGCCTGGTTTAAACTGAAATTCCGAAGACCGAGGTCATTGAAATAGATTTGGGGATTGCTTCGCCATCGGGAAGCCTTGCTGCAAACCCGCACCAGCCTGAATAA
>CAZXLD010000105.1:0-4908 GCA_964641965.1 uncultured Saprospiraceae bacterium | reverse complement strand
AAAGCTCACGCCATTGAGCAACCATAACTTCTTGTTTTGTTTCACCTTAAAGTTACGGTCTGACTCCCTGTTTTTTACGCATGTGTTAAATCTCAACATGCTCTAAGCTACCTTGGGCACAAATTCAGGTCTATCATAATAAAGAAAAAAGGATCCAACAAATGAGCAACACCTATGGTAGACCTACTAAGTTTGTATGAATTCATACCACCGGCCGATAAACAACTATTTAAAACCTTATCAAATCGATCTACTTGCAAGAAGGGAGATTTCCTGCTGTTGGACGGCGATATCCAAGAAGAACTCTATTGCATTAAATCGGGAATAGCCTTTCTTTATCTTGAGCTCGAGCACGGCCTTAAGGTTATTGATTTTGCATACCATAATCGATTTTGCGCGGATGTAAGCTCTTTCTCTAACCAAATTCCAGCATCCTATTGTATTCAGTGTCTCGAGGACTGTGAAATTGAATCCATCCGCTTTATTGACTTACAACAGATATTTAACGCATCACCGGCTACTGAAAGGGCCTACAGAATAGTACTGGAAAAGGTGCTCACCGCTTTGCTAAATAAGTGTCTGCTAAACGAAACCAAGAGCATCAAAGAGCGATTCCAATGGATCATGCATCAAAAGCCCGAATTATTCCGGCTAGTTCCGCACAAATACATTGCCTCTTATATCCATATAGATCCTACCAATTTTAGTAAGCTCTACAATCAGTATTGTATCAAGAATGGATTACACTATGAATAAATACTTTACCCATGAGTTGGTATAGACCAAGTATCAATAGCTACCTGTTTCCCATATTTACAATTCGAACCATTCAAGAAAACATTAATGCATTGGAAAAAAGGAAGAGGTAAACTTGGCTTATTCTCCCCTTTACTAGGTGAGTGGATTACCAACGAACATAGCCAGGATG
Source organism: uncultured Saprospiraceae bacterium (assembly GCA_964641965.1). Lineage (GTDB taxonomy): Bacteria > Bacteroidota > Bacteroidia > Chitinophagales > Saprospiraceae > JAJDFU01. Next base: position 3,980 of record CAZXLD010000105.1, on the reverse strand, counting down.
AAAAGAAACCGGAATGCCACAGAACTTTTCAACTGACCCTCGATAATAAATACATCCAACTGGATGTCAAGTGGTTTCTTGAGAAAAAAGTCTACACAGACCATACCCTTATCGGCCTGAATGCCCATAAGGAGATCTGTTTTTGGTCTTTCACCTCCGATGGAAAAAACTCCATGGGTAAATTGGCTGATGTCAGCGATATTCATCCAGAAGCTTTTGGTTTTAAAGCTGAAATGCCGGCGGGTTTAGCCAGGCAAGCCTATTGGCCGGCGGAAGTGGATGGATTTTACTGGGTCGTTGAATCCAGAAACAAGAAAGGCTGGAATAGATTTGTCCAACAACATTTCACCAGAAGAACATGAAATTGGTTCGTTTGCTTGCGGGTGTGCTCCTGGGATTGGTAGTGATCAGTTTGCTCGTAGAGTCCATCGAAATCATACTGGTTAAACTGGTTTCGGGCCAGTCTTTTTCCGCTCTTACTGACCCCGCAAACCAAGCTCTCTATTTCGAAGTACGCAATAGAACCCCCATCCTGATTCTAAAGCTCATCTATTCTTTTATTGGAGGTTTGGCTGGGGGATATATAGCTTCTGCTATAAGTCTGAAACTGCCTAAAACAGCTGTTGCCCTCCTAATCCTCATCCAGGGGATAGCCCTTATTTGGGCAGGATTTATTTCCGAAACGCTCTCCCCTACCGGTTCAACCTGGATGTGGGCCTGCCTCCTATTCGTAATTCCATTCGGTATTGGGTTGGGATATTTGAGCTGGAAGCTTAAAAAGTAGAATAGAGACAAATCTACGACAGGTCGCAGCTTAAAATGGATTACCAATGTAAGGCCAACTATATTGAGTAGAGGTACTTATCGTTTGCCAAAAAAGAACTAGCGGCATGCAAAATTCATTGCTTACCCTTTGTTTTATTTTTTCATCGTTTGCGGTAGCAGGACAATCAGACCTATTCGTATCCTATAAGATTATGGTCGAAGGCTCAGAGCGAACCTACCACGTGCACAAGCCAAATACCACACTGAATCCATTACCATTACTTGTCGTACTCCATGGAGGGGGTGGAAACGGCAAAGGGCTCAAAGATACTTACGGATTTAAACCATTTATTGAGTCGGGAGAGTTCATTGCCATCTATCCAGACGCCGGCCCCGGTGGATGGTTGCCCGAACATGTCCTCTTTCTGGATGCTGTGATCGATGATGTATTGTCCAAAGAGTCAATAGATAGCCAACGCCTTTTTATCACCGGCGCCTCAAGGGGAGGATTAATGACCTTCATTATGACGCAAAGGTCCAGGCACCTGTTTGCCGGAGCCGGGACAGTGATCGCTAGTCATTTGCAAGGATTATTAGATGAAGCTCCCTTCCAACGCCCCGTCGATTTTGCTATGATCGCTGGAACAGAAGATCCGCTTATGCCTTATGCCGGTGGGTGGGGGGCCATGCGTAAACCTAAAACCAATGGCGATCCGGGTGCGCGGGTATTACCTGTTGAAGAGGTAATTGCGAGTTTAGTGAAGCTCAATGGAATCTCCGCACCTCCGACTCTATCCTCGTTGGGTAATTCAGCCCCTGAAGACGGTTGTACGAATGAGGTCTACCTCTATACTAATATGGATCGAAGAGTCCTGCTTGTCAAAGTGATCGGCGGCGGACACGTAGTACCCGGTGGACGACAATACCTATCGAAAAATCTCATTGGAGCTGCTTGCTTTGATTTTGACCATGCCGAGGTAATGTGGGAATTCTTCAAATCAGCCGCAGATGCTACATCTGCCACCGAGCCAGCACTTATAGATACCCATAAATCGGATACCGAGAAGGCTCTCCGATCACAAGTTGTCGAATTATTCGAAGCCACCCGCACGGGAAAGTTGGATAGATGCATCGAATTGTCTGATCCCGCCGTGGTGGCAAAGGTTGGTCGTTCTGCAGCTGAGAAGTTTTTCAGGAACCTTCACGGACTCATGAAAATTACCAAAGTGGGTCCGGATGACCACAACATTTTATCTGTCAAGATTGACGAAACTGGTCAATCGGCTCAAGTACAGGCACAAGTCCGAATCAACAACAAATGGCGCCCGGCTAGCACGGAAATCTGGACGAACGTCGAGGGGAGTTGGCGGTACCAAGAAACCACCAAAAAGTAATACGTGGGAAAATAAAGTGGTTCACTCAGCCCAATTTCATGTAAACCACTAATTCTTTACCCTCTTCAACAAGATGCCTACAGTTTCAATCGATAAGGATCAATATCTTCATGGCATGAGACCATTCACGCTGCTCCTAACTATATGTTCGTTCACTTATGCATTTGGGCAAAATAACCTACAGCAACCCATCCCGGAATTACCGACAATCACCTTGGCAGCATCCGGATTTAATCCAGATTCCATCGGCAACCTATTGAGCTTCATCGGCCATACCCCCCCGAATGACTTTCGTGGCCTGGTCGTAATCAAAAATAATCAGTTAGTCCTCGAGGAGTATTTCCATACCTTTTGGAGAAACTCAATTCATGATATCCGATCTGCTGGAAAAAGTATAACCGCCCTGTTGCTAGGTATAGCCCTAAGGGAGGGTCTGGTGCAAAGCCTGGACCAAGACTTATCATCCTTTTTCCCAAAGAGTAAATATCCTTTTATCAATGAGAACTATAAGAAAATCAAGCTCAGGCATCTCCTGAATATGTCTTCCGGCTTGGATGCTGATTCAGATAATCCCGGAACAATCGGCCATGCAGTGAACTGGGTGGCCAAAGACGACTGGAAAGCCTTCCTATTACAGGTCCCCCTAATCGACGAGCCTGGGGAGCGGTGGGTTTATGCGGATATCAATGCATTGCTAATCGGCGTAGTAATTGAAGAAACCTCCGGTCAAAGCCTAAGCGATTTCGCACAGGAAAAACTGTTCGATCCATTGGGGATAAAGCAGTACTACTGGTATACCACTGCAGCAAATCAAACCGGAGCTGCAGGTAATTTATATTTAACGACGCTGGATTTTGCCAAACTAGGCACGCTTCTCGTTAACGAAGGGAAATGGAAAAATAAGCAACTCATCGAGTTAGATTACATCCAGGAATTATCAATTGAGGCATTTGACCTATCCACAAATAACCCTTTCGCAGACACTTACGGGATGTTTTGGTATAAATCTAGACGGACTTTTGGGAACAAAACAGTTAATTATCTTTTTGCATCTGGAAATGGAGGCAATCATCTGGTAGTCATCCCCGAAGAAGAAATGGTCATCGCCTTAACCTCCAGTGCCTACGGCCAGCGATATGCCCATCGGAGGTCCTACACCATTCTAAGTAAAATAGTGGCTGCACTAGAGTAACATAACAAGATGAGGTAAGACGATCAAGCACCATGGCCACCTGCAAAACATGTACGAATCAAATTCCAGATTCCTCCAATTTCTGTCCAATATGTGGAGCGAAGCAGGTTAAAAGTAGGCTGACTATTTGGACACTCTTAAAAAACCTGATTGTAACCATAGGGAACCTGGATTTCCCCTTTTACAAAACGTCCAGGTGGTTGTTGGTGAAGCCTGACTTAGTGACCATAGGATACATAAACGGAGTGCGAAAAGTAATAAACACGCCCATTCAATATGCTTTAATTGTGTTAAGCTTATACGGATTATTCCAGTTCCTGTTTGCCGATTTTCTAGATTTAAGTATAGAGCAGAACTTTTTGAGTGGATTCCAAGCAGGCTTTAATAATTATGAATCTTCGAATAATGAATCCTATGAAAGTATGGATGCAATTATCAACTGGATACAGTCAAGAAATCAATTTTTCCTTTTCTCCATGATCCCCAGTATGGGGGTATTTAGTGCGTTACTCTACAGAAATAGTAACTAGAAGCCATCTCAATAATACCCTTTGGCCTGCAAATGTGTCTTTTGGCACCATATTTCGTTGCAAAAAGCGTCACTTAGCTACGGCTAGGCCCCGTTTTTG
>CAZXLD010000104.1:0-4913 GCA_964641965.1 uncultured Saprospiraceae bacterium | reverse complement strand
CCTTTTTCCGATACGACCCATCAGGACATCGACCCTTTTTTCTTTGGCAATCGGTTGTTTTTCAGCTCCGATCGCACCGAAGTCCCAGGCTCGGCAAAGGAAGAGCTGGATCTGTATTATTCGGATTATCAGAATGGACAATGGACGGATCCACAGCCGCTACCCAGCTCCATCAATAAGCCGAATACCGAGATCTTTCTGACAGCCACGCAAAAAGGTGAAGCTTATTATTCTGTTTTTCAGACCGGTACCCGAAATGCCCATCTTATGCAGGCTGATTTAACCAATCTGGCAGCGGCACCTAAAGTAGTATCCTTTGATGAAGATTCGGCTCGGCTAACCAATCCGGCCATTGCACCGGATGGCTCTTTTCTTATCCTGGTAACCGGCAATCTTCCCGGTTTTGGTTCAGCCGATCTCTATGTCAGTTTTCCGGATACAGAATCTGGAATCTGGTCCAAACCCATTAACCTGGGCCCTATCGTCAATACCGAGTATGTGGAATTTGCCCCTGGTATCTCTCCGGATGGCAACTACTTATTCTTCAGCTCAGAACGGCCTGGGGTCGTAGCAGATCGGACGGAGGGAGGCCGTCGGCCAGGGGATCTGTACGTGGTTAGGTTACCGCCCCTCATCCAACAAGCCAGGAAGCAACTGGAGAAGTAGCGGATTGGCGAGTACAGGTTTAAGGGATTGATGATTTTCTTAAACTAGAGGTAGTTGGAAGGGTAGAATTGAATATTCGAACCTCATTTATCAGTCCAAGAAACCGTTTTTTTCCATAGAATAGTGCCAGTATCTCGTCTGGTGTTGATCCAGGGTTTTGGAAATTGTATCTTAAATAATTTAACCTAAAACCCAACCCATGACTATCCCTTCATGGCTCCAGGGCATATCTAAACAAAACCATACCTGGAGAAATGCCACTCGCAATGTGGAAGTCACTCCTTTTCTATGGGTGACCCCTCGCCACAAAGAGGATATCTCAGCGGCTATTCAATATGCAGAAAAAGAAGGCCTGCGGGTGCGGGCCGTGGGCTCAGGACACTCGTATTCAGACGCTCCTAAAGGCCGGGATTTATTGCTTTCCATGCAGCACTTGATCGGAGTACAGCGCACCGATCCTAGGCGCTTAAAAGCAGAGTCAAAAAACCTCCAATTGGTGACAGTCCAGGCCGGGACCAAAATCCACGATCTCAATAAGACTTTGGATAATATGGGGCTGGCATTGCGCAACATGGGCGCCGTTGATTATCAAACGGTTTCCGGAGCACTAATGACCGGTACCCATGGGTCTGGAATAGACAAACCTGCCTTCCCCGATATGGTCCGTGCCCTTCGTTTAGTTGGTTCAGGAGGTAAATACATTCAAATTGAGCCTTCGGATGGTATTACGGATGCAACAATTCCCCCCGAATCTGAATTTGTAGAACTGATCCAGGATGATGATCTATTCTATGCTACCGTCCTTAGTTTCGGGGCTATGGGAATCGTGCATGAGTTGATATTGGATGTAGTGGATGCTTTTTGGATGGAGGAACAGCGGAGTTTGACCCATTGGAAAGAATTGCGAACCGAAATCCTGAACGGTTGCTTCTTACCCAAAGTTCGTGAAAATGACTTTATGGGCTTTCGGATCAATCCCTATCCGGTTGACAAGAAGCATCTATGCGCTGTGGCTGTGCAGAATATCATCGATAAGCAGGATCGGCAAAAAGGGCTCAATGCCAAAATGAAGAATCTGCTTTCCGTGATTGGAAGCCGATTAAGAATTATCATAGCGAGTACGATAAAAGCTTTAAATCGAGATCCGTCCAAAGCGCCTGGTCGGATTCAGACAGCCCTGAAAACGACTAAGGATAGAAATTTTACGGGTAAAAGTTTCAAAGTATTGTTCCAGTCCGGTCCGGCAGTTGCCGAGAAAGGGTACAGTTCCGAGTTTGCATTCGAAGCGAAGCCGGAAATTTTAGTAGGTGCCATTGAGGCATCCGTTCAATTGGCGGAACTACTTGCCAAGCAGCATAATTTTTACCAATCCTCCTTTTTGTCGGTTCGCTTTGTCAAGCAGTCCAAGGCTTTGCTTTCTCCGAATTTCGGAAGGGATACATTTTATCTGGATGTACCGTTACTTCGAGGAACCAAAGGGGAACGGGACATCTTGGCCTGGTACCAACTGCGGATGATGGAACTGGGGGGGATCCCGCACTGGGGTAAGATCAACGAACGCCTGTACGAAGATCAGGACTTTCTGGAAACGGTTTACGGTGAAAGGCTCACTACCTGGCGACGAGTTCAGGAGGCGTTGGATCCGAACCGGACCTTTATCAACGATTTTATTGAAAAAACAGGTTTGGTCGGTAAGGCAGAACGGCCGGTTGCATAGGTAATTTTTGGAGATCGGAAAGTTTTTTGTCGAGTTACAAATGGCAAATGCCAAATGTGGAATTTCGAGTGCGGGGTGCGGAGTGGCAAATTGCAAATGTGGAATGCCGAATGTGGAGTGCCGAGTGACGAGTGGCAAATGCTAAGGCCTTGATTTTCAATTTTTAATGTTTAATTTTCGATTAGGCAAGCTGAGCATCCAGATGCGAGTATCAAGTATCCAGCTACAAGGATCACGCCTTTAGGCGTAAGTATCGCGTCCTTTGGCGCCAGCATCGCGCAGCGAGCATCCATCATTACAGACAATAATTACATTCTGCCAGCGCGGCTGCGTATTCTCGTAAGGCTTCGACCAAGGTGTTGTTAAAAAAGTCAGCATCTCCGGCTAAAATGGTGTAGACACCGGCATGGATAGCTCGTTTTTCGGCTGCGCTCAACATTTTGGAGCAGATAGTTGAAATGGGGGCTGACGGATTAAGTTCTGTTTGGCAAGCTACCGGATTGGCTACCGGAACCGTTTGTTTATAATCGCTCAACACCAATTGATATACCTGGGCGAGCGATTCTTGTCGTTGTTCATTCAGGCTTAGTACAGAAAGGTCTTGTACCGTAGGATTCAGCTGTCCGGCTTGAAGTAATTCAACTTGTTCCAGCAAGTCTGCTTTCTGATCGGCCACAAGGTCGACTCTGCTTGTATCGCCAAGTGCTTCATAGGGTGGCAAATTGCGTTGAATACGTGTTTGAATCCGGTCCAGGGTAGCAAATTCTTTGGTCAGTGCAATTTCGAGGCCCCCGTGTGCATTGGATATTTCTTTCTGAAGCCCTTTTGTGGCCGTATCGATGGATGCCGCATTTTGGGCCAATTCCAAGGCGTAGGTGTAAAAAATGCCTGCTGCTTTGTACAAAACAAGCGATTTTTCAAGAGATAGGAGCGCCGTTTCGCCTTTTTGGGCCTGATTACCAGATAAGATCAAAAGATCGGCAAATGAAGTGTAAACCCGAGGCTCCACCCAGTCCTTTGCATCCGGGGTATAACTTTGGGTCTCAGCCAAAAAACGAAGATCCTGGAGGAAGTTTTTCAGGTCTTTCGGGTTTGGGGATTCATCGCTTTGATACTTGTACCAATAGATCTGAGACCGCAGTGAAATGGCCTCCATATCCTGTTGGTTCCTGGCAATTAACCGATTCAATTTTCCCAGACATTTAAGGGTGCTGCTTCCACTTTCCAAAGCCTCATAGTAACACTCCAAGGCCTGTTGGTAAGCGGATGAAATATCTGTTTTTTGAGATACGCAGGAGGTGGTCATCCAGGCTACACCGATCCCAAATAGGAGGGTTAAGGTTCTTGTCATCATAAGGGGTTACATTTCAGGTCTTTGACTTTCCAAAACCTCAATATCTTCATGCAATTCATCTATCCGCTGTTGAAGCAGCTGTTTTTCATTTTCTACAGTTGCCTGATCCATTTCCGGAGAAAATTCCTTGTCTCTTTTGAGCTCCAGTTTTTTAATTTCCTCCAGCAAGAGGGCTTTTTTTCGGCTCAGCAGGAAATTGGTAGTGTTGAAAATCAGTTCATCTCCACCCACCAGCGTATTAAAGGTGAAATCAGAGATTTTTTCATTGATCGAACTCATTTCATCCCTGGTCAGTTTCTGGATATCGATCTTCATAGCCTGCACTCTTAAGATGAGGTATTGTGGAATAAGCGTTTCGACATCTTTCAGGGAAATATCTTCTCGATTTGCAAATAGGATAAGCTCCTGGGTCAGCAGGCGATAATCCAGGTCATCCTCTAAGTCGACTTCCGAAAAATGTTCGGCCAACCTGGGATTGATCCAGCGCCGGTTTCTATGATCGAATCCGGAAATTATAATACGGGCAAATCGAAGTAATTCAAGTTGATTATCAGAACCTTCAAGCTGTGCAATCAGAGCGTCTGCAATTTCTTTCTTAAAACTTTCAACCGCCTTTTGATTGATCATAGGAGCCACGTCAAAATAGAAGTCTTCCAGTGATGCCAGGTCGGTATCGGCGGGAATGGCGATTCGGAAAATACCTTCGGAACGCACTTTCTCTTCCAGGTTTTTAATACCCTCTTGTTTGGCTTCCCGAATGCGGCGCCCCAGCCGAATAAACTTCAGAAGCGTATCCACTGCAAAGGTAACGGCCAAAAAGGCAGGATTTGCCAAGCCGATCAGGTTAGTGGCTTTGGGAACGAGTTGCTTGGCCAATCGTTCAATTCCATCAAACTTCTCTTCAAAAGCATGAGGCATAAGCAATAGGCTTTTAGGTTGTTGCTGCGCAACTTATTTATTCTTTCTCAATACCTGGTAACATAAGTTATTTTTCCTATTCTTCACCAACCGATCCTGTAAATCCTGCTATTCCTTCAATTTACATCCATTCATAGCAAGCTTTTTTGTGGAATTTTCCGGCTTTTACCTCTTATTTGTGTAAGGATGCCCCATTGGTTAAGCTTTTCTGACTAGCTAATCACCGTTTGTCTTCCTACATTCACGCTAAACCACCAG
>CAZXLD010000103.1:0-4950 GCA_964641965.1 uncultured Saprospiraceae bacterium | reverse complement strand
AAAGCCCTGATCCTTCAATTTGTTGGCGCAAACCACTGCGGATGTAAAGTTCATGAACCAGGCGAATTCCGCCCCAAGGGCTGATTTTCTTATCTGTATATCCGTAATCCAGAAAAGGCATCTGTTGGGTGTTCAGGTATGCAAGCCTAAGATACTCACTATCAATTGCTCAACCCTTGTTTTTACTTAGCTAATGCATAACTTGGGTTTAATAATTACAACTAAAAAGTTACCTTCCTGTTACTCTCAACGTTGAAGTAATAACTCAATACCAGGAATGTAAGTATCCAGATTTAGTTAACAGCCAAAGTTGGATTCCCTACCTACTCCCTAAAGGAGTATGGATTACTGGGTAAGTGGTGTACTTAAAGGGTATCTTATGTGGACCTGCTCAAAAAAGTGGACACTGAGTTAAGTCAGGTCCATCTTTTTGAAACTGAATTTCAGCATTAAATCTATCGTATAAATCATTTTCTGATTTTTTAGACGGCTTCTAAACAGCATTCACAAATTCACCCTAAATCCTCATTTTCCACTTTTGGGTATGGCGTCAGTATTGATTATGTATTAGATTGGTTTTGAATATCAGGTGAAAGTCAGTAAGCGAAAGCTTACTCCTATGCTGTTTTTTACCTTAAATACTTAAAGATTATGAGCCACTTAAAAACCATTCCCAAGTCTGAATGGCTGGAACGTATGGATTTGTTTTCTTCCGGCAACAGAGGTCGCAGCGCGATGCTTATTGTAGATGGAGCTACTGTGGTAGAGGGGCATCAGTTGCGAAATGCAGAATTTGATCCGGAAGGTAAAGGAGACGATATCGTGATTACCTTGACCGATAGGGAAGGCAATGATTACTTTCATGCCGTGAATGGACCCGAAGAAATTAGTATGCTGCACGAAAAAACCGGTCAGGTTTCCGCACTCGAGATTTTGGATAAAAATGGGATGGTCACGATGCTGCGCTTGGCAACGACCTAAGGATGAAGTCCAGTAAGGATCTTGCTTTCATATTCATGTAATTAATACATCGGATATCTATTACCTTATAAAAATGAAAGCTTATTCTCCATTCTAATATTAATCGGTTTGTAATGATTGAAAAAGATATTCAGTTTCTATCTGGTTTTTTTCGTCAGGTTCTGCATCAGGTAAATAATCCGCAAAATCAGGACGCCTTTCGATTAGAGGTAAATTCAGATCCTTATAGAGGGGAGCCTGTCCGTGATGATCACCTTACAGAACAGAGGGCAGAAGCCGGCCAGGATGGGCAGGCAGTAGATTTAAGCGGTACCATCCGGGTTCAATACGTTTTGACCGAAGAAGATTGCACCTTTTCTTTCTACTCTGATGATGAGCGATTTCTTGGCCAGATAAGTTTAATTTAAAAAAACGAAAAGTATCCGAACAATGACAATGCAAAAAAATCAAACGCATTTTGAGGGATACGGAATAGTTTCTCCAATAAGCGGAGTTTATCGGTATCTCCACTACGCTCCGACATGGTTTCATGGAAAATAGTTCCCATTTACTGAGAATGTACAACTCGAAACACTGAAATCACCTGAAGTGATGCTTACACCCATTAGGGTCGATAATACACTGGAACACCGATCAGAGTCCAAATGCATTGACTTCTTTGTTTCATTCTTGAACTAAAAAGTGAAATATGTATCATTTCAAGGCATATGTCTTTAAGGGAAAACGAACCGCCCAAGAGGCCTTGCAGACTATTGATAAGTATGATCGTGACGCCATCTGGGTCGATCATCTGGCCATCATTTCCAGGAATCGACATGGTAAGGTTTCTGTTTATAGTACCTGGGTGCATGAGAAAAAGATCGACGAGAAGGACATGGGCTTGGGCGCATTAACCGGTATGGCCGTTGGCGCCTTACTGGGTCCGGCCGGTGTTATTGTCGGCCTTTTGGGTGGATCTGCGGCAGGACACTTGGTGGGCTCCAATCTAAATCTGGAGCTCAAGGATACTATATTTGAAGCCTTTGCGAAGAGCCTGCACTACAATACCTCAGCAATCGTAGTACTCAGTGAGGCATCCATCCTGGACAAACTTACCAATGCACTGGGGAATCCCGACGCTGAAATCTTCCAAACAGAGATGAACGAAGCGGACGTAGAGAAGCTGAAAAAGGCACTGGAGAAGGTCTAACAAGCAGACTTACTCCGCTCAAAAAATGGCCGAAGCAGAAAAACCATCCTGGTATTATTTCAGACCTTTGATGAAACAATACCCTATAACAAAATAGGTCCGGCATTGAAAACTTTGGGTTTCCAAGAAATAGGGATATTTTCACCTCTACCTATTCGCTATTAAATCCAGGACTTTCTGATTCGTTGTTCGAATATTTTAACCGTATTCCTGTCCTTATTCGTGACTGCCTCCGCTGTAGGACAACAGGCTGGCCTGGGATTGGATGCCTATCAGTTCGAACGATTCACCGTGCAGGAAGGTCTTTCCGATAATACGATTGGGCGGATTTTCCAGGATAGCAAAGGATTTCTTTGGGTTGGGACCAACAATGGCTTGAACAGGTTCGATGGCTATACCTTTCAAAAATTTTTCCATGATGCGGACGATCCCAACAGTTTGGGCAATAACCAAATTGGTGATATCCTGGAAGATTCAGCTGGCAATATCTGGATTAGGACAGATGTAGGCTTAGACAGGTTCGACCCTGTTTGTGGGAAGTTCTATCGATTTTTGATTCCACGTGTGAGTATTCATGCCGTTTACCTGGATCGCTCGGGATCCCTTGTTTATGGCAACAACGCTCATTTTTTAAAGTACAATAGCCAAGCGGGTTCCTTTGACACCATCCCATTTTCAGTACGTTTCCCAGATTTCTTTGGAACAAAGAGTTTACATCAGGACAAAAAAGGCGTATTGTGGAGGGGCGGTAACCAAGGGGACCTGTATCGTTTCGATACACTCAAAAATTCCTTTGTTTTTTATGGCAAGCTAGGGAAAGGCCCTGTCTATTCCCTGCAAGAAGACAGGAAAGGAAGGCTTTGGGCGGAATTGCCCGAATCGGGATTATTCCTGTTGGATTCCGTCCGTTTAAATTGGACTCAAGTATCGGACTTAAAAGGCCTGAAGGGGGCTTTTTTACCGGATGGCCCAGGGGGGGATTTATGGATTGGAGGGGTCAGATTGAAACAAGTTTCCCTCTCAGGTGAAACAGTCGAAGAATGGCTAGCCGACCCTGAGGACCTGGAAGGTCTGAGCTCGAGGAATATCACTTGCCTGTACAAGGATCAAAGCGGGATTATTTGGATAGGTACACAAGGTGGCGGGTTAATCAAAATGGTCCCTAAAAACAAGGGATTCTTTCTTTTTCCAGAAAACAAGATGGCCCCTTCGAACATCATAAGGGCGGTTACCGAAGATCAGGTGGGAAACCCGATCGTTGTTTATCAAAATTCTGGAGAAGGAACTTTCAAATGGAATGACAGGAAATCCTCCTGGTCCAGATTGCCTGTCCCTCCAGCCGGATATGAATGGCAAAATACCTGGAAATCCATTTTGGCTCCCTCGGGGGTCATATGGATTGGAATGCGGAGAAGTGGAATTTTCAATTATGATCCGACAACCGGGGTATCCCGGCTTTTCCCTTTTGTGGACGGGGATTGGAGAGAAAGGTATATACCAATGACTACCTTTCATGTGGCGGAATCCGGATACATTTGGTTGGGTTTCTCGGTTAACAAGCGATATTCTGACTTTCCAAACCTGATCAGGCTTAACCCGCGAACAGGAAGGAGAGACTCTATATTTCTGGAGGGTCAGGAGCCTGCCTCCCAAAATGACCCTTTCTGCTTTTTTGAGGACCGCTCTGGCAATTTTTGGATGGGCACCTCTCAAGGACTTTACCTGTTAGCAAGCAAAACCGCTAAAGAGGATGCCTTTGATTTTCAATATTTTCGGGATTCCTCCGATCAAAGCCCCGCTGCAAACAAAGTTTCGGCCATTTACGAGGATAAACGCGGGCAGTTTTGGATAGGCACTTACGGCTCCGGCTTGAAGCGTTTTTACAGATCCGACCGAAGTTTTGAACGGATCGAAGGACTCCCAGACCCTTTTGTTTACAGTATCCTCGAAGATGATGAAAACTATCTTTGGGTCAGCTCTAATAGAGGTGTCTACCGTCTTGATCCCCGAACCGGATATGCCATTAATTTTACCGCTGAGGACGGCCTCCAGGGGAATGAATTTAATTTGGGTGTTGCGTACAAAAATAGGAAGGGTCGAATGTTTTTTGGTGGTATGAATGGCTTGAACGCTTTCTATCCGGAAGATATTCAAATGAATACTTCCCCACCTTCCATTTTTGTTACCGATATCAAAGTATTGGGTGAATCGATTCCATCTTTTGGATCCAATTCAACAGGTCCGGCCTTATCGCTGGATACTGCAGGCCAATACGTGCTGGATCTGTCCTATTCCCAAAGTTCCGTTTATTTGGAATTTGCCTCCTCGGACTTCTTTCAACCTGAACAAAATCAATTTGAATACCGCATTGGTGAAAAAGAAAAGTGGACTTCTCTAGGCACTCAAAACAGCCTGCTTTTACCGTATCTCTCTCCGGGAATATACCCATTGCAGGTCCGGGGAACCAATCGGGATGGGGTCTGGAGCTTAGAACCGCTTCGTATGGAGATTGAGATCCATCCTCCCTGGTGGAAGACATCTTATTTTTATGCCGCGCTGGTTTTACTGACTCTAGGCATTAGCTGGGGTTTCTTGCGTTGGCGATTTGCTTTTTTTCGCCGGAATGAAAATCGATTGGAACAAACGGTCGAGGAACGAACTTCTTCCCTGGAAAATGCCCTCACAAAACTCAAGAAAACCCAGACGCAATTAATTCAATCCGAAAAGATGGCTTCCCTGGGTATTCTGATGGCCAGCATTGCCCATGAGATCAACAATCC
>CAZXLD010000102.1:0-5125 GCA_964641965.1 uncultured Saprospiraceae bacterium | reverse complement strand
GCGGTTAGCGGAAGGTAGGGCAGACTAATATTTTCCATGAAAATTCGCCAAGCAAAGACTATTTTTCATGGAAAAACGCCTTGACTACGTTCCTTAAACGACCTAAAGACGTTAATAGAATCCAGCAGTTGCTCACTCTTTTTCCAGTGACAGCACTGCTTGGGCCCCGGCAAGTAGGGAAAACTACCTTGGCCAACGCTTTCAAGCCCGACCACCTCTTTGATCTCGAAAACCCACGGGATGCCATCACCCTGGAGAACCCTCATTTTAGCGATCCAAAACAAGATTGCTATTTATACAATTCATACCAACCTGGATAACGTTCTAAAGCATGGCGCTAATGCGCGAATAGGAGAACGGTTAGGCCTTCCAAATACCAGGATGCCCCCAGGACTACCCGGTCGATGCGGCAGGCTATTTATGACCTCCATCTTTCGCATCTTTGGGTGATCAAACTTACCCATTGGATGAAAAAATAACCGTAATGCCCCTGCAATCCTTAAAAAAAATGAAAGACCTATATTAAACGCCCGTAGCTAAAAGTCAATCCCTATCCGGATCCAACATTATTCATTATTCATTCTTCCATTCCCCATGCCCACCTATACCCACCGCCTTGCCAACGGCATAAGTTTCGACATGGCCCGTATTCCCAAGGGTGAATTTCGGATGGGTAGTCAAGATGCGGATGCCAACGACGACGAACAACCCGTACACCACGTCCGGATCACCCACGATTTTTATATGGGCATCTTTCCGGTCACCCAGGCCGTATGGAAAGCGGTGATGAAAGGCGACAACCCCTCCTACCGAGTCGGAAACGACCGTCCCGTAGAACAAGTCTCCTGGAACGACATCGTGCGAGGGGACGCTGAAAAACCGGAAACCCGGGCCTTTCTCGATGGTCTCAACCAGGACTCTGCACCCACTGAGGAAGAGCTGAAGGGCTGGCAATTCCGCCTGCCTACCGAGGCCGAGTGGGAGTACGCTGCCCGGGCCGGCACCTCATACACCTATGCCGGGGGCGACAAACTCAAGGAGGTGGGCTGGTACAACCACAATAGCCATCGCGAGACCAAGCCCGTGGGCCTCAAAAAACCGAACGCCTGGGGACTCTACGACATGAGCGGTAACGTGTACGAGTGGTGCTGGGACTGGGCGGATTACGAGAACTACTACCGGGAATGCCAAGAGAAAGGCAGGGTAGACGACCCTGCCGGGCCCAATTCGGGTGACCACCGGGTTATTCGCGGCGGCTTCTATTTCGACAGCCCCCGCGATTGCCGGGTGTCGCGTCGCTACAGCAACGGGCCCACGAATCGCAGCCACGTTGTGGGTTTTCGGTTGGTGTTGTCCCCCCGGGACCGGCGACTTTAGTCGCCGACAATTGGCCCTTTGAGGGCAGCTGATACGGACGAAGCAGGCTTTTTAGCACAGGAGCAACTGGAGTATTTTTAGATCGGACTAGTAACAAACAAAGCTTGTATCACCCTCCGAAACATTGCCCTGAAACGGCAGCTAAAACAGCCGGCCCCATAAATAAAAAAAACACGTATTTTTTCCCTATATCCCTGCAATAGCCCAAACTCGAAAAACCTAAAGCTCCCGGATACATGGCCAAACCCGAAGTTATCAGCCGGATAGAAAAGGACCTCCCCTTACAACTCAGCCCCTCCCAAGCCGAAACCCTCGAGGAATTCACCCGCTACGGCAGCCGGGACAAAGACAAAAACCAGTACTTGCTTCGGGATGGAAGGCTCGTCGGCCTCAAACTGCGCACCAACGACCTGACCCAGGCCCCTCCGCTTGATGATCCTGAGCTGCAGCACCTCCAGGCCCTGATCCTCAGTGAGAATAAACTCGCTACCTTGGCCCTGCCCGCCACCCTTTCCCGCCTACGCTACCTGGACGTGAGCGACAACAAGACCCTCCAGGCCCTTACGTTCGGGGAAAACATGCAACTCCCCGAGCTGGAATATTTCGATGTCAGCGACTGCGCCCTGCAATCCCTAAGCCTGCCCGCCGGCCTCCGATCCTTGGAAAAACTCGACGCCAGTCGGAACCAACTTGAATCTTTTTCATTTGCGGAGGGTTGTCCGGAACTCGAGTTTATCGACCTGAGCGGCAACCAACTCAACAGCTTCACCTTGCCCGGCAGTTTCCCTGAACTGGAGTACCTCTACCTGAAGGACAACCAGATCCAAACCCTTGACTTTAAAACTGACGACCTGGATGAACTCAAGGTGCTCCACCTGGAAAACAACCAGCTTGGGGAAATTCCCCTGGTCGGATACGAGAACCTGGAGACGCTTTACCTGAAAAATAATCCTAGAATAGAAGGCTACCCAGGCAACCTGATAGAAGGGGACGATAGTGGCAATGCCACAGAGATCATTGGCTTGCTGCGCGCAAGGAAAGGAGGGAAAAAAGAAACCGTCAATTTCCGGGCGCGGATCATCCTCCTCGGCAACGGGCGAGTTGGAAAGACCAGCCTGCTCAATGGTCTGCTCGGGGAACCTCATAATGAAAATGAAAAGTTCACCCACGGCGTTTCCATTGAGAAATTGACCAAAAAACACCTCCCAGGCGTACGCACCAGAGAGTTGGACCTCAACGTGTGGGACTTTGGAGGGCAGGAAATATTCTATGCGACCCACCAGTTTTTCCTTTCAGATGCCGCAGGCTATGTCTATGCCTGGACCGATGAGAAAATAGCGCTTCAAAACCTGATCAAGGACAAAGAAAAAGCCCCAAAGGGCACCGGTCACAAATGGAGGCGGCACGATTACTGGTTAAGCAATATCTACGTACATGGACCTAACAGCAAGGTCTTGCCTGTGCGTACCCATTGCCGGGCAGCCAAAGAAGATGCTCTCCCTCAGGATCGACTGAAAGACAAATATGCCCCCCTGAAAATCCTTCCACCGGTTGATTTTGAAGCAGGGGACGACCAGCGGATTTCCTACCTGAACACCCTCAAAGAAAAATTCACTGACCTGGTCAATGAGCTTGACCTCCTTGGCGAAAAGATACCCACCAGCTACAACAAGGTCTTGAACGCCATCATCGCCGAACGGGAAAAGGACCGGAAGACCAAAAAGCTTACCTGGCTCACTGTCGATCAGTTTACTTCACAAATCGCCCTTCCCAACGAGATCATCGAGAAGGATGTCGACAAATTATTGGGCTACCTGCTCAAGACCGGGGAGATCATCTACTTCCCGAACTCCGATAGTCGAGACTTGAAAGACCGGATTTTCCTCAACCCGCAAAAGCTCCTGGACAAGACCTACAAACTGATTGAAGGGAATACAACCCTGATGGAAAAGAAAGGGATTTTTAGCCGAAGTGAAGCCGAGAGGATATTAGAAAAAACCGAAACCGATGCGCTCCTCAGCTTGCTCATCGAATTCAAATTGATCTTTAAGAAGGATGGGGGCTATTTTGCCCCACAGTATTTAAAACCCTTAGCCGAAGAAACCGATCCGGATTGGTTTGAGATCACCAAAGCGGAAAAGCCGCACCAATTCCTCCTGTGGTACCCGGATTTCATGCCCGAAAATGTAATGGTCAACGTCCTCTGCGAATTTGGTCCTTACGCCAGGGAAAAGGTCTACCGGGATGGAATCTACTTCATTGAAGAGCAAAGCCGGCAAGGCTGCGCCATCGAGTTTCTGGAAAAAGAACGGTTGGTACGGGTATGCACCCAAGCCGATGGAGAGGGTAAAAACCTGTCAAGAGGGGTATTTTACCAATTCCTGAAAAACGGGAAAAATGCCGATTTTTTTATTTCGCTGGACGAGGGCGGCCATTGGGTAGATGCCAATAAGTTGCAGAGCTATCAAGTGCCCTTTGAGCAGGCCTTCCCAACCCGCGGCGGCGGCTCCATCCCCAGGGCTCCATTTGATTACCTGCTGGATCAGGGTATGAGGCTCGAACAAGACAGCAAACTGGAAAGAGAGAAGGAGAAAGTCGAAACCGGGCAAGAATGGGACCAAGGCATGAGGCCCGGAGAAAGTAACAAGTACAAACCGGACCCAAAGGCCGATTCCCAGCCTGATAGACCAAGCAGTATCCAGGCCCGTGCCTTCATCTCCTACAGCAGAAAAAATGAGGACATTGCTTTTCGGGTAAAAAAACACCTGGAAGAAAGTGGGATAGGGGTTTTGATCGATCAGGTGGCTATGGATACGGGCCAGGGCATAGAGGAGTTTATAGAGAAATGCGTTCGGGATAGTGACGTCACCCTTTCCATCATCTCAGACGAGAGCCTGCGTTCTACCTGGGTTTGCATGGAAACCATACTAACCTTCAATAAAGAAGTTTTTTCCGGCAAACAACTCCTTCCCTGTTACCTCGATAATGATTTCTTAAACAACAAGCGCTACCAACTGGAAAAAGTTAAAGAAATAGATGCGGAGATTGAGGAAAACACGCAGCTTATCTTGGAATACCAAAAAGCAAAGCAGAATAACCCTTGGCTGCTGGAAGAAAATAACCGCCTTTACAAACTACGAAATAACCTGGGCGACATCCTGAAGCGCCTCCGCTCCGTAAACTGTACCGACATCCGGGATGGTCAATTCGAAATCGGTATGAAAGGCGTCGTTGACTCTATCCGGCGAAGAATATGACCCTATGTATTCCTTTCCTGATCTATCTGATAACCCCAAAACCGCTCGACCACTCCATATGAATCCCGTCCACACCCAGACCCTGCCCGACGGCACCGAATTCCGCCTCCGGCTTCTGCCGGCCGACACCTTCCCGATGGGGAGCACCGAGACGGACCTGGCCAATTGGAAGGAGGACCCCATCCACCCGGTCCGGCTCGATGCCTTTTATATGGGGGTGTACCCGGTCACCCAGGCTGTCTGGAAAGCCGTGATGAAAGGCGACAACCCCTCCTACCGGATCGGGAACGATCGCCCTGTAGAACGGGTTTCCTGGAACGACATCGTACGAGGGGATGCTGAAAAACCGGAAACCCGGGCCTTCCTCGATTGTCTCAACCAGGATTATCCCCCAATGGAGGAAGAGCTGAAGGGCTGGCAATTCCGCCTGCCTACCGAGGCCGAGTGGGAGTACGCTGCCCGGGCAGGCACCTCATACACCTATGCCGGGG
>CAZXLD010000101.1:0-5635 GCA_964641965.1 uncultured Saprospiraceae bacterium | reverse complement strand
ACAGATCCGGTGCATCAGTAGCCAGGATTTCTAGTTGACTACAGCCCTCAAAAGCCCCCTCCATGCTCGTCCAGGCGATGTTACCCCATTGCGTGATTTTCCGCAAGCGGTCCTGATTGGTAGGGGAACTTCCCGCGAAGTGGATACGGGGAAAGGTGCCACTGATCTTCACCACATAACTACCCGCAGCAGCGTATGCATGTGCCGCATCGGTGGTTAAACCCGTATCGGTCGTTCCGTCGCCCCAGTCGACCGTATAGTTGTAGCCCGTACCTGTGGTAGGAATGGTTATCGATTCATTCGCCCCGGTGGTTTGCCACTCGGTAATGAATTCGTTTTGAGCTAGCATGGTATAACTACTGACTAAAAATAAGGTCAGTAGTATCCATAATCTGATTTTTACTCGATTGATCATTTTACAGTATTTAGAATTTGGGCAGATAGAAAATTGCTTTCTGCCTTCTGAATGGTTAGAAATTCGTTTACTGCAAAAGTGTGGGAAGGTGAGAAAAAGCCCTTGGACTATACATTCAAGGGCATGAATTATCTGTTCAAGCGCATGTACTATACGGTCAACAGCATGTACTATATGGTCAAGACCATTTTAAAGCCCAGTACTGCTGGGGCTTTCGCCAAATTCTTCGGTATAGGTTCTGGAAAAGTAAGATGGGTCGGAAAAGCCAACATCATAAGCGACCTGCTTGACAGAAAGATTGGAGGATAGCAAGAGCTGTCTCGCTTTTTGCAGGCGAAGAGAGCGTAAAAAAACAGAAGGGGAGCGTCCTGTCAGGGCTTTGATTTTCCGATAGAGATTAGAACGGCTTAGGTTGAGCTCTTGGCTGAGACTGTCCAGGGCAAAATCCGGATCAATCATACGGTCTTCAAAGATCTCTTTAATTTTTAGGATAAAAGCATCTTCCACACTAGTAGCCGCGACCTTTGCCTTAGGCAGTGGTTGTGCATAAACATTTTGGTAGCGCTCCTGTAGTTTACGGCGGATTTCCAGTAGGTTTTGCATGCGTACCTGTAATTCTTCTTCATTAAATGGTTTGGCGAGGTAGTCATCGGCTCCTTGTTTGAGGCCGGCGATCCGGGATTCCACACCTGATTTTGCGGTGAGCAAGATGATCGGGATATGGCTGGTGCGCATGTCTTCTTTCAAGGTTTCGCAAAGCTCAAAACCGTTTTTTTCGGGCATCATGACATCGCTGATGATGATATCGGGAATGTGCTCCAGGGCCTGATCGATACCTTCCTGACCATTGGAGGCCATGATCAACTGATAATGACCTTCCAGGCAGACCTGTAAATATTGAGCAATATCTGGATTATCCTCAACAAGGAGTGCGATGGGCAGATCGGAGGATGTCGACTGCAGTTTCTTGATCAGGCCTTTTACGCCAAACACTGCACTTTGAATATTAAGTTCCTCACTCGTATCTCCAGGAATGGCTTTTTGAGTAATCGGCAATGATACCCGGAACGTAGTTCCACGACCTTCCTGGCTACTTACTTCGATTTTTCCTTGGAGTAGTTTCACTAATTCCTGAGTGAGCGATAACCCAATACCAGTGCCACTTTCTGTTCCGGTGTATGGGATATCTACTCGATAGAAGCGGTCAAATATGTGTGGCAATTGGTCGTGGGGAATGCCAGGTCCCGTATCTGCAACGGTTAAGATTAGACTTGAATCCGTTGTATCAACAGCAAAAGTCAACTTCCCCTTTTCAGGGGTATATTTTATCGCATTGGAGAGGAGATTGGAAACGATACGCAAGGTTTTCTCTTGGTCGAAGTCCATGATAAGGGATTTGACTTCCGTGGTAAAGGCCATCTGTTGTTTTTTGCTTTCGGCAAAGGCCTGAAATTGATGGGCAATCTTTTGGAGGAATGGAATGATATCGCTCTGTTGTAGGTTGATGTTAAGATTTCCGGATTCTATCTTTTGAAGATCCAGGATTTGGTTAATCAAACTCAATAGATTAGAACCATTTCTCCGAATCATCTGAGCACCTTTCTTTAACCAGTTTTTAGGCTGTTTTTCAATTTGATCAATCATCCCTAAAATAATGGTCAAAGGTGTCCGAAACTCATGAGATATATCCGTAAAAAAGCGGGATTTGAAGCTGTCGAGTTCTCGTAGCTTTTCGTTGGCTGTATTTAACTCGGAGTAGGCCTGGTCTAGTTTGGCTTTCTCTTGTTCGATGATCATTTTTTGTCGGCGGGTCAACCGGAAACGGCTCCAGAGCAACAAACCGAAAATGAGAGAAAATAACAGGCCTGCTAAAAGAAAATAAGAGATGGTCTTTCTGCGATTGGATTCTGCTTTTTGAGCAGCCAGAACGGTGGCATTTTGTAAGCTATCCGCCAGGGCTTTTTGGCCATATTCATATTCCAGTTCTAAGCGGGTAAGCTCTTTGGTTTGCCCATCATTGATCATGCTGTCTTTGAGGACTGTATAAGCCTCATAGGCTTGTAAAGATTGCTGGTATTGCTTTAGGGCTTTGTAGGCGGCATAAGATTGTTCATATCCTATCTTCGCTTCTTCTATCTGCCCGATCTCTTCCGCCAGAGCAATCCCCTTTTCCAGATAAGGAAGCGATCGGTTGTGTTGTTTGGTTTGGATATAATAACTTCCGATAATGATGTTGGCGCGAGCAATCACTCTTTTATAGCCTATTTCCGTCGCTAAGGCGAGGCTTTCCTGAGCGTAATGAAGGGCGGAATCCAGCCGGTTTTGCTTAACCAGCACATCTGCTAAATTATTATAGTAGAGGGCTAAGCTTGATTTGCTGTTGGTCAAACGGTTGGTTTCAATTGCTTTTTGATAGTATACATAGGCGGAATCATACTGGTTCAGGTTGTAAAAGATATAACCTATATTGTTGTAATCCGTACTAATGCCACCATAATTACCCGAATCTATACTTAAGTCAAGGGCTTGGAATTGGTATTCCAACGCTTTCTCGTAGTCTCCTTGTGCGATGTGTACTAATGAAATATTATTATAAGACCTAGCAATCCCCTTTTTCTCGTCTAGCTCCAAAAAAATTTCGAGTGACCTGAAATAGTATTCTAGTGCCTTTTCAAAATCACTAAGATCTGTATAGACTGTTCCAATCGAATTATAGGTATTACCGATGCCAAACTTGACATCCATTTTTTTGTTTATTTCAAGACACTTCAAAAAGCAGTCAAGTGCTAATTCATAATTCCCTTTAAATCTAGAAAGTAGCCCCAACAAGGAAAATGCCTGATCTTGTCCAGAAAGGTAGTTGATGGCTTTGGCATCTTCAATTACCTGCAGCAAAATACCCTCTGCTGTTGCAAAATGATCAAGATTATAGTTTAATTTTCCAAGAATGTATCGGGCATCAATTTTTCCTTCCGGGTATTCTATTTTATTGGCGAGTTCAATGGCAAGATCAGCATATTTTACCGTATTTACCGAATCGGTCTTTGTATATGCTTTGGCAATACTTATATAGGTATCCACTTTTTCCTTATCTGAAATACCGGTCTCTAACAAACGTAAAAGGGAGTCTATCGTTTGTTGTTCCTGGGCAATAATCGGAGTGCCACAAAAAAAGATGACAATAAAAACCTGTATGACCCTAACAAATTTCAGCATAACTATCTAAAGATACTTTAAGTAGACGGCTTTTAAAAAATATTAGCACACAATTGATATAGGGGATATTTAAATCCAAACATACTAGCAAGACCGTATCTGTGTATCGCTCTAAGCCACTCTAGTGTCCGTAGGGCTTTCCCCAAACTCTTCGGCATAGGTACGGGAGAAATAGGCAGGATCGGTAAAACCAACATCATAGGCCACTTCTTTAATAGTTAGCTCGGAGTCGAGCAATAATTGTTTGGCTTTTTGCAGCCTTAAAGAACGGATATACCTGGATAGGGAGCGTCCGGTCAGGGCTTTGATCTTCCTGCCGAGTTGGGAGCGACTTAAATTAAGTGTTTTGCTAAGCGCATCGAAATCAAAAGAGGGATCAAGCATCCGGCCCTCAAAGATTTCCTTTATTTTCAGGATAAAAGCATCTTCCACATTAGTAGCCACAACCTTTGCCTTAGGCAGTGGTCGTTCATAAACATTTTGATAGCGCTCCTGGAGTCTGCGGCGGATTTCCAGCAGGTTTTGCATGCGTACCTGCAATTCTTCTTCATGGAAAGGTTTGGCCAGGTAGTCATCGGCTCCTTGTTTGAGACCTACTAAACGGGAGTCAATATCTGATTTAGCGGTAAGCAGTACAATGGGTATATGACTGGTGCGAATATCTGTTTTTAGGGTTTCACAAAGTTCAAGTCCATCTTTTTCAGGCATCATGACATCACTGATAATAATATCGGGCACCAATTCAAGTGCTTTATCAATTCCCTGCTGCCCGTTGAAAGCAAATGCAAGCTGATAGTGTTTCTCTAAACAAATTTTTAAGTACTGAGATATATCCACGTTATCCTCGACAATTAATGCCAATGGTAAATCGCCGGTATTTACTGGAATCTTTGGAGCGGAAATACCCGTTCCCAAAACAGCAGATTGGATATCGAGTTTGGTAGTGGATTCCTTAAGCTTAGCATTTTGGGTAATGGGTAAAAACACCTGGAAGGTAGACCCCTTACCTACTTCACTACGTACTTCAATTTTCCCATTTAATAGTTTTACCAGTTCCTGGGTTAGCGATAACCCTATCCCAGTTCCGAGTTCTGTTCCGGTTTGACTATCTACCCGATAGAACCGGTCAAAGATATAGGGTAGCTTTTCCTCAGGGATACCTGGGCCTGTATCTTCTACCTTGATCATTAAAGAGCGGTCAGCGGAAATAGGGGAATTCTTCTCCTTGGAGACCGTGAGCCGTATCTGCCCATTTTCTGGAGTATATTTAATGGCATTGGAAAGTAGGTTAGAGACAATCTGCAGAAGCTTTTCTTCGTCGTAATCCATAAATAGACTGCCAATTTCCTGGAAATACACCAATTGCTGTTGTTTGCTTTGGGCAAAAGCCTCATACTGATCTGTGACGGTTTGTAGGAAAGATATGATATCGGCTTGTTCCATATTAGTGGTAAGCGAACCTGCTTCGACCTTTTGTAGGTCCAGTATCTGGTTGATCAGCTTGAGCAGTTGTTTACCATGCTTCCGAATCATTCCGGTTCCATTCTTTAGCCATTGGTTAGGTTGCTTTTCAATTTGATCATTCATTCCCAGGATGATGGTCAAAGGTGTACGAAGTTCATGGGAGATATTGGCAAAGAAGCGCGACTTTAATTGGTCCAGCTCCTTCAGGCTCTCGTTGGCGGTGTTCAGTTCCGCATAGGCGCTGTCCAGCTCTAGTTTTTGCCGTTTAGTCACCCTAAAGCGACTCCAAAGCAAGAGTCCAAAGATCAGCGTTAACCCCAAACCACCCATCAAAAAATTGGAAGTGGTCTGCTGTTTCGCAGTTTGTGCCTTTTGAAGGGCTAAGGCTGAGGCATTTTGGATACTATCTTGACGCGCTCTATTAAGGTATTCAAAGTTGGCTTCAATCCGAGCTATACTCCTGTTATTAGCATCGTTGACAAGGCCTACTCTACCCGATGGTTTTGAGTGATGGGTAAACAAATTGAGGAAAAGCAAATA
>CAZXLD010000100.1:0-5669 GCA_964641965.1 uncultured Saprospiraceae bacterium | reverse complement strand
CTACTTACCCAGGCCAATAGTCAGGTCGGGGCAAATCCGGAAATGTAATTCTAAAGGTCTCTGCCCCGGCAAAATTTGGCGCCAACAATCGCTCCCTGTAAAATTCGCCGGAGGCACCGGCATAATTCCCGGTACCGCCCGTAATGGCACCCTTGAATTTTTGACCCTGGACGCCCCATTCAAAGAACATAATACCGTGAATGGAATCCGTAATGGGCTCATGCCATGCTGTCGGGTTATTTGCGGAGCGGAAAGCAAAGGTGGCCGTTTGCTCCAGAATGATTTTGCCATCCAGTTTGTCACATTCTTTGGCGGCTCTCAGATAAGCTTCGACGCTCTGTTTGTGATTCCTTTCCGGAAAGATCAAACGGTCCAGGGAGGCTGCGATGAAATCACTACTAATATTGGTTAGCACTCGATTTACGGAAGCAAAATTCCCGATAATTTTATTCGGATAAAGGGGTTCAAATTTCTGATCGTCAATCCTTTGGAGCCCCCCGGATGTCTTTGCAATGAAATCGGGATCATTGGGGTCCAACTCCAGGGGGTTCTGACAGCACTTCTCTTTTTCAATGGTACCTCCGACATGCATAGGTCCACCACCGTGCAGAAGTAGGCCGTTGACGGGCAGGTTTTTTCCCACAAAGGATAAATAGCTCCTGGGGATCAAGGAGGATATAAGCGGAATACGGGCCAATACGGCCTTTCTCCTCACTCCGGATAGGGCCCAGTTGAAGGAATGGTTCCAGGTTTGGCCGAATTTATTGGCATCTGAAATGGTATCTACTACCAGCATATTTTTTTCTTTTTCCGAGGATGTGAAGTCTCGAATGCCGGGTTATTTAAAACTCGGCTTCCGCTTTTCCAAGAAGGCCTGTATGCCTTCCTGACCATTGTAGCTGCTCAATTGATGAGCAATTCCTTCCTTTTCAAAATCGGTTTGCTCCTCCAAAGAATTCGAATAGGTCATTTGCATTAGTTTTTTGATGTAACCATAAGCATCAGTAGGCCCTTTAGCTAATTTCCTGGCTAACCCCAGGGCCGTATCCAACAATTCGTTGTCTGGAACAACCTGAGTGACCAAATTCCATTCTAATGCTTCTGCTGCAGAAAGCGTACGATTGGTAAAGGCCAGTTCAACCGTTTTACGAATACCGATCAAACGAGGCAATAGATAAGTAGAACCACCATCGGGTGTTAGACCGGAATGGGTATAGGCTAAGGTGAACTTTGCATTTTCAGCTGCTATTACGATATCACCTGCAACCGCCAAACCGTATCCTCCTCCGGCAACGAAGCCATTGACCGCCGTGATAACCGGTTTTTCCATTCGTAGGATAATGCTCAAGGCTTCATGAAGCACTTCTGCCATTTTTTTAGTGAGTACCTTGATCTGGTCTCCAGCTTCAAGCATCATTTTGACATCTGCACCTGCGGAAAAGAAATCTCCTGCTGCTGTGATGACAACACATCGAATACCATCGGCGTAACGACAATGGTGTACGAGTTGTCTTAACTCGGCTACAAGCGGAGGTGTCAAAGCATTCACTTTGGGATGATCGAGCGTGATCACAGCAACTCCATCCTGTTTTTCGAATTTCAAATAGTTTAAATTCTCCACTCTTTCTTAATTACAAGTTGGAAACAAGACCTTTTTTATTCTTTCAAAAAGATCAATTACTACACCTTTCGTTAGAACAAGAATATAAATATCCTTCTAGAAGCCATCTCAAAATGCTTTTGGTGGCGAAAAACAAGAGTTTTTGGCCAGATCAAGGCGAATTTTCGAGGCATAGCCGTAGCTACGGCGAGAAAATTCAACGCAGAGGTGGACATAAAGGCTGTTTTGTAGTCCAAAGGGTATTATTGAGATGGCTTCTAGTAATCCGTTTTTATTGAATTGTCAAAAGGGACTTTTAATTGATACATGAGGTCATCCGCATGTTCATCTTCCAGCACATCCAAACCATACTGGATTTTATGCGGGTCATCATAAACATAAGTCCTGAACATCCTATCCCAAAGAGAAAAGATATTGCCATAGTTGGTATCGGTCCACGGCCGTTCAAAATGATGATGAAATTTATGCATGTTGGGTGTTATGAACACCAGGCTTAAAGATCTATCTAAGAAGAGGGGCATATTTAGGTTTGAATGCGTCCAGTAGGTCATCAGTACCGTAATGATTCGATAAAGCATATACACCCCAAATGGGATCCCTCCTATCACAATAGCGATCAGCGCAAAAACTTCACGGAATAAATAGTCTCCCGGATGATGCCGAGTCCCTGTTGTTACATCCACTTGCGTGTCACTGTGATGAACCATATGGAACCTCCACATGAATTTCACTTTATGCAGTAAGTAGTGCACCGTATATTGAGCTATCAAATCCAGTAACATCACGCCCAATAGCACTTCAACCCAAAGCGGTAGATCAACCAAATACAACAAACCAAAACCAGTATTTTCGGTCCATATAATCACCCCGGCTATGAGCAAGCCAAAACTTGCATTGATCAAAATGGTAGTTGTTAATAAAGTGAGATTTACCCTGGCATGCTTCCACTTTTGATATTGGAGATGTACCAGAGGAAAAGCCCCTTCCAATAGCCAGAAAACACTCATGCAAACCACAATCCACAAAAACTTCTCTCCATTGCTTAACTCTTGAAAAAACAATATAAAACCTTCCATTATTTGGACTTTTATCGCCTTTAAACTTTACAGAATTCCTATTTCTTCCTCCCAAATCACATTGCTTTCATGGTCACAATATGCTCTCAACTTCTCCGCATATTTTTTATGAACATTAAAGCGTTTGAGTTTCATAGTCGGTGTCAACAAGCCATTGCCGGTAGAGAATGGTTCTTTTGCAATTACCACGGTATTCACACGGGTATACCTTGCCAAGTCATGGTTTACACTCAGCATGGTTTCTTCCAGGCTCTTTTCCAATTCTTCTTTTGATTTCGCCATACCAATCTCTGAAGGCACAACGATCATGACCGGCTGCTGAACGCCTAGACCCAATAAGCACATTTGTTCTATATCCTCGTTGGGACTGTATTGATGCTCCACCTCTATGGGTACAATGAACTGTCCTTTTTCGGACTTGAACGTATCTTTCACACGACCTGTAATCGATAAATAGCCCTCGTTATCAATGGCCCCGGTATCTCCCGTGTACAGCCAGCCATCTCGGATGGTTTCCGCTGTTTTTTGGGAATCCTTATAGTAGCCGTCCATGACCATAGGTAAATTGAGTAGAATTTCCTGGGTATCCGGGTCCGTTTTAAGCTCAAAGCCATCATGAGCTTTACCTAAGGTCCCCAATTTCATGCCTCCGACGGATGAATACGTGCCATACCCCATGCTTTCGGTTTGTCCGTATGCCTGGCTCAATGGAATACCTAACTTTAGCCACCATGCTACATCGTAATCCGTCATCGGTGCAGCGCCCGTGATACAAATCTTTGCCTTTTCTAAACCTAAGGCTGCTTTTAATTTCTTTTTGATATAACCACTTACTAAAGGTATGCTGAGTAAAGTATCCAGCCTTTTTTGTGGCATTCGAGATAAGACACCTTGTTTGAACTTTGTCCAAATTCGGGGAACGGCCAGGAACAGGGTTGGTTTTGCGTCTTTCAGATTTTGAGCAAAGGTGTCGAGGCTTTCCACAAAAAATACTTCCGCTCCAAAGCGAAGCGCCATAAGCTCAATGGTACGCTCGGCAATGTGATTGAGTGGTAAATAAGAGAAGAAACGAATGGGGTTCTCCTCGTCGAACATAAACCAATACGACGAAGATGGATGATCGAGAGCAATTGTCACCTTTTCTTCGGTGAAAAAGGCTCCTTTAGGGGTACCGGTTGTACCCGAGGTGAAAATGATGGACCAGATATCATTGGGTTTGGGAATGGGATTGCCTTGCAAAGGCTCTTCCTGCATAATGGTATCCCAGTCTATCCCAACATCTATTATGGGGAAGTCTTTATAGTGTGGAAATCGTCCAACTTTGACGCCCTCGGGAATACCTTTTTTCATATCGTCCCACCCCTCTACTTTTCCAATCAGCAATAAATCAATATCTCCCAGTTCGATAACCTCTCTTAGTTGCTCTCCTTTCAAGTTGGCATAGAAAGGTGCACTAATAAAACCTGCCATCATGGTAGCAATATCGGCTATAAACCACTCCCGGCAGTTTTTAGAAACGATGCTAATGTGCGCATTTTCTTTAGGACATTGTTTTTTCAGCCAGGTGGCTAATCTTCTGGCTTTTTCACCTACTTCGGCCCAAGTGTACGTCTCCCAGGTATCCCCAAAGGGCTGATGCAAAAAAGGACGGTCTGCCTTTTCTTTTTCAAATCGGTAGAAATATTCAATTAAAAGATGGTTGCTCATGATTCCATTTTTATACCATTTCAAGGATAAAGTAGATTAGGTCACTCTTGCCGGCCGAAGGCGGGTTATCCTAAAATTGGTATTACGACTAGTCTCCATAAAAAATCACCAATCACTAACTACTTCTTATAGACCGGCTTATACTCAACCTCATCAATGACCATTTTTGCGATTATCTCTTTCATGATCTCGGATGTGCCCCCATATATCGGGGCAACCCGAACATCCCGATAAATACGACCAATCGGATATTCTTCCATAAATCCATAGCCCCCAAACATTTGCAGGCATTTGTATACAATCTCATTCAACAGATCACCTACTCTCATTTTCAACATCGAGCATTCTTTCACTACATTTTCTCCTTTGGACAAACGATAGCTTGTTTGGTAAGAAAAGGCTTTATAGGCCTCCATTTCCGTAGCCATTTCCGCTATTTGGTGTCGAAGGACCTGAAACTTGTTTATGGTCTTGCCAAAAGCCATACGCTCAGATACGTACTGCAACGTAATTTCCAAAACGTGTTCAATGATTCCCATACAAGCTACAGCCCCCGTTAATCGCTCTACTTGCAGGCTTTCCATCATATAGTAGAAGCCTTTACCTTCCTGACCGATAAGGTTTTCTTTGGGAACACGGACATTATCAAAGGCCAGTTCTGCGGTATCTGAAATGCGAATACCTACTTTGTCCAGCTTGGTCCTGGATACACCTTCTGCATCCAGATCCATGATCAACATCGACATCCCACTCTCCGTTTTTACCGCAGCGATGGTATAATCCCCGTAATAACCATTGGAGATAAAGGTCTTGGATCCATTGACGATATACGCATCGCCATCCAGCGTAGCTGTCGTCCGGATGCCTTTTAAATCTGAGCCGGCAAACGGTTCGGTCATGGCCAGGGAGCCAATCTTCTCGCCAGTTACACTGGGTCTCAGATATTTATCTTTTTGAAAAGTAGATCCTCCATGGATCAGATAATTCATCGCCAGATAGCTATGGCCCGAAACCACGGTATCAAATCCGAGGCTACCCGTTCTACCCATTTCTTCACATAGAATCGCCGAGTACAAAAAGTCCAGGCCCATGCCTCCGTACTCTTCTTCCACCTCCAGACCTAAAAACCCCATTTCGCCCATGCGCCGCAGCACGCTACGATCCGTTTTGCCCTGTTCCTCCCATTCATCCAGAAAAGGGGTTACTTCCGCTTTAAAAAAGTCTTTTAACGTACTTCTGAATAATTCGTGCTCCTCTTTAAAAAA
>CAZXLD010000099.1:0-5969 GCA_964641965.1 uncultured Saprospiraceae bacterium | reverse complement strand
ATATGCTTTTGGGGTTTATCACTCCCGATTCAGGCACCGTAGCTATCTATGACATAGACGTCACTAAAAAAGCTGGGGAAGTTCGTAAGCTCACCGGCTATATTCCCGAAAATGTCAATCTCTACCCCTACTTGTCTGGGCTGGAGAACCTGGATTATTTTTGCCGCCTGGCCAACCTGAAGTACACTAAAAGTGAATTGCAGGACTTCCTGAGCACTTGCGGCCTGGAGCAAGAAGCTCATCACAAAAAAGTATCAGGCTACTCCAAAGGGATGCGGCAAAAGGTAGGCATTGCCATTGCTTATGCCAAAAAAGCAAAAGTGTACCTCCTGGACGAGCCCGCCAGTGGTCTTGACCCTTTGGCGAGCAATGAACTTTCCGCCCTATTGAAAAAACTGGCCGCCGAAGGCGCTACTATCCTTATGGCTTCGCACGATATTTTTCGGGTCCGAGAGGTCTGCGACCGCATTGGGATTCTCAAAAAAGGCAGTCTGATCAAAGAGCTTCGCAGTGAAGAAGTCAGTGCCAATGAATTGGAAAATCTGTACCTGGAGTACATGAAAGACTAAACGACTATGTGGCAAATCATAAAAAACGAATGGTATTACCTGGGTCGGAATAAAGCCTTGCTGGGCGTTAGCTTGGGCTTCTTTTTGGTACTCTTGCTATCCGTATTTTTTGGCAATCGGCAAACTGACCAGCAAACGCAGCGCTACGAATTGGCCCAAAAACAGCTTCGTCAGCAATGGGAAAATATCGATGCCATGAACCCACATAGTGCTGCCCATTACGGTACGTATGTGTTCAAACCGTCTAACCTTTTAAGCAGTCTGGACGAGGGCGTAAACAGCGTTACGGGCAATGTGCTTCGGGTAGAAGGTCATGTACAAAACGAGATCGTTCACTCGGAGGCTTCCCAAATGCAGTCCGTCTCCAAATTTGGAAAACTCAAAAGTTCGCTGCTTTTACAATATATCCTGCCGCTCTTGCTATTGTTTTTAGCTTTTCACAGTGTAAGCAACGAAAAGCAGAGCGGCCGACTCAAATTGCTCCTGCTGCAAGGGGCAAAAACATCTACCCTAGTCTGGGGCAAAACACTATCCGTATGGCTTTATGGAATGGCACTTTTGACCCTGACCGTACTCGTTTATGCTTTATTCAATCTACAGAATATCAATGCGGAAGTGGCCAGCCGTACCCTCTTTTTCTACCTGGCATACGCCCTGTATTATTTTATTATTGGCGGTCTTACCGTATTCATTTCAGCCCGTTGGCAAAACCCTACCGTAGCACTCACCTCCATGTTGGGCATCTGGATGCTTTGGACGATTTTTTTACCAAATATCTTGTTGAGTTCGGTGGAAAAATGGCACGAATTACCCAGTCGCAATGCGTTTCAGGCATCCATGAGAGAGGATCGCTCCAAAGGTATTGACGGACACAATCCGGCTGATGAACGAGGTAAGGAGTTAGAACAGCAAACCTTGTTGGAATACGGGGTTGATAGCCTAGCACAGCTCCCTATCAATTTTGATGGGCTTAGAATGCAAGCCGACGAGGAGTATGGCAATCAAGTATGGGATAAGCATTTTGGGAATCTGCGTGCGGTATTGGCCAAGCAAAAACAGAGTTATCAGTTAGCCGGAGTGTTTAATCCGTTTGTCTCTCTGCAAAATGCCAGCATGGGCTTTACAGCTAGCGATAACCTGCATCATCAGGAGTTTTTGGTACAGGTAGAAACTTATCGCAGGGATTTCATCAAGACACTGAATGATGAACATGCATTCGGAGGTTCGAAAACAGGTGACTGGGGCTGGAAAGCCGGTAATGCTTTTTTCAAATCGGTTCCCGATTATGAATACCGGCCCATTGCCATTGCGGCTGTCTTTCCGAACTATCTGCCAGACCTGCTGCTATTGGCAGCTTGGGCACTATTTGTAAGTCTGCTATTGGTTTTCGGAACGAACAAAATGCAGCTCGTATGAAAAGTCTGAGCCTTTTTCTTTACGAATGGAAGCATTTTGTTCGCAGTCCGTTCAAGGTAGTTGCTCTAGTACTTTTTGTACTTGCAGGGGGTTATGGCCTGCATAATGGGGCAAGCCTTTACCAAGAACAGATGACTGAGATTGAACGAATCAATGGGACTATCGACGAAGAGCGGCAAAAATATATGGCTTATTACGATGAGGGAAAGGTGGGCCCTGAAAATAGTCCATGGATAGACCTCTCCACTCCTTTTTGGGCGATATGGTTTAATCACATCTATCACTTCAAGACCCCGTCACCGGCCTTGGTCTACAGCATGGGACAAGCCGAGCAATACGGTTTCTACAAACGGATCACCTTCTGGGCAAGCCCTTACGATTCCGATATGACCAAGGAAATTGCGAATCCTGAACGCCTGCAAGTCGGCACGCTAGACTTCACTTTCACAATCCTTTTTCTACTACCCCTGCTGCTATTGATTTTATTGTACAACCTTAAAAGTGCAGAAGCCGAACAAGGGTTTTTGCCACTGATCGAAGTGCAGGCCGCTTCAGGTAACACCTGGCTATTGAGCCGGGTAGGTTTCTATGTCGGATTGGTTTTCGTGGTTATTGTCGGGTTGCTTTTGTATGGAGCAGTGCTTACTGACCTTTTTTCTTCAGCGGGGTCCACCTTCGGGCAAGTGCTTTTGTACAGCTTTTTGTACCTCCTCTTCTGGTCAACGATCTATTATTTAATCCTACAAAGTGGAACCAGCATCATTGGTAATACCCTGAAAATGGTGAGTGTTTGGCTGCTTTTTGGCTTCATTGTTCCGGCACTGGTGCTGCAATGGATCAGCGTTCAAAAGCCGGCCAACCTGATGACAGAATTCATTGATGCGACAAGAGATGACAGGCAGGCATTGTACAACCAGCCGGATAGTGTAATTCAAAGGCAGTTGGACGCCATGTTTCCCGAGATCGTAAATAGCCCAGTGACAAAGGATAGCATTAAGAGTAACGTAGCTATGAATGAGTCCACCGTAGCGCTGGTAAATGAGTTGATGAAAAAAAGCATTGCCATCATAGAATCCGATAACGATTTGAAGAATAAGCTGGTTCGGTCTACCTATCTGGTTAACCCCGTTACCTTTTTCCAAAATCAATTCAATAGCATTTCCCAAACCCATTACGAGGATTATCAAAAGTATCGGGATGAAATACAACTTTTGATTGACAAGCAAATTCGAACGCTGGTGCTGGATACCTGGAATGATATGCAGGTGAACAAGCCGAAGTTTATCGAATATCACGAAACACTAAAATTAAATTAGTTTGAACAAGCCAGTAACTATACTTACCGGGTTTTTGGGTGCAGGCAAAACGACTCTGCTCAATCACTTGCTACGGGAAAATGAAGACAAGCGCTATGCTATCATTGAAAATGAGTTTGGCGAACAGGGCATTGATAATGAGCTGGTCATTCGCCCGGACGAGACCATTGTTGAACTAAACAATGGCTGTCTTTGCTGTACACTCAATGATAATTTATATGACATTCTTAATGAACTCTTTGAACGCAGGAATGACTTTGATGAAATCATTATAGAGGCTACAGGGGTCGCTGATCCAACTGGATTGGCAGAGCCTTTTATCGCCCACCCTTTGATCAAGAAACATTTTCCGATCACTTCCATCATTTGTTTAGTGGATGCAGTTTTGGTGGAAGATCAGCTGGAAGAGACAGAAGAGGCGATCAATCAAATTGCGTTTAGCGATATCTTGCTCATCAATAAGATTGACTTAGTAAGTGGGCGTTATGTCACTACCCTGGAAGAGCGATTGCGTCAATTGAACCCCCTGGCCAGGATATTAAAAGGCGATAAAAGTCAATTTCCAACCATAGATTACTATAAAAACCATAGTAAGCTGGAGGAGCTCCTTGTTAAATCGAAAGAAAAAGTTATTTCTAGTACTGAACCTTTGAGTTTCCCAGTGCAAAGACCACATACGCACCACCACCACAAGCATACGGAGGAGATTCAAAGCCATACATTCACCTTTGGCTCGCCATTCGATCTTCAGGTGTTGTATCAGCAATTATTCGTCTATCTCACTTTTCAGTCTAAGGGATTGTATCGGATCAAAGGGTTGATTTGGGTAGCAGACAAGGATCAACAATACCTCCTCCAATCGGTAGGAAAACGAATGGATCTAAAGGAGAAACGCTCCTGGAATCCAATAGAGCCTAAGCAGAGTGTCATTGTGTTTATTGGTAAAAACTTGCCCATTCAAGGGATAGAAAGGCTGCTCCAAAAGTGCCTCTCGCCCACCTATCTGCAGGCAAAATAAACCGTCATGTACTATGGAAATTACACAAAGAAGGATAAGCCGTTATGACTTATTGGGAGTCTCAGCCAGTGGGCTTTGTGTCATTCATTGTACGCTTACGCCTTTGCTTTTTACTGCCAAACCCATGTTGGAGAGCACAATGGGTGAGCATGCGCACGAAGGTGGTTTTTTGGCCTTTTTTGATTATACTTTTCTGGTATTAAGTCTTGTGGCGGTGTGGTTTTCAGCTCGGCATACCAGCCATCCCAACATTAAATGGATTTTATGGATAGCCTGGGTTGTGTTTGCTATTGGATTATTATCTGAACCCCTGGATCTTGCCTTTGGTAAATGGTTGATGTATGCCGGTTCGATAACCTTGGTCATCACACATTTACAAAACTATCGCTACTGCCGAAACCATGCAGATGGCATTTGTGAATGAATCTATACGCTAATGATTCAAACCAGTAATCTGACCTACCGATATACGGGATCTAAGCCGATTTCCTTCCCTGACCTCAGGGTAGATACGGGGAATGCCTTACTCATATGTGGAGAATCAGGTTGTGGTAAAACTACCCTACTGCATTTGTTGGCGGGTTTGCGACAACCTACTACAGGCCAAGTGACTATATATGGTGAAACGGTTTCTGCCTTTTCACCTGCTAAAATGGATCAATTTCGGGGTAAGCATATTGGGATGGTATACCAACAGACCTACTTTATCGAATCCCTCTCCATTCTTGATAACCTTCTGCTTTCTCCCTATGCAGAAAGCAGAAGCAAAGCAAAGGCTATTGCCGACCGGTTTAATATTGACGGTTTGTTATTTCGCTACCCAAACCAATTGAGTGTAGGTCAGCAGCAGAGAGCTTCCATTGCCAGGGCAGTCATGAACGAACCGAAACTCTTGTTGGCTGATGAACCCACCAGTGCTCTCGACAATAAAAATTGTAAACTGGTGATCGACCTGTTGCTAGAAGTTGCGAAAGACCAGGATGCGGCCCTAATCATTGTAACCCATGATGATCGATTACGGACCGAAATAAAAGACTGGGTAGACCTGAATGCAATTGCCAATTAAAGTCTAATGAAATGCTAGGGAAAATAGCCTGGAACAATATTGTTTACAAACCGCTGAATACTGCCCTATGTGTCAGCTTACTTCTCTTTGGGGTGGGTATAATTTCGATGTTGCTTCTGATCCAGCACCAATTGGAGCAAAAGTTTAAGCGGGATT
Organism: uncultured Saprospiraceae bacterium; assembly: GCA_964641965.1. Lineage (GTDB taxonomy): Bacteria > Bacteroidota > Bacteroidia > Chitinophagales > Saprospiraceae > JAJDFU01. Next base: position 428 of record CAZXLD010000099.1, on the reverse strand, counting down.
TGAAAAATATTGACTTGGTGGTAGGCGCCAAAGGGAGTCCCTTACAGCTCGTATTATCTGCCGTGTATCATCTGGATGCACCTACCGGCAATATCAAATTAGGTGATGCCCGTAAAATATTGGATAACCCTATGGTGGAAGAAGCAATCCCCCTGTCTTATGGCGACTCTTACAGGGGATACCGGTTGCTGGGCACCACGACGGATTATCTAAATAAATATGATGCTCAACTGCGGGAAGGGCACATATTTGAACAAGCCATGGAAGCGACGGTGGGGGCAGATGTTGCCAGAAAAACAGGTCTGCAAGTAGGAAGCACTTTTCTGGGAACGCACGGAGAAGTACAGGAAGGCCATGTACACGAAAATCACCCTTATACTGTAGTAGGTATTTTGCAGGCCACCAATACGGTATTGGATAACCTGGTC
>CAZXLD010000098.1:0-6048 GCA_964641965.1 uncultured Saprospiraceae bacterium | reverse complement strand
TGACCTCCTCCCTGAAAAGCGCAACCAGTTAAAAATAGAGAATCCGGCAGCAGAGTAGAAATCGTTTTTTGCCCGGACTATACATCCAGACTGTTACCGAACTCCATTATAGTAGCCTGAGGTTCCGCAAGGACCTCAGGCTTTCCTTTTTAAAGGGCAACAAAATACCCAAAGACTACTCCTCGACCTTCTCAAAGCGGGCCAGGGGAGCCATCCGTGCGCGATTGAGCGAGAGCATGCCATTCCGAACGGCATAGTTATCCACCATGCCGAACACTTCATTCAAGGTATCCGCGGTCGTCATATCCGGGCAGGCCATTAGGGTGTTGATACCCTGGGAAAAGGTGATCCGGTCTCCTTCTTTGAGTTCGTAGCTGCCGCTGAAAACATTACAGCTGTTGTTGCCGGAGTATATGCCTTCCTCGCTGTTGAGCATCAGGAAGGCTTCCTTATTGCCTTCGCCGATTACAACTTCCTGTCCTTTGATTTCTTTAAGCACCCATCTGGTGTTCTCGATACGGGGATCCATGCGATTCTTTTGAAGTCGATACTTGGCTGCCAGGTCGCCACTTATGCGATTGCCATCCTGGTCGAGGTGGAAAAGTATATTTTCCCCGACTTGGTACATTTGAGAAGTTCCATCCTCTGTCGATATCGTAATAATGGAACCCGCCTCGTTCCATTGTATATCACCTTCATCCTTGAAGAACCTGTCATCTTTCCCGAGGTACTTCATGGTTCTTTTAAACTTACCCGTGCTGTATAGGGTGATGGCCGTTTCGATGCCTTCACAGTCGGCACAGGGGAGGACGCCTTTGTAGGTGCCATTCCAATCCAGAGCCAGTTTGCTATTGCTCCCACTTCGGCTTTGGGGCTCCGTAGTGGTCTCCGCAGGGGTTTCATCCCCTGCTTGTTGTTCCTGGCTTGTACCGGGTCCGCAGGCTGTGAGCGAAAGACTCATCCACAAGGCCAGAAAAATCAAAGGGTTCTTTTTCATAAGGTTTATCGGTTTTGGTTTGTGGGTCCAAAAATACATCGTTTTCAGGGGGGTAGGCCTAGATGAGCGGAGAAATCTGGTGAAGGTATCATCCGAATGCTTAAGGCGAGGCAGAACACGCTACGTAATATGCCCAAAAATAGTCCAAGCTTACCTTCGATTTACCTAATTGACTGAGATCGAAGAAAGTCCACAGTAGCTGCCTTGACTCCGGCTCCTTCATCTCCCACCAAACGAAATGTCCTCCCGCCCGAACATACATTACCCGGACATCCGGTATCATGGCTTCGAGTCGGTGGGCATGTTCGATATCCACATCAATATCTACTCTTGAGTGCACCACAAAGCTAGGGCAACTGATATTTGACCAATCTACCGATTTCAGTTCTGTTGCTTTATCGACTTCATCCATCATTCCTTCATACAGGGCATCCATGGGAGTCATCGACTCGACGAAAATTAGGAACTCCTTTTTACTTTGCGGATTATTAACTACCTGCCCGGCGATCTTTCGTTTCTCTCTATTGTCCAGGGCAGCTTCGGTTTTTAAAAAGCTTTGGATGGTCATCCTCGGAAAGTATTTCGCGGACAGGCGCAAGAGGCATGAAATCAGTTTCTTCCCCTTGTTCGAGAGCACCAGTTTCCCCAATTTTGAATTGGCAGCTTCCTGATTTACTGTATATTTCCCGCTAACGGCACTCCAAAGTACCAAGGATTTGATAGGGTATTTTTGGGCATAATACAAAGCCGACAAACCACCCATCGAAACACCAAAGACATGAATCTCACCGCGTATCCCCAATTGATCCATTACGGCATAATAAATATCGGCATGGCCTTCAAAACCGGAAGCGGCATCGATTCCCAGGTCGTAATCCCGGTCGATTGATGGAAATCACTCGAAAGCCTGCCTCTGCCAACCATTCAAAAGCACGGACAGAACCCAGACCTGCTCCGCCACCTGTTGAGAAAAGAATTACCTCTCCATCGCTGGGGCCAATGATCATATACCTTATGTTTCCAAATTTGGTGGAAACACTCGGATACGCCTGGGATTCATTTTTAGCTTGCAATAGGATATGGGTAAGAAGTTGGAAAATTTTGGTTGGTGCACGAGTACCCCCTTCAGGAAAAGGCGGGCTTTTGCCGCAAAAAGATAAGAACATGTCGAGATTTGGCCTTTGGAGCGAACGACACCAAATTTTGTTACATGACGACCCTTCGGGTGTCAGCATGCAAGCATTTGAACAAGGCGCTTTATGAGGGGAATACAAAATTTCGATCTGTCAAAAAGTACTGGATTGGCCATCCAAGCTGAGGGTAAGAATCCAGTGGCTTGACTCCAAAAGTTGAACCCTAAAGCTTACTTTACAAAGACTTTTTATTCCAAATCCCCCTGGCTATGAGCTGTAATCCTTCCCCTCTTTTCCTCCTCTTACTTCTGCTGCTCACTTGCTTGAGCAGCTGCCATGAAAAAGGCTACTACATCGATGCCGAGCGGGGAGACGATAATCATACCGGTACCTCCCCCCGAAAAGCCTGGAAATCGGTGGCCCGGATCAACGCCCAAACCTTTGAGCCGGGCGACAAGATCTTCTTCAAGCGGGGCACTTCTTACGATCGCGGGGTTCAAATCAACGGAGATGGTACGGCAGAAGAACCCATCCTGATCACCGCTTTTGGAAAGGGGGATGCCCCCCGCTTCACCAACCAGGACGATCAGGACCTGAATGGCAACTGTATTCAGCTCAACGGAGATTATCAGATACTGGAAAACTTATACTTCCACAGCACCAACCCTTCTTCATCCATGGAGTTTTTGAGTGTCTGGAAATTGGGCGGCATCAAAATCAATCTGGGTGCGGATCACTGTATTGTCCGAAATAATGAAGTAGAGGATTGCCCGATCGGCATCAACTCTTATGGTGAGCACACCCTGATCACCCGGAACCATGTCCATGACTGCAATCGTCCAATTTGGTTTCCCTATTGGGGGCCTTTGGGCATACGCCTGGGCATGGGCAACCAGGAAGTTTCCTGGAATGAGATCCACAATTATCACTCCATGGGCGGCGAATGGGGTGGAGACGGGGGAGCCATCGAGATTGACGATGGTCGCTATCCCCGAAACAACATCTACATCCATCATAATAAAACCAGCGAATGCATGGGCTTCTGCGAGATCAGTTACTATTTCGATATCTGCCAACGGGATACCGTGGATTGCTTGGTCGAAAACCGGATCTACGACAACATCATCGTTGCCTACAATGAATCCGCCGACTACAGAACCTTCACGCAGTTTTGGGCTCCGCTCTCCAATTCCTTCGTAGAGAACAATACCGTCTATCGCAAGTGGGAGCATCCAGACATCGAATCCAATGTGTTTTGTGAAAACGCCGAGGACTCTTTAGCTATGGAAAGCCCGACCATCTACCGCAACAATCTCGTGGTGGTGAAAGAAGCCCAAACCAGGAGAGTAAAACACAATGAAGAGGGGTTGGGCAATCGCATCTATTTTGGTAACCCCCTGGCTCCGGTGAAACAGGACCACAACCTGTATTTCAACCGGGACAGCAGCCGGCTTTTTTTCAGTCCGGATGAAATAGAGAATGCGGCCTTAAAGGTAGGATCCTTTCTGCTCAATCCTCGCCTGGAGAACCTGGACCAAGGGAACTATCGCCCTACGCCCGCCAGCCCGGCCATCGATCGTGGGAATCCGGAGGGGCATTTCGATTTTGACCTGGAGGGCAACCCCATTGTTGGGCCGAGGGATATTGGTGCTTATGAATTTCAGGGGGGAAAGATTACGGTTAATGGTGGTGGTTAGCTGATGTTACGCCACTGAAAAACGATTTGAAATAGACTTTAGACAATTTTAGATATTAGATGGTAATAACGACGGAAGTTTAAAAGGACCAATTTAAAAAATGAGAAAATAGCCAAACTTGGGCAGTACTGACGCCAAGTGTTGGGATCGATGACATTATACCATTTAAAGTAATGCTATATTTAAGAGATAGGCCATTATTAACTTAAAATGGTACCTAGATTGTGCATTAGAAGACAAATAAAAGCCTATGATGCTTGAAAGCTCTGGCTTCAAGCATCATAGGCTTGCTTCACCCATTAAGTGCATGCTTTTCTAATGTATTGCATTAGAAATAAGCTGAAAATGAGGGACTTGCAAATAAAAATTTAGTAAAATCCATTTTCTATTGCATGATTTGGGTGGTATTACATATTATTTAATTGTAGCCAACATTTGGCATATTGTTTGTAGGGGTTTTGGAACTCTTTCCTGTCAACTGAAACCAAAGTTCGCTTTTTAACGAAATCTTTGCTGGCAGCCGTTCCACACCATAAAATATTTGCATTATTGCATCCAGTTTTTATTCAGTCCCAGATTCCATTTGATTCCGTTAAAATGACCGGGGCCTTATCCGTAATCAATATTGTTTGCTCGTGCTGTGTTACGTATCCACCTTTGTTTCCAACCAAAGTCCATCCATCCTTTAACTCCACCGCTAAAGTTGATTTTGTTGAGATAAAAGTTTCTATTGCAACAGTCGTATTTTTTCTGAATCTCTCTCGATTTGTTTTAAGACGGTAATTTAGAATGTTTTCAGGGGCTTCGTGTAGGCTTCTTCCAACACCGTGTCCGGCTAAATTCTTGATTACTTTATAGCCGCATTTTTTAGCTTCTTTCTCTATCAGTAGTCCGATATCAGCAATTCTTACTCCACCTTTAATGTTATCAATAGCTTTTTTCAAGATATTTTTAGAGGCTTCCACAAGCGGATGGTGATTATGAAAATCTTTTCCAAGCACAAAAGAGCCTCCATTGTCAGCCCAAAAGCCGTTCAACTCTGCTGAAACATCAATATTTATTAAGTCACCTTCTTTAAGTATTTTACTTTCAGATGGAATTCCGTGAGCTACTTCTTCATTTACACTGATACAAGTATAACCTGGAAAATTGTAGGTCTCATTGGGCGCGGATTTAGCTCCATAAGCCCTTAAGAGTGTACCTCCGTATGCGTCTAATTCTTTAGTTGACATTCCAACTTCAGCATATTCCCTCATCAGTTTTAGTGTAGTTCCTACAACTTGACTGACCTTCTTTATTCCTATTAGTTCTGATTCTTTTGTAATTGACATTAGGTGTTTATTTTGATTAGGGATAACGCTCGGCCTATGGCTTGTGGCGGTTTTCGAAGCACCTATAGCAACCCATGAGGATAGGCGAAGACCCTCATTTCGCTACTTGAAAGTTTGTGTCTTTAGCATTTCACCGGCCTCATCATAGGTCTTCCAAGTGCCTTTCTTCTTGCCGTGTTCGAAGCGACCTTCGTCCCAGAGTTGACCATTGGCATGGTATCGCTTCCACTCACCGTGCTTATTCTCCTCCTCATCGAATCCACCTGTAGCTCTGGGTTCGCCATTTTTGAAGAACCATTCCCATCGACCAACAATCTTCCCGTTTTTGTAGTCGCCGGAGGATTGCAACTGTCCATTATTGAGATAATAGTTCCACCTTCCTGATTTTTTTCCGTTGTCGAATTCACCCTGACAAGAGACAAGTCCGTTTTTGAAGAACGTCTTAAATGGGCCATTCTTGGGATTGCCGTTTTCATCGATTCCTGGGATATCTTTCATTGTGGGTATTTATTATTGATTACACGGTGTCTTCGCCTGTTTTTATTTCTTTCCCCTTACTCTTCCTGGCTGAATGACTATGAACTTTCCAACAGACTAAGTTCAACGGTGACCGAGGGCCCTTTTATTCAGGCTTCCCAAACATGACCTTTGGGTTGACCTCGGTCCTATCGGCATAATCCATCTTCATGCTGTTTTCAATCGATATAAATTCTCTTTTGAGACAGTTCCCTTCTTTCCCTAATTTACAAACCTCTGCTTATTTAATGGAGCATACTTTCTTTCCTCAATGGTTGCCAATGTCGGAGTAGCTGCCATGGCTATGGCGAAGCAAGCAAGCATGGACAGCTACATGTTGTTGTACATTGTATTAGAACCTATCTCAAAAATCG
>CAZXLD010000097.1:3805-6157 GCA_964641965.1 uncultured Saprospiraceae bacterium | reverse complement strand
GCCTAGCCGTAGCTAAGTGACGCTTTTTGCAACGAAATATGGTGCTAAAAGGCACATTTGCAGGCCAAAGGGTATTATTGAGATGGCTTCTACTACCTTGAGTATGGATAACAAACTTCCAAATCTATTAATTTGATGTATGATTTTTGGGGTCGTACAGGTCTTTGCTAGTATCAAAACGGACAGTGGTGTGAAATACCTTGACAAAAGGATAACAGCATTCACCCACAAACCCTAATTTTGCTATAAATGCTAACAATCACAATTCATGAAAAACCCATTCAAAGACTTCATATATCAAAGAGTGAAAAAGCCAAGAGATCAGGAGGTTCAAGAAATCTTATCCATTTTCTCTCGGAAAAAATTTGATAAGGGCGTACAATTTAAAGAGAGAGATACAATCATTAAAAACCTGGGGTTCTTAGAAGATGGTAGCGTAAGGTCATACTTCATAAATGAGAAAGGAAATGAAATTACCGATGAAATCCTTCAGACCAATAATTTTTTATCAGACATTATCAGCGTCAGAACGGATGAAAAATCACCAATAATTATAGAGTTCTTGGAAAAATCTGTGGTCCTGGTCGCGAGTATGGATAGAGTTTGGGATTTGCTCGAACATAACGTCACATTTAATATTCTGATTCGGGAATATATAGGCGACCGGTCCATGGAATTGCTCAAAAAGCACCTAATGTTTCTTAATGGTTCAGCCAAAGAACGATACCAGTACATTTTGGAAACGAACCCCGAAATACTCAAGAAATTTCCGCTCAGATACATAGCATCCATGATTGGTGTGACACCAACCCAACTCAGCAGGATCAGAAAAGAGAGATCATAACAATTCCAAAAATTTCAACATATGTAAAAGGATAATGCATTTGGGAATGTGAATTTTGGGCCATCAAAAACCAATCATTCACATCATTAACGATCCATCTACAATGAAAACATCGATCACAGCTTTATTCCTAACGATGGTTGCTTATTCATCGTTTGCCCAATCCGCTCAAACAGAAGTAGAAATTGTCCAGGAGGCCTTCGGTCTGGAAAAAAAGGTAGCTGTTGCCAATTTTATGGACTTAGGTGACGATGCTGAAAGCTTCTGGAATCTCTACGATGAATATGAAGCAGAGCGTAAAAAACTTGGAAAAAGCCGCATTAAAGTTATTGAAGAATATGCCAAAAATTATCCGGATATATCGGATGAGAAAATCTTAGAACTCTTCAAACAGGCAACAGAAATTAAAAAATCATTTGATAAACTGGAAAAAACCTACTTTGATCGGATGAGAAAAGAAGTTGGTGTAAACAAAGCTGCCCAGTTTTGGCAATTGGAAAGTTACTTCAACTCCATGATTCAGGCTAATATTTATTCACGGATCCCATTTATTGGAGAAAATCTGGAGAAAGAGTAATTCGTAGTAGCAAGTTCTAAAAACTGAACGTCCATGCCCAAACCGAATTGGTTTGGGTGTGGCTCAAAAAATGGAATCTGATCATTTTTCATTTAAAATCAATAATTGAACTGGTTTAGGCTTTTTGATTTAAACGGTTCTAAATCAGTTCAGTATTATTTCAAACTAAAACTACCATGAAATTCAATAAAAAATTGATTTATAGCCTTTTGGCCGTCGGGGGATTGGTGTTATTGATAGCCATTTTCCTTCCTTCCATTCTCCATTTCCTGGGACTTCATCCTGATTATGAAGGGGAACAATACGACTTGAAAGGGAAGAAGGCCCTGATTGTGACTACAAGTCATGGGGTATTGAACAAACCCGGTGAAACTACAGGACCTCCTACCGGAATATTCGCTTCTGAAATGACTATTCCGTATTATGATTTTTTAGATGCCAACATGCAAGTGGATGTAGCCAGTATAAAAGGTGGAAAGGTTCCTGTTGATCCACAGTCCTTCTATTATTTTGTAAGTGCCCCTGAAGACGAACGGTTTTTAGAAGATGAAGCCTATAAGGCCAAAGTAGAAAATTCAATTCCCGTGGCGAATGTTGATTTCAAGGACTATGACTTAGTCTTTTTCGGAGGTGGCTGGGGAGCAGCTTATGATATGAATGATTCCATTGTAGCCGCAAAAGTGTCTGACGCTTATTATAACTCCGATGTTATTTTCGGTAGCGTTTGTCATGGAGCCTTGGCATTCACAGAAGCTAAAGATAAAAACGGAGCGTATTTGGTAAAAGGTAGAACGATGACGGGTGTGACCCAGAAACAGCTGAAAACGTTTGGCATTGAATATACGCCTTATCATCCTGAATTGGAATTGAAAAAGGCAGGTGCTATTTATAAATCAGAGAGTAAAAAAATATTAGAGCCCTTAAACACTTT
>CAZXLD010000097.1:0-3705 GCA_964641965.1 uncultured Saprospiraceae bacterium | reverse complement strand
GCCATGCTTCTAACAGGAACAGATAGTCACCTGGCCGGTGTTGCCAATCTACCGGAAATGCTGCCAGACGAGTACCAAACTAAACCCGGGTATAGGGGGAAACTTAACGACAGGGTACAGACAATTGCAACACGCTTAAAGGAAGTAAATTACAATACATATGCGACTGGCAAATGGCATTTGGGGCATGATGAGAAAACGCTCCCTACCAAAAGGGGATTCGATCGCTCTTATATCCTAGGTGGATCTGGAGCAAGCAATTATGATTCCAGAGGTTACCTACCTCAAAAACCACATGCCCATTGGTATGCAGATGGAAAGGAAGTAGAACTTTCTGAAGATTTTTATTCCTCAAAGACCTATATCGATAAGACCATCTTATTTCACGAAGAAGAGCAAAACAAAGACAACCCTTTTTTCACCTATATAGCATTCCAGGCCATTCATACTCCCGTACAGGCTCCAAGGGAATTTGTAGAGCACTATATGGAAATCTACGAACAAGGCTGGGATAAAATGCGGCAAACCCGGTTTATTAAGGCCAAACAAATGGGGCTTATTCCCGAGGGTGCACAGCTAAACGAAAAGGATATTCCAGTCACCAAAAAATGGGACGCTTTAAGTGCGAAAGCACAGGGAAGCTATGTCACCAGTATGGCGGTAACTGCAGGTATGCTGGAGGCAATGGATTTTCACATTGGAAGATATATTGAATACTTATCAAAGAGTGGACTTTTAGAGAATACGGTTTTCATAGTCACTTCCGATAACGGTCCTGATGGTGGTGATTATACAGTTGGTGTTCCATGGGCTCTTAAAAATGGGTACCACAGGGATTTTGAGAGCAAAGGCGGCAAGGGCTATTTTGGTTATATGGGAACTGGCTTTGCAAATGCAGTTTCATCTCCATTTTCGTTCTTTAAATACTACACAGGAGAGGGTGGTCTCCGCGTACCTTTGATCATTAGTGGAAAGAATATCCCAAAGAATGCCTCTTCTAAAGAGTTCTGTTTCTTTACCGATATCGCACCTACCATTTTTGATATGGTGGAGATCTCTACCTCAGCAAATGAAGGGTATGCGCCTATTACCGGGAAAAGTTTATTACCCCATTTAAAGGATACAAGCTCAGCTGTTTATCAAGAAAATGAAGGTGTTGGAATAGAGGCTGCAAGTAGTTCGGCTTATTTTATGAATGGGTACAAAATTGTTAAAAACAATATTCCGGACGGCGATAATCAATGGCACCTTTACCATATTGAAAGTGACCCTGGAGAAGTGAATGACCTAGCTAATCGGGAACCTGAATTATTTAAGCAAATGCTGGCTGCTTATACGGACTATGAAAAAGAAGTTGGAGTTCTGAAAATGCCTGAAGGCTACTCTGCTCAAGGTTTTGTTTCGAAAAAAGCGACCAAATCTATGGTCAGGGAATTCCTCCCCTTAATACTGCTGGGAGTGGGTGTAATAGTTGCGGTAATCAGCTTCTTTGTATGGCTTAAAAAGAAAGATAAAAAGGCCTGATGCAAGACGAAAAAAATCATGTCTTTACGGAAATAGAAATCAATGCGACACCCGAGCAGGTATGGAATGTGCTCACCGACTGGAACAAATTAAAAGAGTGGAGCTCATCGTTCATTGGCATCTCCGTAAATAAGCTGGTCAAAGGAGAAAAATTCATTTCCTACTTCAAAAATCCTTTAACAGGAGGTGTGATTGAGTTGGACCATATATGTTCCGACTATGAAGAAGGGATAAAATTTGGCTGGTCAGGTGATATTATTGGGAAGACAAAGGATCATCATGTCTATTCATTGGAGCCGACTCCAATCGGGACTACCATATTCAAGCAAGAGGATGGATTACACGGCCCTCATAGTCGGTTTATGAATTTTCTCGCCAAACACCATATGATGTCAATGTATATAAAGATTAACCAAGAGCTAAAGGAGCGAGTAGAGTCCCTTTATCCTGGGAATTAGATGTATACTGTTTGTAAATACCCCCACTGGTCGTAGTTTCTAAATGCCGGCCGGTAGGCATTATATTACCTTGATAAAGAGCACCCTGTCCGGTCGAAAGCTCAGACTTGGCCTGGTGGGCAGGTGAAGTAATGTAGTAAGGATGTAAGACTCCCCAACATAGTACTCATCTTATATCCTTTTAAGTTGCAAATGGCCTGTCCCTTAAATACAGTATTAATTGAAATAGTATAATGTCCTTGATCCCGGCACTTGTCGTCGGGGCTGACCAAGTTTAGCTGTTTTCTCCATTTTTAAAAAGATCATGGTAAACTTGCATCAGTATTAAAATGGTTTTCCAGAGCTTCCATGGTCACACGACCACTCAGCGCGACCTGATCATTTAATAAAGTACCCATGAAAAAAGCAATTATTGCTATTCTATCCGTTGCTGTTCTATTACTGATAGCTGCCTGGATGGTTGTAAAATTTTTCCCCGAAAAATTAGTTCCGCCGATTGCAAGTAGAATGCTGGAAGATGCCGGGAATAATTCGGATGCATTTTATGACCCAGATGGCATAGTTGCAGTAACGGTAGGAACGGCTACGCCCCTTCCTGGGAAAAGAGCGCAAACCGGAACGGCCATTTTCGTCAATGGCTACTTCTTTGTGTTTGATGTGGGTGCCGGAGTCGTCCAAAAAGCGGAGAACCTGGGTCTACCCTTGACCAACTTGGATGGCATTTTTCTTACCCATTATCATTCAGACCACATGATGGATCTGCCGAATATGATCAGCAGGTCATGGGTGCTGGGCCGGGAAAATGACCTTTATGTGTATGGTCCGGACAGTTTGACCACCTTGGTCAATGCGGCAAATGCTTTCCTGCAAATTGAAAACCAGCACCGGGTAGATCACCATGGCCCGGAGATCATGGATATTTCCAGGGCAGCGGGCATCCCCCGGGAGTTTCATGTAGGCCAAGACTCCAGCGCGGTGATGTTTGAGCAGGACGGCATCCGGATTACCGCTTTTGATGTGGATCACGAGCCAATCGAACCTGCCATCGGCTATGTTATTGAATACAAGGGTAAAAAAGTGGTTATCAGTGGCGATACCAAGGAGAATGTATTGCTCGAAGAAATGGCCCGGGACTGTGACCTGCTGATTCATGAGGTCATGTTGATGTCATTCCAAAAAATAGTAGAAGAAGCATCCGCAGAAGCCGGCATGGATAGAATTGCCCATATCATTCACGATATCCAGGATTACCACACAGGTACTTTCGAAGTAGCGGCCCTGGCGGAACGGGCGAATGTCAAAAAACTGGTATTGAATCATTTGGCACCGGCACCGGATAACGCCATAATCAAGAATATGTACCTCAATGAACTGAAGGGCTACTCGGGCCCGCTGCACCTGGCCAATGATGGGGATAAATTTGTGGTAAAATAGGTAAATGCGATTCTTTTGGGCTCTTTTGTCTCACAACCCCTACTTGCCTTGGGGACATCCAAATTCGGAGAACCGAGAATCAACCCATGCCGACCCGTTGGGTGTCAGGATCAACAGCGTTGAAACGCACCGCTGGAATTATTTCCCGGAAGATCGCCAGTATTTCACTATCCAAAATAATACTGACTCAAGTTTAAAATAGTACAAGTAGCGACTCCCCTACCCCCTTTCTCTTAATACCGACTTTCTTAAAAGTGGCAGGCTACATTTAGTTTTGAAGCCGGCGGCG
>CAZXLD010000096.1:0-6211 GCA_964641965.1 uncultured Saprospiraceae bacterium | reverse complement strand
TGGACGGACAACCTATATCAGGGACGTACACCATCTGCCATTCGACATTTGCCATTTGCAACTCGTCATTCCACACCCCGCACTCGCAACTTGACATTTGACATTCGCCACTCGACAGGGTGGAGCTATTGGCAAGAAATCAAGGCTGATGATTCGATTGAATTGTAGCAAGATGGGCTACCTTTACCGTCAAAACCAACTTCTCCATGTTGCACCGACAAAACCCACAAGAAACCAATGCCTGGAAGGCTCTTGAATCCCATTATCAGGCTATACGCGATAAGCATATGCGGGAATGGTTTGAGCAAGACTCCGCCAGAGCTGAGCAATTTGCACTCGCTATCGGCCCTGACTTTTTCCTCGATTATTCAAAAAATAGAATTACCGGAGAAACCCTGGACCTGCTAATGCAGCTGGCACAGGAATGTCAGGTTGAAGCAGCAATCCAAAAGCTATTTTCAGGAGACCGGATAAATGAAACAGAAAATCGTGCGGTATACCATGTAGCGCTACGCAATCGAAGTGATCGACCGATGTCTGTGGACGGGGAGAATGTGATGCCTGTCGTACATGCGGTGCTTGAACAGATGAAGCAATTTGTGGAGGCCATTCAGAATGGGAACTGGAAAGGCTATACCGGGAAACCCATTGATACGATCGTCAACATAGGTATCGGGGGATCTGATTTGGGGATGGTAATGGCAGCAGAAGCCCTTAAACCCTATTGGAAGGATGGCATTCAAGGGTATTTCGTTTCCAATGTGGATGGGACGCATATCGCAGAAACCCTAAAAAAGGTTAACCCGGAAACCACCCTCTTTATTATTGCGTCCAAATCCTTTACGACGCAGGAAACCATGGCTAATGCTCATACCGCCAGAGCTTGGTTTGTAGAACAGGCCGGGAGTGAAGCGCATGTGCCCAAGCACTTTGTCGCGGTATCGACCAATACAAAAGGTGTTCGTGATTTCGGGATCCAGCCTGAAAATATGTTTGTGTTCTGGGATTGGGTAGGAGGAAGGTATTCTCTTTGCTCTGCCGTAGGCCTTTCAGTTGCAAGTCTGATCGGTTTTGATCATTTCGAACAGCTGCTCGATGGTTGCTTCGAGCTGGATGAACATTTTCGAACCGCGCCCCTAAATGAAAATATGCCGGTCATCCTGGCCTTGCTTGGAATCTGGTACAACAACTTTTTTGAGGCTGCTTCGGAAGCCATTCTTCCATATGATCAATACTTGCATCGCTTTGCCGCACATTTTCAGCAAGTGAATATGGAAAGTAACGGAAAATCCATTGCCCGAGATGGCCAAGCAGTGGGCTACGAAACTGGCCCCATTATTTGGGGTGAACCCGGCACGAATGGGCAGCACGCCTTTTATCAATTAATCCACCAGGGTACCAAAATAATCCCCTGTGATTTTATTGCTCCTGCTACTAGCCATAATCCTGTCGGGATGCACCATCAAATGTTGTTATCCAACTTTTTTGCCCAAACAGAAGCCTTGATGATGGGGAAAACAGCGGATCAGGTTCGAGCTCAGCTGGCACAGGCTGGTAAAACAGAAGCTGAGATTGAAGCCCGGCTACCTTTCATGGTATTTGAGGGAAACCGGCCCACCAATTCTATTTTAATCCGGCAGTTGACGCCACATACATTGGGAATGTTAGTTGCCCTGTACGAACACAAAATTTTTGTACAAGGGGTAATCTGGAATATTTTCAGCTTTGATCAATGGGGTGTACAGTTAGGCAAAGAGTTGGCCAACAAGATATTACCGGAATTGGAAGATGATCAATCCGTCCAGTCGCATGATGCATCTACCAATGCTTTGATCAATCGGTACAAGGCAATGCGATAACTTTTTGGGTCTTTTACCCAACCTTTCATGAGCGAGGTGCCGTCTAGGCCTGATAAATTCCTTCTGCTCATGAAAACACACCCTACACCCAGATTGGTGATCATAGCCTTCGCAGCTATGTTTTCCCTTACCTTTTCGTCTTGCCTCCAGGATAAGTGTGAGGCAGTGCAGACGTATACCGAATTTATACCTGTATGGATGCAGCCCGAAGAGCTGCGTACCATTACACTGGAAGAGCCGCAACCCATGGCCACCTCCGGGAAAATCTATACTTATCTGAATTATTTGTTTGTTAATGAGCCTCATTTGGGTATCCATCTTTATGACAATACGAATCCCGCAAATCCAGTGCCACTCAAGTTTTTATCTATTCCGGGAAATGTAGATTTGGCCGTACGCAACCACATGCTTTATGCGGACAATGGTCCCGATCTACTTACTTTTTCCCTGGCAGATCCGGGTAATCCGGACCTGATCCATCGTGAAGAAGGGGTTTTCCAAAATCAATTCCAGGATACCGAACTCGGGTTCCTGCTCTATTATGAGTCTACGCAGACTAGTGTGGAAATTCCCTGCGAAACGCCTGGTTGGACAGATGATTGGGTGTTTTTTCAAGGGGGTACCTTCCTCAGGGGCGAAGTTTCAGCGGTTCCGAACGCAGTTCCGGCTCAACAGATTGGTACAGGAGGCTCCTTGGCTCGCTTTACGATAATGGACAGTTGGTTGTATACCGTCGATGAGAGCTCTTTACAAGTGTTTTCCTTAGCTGATCCCGCAAGCCCGTCCTCTCAGGGGATGGTGCACTTAAATTGGGGTATTGAAACTATTTTCCCATATGGAGAGCACTTGTTTTTGGGGGCAAATGACGGGATGTATATCCTGGATGCTACCGACCGGGCTGAACCAAGCTTGAGAAGCGTTTTCCAGCACGCACGTGCATGCGATCCGGTATTCATCAGTGGAAATAGAGCCTATGTGACCCTTCGGGACGGAACCGAATGCCAAAACTTTATTAACCAATTGGATGTGGTAGACATCACTGACCTGGATAATCCGAGGCTTCTCCGAAGCTTCCAAATGCACCATCCGATTGGTTTATCCATTGCAGAAGAGTGGTTGTACTTGTGCGAAGATGATCAGGGGCTAAAGATTTTTGATCGAAGCTCCCTTGCTGCAATTGGAAATGGTCCTGTCAATCAACTCGGAGGTCTTTCAGCTATTGACATAATCACTCTTCCCCAACGCGATTTGGCAATCGTGATCGGGACAGATGGGTTGCATCAATACGATATCTCCGACCGGTCCCAACCTCAGTTTTTGAGCCTTATACCCACACAAAACCCATAATCAGGTGAAACCAAATTTCGTTTCGATAGTATTCATGGCAGGTTTTTTGGCGTGCTTGCTGCTATATACCAATTGGAGTTGGGCACAGTCAAATTACGACCCTTACTACGCTGTCATCTTAAAAGATAGTAGCGTGATCAGGGGTAGATTACTCAATTATGAATATGGAGAAAAGGTAATTGTGCGATTGGGGAGTGGTCGGATTTTAAATATTGAGGCCTATCATTTGGATCGAATTATGCCCTACCGGGATTACAAAGCCAAGTACAGGAAGCGGAAACCAGCGAGATCCTATTCTTTTCGGGAGCGTGGCTGGTTTGGAGATGTGGCTGTTGCTACCTACCATGGAGGTACGCTTGGTGAGCCGGTACTGGGAGGCGGTGTGTCTGGGGTGATTGGCTTGCGGTGGAATCGATGGCTGGAAACCGGTATTGGAGTGGGTTATGAGCGGTACACCTTGAATGATTTTTTTCGTGTTGTACCTGTTTTTGCTCGGATCCGGGGTTATATGTTGACTCGAAAGGTCAGTCCGTTTTACCAACTGGAAGCCGGTTATGGAAAAAGTTTGAAAAAAAGAAGCGAAGCTATTATTGAAGGGGGAGGTGGAGCACTGGTTCACCCGTCCATTGGCCTCAGGCTGGGTGGCTCTTCCGGACTGAATACATATCTGGATTTAGGTTATCGTTTTCAATGGGCCAGTTATACCCAGGAGGAAGTGTGGGATGCGGTTACGAAGCAAGATCTTGTGTTTCAACGACTCACGTTCCGATTTGGGCTTGTATTTTAGGGATTACAAACTTACCTGAAAGGGTATGGCGGAAGATACCATTAGCGAAGAAGAACTATTGATGGGATGCCGAGCGAATGATCGCAAGGCACAAGAATATTTTTACCGCAGGTATGCGGAAAAGATGTTGCGTATGGTCTTCCGGTACACTACCGACCGGGAATTAGCATTGGATATTATCAACCGGGGATTTTTGAAGGTATTCCAAAAAATTGATCAATTCCAGGGGAAAGGATCACTGGAGGGATGGGTTCGTAGAATTGTTTTTCGGGCATTGTCCGATCATTTTCGCTCGGAAAAAAGCAAGGTATGGTTCCTTGAATTTCAGGATTACGATACCCCTTTGCCCGAAGGTGCTTTGAGCAATTTATACTACGAAGATTTATTGGATCTAACGGAGAAATTACCCCCGGCGTCCCGGGAGGTTTTCTGCTTGTTTGCCATTGAAGGATTTACCCACGAAGAAATTGGCAAACGGCTTGGAATCAGTATTGGAACATCAAAATGGCATCTCTCTGAAGCACGAAAAAAAATGAAAGCACTCATTCAACAGTATCATCATCATGCCATATAACGACATCAATGAGGAGTTTATCGATCGGGGCTGGGAGCAGATGAAAGTCCTGTTGGACAAAGAAATGCCCCTTACGGCAGCCATGCCTTTTTGGAAAAACTGGAGGATCCTGATTGTACTGTTTTTGTTGCCGGGACTGCTGGCGCTCGATACTGAAAAGGTATATCGTTCATCCTTTGCTGATCCTTCTGTTGCCAATGCATCACCTCAGCAAAATAACCTAACCATTGCCCAGTCATCCGATACTGAGAAAATGACTTCCATTTCGGCGATAATCCCAGCTGAGGTCCTCAGCAATGATCTTCTTGGTACGGATACTGGTCAGGAAAGAGAACCCGAATCGACTGGGCCTGGTCCAGCGATTCAAGATCAGCTACTAGCATCGGTAGGAGGAGAGAAAAGAGGGAGCGAACGTGAATTAATATCCGCCCAAACAACCAATCAGGTATTGCCACCATTCACGGGAGAACAACCAGTTAAACGATCCACCCAATTGTACGAATTGCTTGACCGACGATTTATTCTACCGGAATTAAATGTCGGCATACAGGCGGCAAACCCAACTGGTCCATCGATTGTACTACAAAAGCCCAGGCGCTGGAGCTGGGGTATCGCAACTGGTGCTGGAGTCGCCTTAGCTCACCCCCAATTTACCGGATGGTTTGGCGTGGAAGGCGAATACCTATTGCATTCCAAATGGAGCCTTTGGACGCGTATGGGCTATCAGTGGAATCGGCTGGGATCTGGTGCATTAGAACAAGGTCCTATCATTTCAGTAGAGGATTCAATGGATCCGAGTTCCCCAACTATCACCCGCTACACCCTTCTACAGTCTGATGAGGATCTGGCAGTCCACCGGGTTGGGTTACTGCTGGGAGGAGCTTTTCGGCCTCATCCGGCCATTCGGTTGGAAGGTGGCTTTCAGTTGAATTATTTTTCGCCTTATGCGTTGGCCAACGATGATGCTTTCGTTCCTTCTTCCACACCCTCGGCACCAACCTTCAATCCCAGTGTTGAATTCCAGGAGCTGAGTTTCAAAACCTGGGAACCCGTAATTCAGACTGGTTTGTATTGGCGTATGAGTCCGGAATTTCAACTAGGGGCCGTCTGGCAACAAACACTGGTGGACATGAGCCAAACGGATGGCTATTCGCTTCAGCCCAGCCATTTGTCTTTGGGCTTGCGCTGGCAATTTCGTTGATTCCCGATGGAAGGCTGTATCTTCAAGCTGCAGCATTCGTCGGCCTTATGTCTTCTGTTTTATTGGTACTTAGCCTTTTGATGGCCTTCCTGGCTATTCGTATTATCATTCAAATAGCCCATCAATACCGATGCCCGGATGATGATGAACTGCGCGACCTGTTCTACGGGCGGTTGAAATCCAATAGCGATAAGCGTCGGACCATCGTTTCTCATTTGGGGCATTGCCAGAAATGCAGAGATCGACTAGATGATATTCGGCTAGGAAAGGATTTAGAGGACCACATCGTGGAATAATTCCTGTTTAAGAAGGTGAGCCAGGGATGCATGTAAAGATATTTGTACGATACTCGATACTCGATACTCGATACTCGATACGTGATACTGTAGATGCTCGCTGCGCGATGGACGGTGGACGGTACACGGTGGACGGACAACCTATAT
>CAZXLD010000095.1:0-6911 GCA_964641965.1 uncultured Saprospiraceae bacterium | reverse complement strand
TCTTTTTTTGGAACATATAAAAAATAAATTCAATACTTTGCATTATGGAAACACCTATTCTAGACGCCCCTCAGCCTACTGAATCCGTCACATACGCAAACTTCTGGATTCGCTTCGCGGCCGTCTTCATCGATGGCTTGGTCTTGTTGATCCCAGGTACTGCCATACAGTGGATTCTCATGGGATCATATCTAACGAATCCCAACGCTATACAAGATGATCTGGAAGGCTACCTAACCAACTACGCCTACACCATGGTCATCATGAACTTATTGTACTGGCTTTACTTTGCTTTGATGGAATCGTCAGAATGGCAAGCTACGCTTGGAAAAAGAGCAGTGAATATCAAAGTAACCGATTTGGATGGAAATCGGATTTCATTCTTACGAGCAACTGGAAGGTTTTTTGGTAAAATTTTGAGCTCACTCATCCTCCTTGTCGGCTATATCATGGCTGCTTTCACAGAGAAAAAGCAAGCACTTCATGATATTCTCGCCGGCACTCTGGTCGTCCAAAACCAGCGAAGATAGAGCAGAAAAGGGTAGCATGCTTTTCCAACAATTCAATGCTACCCTTATTCTAATAGTTTTATTTCGTAGACCATGTAATCGGTCTTACCCTGCCAGGGCATATTGTTCCAAACCTGCCTGTAACTTAACCGCACCCTTCTCCCCTCGTATTTGAGCAATTCTTCATAAACGGCTCGCTTAGGAACCGAAAAAGACCAAATATTCCCGGACAATCCGTCTTCTCCGGATTGGAATCCTCCAAGATTGAGCTGACCCTCATAGGTCTTCCAGAACACTCCTTTGCGCGATATCTTGATTAAATGCCCGGCTCGATATCCATCACTATAGGTCCAATTACTTACCCACAGATAGCCTGCACCTACCAAAATTCCAGCCAAAACTAAAAAAAGGACAATACGGGAAAATATACGCCGAACGCTCTTTTTCCCGTCATCCAGCACCTGTTCGAATTCGCTCATATGCCCAAGGGGATTAAATATGAAACAAATCTACTTAATTTTTTGCCTCTTTGACTTGATAAACAGGCTTTAGAAGTTCCGGAAAGGTTTTCATTACTTTCTCTACTTTAGGCCTTGATACGTTGTAAATGTAGCTCTGATTTGGATGATGCTCATAATAATCCTGGTGGTACTCCTCCGCAACATAAAATGTTCCAGCTTCTTCCAGCTGAGTTACAATAGGGCTCATAAATTTCTCTGACTTATTCAACTGTTTTATATACGCATCGACTGCCGCCTTCTGGTCAGAATCGTGAAAATAGACTGCAGAACGGTATTGAGCACCCACATCCGGACCTTGCCGGTTTAATTGGGTAGGATCATGAGCAACAAAGAAAACTTTTAGCAAAGTCGGATAATCAACAATAGCAGGATCAAAGTGAACCCGGACCGCTTCTGCATGGTGCGTCAGGCCATAACTAACCTGTTGATAGGTTGGATTGGGTTCAGATCCGCCGGTGTAACCCGAAACCACTTCCTTCACGCCTTGAATACGCTCAAAAGATGCTTCTACACACCAGAAACAACCTCCTGCAAACGTGGCGATCGACAGATCTCCGGCATCCGATTGATCCAATGTCCGAACCTGTTCATCTGAAACTTGAGATTGCGTATTGCTGGAACAAGCCAGAATGAACGCAATGGAAAATAATAACAAAGTGACTCGCATAGTTGATTTTTTATGGCCAAACAAGCAGTTTAATCAATTGTCTTAATAGTAAGCTGGCTTTAACGAAACCATAGGCAAAACCCAACAAAACTATAACCCAATTGCGGGAAGGATGTTGAATACTTGTAGGGGTTTACCGGTGCCCTGGCATAAGCTAAACAGCCAAAATTCGACTTCCGAATTTAACAGATAAGGGATAAATGACGTGCCCGTCAAACTCTCCAAAAAGGGTAAATGCTCCTTGTGCGCCTAATGCCAACAACTTCCAACCGGCATCATCTGCTTGCAGAGGTAAAATCGCTCCTGTATTATCTTTCCAAAACCATTTTTCCTGGTAGCTCACCTGCCCTTCGTCGAAGAGAAATGGAAGCCTCCTGATCCATGGATTTTTTCCAAGGGCAGTTGTCCAGGAAACCTTTAGATGGTTTAAGGATTCGATCGAACCCGACGTATTTGGGATTTTAAACGTTTTGGACTTTGCAGAAGAGGGACTGACCACAGCTCGAAGTGGCCAGGCTGAGGGATAAAAGGATAAGCTAAGCTGGACTAATTCCCCTATAGACCATTCTCCTTCAAATTTCCCTGTTTCTCCCCACACATAATCCAGAATCATGGCAAACTGCCCGGTATTCTCCTCCCGAAGCCAAAGCCGACGAGATTTCAGTTGGTCATCCTCCTGAAACTGAATATGCCAAACCCTCCACAACCCTGGTTGGACACCTCCTTGGGTTACCTCCTCCCTTCGCAAATTAAGGCCAGAGTGTATCCATAGATCCCACTGCTCTTCTGGATTCAAAAATTCCATTTGTTCCCATGCTCTTGTCAGCCGAAAAAGATCTCCGATTTCCTCTACCAGGTCCTCCGGCCAAGTAGCATGACCAAAAAGCAATGGTAGCTGCCTAAGTCGCCGCCCAATGGTTCCCAATTTGGCGTCTACCATTCGAGAGGCGATAGATTCCCAATAGGATTCCGGTTGATCATAAGCTGTAGCTAATCCTTGTCTTAACAAATCCATCAACCACTCCTTTAGGTCCTGGGCTCCGGTTTGCATCTGCTGAAGCCTCCGCTCCCGGTTTTTATCCCGGTTTCTGGATTTTTCGAGTTCATCAGCCTTAGTTTTTCCTTTAGCCAGGCGCTCTTCCACCCAATCTGGGCTAACGGCCGATCCTTGAAATGCCGTAGCCTGTTCTTGGAGCAGGAGCATCAATCCGTATCGATGTATACAGGTTTGTTCCTGATTGGGACAAGCACAATAGGATTTTCCTTCTTTTAGGTCCAAGGCTACTTTAAAATAACTGGCACCCCGGCTCCTACATTCCCCCCAAATCCTATTGGAGTTACTGCCAAGCACTCGCCACCAGGATTTTCGCGCAAGTGCCCGGGCTTTCCGGATCGTTTCCTTATCGACTTGATTGAAAAAAGAAAATGGTGTTTCGATGAGAATCCGAATTAAATTTCAGTTTCTTCTTCTTGCAGGATACCCATAATCTGCATGGCTTTTTCCGAGGCAGTTTGCTCTGCACTCTTTTTATTAAAGTCGTCGGCACTTGCAATTTTTTTGCCATCAACCAGGACAGCCACTTTGAAGCGATCCCGTTTTTCAAACTTGTATCGAGCAAGCAATTTATAACTAACCGACTGGCCATTCTTTTGGCAGTATTCCAAGAGTTGGCTCTTGTAGTTATCATCAAATTTCTCCAACTCGTGTACATTTACATAATGCCGCAGGATACGCTGAACGACAAACTGCTTGGTGAATTTGTATCCGCACTCCAGATAAATGGCTCCCACCAAAGCCTCCACTGCATTACCCAACATGGATTTACTCAATCGGGTATTATTCAACTCCTGTAAAAATACGTCTAGTCCCATTTGATCACCGATACCGTTTAAGGATTTTCGCTTCACAATCTTGGATCGCATTTTTGTCAGGAAACCTTCGTCGCTGTTCGGATATTTTTTGAATAGATACTCTGCCACAATAGTACCCAGAATGGCATCGCCCAGATACTCCAAACGCTCATTATTCTGAATGGCATATTCTTTATCCGAGGATCCGGATTTATGGGAAAAAGCCAGAATAAATATGGAAAGGTTGACAGGGACAAAACCGACTAGTTTTTTCAACCTTCTGGCAATATCCCGGTCTGATGAGAAATAATAATTGTACAAACGAAAAATCAGGCGCAAGGTCGATTATTGTTTGAATTAAAAACCTGAGCCGGGAGATACAAACCCGGTCACGCCATACTTTATTCCAGCGATTGATAAACAGATTCTTTATAAACTTTACCAGAGCAGGAGGAAACCGGTGAAAGTCCAACTAATCCTTTAGCTGCTTAAAGATAACGCTAGAATTGTGCCCACCAAACCCAAACGTATTACTTAAGGCTGCCCTGACTTCCCTTTCCTGAAATTTATTAAAGGTAAAATTATACCTGGAATCCAAGTCCGGATCGTCCGTAAAGTGATTGATGGTGGGGGGAATAAAGTGATGATTCATAGCTAGTATACAGGCTATGGCCTCGATAGCACCTGCTGCTCCAAGTAAATGGCCTGTCATAGACTTGGTAGAACTGATATTTATATTGTAGGCATCTTCACCGAATACTTCCCGGATCGCTTTTACTTCGGCAATGTCGCCGAGTTGGGTCGAGGTGCCATGCACATTTACATAGTCAATTTCACTGGCTTGCATATCCGCATCCTGCAAGGCCATTTTCATCACATTCCTGGCCCCCAATCCTTCCGGATGAGGTGCTGTAATATGATAGGCGTCCGCAGTCGCTCCGCACCCAGCTACTTCGGCATAGATGGTGGCCCCCCTCTTCCGTGCGTGTTCATATTCTTCCAGGATTAGTGCTCCAGCACCTTCACCCAACACAAATCCATCACGGTCTGCATCGAATGGGCGGGAAGCGGTCCGATAATCCTCATTTCGGGTAGACAATGCCTTCATGGAATTAAAACCCCCAACACCAGCCTGGGTAATTGAAGCTTCAGAACCACCGGTAACAATTATATCGTTTCGACCACTTCTAATGAAATCAAAAGCAACCATGATAGCATGGGAAGAGGAAGCACATGCAGATACAGTGGCAAAATTGATCCCCCTGAATCCATATTTCATGGATAGATGACCGGCTGCAATATCTGCGATCATCCTGGGAATCATAAACGGATTGAAGCGCGGAATCCCATTACCTTGTGCAAAAGTTACAATTTCTTCTTCCAGCGAATTCAATCCTCCAATACCCGATGCCCAAACAACGCCTACGCGGTCTTTTTCTGCTTCACTCATCGCTTCGGCCTGGATTCCCGCATCGGCAACTGCTTCGCTCCCGGCAACCAAGGCAAACTGGCTGAAGCGATCAATTCGCCTGGCCTCCCGCTTGTCCATAAAATCTTCCGGAACGAAGTCTTTTACTTCGCAAGCAAATTGAGTCTTAAAATTGGCCGGGTCGAAGTGCGAAATCGGGCCAGACCCACTCGTCCCTTCCCGTAATCCTTCCAAATAAAATGGGATGGAATTACCAATTGGGGTAAGGGCACCTATTCCAGTAACAACAACTCTTCTCATGAACCAAGGTGTTTTATCAGGATCCGAAGTAACCGACCAGATAGTCGGAAGGAAGGCCTATAAACCACAAACCAGAACCCGGAGAGTCCTGATCTGTAGTTTTTTCAGTAAAAAAGGCAAAAAATGCTACGATTTTGCCTTTTCAAGATATTCAATGGCATTACCCACTGTTTGGATGTTTTCTGCTTCTTCGTCTGGTATGGAAATGTCAAATTCCTTTTCGAATTCCATAATTAATTCTACTGTATCCAGTGAATCAGCTCCCAGGTCGTTAATAAAGCTAGCTTCCGGGGTAACTTCAGAAGAATCAACGCCCAATTTGTCAACGATAATTTTACTTACTCTTTCTGCAATACTAGACATAAGATCCGCTTTGATGTGGTTTAACGAATACCGTCGCAAAGGTAAAACTTCTGTTAATGGTTGGGCAAACTTTCACTTTTTTTTTACCCCAAGCCCTTTCACTATTGATTTTGAGCACATTTCAACCCTGCCAAATCACCTTAAATATCCTTCCGGCGTCTAATCTATTCGGTTGAACCTATTCTGTTTTTGATCTTGTCAACTTCTCCTAACTTTATAGTGCTTTTTGTAGAAAATACACTTTCTTACTTTACGAATGTACCATCCTGGATTCCCGTATCTATTAACCTGAAGCCACTGTAACTCCAACTCATGAAAGTCGTTGACCATCAAAGCACTAAAATCGTTGCCACGATAGGCCCCGCCTCTAATTCCTACGCCCAATTGCTAGAACTTGTACAAGCAGGCGTGGACGTTTTTCGGCTTAATTTTTCCCATGGTACCCACGATGATCACCTCCAAGTAATCAATCATATCATCCACATCAATACGACCTATGGATTGCATTGTGGCATTCTGGCAGACCTTCAGGGCCCAAAACTCCGGGTGGGCAAGATCAAAGATAATGGGCTTGAATTGAAGGAAGGAGACCTTATCCCATTTGTAAATGAGGAATGTTTGGGGACACATGAAAAAGTATACATGAGTTATCCCAATTTTGCACGAGACGTTCAGGTGGGGGAACAGGTGCTGGTAGATGATGGAAAACTGGTTTTTGAAGTAGCAGAAACCAACAAAGAGAATCGGGTTGTTCTGAGGACCCTATTTGGAGGAACTTTGTCTTCCAACAAAGGGGTGAACCTTCCAAACACAAAAATTTCCCTGCCCAGCCTGACGAAAAAGGATTTGGTGGACTTAGCATTCATACTAACCCAACCGGTCAACTGGATTGCCCTATCCTTTGTCCGTTCTCCAAAGGACATAAAGGACCTGACGGACCGGATCCAGAAAGCGAACCACCCCGCAAAGACAGTGGCCAAGATCGAGAAACCGGAGGCTGTCGATAAGATCGACAAGATTATCAAAGTTTCTAATGCAATTATGGTGGCAAGAGGAGACCTCGGAATTGAAGTTCCTATGGAGCGCTTGCCTATTATCCAGAAAGAGATTATTCAAAAATGTCGCCAGCGAGCCCGTCCGGTTATCGTTGCTACCCAAATGATGGATAGTATGATCACCAACCCTAGCCCGACCCGGGCAGAGATTTCGGATGTAGCAAATGCCGTAATGGACGGAGCAGATGCTGTGATGCTTAGTGGAGAAACCTCTGT
>CAZXLD010000094.1:0-6969 GCA_964641965.1 uncultured Saprospiraceae bacterium | reverse complement strand
TATGGGAGCGATCGTTGGTGGCGGGGTATGTCTGAAGGGGTGTGGGTGTGGGTATTTGATTATATTTAAGATGATCCTCGGCCCTGAAAGAATCCAGCAACTATATAATTGAAAAACCACTGCCCATGTATCCCATGCCTCTCCTAATAGCTCTGCTGGCCTGCGTCAGCACTGTTACCTTAACTGCTCAGAGGACATCCCTTGAAGGTCAAATTTCATTGCACAACAGCCGGCACCTAACCGGCACTACTGAATACGTAGCCGGTGCTTTCATCAGTGCCCCCTATACCACACCGACCAGCTCGGATGAGCAAGGGCTATTCCAGTTGGAATTTGCTGGAATACCCAGCGGCAACCCGGTCCGATTAACGGTAGATAAGGCTGGACTGGAAGTAGTAAATACCTACGACCTAGAACGGGTCATTGTCGGCCGGAAGTCCCTACTAAATGTGTATTTGGCGGAACCAGGGGCCTTGGCACGGGCACAAACCGAACTTTATGAAATAAGTGTGGCCGCCCTCACTGCCGAGCACGACCGTTTAGTTGCCATCCTGCAAAAAGGGGGAAACGAGGCAGAAGACACTATTCGTGATCTGGAAAAACAGTTAAATCAAGAGCTCCGGAACCGGTTCGAAGCAGAAGAGTTGCTGGCAAAACAATTTGGTCGCATCAAAAAACGCCTTCCCGAAGCTGCGAAAAAGCTGGCTCGAGTGAACCTGGATATTGCCTACGATCAATTTCGCCAAGCCTACGCCTTTTTCAAGGAAGGAAAGATCACTCAGGCGATTCAAGCCTTAGATCAAGATAAACTGCAGGATTCTGTTCAGGCGGTTCTATCCAACCTCGAACGACTTCATCGTGACCAAGTCCAATACGATATAGCCCTCGAACGGGCAACCGAGGAGGTGGGCAAACTGGTGTCCAGTTACGACCTGAAAGCAGAGTCTTATAGTTTGCTCTTCGATAATAGGAGTGCTGTGGCGGTATATAGAAAAGCGGTCGATTTGTTAGAGAAAACAAAATCCTCTGATGACCTCGAGCTTGCCGATGCATACGATCATTTAGCTGTTTATTATCGTAGATTAGGAACCTACGAAGACGCTCTGCCGCTGGTGGCAAAAAACGTATCTATTAAAAAAGAGTTGCTTGATAAAAATGATTTAAGATTAGCCATCGCCCTTGATCATTTGGCATTAATCCACCAAGATTTAGGCCATTTCCAAAGGGCGTTAAATTTTGAGAAAGCCGCCTTACAAATTCAGCACACCGTGCTGGACAGTATTCACCCGGTTCTGGCCACTACCTACAATAACCTTGGAAATATCTACCGAGATCTGGGTGAATACGAACGCGCCCTGGAAGCTCAACAAACTTCAAAATCCATCCGGGAACGGATTCTGCCAGATAACCACCCCGATCTTGCAGAATCCTTAAACAACTTATCAGTAATTTATTTGAATTTGGCGGACTATCCAAACGCCCTTACTGCCCAGCAACGAGCCATCGAGATACTCGAAGTCAATTTCGATTCGACTCATCGTCACCTGATCACATCTAAGAATAATTTGGCAATGACGTACCTGAATTTAGGAGACTTCTCCGACGCTCAGGATATTCAAGAAAAAGTGATTCAAACATTTAAGAAAGTGCTCGACCCGGATCATCCCTATTTAGCCATTTCATATGGAAATTTAGCGCTGATTTACCAGGCGCAGGGAAAATACCAATTGGCGTTGGACAACCAGCAGGAAGCGTTGCGCATACAGCAAGTAACCCTACCGCCCGACCATCCAAGTACGGCAAATTCCCAGTCTACCCTCGCTGACATTTATCAAGATTTGGGTAAATACGAAATGGCTCTCCAGCACCTCCAGGAAGCACTGCGTATTCGAAAAGCAATTCTTGAGCCCGGCCATCCTGACATAGCCTCAATTTACAGCAGTATGGCTTCGATTTATATCGATCTGGGAATGTTTGAGAAGGCGCTCGAATATCAACAGCTTAGTATGAATATCTTGAAGAAAACGCTGCCACATGGTCATTTGGAAATAGGGCGTAGTCTTCGTATTCTATCCGGTATTTATTTAAAAAAAGGAGCATATAAACTAGCCCTGGAGGCCCAACACCAGAGTCTTACTGCTTTGAAACAGCATTTGCCTCCAAACCACCCCGATATTGCCGGCGCAAATCAGGTGCTGGCTTCCATTCATACCGAATTGGGGGAACATACGCAGGCATTGATCTTTCAGCAACAGGCGCATAGCATCTTCCTCGAAGTCCTCAAATCGCCACATGCAAAACAGGCAATCTCCTACCAAAATCTAAGTGCCATCTTTCTCCAATTACGGGAGTTTGATCAGGCACTTGATGCACAACAAAAAGGATACGCTATTCTCCAACAAGTATATGAACCCGATCACCCAAACATTGGGAATGCACATCACAACCTAGCTGAAATATACCGCCGTCAGGAAAAGTACCAACTCGCCCTGGAGGAACAGCAAAAGGCAATTACTATCTTCGAAAAAAAATACTCCCCAGACCACCCTGATATCGCTGTAGCTTACAATAACTTGGGTCTGATTTACGAAGGTATGGACCGTTTTGAAGAAGCACGGGATGCCCACCAAAAGGTATTATCGATCCGGAAACAAAAACTTCCTCCCAATCACCCATATATTGGTGTTTCTTATCACAACCTAGCCGCTGTAGAACGAAATTTGGGTAATTACGAATCAGCAATTGAATTTCAGCAACAGGCAATTGATCTTTGGAAAAAGACCTTTCCGTCCAATCATTTAAATTTTGCCTTGTCCTACACCAATCTGGCGATTTGCTCAAGACAATTAATGCAATACGATACCGCTTCGGGCCATTTCGATACCGCTTTGGCCATCTACGAGGCATCTTCCAATGAATCTCATCCTGCCTATAAACAGACCTTGGAAAGAGCAATTGACCTGGCATCTTTCCAATCTAAAGGGGAAAAGACCGCGCAATTGCAACAGAAATTAGCCAAACTAGACAAGTAAGAGTGTTCTAAGAATGATTTGATCGATTAGGGATTTGGGCCAAAACATACTATTCAGTATTTTTACAGCGTGGATAAAGCAGCACAAACCCGACAGCATATTCTGAGTAAGTCGTTCGAATTGATCTATCAGAACGGCTACCAGGCGACAAGTATTGATAAGATTATCAAGACGACGCAGGTGACGAAGGGGGCCTTCTTCTACCACTTCAAGGACAAGGAGGCTATGGGGCTGGCTATGATCCAGGAAGTGGTGGCTCCCCGGCTTATAGGCTTACTCGTTCAGCCGTTGCAAGGTTCAGATAATCCATTGGAGAGCATCTATCGAACCATCCGGAAAAATCTACTCGAGGATCGGGACTTCGACATCCGCTACGGCTGCCCCCTGAACAATTTGATTCAGGAGATGAGCCCCGTCAAGGACTCGTTCAAGGTGGCCTTGAGGTACTTACTTGAGGAATGGAAAACTGTTATCGCCAATGAATTGGAGCGAGCAAAGGGAAAACGACTGGTCAACCCATCCGTAGACACTCAATCGGCCGCTGAGTTCATTATCGTCAGCTACGAGGGGCTGCGCGGTACGGGCAAAGTGTACGAGGATTTAAAGCTGTACCGGTCTTACTTGAAGCAACTGAAAATTTACCTGGCCGCACTGGCTTAATTTTTTACTCAAAAACATACCAATCAGTATGTTTTGATAACCGTTTATATCATGACAAACACAAAGCAGCAATTCGCAGTAGCTCCCGGTATTTTCCACTTCGAGACCGGCCCCTTCAATTGGTACCTCATCGAGGAAGGCGGCCGTTTGACTCTTGTCGATGCCGGATTTCCCGGCCATTACAAGGTATTCCGCCGGGGACTCGAAACCCTTGGATACGCGATGAAAGATGTAGAGGCCATCGTATTGACCCACGCCCACGCCGATCATATTGGATTTGCGGAGCGGGTCCGGAAGGAAGCAAACGTGCCCGTGTACATCCACGCGGATGATGCCCGGATGGCCCAGCGGCCGTTACAGTTGCCCTGGGCCGGGTTGCTCACTAATGCCTGGCGGGCCTACATAGCTACCATGCTAGGAGTAGCCATTGTCAAGGGCGTGTTCACGCTGCCCCATCTGCGAGCGGTGCAGCCCATCAAGGATGGCCAGCGATTGGAGATTCCCGGTCGGCCCCAGGTGATACATACGCCTGGTCACACCAAGGGCGAAATCGTACTTCACTTGCCAGAACGGGGCGCATTGGTGAGTGGAGATAGCATCGTCACGCGGAATTTGCTAACCGGCGCCTTAGGGATGCCGCAGCTTACCCATCCGGTCCTAAATGCCAGCTTCAAAGAGGCGCACAGCTCCTTGGACCGGCTGACTGAATTGGGGCACGTAACCATCTTGCCCGGCCACGGCACCCCCTGGACGGGCGAGGTGGCAGAGGCCATCAAATTGGCAAGAGCCTCGCACAACAGGTAGCCGATCCGGCGGTGTGCGGGTATTTCAGGCATTTACTCGACCAGTGTCTGAATCTTTTCCAGTACCTGTTCACTGCTCGATTTACCGATGGGTAGGAGTCGCCCATTCACTTCCACACTTTCTGAATTGTACGAATGAATGTGGTTGCGATTGACGATGTAGGATTTGTGGATGCGGAGAAAATCCCCTGGCAACCGAGCAAGTGCCTCTTTCAAACTCGAATAACTGATGAGTTTCCGACGATCGTTTAAGTGGTAGGTGATATAGTTTCCCATGCCTTCCGGGTAGTAAATCTCACTAATTGGCACCCGGTAAAACCGCTTATCGGATTTGATATCGATGGTGTTGGATGTTGCTGTTCGGAAGAGTTGCTGTTGTAGCCCTTCGGCCCGCTCTTTCTCGGTAAGGTAGAGGAGGAACATGTAGATTCCCCCGACGAGCAGGACCGTAGAATTGATCAGGAGGAACGACCGGATGATGGCATTGAAATCGAAAAATGCCAACCAATCGATCCCCTGATACCCCTCGTAGTAGAAGTGAATGTTCACCCGTTGGCCAAGGCTGCAAAGCAAGAGCAAACTCACATACTATACTCCAAACACCATGTAGCGCTTTCGCAGTAGGCTCCTTGGAAACACTAGGTACAGCATACCGTAAACGGCAATCATCCGGAAGGGTAGCAACAACAATTCTAACAGAAAGGATTCATAGTAATTACCGTCCTTCGCCCAAATCAGACTGAAAGCAAGGTAGTACAATAGCCAGAATAAAAGATGATGTCCGGGCTTCGCTCCGGAAAACTGCAAAGCTGCCATTTATTCAACCATTAGAATCCTGGAAAAGAAGCGTTCCACATAAAATTGCCTCCTATTCGTGTAAAAACCAAAATCCACGTTGCCACCCCCCCTAGCATTGCAGGTAAAAAGTGATGCGACGTTTTCTGATTACTGGTCTGCTTGTTTGTAGTGTTCTTCTTTGCTTTGGCCAGGAATTAGCCAGAAGAGCTTCCTTTGAGGCGACCATTCGCCCTCCTGACGGCAAAATGCCAGGGGTGGTCATCGAACGGATTGAGCCAAACGCTCCATTGAAAAAGGTAGGCCTACAGCAAGGAGATCGCCTTCTCCAAATAAATGGCTCCTTAGTGCTATCGCCTGATAAATGGTCGGATCAACGATACGCCCTCCGCGGCAATCGGCCCACCGAACTGTTGGTTAAGAGAGGATTGAAAAATATCCGTGTTGCCGTCTCCCTGAATGAACTACCCCACGAAACCCACCCAGGGATCACCACCCGCTACACCAGTCTGATCAGCGATTACGGGCTGCGTCAGCGAGTCATCATTACCCGTCCGGAAAAGGTCGAAGGTCCACAACCCGCTTTATTTCTGTTACAGGGATTGAGCTGTTCCAGTATCGAGCAAACCTCCTCCAGGAGCTCCAATTGGGTAAGGATGATCAATGAGTTAGTCGGAAAATCGGGGATGGTGGTTCTACGTATCGAAAAGCCGGGAGTTGGAGATAGCGAGGGTGCCTGTAGCGAAACGGATTTTTTGACCGAGCTGAACGGTTATCGCATTGCCGCTCAGCACCTCAAGACCCTGCCCTACGTAGATTCCTCCCGAATTGTGGTTTATGGGTCGAGTATGGGAAGTGCACTCGCCCCTTTGATTGCCAACGAATTCAATTTTACGGGAGTCATTTCGGACGGTACCTTCTTCAAATCCTGGTTCGAACACATGCTGGAAATCGAGCGGCGCATCCGCCAGATGAGCGGCGATTCGGAAAGCGAGATCACCCGCGAAATGAATCAGGCCTACATTCCGCTGTACTATGGAATGTTGATTCAGAAGAAGAGCTATCAGGAGCTTATTGATGAGTATCCTGCAATTGCCAAATACAACTACCATTCACCAGCTCATATGTACGGTCGTCCGATGACCTACTATCAACAATTACAAGATTTCGATCTGGCAAGTGCATGGGAACAGGTAACCGTGCCCGTCCGCATATTGCGGGGCACCAATGACTGGATAATGTCCGCTTTCGACAATCAGAAAATCATCGACGTTTTAGAGCCCAACGGACACCAAGATCACCTTCTCTACGAATACGAAGGCTTGGATCATTGGAATACAATCCACTGCAGCGCAACTAACTCCTTCAAAGGAGAGTCTGGTGTTTGGGAAGACGATATAAGCGGCATCATTATCCGATGGGCGCAAGAATTAGTTGGTGAAGAGGAAAGTCGTTGAGTCGTCAGATAACAACCTATCGATCTAAGCAACTTAAGTATTTGATTATGAAACAATGGGCAATCGCCGGTATTTTATTTTTGATGCTTCTATCGTGTACTCCCACCCCTTCGATGGAAACAACCGAAAATCAACAACCGCAAGCAAGTGATAGTGCCACTATGCTGGCTCCTCAGACGATCTCCTCTCCCCTACCCGAATTCGCCACTTCTGTTTCAGCAG
>CAZXLD010000093.1:0-7615 GCA_964641965.1 uncultured Saprospiraceae bacterium | reverse complement strand
TATTTTCAACCAGTTATGTCAGGGTCTTTAGTGCTGACATCCGTAGGATCGTCAGTATAACCCTGACAATTGCAAAATTTTGGATGCCCAAATTTGGGTCCGGATAAATACAGCAGGTAATGAGCTGACTCACTCCTGATTGTTTGATGTTCAGAATTTTGCAATTCGTCAGCCCTTTGGGCGGAAAATTCGGTGAATTTTCCGGGTTAATAGCCTCTGAAATATACCATATTAAATGGTATGCTCCAAGGCAAAGGATTTGGAAAGGTCGAATTTTCCAAATCACTTCGCAGCAGATTCAACCGGGTTTTTAGCCTCTTCGCATCAGTAGCATTGTTCTAATTCACATCCTCCGCAATTACCAGCACAGGGTAGGTCAGTTCCGTTTACATAATGGGAATAACTGTAGAGACAATCCCCTTGGAGGACAATACCACAACCTGCATTCACATTACTAATAGGTACAAATGAAATAGCAACTACGAGAGCAGCCGCTAAAAGAATTCTTGTAGCATTTAAAGACATTTCCTGTTGGGCTAATAGTTTTTTCATGGTTAATAGATTTAAGTGAAATTACGTACCTACTCTCTTCCGGGTTTTCGGCAATCCACGAAGCGATACTTCCGTATGCTCCGTTGTAATTTGCGAGCCTTGTGCCAGAAATTCTCGGGAAAAATCGGACAGTTTTGGACTTTTTCTCCCAAAATCGGACACGTATGGACAAGTCGTCATAGGTTGAATCCTGGTATACTCCGCTCGGCGTAGTGTTTCACTACGCTTGCCTATTGCTTGACCAACAAATCGCTACAGACTCGGTCCTGGATTCATTATCTTTCAGGCCAATCAAAACACCAGCTTCCCATGCCTGACCGCAGCAGGTATCGCATCGCTAATCAACCGGAAGATTACCTGCACAGCAGCACCCGAAACTATATACAGCTACCGGGTTGTTTGCTGGATATAACGGTTTTGGATTTTGGTGTGCAAGAAGGTTTTGTTCCGATTTGACCCCGTAGATCCCATCGAAAATTGTTTTCCGCGCAGTTATGGAAACTACACGGAGCGGGAGGAGGGGAGCAAAATAACCTGTAGGGTTCGCTCGTGCTGGAATCTCTTCCGCCGGTATCGGTCAAAAACCGGCTACCTCGAGTATGCCACTGACAATTATAGCCTTTTTCCGAGTTATGGGTTTGAGGTAGAAGATGGTATCCGAATCTGTTTGGCTGGCGAAGGCTAACCGTCCGGTATCAATAAGCGCTTCTGCGTAAATATTGCGACCGGTATAATAATCCAGAACGAAATGGTGTGGTACGTGCCGGAGCGTCCCTGTGTCCCTAATGCCGGTGCCTACTATGCGAATGCCTTCCGGACCTACCTTGACCCCCTGAAAATATTCATTAGCATTGGCAGCAAGCGTCTCCGGATCCTGGCTGAGGTCTAACATAGCTTGATCACTTTCGTATTCTACTTCCAAATAATTCAAGTTGTAGCTCAGCCACTCGCTAATCGGTAACATGAGCGTACGCCGCTTTTTTCCCTGGAGGTCATAGACCTCCAATTCTTTTTGGCTATTGATCAGCAAGTGGAGCTCATCCTGGAAAAGGTCGGCAACAAATAATGATGGCGGATGCAAGAAAAATCCTTTGCGGAAGGCTTCGGGAAATTGCCCCACTTCGTTTCCCATCGTCCCGTTCTGATCCAGGACAGCAATTATACCTCGGTCGGCCGAAAAAAATGCCGGAGAACTAGAGTGAACGTTCCAAAGCCCAACCGGGCAAAGCCATTCCCCCGAATCATGGATCCTCCGAAAAAAGTCTGAGGTCCGAGCCAGGGCCAGGTCGCCCTCGAATAAAGGACGAATTTGATTGGACAACGATTGATCCACCAACGAAAATTCAAAAAGGTGGGTAGTGCCCAGCAAATATAGTCGGTCTTCTATCCTGGCAAAAGTCTGGATTCCTTCAACCGGGGCCCTTTCACCTAGATCTTTTCTCCCTATGGTAGCCACCTGCCCGCTCAAAAGATGCAGGATCGTTAATTCGGAACCATGTTGGTTTAACTCCGGAAAAAAGCGACGGCTCATAAAGAAAAGAAAGGAGCCATCTTTTTTTAGCCCGCCGAGATTGTACCGAGGCTCGGAAAAGTTGAGGCTTAACGTATCCAGAGCCCTAAAAGTGGCCGGGAAACGCTTCGGCGCTTGACCGGAAGAAGACCCCGCCAAAATATTTCCAAGCTCTGTAGCGTGCAGGTTTTCTCCAATCTCCACTCGATAACTGGCCTTCGACAGGATTAATAATCTAGGAAAATCGGTTACCCAATCAAATTCATCGACGGCTCTATTTTGCCCGTCGAACAATACGTTGGGAAAAGCAGAGTCGGGAAACAGGATACGCGCTTTTTTGGGATTAGGGGTGGAAATAATGAAAAAGTGATCAGGGTGTCCGGCAATTAGATCCCGGTATTCCAACATACAAGAGGTACAAGTCTTCAAAGGGACCAAGATCAAGGTATCTTTCTCCCCCTCAAGCTGGGGAAAATAGCCTACCTCTGATAAATATTGCCGGATTGCCTCCTCCCGCACGGCCTGCTTACAGCCCACCATCAACAACCCAAGACACAGTAACCAAACAAAATTGTATTGTATGTGCAAAAAGAACTTCATTCTGACATCTGGCTTACTCGATAAATGGAGTAGGTCAACCTGTCCTCATCCAATCGATGATCTGGATTATCGATCCGGGGAATATAAAGGCCCGATCTCCCCACAAAACACGCCCGGATATCGTAAGTGCCTCCGGGGAGTTTCGTTTCGGCAATAATCTCGAAGTCTTGGTTGAGGGTGATCACTTTCAGGGGCTGGGCATCGAAGGCCCGGTAATCCCGATGTTCCCGGGGAGAAAAGGAGATCGGTAAAGAGGCAAATCGATAATACAGTCGGCGATATGGATCGTAATACAGCCGGCGATAGGCGACGTTCTCCAGCATCATCTGCAATTCTGCGGATAAATCCGGCTGGCCTGAAAAAGGCCTGGGCAATACCGGCCGGGGGAATACCGAGGCATCCACCCATTTTTCAGTCTCAAAATCAGTAACGAAAAGATCATTACTGAAAGGCCAGTTAAACACGAACCAGTCATCGTGCCCTTTGGCCTGTCCCAATAAAGTGGCCCACACCGACCAGGTATTTCGATGATAAGCGGGAGGAAAATGAATATCCCCGCCATTGAGCTTTTTATCCCGGGCATCGTACACCAGCGAAAATTCGTACTGCTCGGAAATGTTGGCCGGATCGAACAGGTCGAACATCGGATATTGGACAAAGTAGAATCGCCCATTGTGATATACAGGAGGGCAGTTTGCGTTGGACACATGATTGATAAAAGTATTGCCGGCCCATTCAGCTCCCTCCAGCGGAGTTCCATCCAACACTGTGCCACCGGTATCGACCAAAATTGCCCCAGACAAGTTGCCCCGAGGAAGGACCAGGAGGGAATCCGGGCTCAAAGCCAGGAATCCTTGTATCTGCCGGACCCCGTTAGGGCCCTCACGCGAGACATATACTTTTCTGCTTAGCCGCCCCTCGGGCAGCGTGTATATGTTGATCGCATTGATCAGATGATTGAGGGTAAACAGCCATTCCTGGCCCTGTTTTTCCAGATATTGGGCGAGAAAAATTTCGGAAGAACTTTCCGCATCCAATTCCAGAGCCATTTCACCCACTTTTTCCAATTGTCGCCCGTAAATTCGACCTCTACCGCCTGGCTCGTCCGAGGCACAGGAAACGGCTATAAAGACTGTTACCGAGACATAGAAGAACATGACCCTTTCAATCCCCCTAACCCATGCCATATGCAAATGCCATTAATCAATTCACTTTCTACAAAAAAATTATCAGGATGACCTGGAACGCTTAACTTTCTACATTCCGATCATCCTGATAGTAAGAGCATGGTATTAAATGCAGAGCACATAAAAACATCCCCCACAATTACCCGAGCAAGAACCATCGCCGTTATCCCGCGCCCAAGAGATGGTACAATCTCCTTCCAGTTCCACCCCACAGCCAGCTTCAGCATTAATCGCCATTCCCAGGGTAAATCCTACGACCAAGGTGAACACGAACAACAACTTAGTCAGCCCGGCAGGAAGCTTCCAGCTAATTTCATTTACTATCATTTTCAACAAGCTTTATGAAATTTTCGCCTACTCTCTTCCGGGTTTTCGGCAATCCACGCCGAAGCAGATTCCTAACTCTTGTCAACTTACTCGATATCATTTGGCAGTTCAAAATAGGCCAGGGCCGGCTCGCGGTCGTCAAAAAAGGTAATTACCCGATCATTTTCCTCGTCCACACAAAAGCTATAAATCTTATGGCCTGACCGCATTCCGAATTTATATTCCCCAAATTGATCAAAAACCAACCATTTTTCAGGTAGCGCTCCCTTTTGAATACCATCCTCGTCTTCAACAATGCCCCGGTCTCCCAAATAGGCGGCAATAATATGCGAACCTGCAATATCAACTTCTGTATAGTAAGTCTTAATGAAGTTTTTGTTTTCAGTACGATCTGGTCCATATATGTTTTTTCTGAGTGTGCCATCCCGGTTACAGATACTAATAAAATCATAATAATAATAGGCATTTACGTAAAACTCATGTTCAATTGAACTTTTAAAAAGAGAATTGGCTTTTTTGCCAGTTATTTTAGGATTTTCATAGCCAAATGGTTCAATAAACCCCGTTTTAATATTTTGCCTCGCCGTCACCATGTCATATGTATTGGAACTCAGAACGGTTACTGCTTTACCCAGGATTATACTATCATTAAGGAAATCAAATCTTGACATGAAGAAATCCTTCCGCATATCATAACTTATTTTCGGAAGATAATCAGGCTGTGTTAGTACACTATCCAATGGAAATAAAAAAATCTTTTGCTTGCCATGGTCGGTTACCCAGAAAGTACGATTTACCGGGTTTACCCCAATGCGCCCAAATCTGATAATCTCTCCCGGCCCTTGACCACGTCGCCCGGTACTCTTTAGAAATGTAAATTTTTCTTTATCAAAAAGATGAATCCCATATTCTTTATCCGAATTCATTTCCAGAATGATGAGCACATCATCTAATGTATACAAGTACGATTTACCGATAACAAATCCGGGATCAATGGATTTTAACTGCTTTTCAATATTAATCATATCAGGCCAATATGAATAGTGCTCTTCGCTTTCAATATCACATGAAAGCGCACAAAAGCCCATAATAATACATATGGTTACCTGTTTGCACATGTTACCGGAACACTATGACAACTACCCAAACTAAAATACATCTGTCTTATTATTACCTGTCAGGGCCTACCAATTTATCGAAAAGTACTTATCTCAACAACGAGTTGCCCTCAATTTCTCGATCAAGATGAATTATAGGTTATAGAGGTCCATTCTATTATCGGTTACGCGACCAACTGGCCTCAACAAAAGCGGGCTTGAACGTGGTAAGAGCTATACTTGTCACTACAGGCCTTACTTTGCGCTTCCCCAACCATCTTTGTGCCTACGCACTAAAATACTATAGTGCGAAAGTTGTGCCGCCACAGCTAACCCTAAAGAAGTCGTAGGCAACCTGACCGGGGAATCTTTGCAAAGCAGATGTAAGATCTTCATAAAATAGTTTTGGAGTCGCGCTCGATTTATAAGGGAAAAGCTGATATCTCCTTAAGCGATCACAGCTTCTCTCAGACACTCATGCCATCCATTACATAAGCATCCATTTCCGTTTTCCAGGCATCCATTAGGGCAATCCGGATTAATTGTCTGCTGTGATGACACAGGTACAGAAAAAAATAGAAGGGACGTTGACATCATAAAGGTGACCAATAAGACTCTGAGTAATTTGGGCTTCATGATTAATTAATTTGCAAATCTACCTACTCTCTTCCGGGTTTTCGGCAATCCCCGAAGCGATACTTCCGTATGCTCCGTTGTAATTTGCGAGTATTACACAAAAAACTCTCGGACAAAATCGGACAGTTTCGGACTTTTTCTCCCAAAATCGGACATGCATATACTTAATCCAATCATTAATACCGAAAACACACTAACTGATTGTCCGAGTCGGTCGCCACCCCGTAGAGTATCCGGTTCCCAAAATCCACCGCGAAGTTGTAGATCGGGGTATCCAGTTCGTATGCCCGTAGGAAGTTGCCCGACCAATCGAAAACAAATATTTCCGTATTCTGCGAGTTTTTTGAATTGTAGGTGCCGTCTTCAAAATAGGTCAGTTTGCCGGAATACAATAACCATATTTCATCATCATTGGTCCTGATCTTCCGATATGCTTTAGTGGTAGCTCCACCTACCGCTCCGATAGCGGTACTACCATTTGTACGATCAACCATTTTTGCTGCCGGCTCGATCCCGTCCGGTCCTCTAACCGAACCTATGATATCCATAACAAAGCGGTAATAAAAGCATCTCCGCAAGCTCGATCCCGTCCGGTCCTCTAACCGAACCTATGATTCGTAGATCCTTATCATATATTTCGACCAGATCAGCCTTCTCATAAGCCAAAACCAATTTTTCTCCATCAGGAGCTACTCTGGGAATCGTTTCGTTTAAAACATCGAGTACGCGCTGATCCTTTTCTGAATACTGATTTTCCAATGGATATGCTCCCTGAAAGGAGATTCGATCACTCAGCGGATCAAATTTTGCGAATCGCTTTTGTTGATCTGCCATAAAATACAATGCCAATGGAAAACCCTGAAACAAAAAAGCACGTAAAACAGGGATACCAGCTACAGGGTATTTATTTACACCTTCCGTTTTCCATAATGCTAGTCCGGATTCCGGGATTTCAATAGTGGCAAGGTGAAGGGAAACGGGATCATAAGCTACAAATCTCCCGTTGAAAAATTGGAAGTCATTGATAGCCTGTATTTCACCCGGTCCATCGCCTGCCGGTATTAAATAACCTAATTGTTCTTCATCGATCAAATTGATGATTCGTAGGAGTGAGTCTCGCGATTCAAGTAAGGAAAGATAAAGATAATGGTGATCGACTTCCATCTGATTAATACCCGGCAAGGAAAGTCCAGGCATATAGGGAGTGCCATTTAGTTGGATAGCAGATCGGGAAACCATATCCCTATTGAAATCAAGTAAATTCTCCGGCTGAGATCTCGGATCTTCGGCGCCACAGCCAAGGGTCAATAAACAGAGGGAAAGCAATCCAGAAATGCGCATGTAGGTAATTTGAAGAAAGAAAATTCCTGGCCCCGGCATATAGGCCAGGAAAGACAGGCCACCTTAAAGTCAAGGCTCACAGGGTTCCCATCCGTCGCATAAAGTCGTTCCACCTTGATAAGCTGCTACACACTTTGCCTCCGGATTTTGTGGCCCACAATCATCATGACAACCTTCGTCTCCACCTCCAATAGTTTGTTCACTAGAGTTGTTCCACTATGAAAATCAACCACTTAGGTTGTAAATCCAAAGTCCGGCGCACACACCTGCCACCTGGTTGTATAGTCCCATGTCCCGGCAACGCAACCGATCAGATAAAAACCGATATCTTTTCATGCCCCCTATGGAATTTTCTACCACTACCC
>CAZXLD010000092.1:3514-7707 GCA_964641965.1 uncultured Saprospiraceae bacterium | reverse complement strand
TTCAAAATGAAAATGACGTATATAAACAGCTTCTTTTTCGTCTACTCAGCGTTAACCCGGAAAATTCATCGAATTTTCCGCCCAAAGGGCTGACGAATTGCAAAGTTTTGCAATTGTCAGTGTTAATCCTGACATAAGTGGTTGGAAATGAGCATATTTTCAGCCACTTATCGTCACGATTCACGGGAATCCGTGAATCATTCGGATTAAAAAGCCTCGCCGTAGCTAAGGCTATGCCTATGTTTTTTGCCTTGATTAGCCGAAAAATAAGCGAGTTTACAATTACGACCTCCTCATTTTAAAACGGTATAATTCAAAAGTATGTGGAAAGTATTTTAAGATAAATAGCGATCAAATTAAGGATGAAATGCAATGTCCATATTGTGGAGAAAAATTCAAGAACGACGAACTTTGGACAGACGAACAAAACGAACATATTAAAAATGTTTGACCTCCTCCCTGAAAAGCGTAACCGGTTTAAAGTAGAGTGTTCCTATAGATTACCTAAATTGAAAAGCATATCGGAAAAAGATGAAGAAGTCAAAATTTACAGAAGCGCAGGTCGCCTTCGCCCAACTGACCTCTATAGGAAATGGGAAAAGTGCGATCTTAGAATTCGTCCTTATACCCTTTCAACATAGAAATGACGTATGTAAACTTCCTATCATTTTAAGTTGAAGACGGCCTGTCCCTCAAATACAACATTTCTTGAAAAGGTAAAATGCCCTTGATCCCGACACTTGTCGTCGGGGCTGCCTAAAGTTCTACTACCGAAGAATGTCCAACTTATACCATTTTTAATTAAAAGTGGCCTGTGCTCTAAAGCCAACAATTCTTTAAATGGTATAATGTCCTCGATCCCGACACTTGCCGTCGGGGCTGCCCAAGTTTGGCTGTTTTTCTCCATTTTTAGATAGGTCATTTTAAACTTGCGTCAGTATTAAACAAGCCCCGAACCGGGAGTAGTTCAATTTAAACTCAAGACCCTATTCGCCCCCCTTCTTTCCCATATCAATGATCTGCATTCCCCACCCTTTGAATTGATTCATTTGCATCAAGGCAGGAATGGATTCCTCCAGGGAAATGGTATTCCGGATCAATTTGGAAGGCTCCATTTTACCGCTTATAATCATTTCGAGCATATCCGGGTACCGCCAGGCTTGCATGCCATGACTACCATAGATTTCCAACTCATGGGCTATGACCTTCCCCATCGGAATCTCAGGATCCCCTTCCTCCGGAGCAAGAAGACCAACCTGAATGTGTTTCCCCCGCCTTCGAAGACAGCTAATCGACTGGAATACCAGTTCGGATAGGCCTAAAGCGTCCAACGAAACGTGAGCCCCCCCCTTGGTGAGCTCCTTAATTTCCTCGGCTACTCGACCCTGCTGACTGGAATCAATGGTATGCGTAGCTCCCATACTACGCGCTATTTCCAGTTTTTCGGGATCAATATCCACTCCAATTACTTGGGATCCCAATCCTATGGCGATCATGATGGCCGACAAACCCACGCCTCCGCATCCGAACACAGCAACCCATTGTCCGCCTTGTACTTTCCCTTGATCCACCACGGCTCGAAAAGCAGTAGCAAAACGGCAGCCCAAGGCGGCAGCCGTAAGGTCATCTATGCTTGGAGGTACTGCAACCAAATTGGTATCTGCATAATTGATGGCTACAAAGTCCGCAAACGAGCCCCAATGGGTGAAGCCGGGCTGGAATTGATTGGGACACACTTGTTGATTTCCCCCTTGGCAAACCGGACATCTTCCACAACCTCCCACGAAAGGTACTGTTACCCGATCACCCTTTTTCCAGTGGCGAACCTGGGCACCCACATCCACAATCTCTCCCACCAGCTCGTGCCCGGGCACATGAGGAAGCTCTATGTCTTTATCGTGCCCCATCCATCCATGCCAATCGCTCCGGCATAGACCGGTAGCCTTTACGGCTAAAACAACCCCATCCGAACCAGGAACTGGGTCGGGCAACTGC
Organism: uncultured Saprospiraceae bacterium; assembly: GCA_964641965.1. Classification (GTDB taxonomy): domain Bacteria; phylum Bacteroidota; class Bacteroidia; order Chitinophagales; family Saprospiraceae; genus JAJDFU01. Next base: position 5,712 of record CAZXLD010000092.1, on the reverse strand, counting down.
TCCAGCACGGGCGGCTCTCCAAAAGCAGTGTAATAAACCGCTTTCACCTTCGGTATCGGTTAAACCAAGCTACAATATGGTCAATCTTGGTGATCAATTGACTGGGCCTGTTGGCAATGAAGTGGTAGGCTCCGGGCACCTCCACCAAAGCGGTTTCAATCTTTCGCAACTTTAAGGCATGGTACAATTGCTTAGCCTCGGAAAGGGGGGTTCGAAGGTCGGCAGACCCCACCATTACCAACGTAGGAGTTTCAATATTTCCCACCAAAGACAAAGGTGAAAACTTCCAGTAGTCATCCACATTTTCCCAAGGCTGCCCGGGATATCTGGAATAGGCATAGCCGTAGTAATTATCCGCCACCAGGGTCTTGCTGATCCAATTCATGACCGGTTTAATCACAGCTGCTGATCGAAACCGGTTGCTTTTCCCTATCATCCAGGCCGACATTATCCCCCCTGCGCTACCCCCGGTTACAAATAAACTGTCCTCGGTCAAGTAAGAGCGTTTCAAGAGTTCATCTACCCCATCCATAACATCTTGGTAGTCATCGCCCGGATAATTATGGTAGAGTAAATTTCCAAATTCCTCTCCGTAACCGGTACTTCCCCTGGGGTTGGGATAAAAGACGACAAACCCGGCTGAAGCATAGAGCTGGATTTCCGGAGAAAAATGTGGCCCGTAGGCACTGATGGGGCCACCATGGTTTTCAATTAATAGTGGGTATTGGCGACTTTCCTGAAAATCCGGCGGGAACACTACCCAACCCTGGATCTCCCGACCGTCGGTGGTAGCGGCATAGCGGACTTCTTCTACCCTACCCACTGTGCAATAGTCAAAAAGGTCACTATTCAAGTCGGTAAGCACGATTGGATCACTGGAAGATGGAACCAGAGCGAGCTCCGAAGGCCGATAAGGGTTGCTATGAGTGATGACCAGTTGACCATCGTCGGAAATGGTGTAACTGCCGCTGGTGTAGGGCCTGCCAATGGCGGTTCCTCCTAAATCGGTAGCCAAGTCATTGTAGCTGCCGTTGGTATTGGAATAACCAACCTTGGTCACCCCCTGATCCAGGTATTGGAAATAAAACCCACTCCCATCTTGCTTCCACTTCAGATTGGAAATATTGCGATCCAGATCAATAGGCACTTCTTTTTTCCCGGACCCATCCAAATTCATCAAGTAAGCTTTGGTAAGCTGATAGGTTTGCACCTTATCGGTATAACCGAGATACAGGATTTTTTTGCCGTCCGGAGAAATAACTGGACTATAATCCGGTCCATCGCGATCGGTAAGGGCTTCAATCGCTCCGGTGGCTACCTCCATCCGGTAAAGCTCTGAATTGCGGAATCGATATTCCCATTCTGGAATCCGATTGGCCGAGAAAACCAAATATTTTCCATCTGGCGTCCATTGGGGTGCAGCTCGATGGTTAAAATCGCCACGGGTAAGCTGACGAGGCGTGCCTCCATCTGCAGGTACCACAAAATAATGGTAGAAGCCCGGCTCCATATAACCCGATCCATCGGCTTCGTGTTTCAGGCGTGTAGTCACTCGGGGGGCTGGAGCCCAGTTTGCTCCTTCCGGCTTGGCATGTGGTTTGACCAAACTGAGTTCCTTGCCCGGCACCAGTTTGGAAAAGGCAATGCGAGTGCCATCCGGCGACCAACTCAATCCACTCGGCGACCGGTCGAGCTGCGTGATCCGGGAAAGCCCTCCCGTTTCCACCCAATACATATAGATCTCCGAACCTTGATCGCTGGAGCTCACGAAAGCCAGTCGCTTACCATCAGGCGACCACCTTGGACTGGACTCGTTCACATCCCGATTTGTGATTTTCATATGGCCGCTTCCATCGGTATGCACCATCCATAATCGCCCCATACGCCGGTCTTTCATAATATCCATACCGCGTCGTACATAGGCCACCCGGCTCCCGTCCGGAGCAAGTTGAGGATCGTCTGCCCATTCGAGGGCGAATACATCCATGGGACCAAAAGGTGCTTGTTCCTGGGCGTAGAGCAGATGCCCCGTCAGGCAGAGTACCAGGGCAATAATTAGATGCTTAACCACCATAGTTCGTTTTGTTTTGTTTGGGAAACAGCTTCGACATCAGAAAGAAAAATAGGGTTTAATCTCGACTTATCTGTTTCGTACCAGTTGGAGACGTCTTCGCAATATTGGTGATGCTCGCTGCGCG
>CAZXLD010000092.1:0-3414 GCA_964641965.1 uncultured Saprospiraceae bacterium | reverse complement strand
TAATCGAAAATTGGACATTAAAAATTGAAAATCCAGATCGCAACATTCCACATTCGTCACTCGACACTCGTCACTCCACATTTGATATTTGACATTTGCCATTTGTCACTTGCTGCATCCCTGATATCGTTTTTCCAAAAAATCAACTGGGCAATTTTGAAAAGTCTGCTTCTAGGGTGGCCCGATCCCAGTGCCCGGCATTGGCCGCTGCCTCATAGGAAGTCTGCAAAAACTGCAGTAAGGTTGCCCGAGGATTTTCTGCAGTCCGAACGGCATCATAAGGCAATACAAATTCGCCTAGCGCTTCACTAAAGACAGCTTCTTCCGGTAGCACGGACTGATCTTTAAATTCCGCCAAAACCGGGTAGCAGTAGGAGTAGTAAATGGGCTCCGGAAATGCATCGTTACCCGGCCAGAACCCGGCGCTGCTCACTTCATGGGAATAAGCCTCCTGCATAACTGCTAATGGCATATTGGGTACCCCACCCGGATGGAGTGGGGCTTCTCGACCCGAAAAACGGGTTAACGCCAAATCAAAGCCTCCCCAGAAAAAATGCACCGGACTACTTTTCCCAATAAAACGAGACCGAAATTCCAGAAAAACCAGGTGGGTCTGCATCAAAATCCTCCAGAAGTCATGGACCTTTTGCAGATCATAGGATTTATGTTCTTCATCTTGCTCAAATGGAATCGAAGGGTCTATCTCATTTGGAGCACCGTGGATGTCTACAGCTAGGTTTAACATGCTCAAAGCCTCCATGACTTCTTTGTAAAAGGTGGCCACTGATTTGGGAATCAATTGGATAACTTCCCGTTGGGCCTCACTCGTGGTAATGCGGAGCTGATGGCGGATAAAATCGAATTCGATTTCGAATAACCCATGCGCAAAAGGCATGCTTCCCGTGGTGAGCCCACTCGGTGACACGTAGAGGGAGACGTGCCAGGAGTGATTCGTCCAGGGCATGGACTGTAATCGGATCTTACCTATGATCTGCGTCCACAATTGAAGCGTTTGTAGGGTATTCTTCCAGCTTGGATAGGTCAATTCGGGCCAAAGTTCACCCCCCTTGGAAATTGCGGACATTGAAATCGATTTTGGTGGTAATCAGGGATATATCTGCGCTAAAATGCACCAAAAAATGGGATTGTTCAAAGCCACTCCACAGCCAGAACCCTCCGTCCCCTCAATCTCCGGAATTAGAATTGCCTTCTACTGGATCCTGATGAAAAATATGAGCCAGCCCCTCGTACAATTCCGGATGTTTTTTGTGTAACAACCGAGGCCTTTCAAAAAAATACTCACTCAACACCGCGAAGAACTCTTGCTTGTTCGTATCTCCATAAGGATCAATATCCTTCTTTTCCTTTCGACTAGCCCGAAACTCTTGCTCGATCAGATCCAACCAAGGCAACACGTATTGGCGTTCCATCAGCGCTTTGGGTACCCCATCCGTTTCCCCATCCATTTTATCGATCAAATGGACGAATTCGTGAATGGCCGTATTTCGTTTATCCTGTTCGTTGGCAAACCCTTGATATAGAGCCTTTTTGGATAAAATCATTTTGCGATCCATGTATCCGGATCCAACCATGCCCAATATATTCCGATGGTCTCCTTCCAATTCAAACTGATCACTGAAGCGGTTTGGGTACAGCAACACTTCATCCAGGTTTTTATACTTCCATTCCGGAAACGAAAAAATGGGGATGACTGCACTTGCTGCCACCAACAATCGATCTGTATCCGAAACAGAAGTTTCAATACCAACAACCTCAATATTCGCCAAAAACTCTTGAACCTTATATTCAAATAATTGCCTCCCTTCAGCATCCAAATGATTATAAAAAGGCACTTTGATCCGCAAGATGGATCGCCAGTTGGAGGGAAAATCGCCTTTGGGTTTTAGCCACTTTCGACCTGAACGATAGATCAGGTAAAAAACAAGGGCACCTATGGCCAGGATGATCAGGATTTTCAGTGTCATCTTAATCTACTTCAGAAGGAATGCTATTTGAATGTATTTTTCTGAAAACGTATTGGCATTTACACATTATATTACCTGCCACCTATCAAAATGGGCTTTATCAGTAGATTCCAGAGGACCGTAATTTTTGTCATTGTTATATTTCAGACCTTTTCTTTAAATTCATTTCTTGCCGCAAAGGCCAAAATTACCCGATCAAAACCAAATTAGTTCCTAACCGAAACTTACGTATGAAACACACCAAAAGACAAGTTAAAGTAGCACTTATTGCCAAGCAAAAAGAGATTGTAGAGAACCTGGAAGAGGTGATTGCCAAAATGCGTGAATCTTCCGACATCGACGAGGATGACTCTGCTTCCCTGGATGACTTTTCCCATATCGGAGAAGCCGAAGAGATGTTGGTCCGAATGGAAAACAAGCTGGAAGGAGCTGTCAAAGCTCTATCTATTCTCCAGGATCTCCAGATGGATACGAACGATACGGTCGACCTGGGAGCCTTGGTAGAAACCGACATCCACCACTTTTTTATAAGCCTTGCTTTGCCTACCATTGAATTGGATGGAGAAACCATTCACAGCATATCTACGAGTTCGCCTATCTATCAGGCCCTCGAAGGTAAGAAAGCAGGTGACCGCGTACCCTTTGGTGAAAAGCAATATCACATAAAAGCGATCTATTAGGGATAGCAAACAGGCATTACCCTCTTTTTATATCATACAACCCACTTACCGTAAACCTTGCATATATTCGCTAAATAAGCTTATTTTTAAAATATTATTTCAAAACACCTAAAACAAAACAAATGATTCTTTCATGCTTTGGAAGGCTTACCAGTCTTTTGGCAATCCTGCTTTTGGCTGGCTTTTCCTTACCCGCACAAGAAACTGCTTCTACTACCTTAATTGCGGAAGTGATTTACATGAAAAGTACGCCCGGTGCGGATATTGCCATGCTGGAGGGCGAGGTATGGGCCCCCATTCACCGGGAATTGATGAAAGCAGGACATGAATACGGGTGGTCTATCTACTATGTGTCCTACCCTTCTCGTATGGATTCTCCTTACGATTACATTGCGGTTAATTATTATACCTCACCCGAGCAGATGGACTGGCCGGAGGATGCCATGCAGGAGGCATTTGCAGCCGCCCACCCTGGAAAAAGTTGGGAAAAGTATGATGCGCTAACTAGCGATTCCAGGGATATGGTGTTCCGGGAATTGTATGTGAGACGCAATTACACATCAAATGATAAAGCAGGCGGGCTTGGGCAATCTCTTCGGGTCAACTACATGAAAACCAAGGCCGGTCAGCGAGAGGCCTACCTGAAAATGGAAGATGAAATAGCCAAACCCATGCATCAAGCTGCCATGGATCAAAAGGCTTTGAACTACTGGGGTGTTTGGGAAAAGGTACTTCCCTGGGGGGCTAAT
>CAZXLD010000091.1:0-8089 GCA_964641965.1 uncultured Saprospiraceae bacterium | reverse complement strand
TCGTCACTCCGCACCCCGCACTCGCAATTCCACATTAGCCATTTGTCACTCGCCATTCGGCATTTGCCATTTGCAATCAACCCGTTTGTTCAAAGTTGCCAGTCTTCCGGTTCTTCCGGACCTTATCCCAATGAAAGGCCCTCCCATTCATCACCACAAAAATGCCTTTAGGAAGGGTTTGGACAAAAGCTAGTGCACTTCCGATATTGAAGAACCCATCCGAAGATGTTCCGAAAGCGTAGGGGATCATGGCGCCAGTCAATACAATGGTTTTTTCTTCGTTCAACTGTTCTGCCAGGTAGGTCGCCGTCTCCACCATGCGGTCGGTACCATGGGTTATGACGATACGCTCGTAAGGTGTCCGCTTACAATTATGCGCGATAATGATCCGGTCTGCCTCCGTCAAATCTCTGCTATCCACCATCATAAGCGTTTTCACATCGACTTCCAAGGTGCTACGGCCACGTTCCAACATACGCGGTAAGTGCGTATCCCGGAAAAAGAGTTCTCCGGATATATAATTGTACTCCTTGTCAAAAGTACCTCCGGTTACAAAGATTTGGATCATAAGGTTAGTCGGCAATGAGAGGATCTTATGGATATCCTCAAGAATTGTAGTGGATGGCTGTAATGTTATACCATTTTCAAGAAAGTTTGGCATTTTTCGGGAAGCATTCTTTTCTGAAAAGAGAAATACTCGAGTCGAAATGAACGCGTCTTCTTACATTGTGATCTCATTCTGATGCATCCACTTTGGGGGTAACCCTGGAGCATGCATCCGGGTTTTGGGCAAATGATTAAACTGGAAAAGCCTCCGGTTTTTTAACCGAAGGCTTTTCCACAATGTCCTTTAACAGGTCCGTTATTTGATTCCAAACTCGGAATCCTCTAAACCACTATTAAACTCCACAGATTGGACCTTCATCTCAAGTGGAATGGGAACCGATGTTTTTACCGTAAAAGGAAAGCTGATGCCATCTACTTCCTGATAGTTGCTGTAAGAAGTCGTCGCCATTTGGCCTGCCGCCTCCGCAATGGACTGAACTTTCAAGCTAGTTTTTGTATCAAAGAATTCAGTAACCTGCTTGCCATTCGGATCCGTGACCAAGACCTTGTAAGCCTTAGCTTCATTCACATCTTCAATTCCCTGTAGTTCAAGGCTGTAGCCATCTTTCGTGTAATCCAATTCGACAAACATAGGAGCTGTAGCTTCCATTTCTTTTAGCATAGCTTCATCTGCCTCAATCTTTTGCCCACCTTGATTGACCATGCCGCTTGTCCCATCAAAAATCTGGGTGAAAACAGGATTGCCATTCATAGAGGCTACAGTAGCCATTTTATTGGGCACCTTTTTCTTCATTTCCGTTTGCAAGGTCATTCCATTAAATTCGGTTGCCATGATGATGGCAAGGTCTTGAACTGATTCCAGCTTGTCACGTCCTCCAATAGCATTGATATAATCCTCAATAACTTGTTCTCCTGTCAGGTCAGTAGGTGCGGCCGATTGTTCGATCACCTTCCCAAAAGGGGAATAGCGGGTAATCTCTCCATCCCCGTCAAAGGATTCAATTTTTTGAGCAACGGAATCGCTTCCTACTACCAAAATATGAGCCTTTTCAGGAAGAATATATTTCTTGGCCATGGCCTGTACATCGGCTGCGCTAACCGCATTCAATTTTTTCAGATAAGTAGCATAGTAGTCATCCGGCAACTGATAACGAACCGTATTTAACGCATAGCTGGCAATGGTCTGAGGATTTTCAAGGCTTCGCGCAAAACTTCCGGTTAGCTCATTTTTTACCCGCTGCAACTCCTTATCACCTACTGTGTTATCGCGTATCTGATTCATTTCATACAGAAACTGGGTAATCGAGCTATCTGTTACTTCATTTCGTACGCTTGCACCTGCAGAGAAGCGACCCACATATTTATCCGAAGAAAGACTCGAATAAGCACCATAGGTATACCCTTTATCCTCTCTAAGATTCTGGAATAACTTTCCAGTAGAGCCTCCTCCTAAAAGGGCATTCATTATCCGGGCCCGGATGGCATCTTCTGAGCCTGGTTTGAGGTCGACTGGATACGTAATCCGAATAACCGATTGGACAGCACCGGCTTTACTAACAAAGTCTACTTCAGGTTTGGCCGGTGTTGTTGGGAACGGATAAGCCTTTTCTGCTACTTTACCTGGTTCCCAATCGCCAAAGTAGGAATTGGCGATAGTCTTGGAACGCTCCAGATCAATGTCTCCAACAATAACCAGGTAGGAAATATTGGGCTTGAAATAGGTAGCATATAATTCCTTACAATCTTCCAGTGTAATGTTATTTACAGTGGATTCGGTTGTGAGGTTTCCGTAGGGATGATCGGCTCCGTACACGACCACATCGCCTACATTACTGGCAATGGAACTAGGATCGTCCTGAGCAGCCGCTAGACCGGAAAGGGTCTGCTTTTTGAGCTTTTCAAACTCATCTTCCGGAAATGAAGGCTGAAAGAGTACTTCATTAACAATGCCTAGCAATTCATCCGTATGTCGGGTTAAACTGGAGGCAAAAAGCCCGCTGGAGCTTGTATTCAAAGAAGCTCCGATAAAATCAACAGCTTCATCAAGCTCAGCTTTTGTTCGCTCGGTTGTACCGGTACTCAACAATTGGCCGGCCATGCTGGCTGCTCCCGCTTTTTCTCCTTCGTAGAGGGGCGGGGCATCCACAAAAACCTGAAAGGCAACCCGTGGAATCTTGTGGTTTTCCACCACGATGACCTGCAGGCCATTGTCCAGTTTAAACGAATGATAGGCTCCCAGTTCTATTTTGGGAGCAGGCCCCGGCTTTGGAGCCATTTTACGAAAATCCTCCTGCGCCTGCACTACAGAGGTGCCTAGAAGTAATAGTGAACAGGCAGTTACTATATATTTAATCAGATGCATCGCTGAATCATTTTTAGGGTATGAAAGGAAGGGTTAGGGCTGGTTGGGTTTAGGTAAGTAAACGAGGGTAACCCGATTTTCCGGGATGTAGTATTTCTTGGCAACCCGCTGTATATCTTCCCGGGTAACATTCATGAACCGCTCCAATTCGGTATTGATCAGGTTGGCATCTCCATAATACATCTCATAGTTGGCCAGGCTTTCCGCGATACCGGCTACTCTGGAATTGCCACTGACAAAATCGTTCTCGACCTGATTGCGCAGTTTTTGGAACTCCCGTTCAGAGATTAGCTCATCACGGACCTTCTCGATTTCAGAATCCATAGCTTGTTCCAACACTTTGGAATCGACACCGAAATTAGCAATCCCTAGTGCTATAGATACACCCGGATCTTCCAAGGGAAGAGGGATAGCCGCCGTTTGCAATGCTAGCTGCTGCTCGTCGACCAAGGATTTATACAAGCGGGAGCTTTGTCCCTGGGCCAGCAAGGTTGACAACATACTGACTGCGTAATAATCGTCGGTGCCAAGCTCCGGGATACGATAGGTATGAATGACCGCAGGAAGTTGGATATTATCGTAAACAGTATCCCGAACTTCTCCTCCGAGTGGAGGCTCTGTAATATCCGGCCGAGGAATCTCCTTGGTTCCCTTGGGAATCGAACCAAAATATTTTTCGATTAGCTTCTTGGCAGCGGGCACATCAATATCTCCGGCTATGGAGAGGATGGCATTGTTTGGCACATAAAAGGTCTTGTAGAAGTTTACATAGTCCTCTTCTGATGCCGCATTTAAGTCCTCCATGTAGCCGATCGTGGGCCAGCGATAGGGATGTTCTTTGTAAGCATTTTCAAACACGTTTAATACGATGGAGCCGTATGGCTGATTCTCATACCGTTGGCGGCGTTCTTCCTTCACCACCTCTCGCTGTACTTCAATTCCCTTGGTTTCGACCTTGGCATGCAACATCCGCTCGGATTCCAGCCATAAGCCCATCTCCAATTGATTGGAAGGAAGGATCTCATAATAGAAAGTCCGGTCCGGATTGGTGTTGGCATTATTGGTTCCCCCAGCCTCTTGGATGTATTTGTCGAATTCACCCCGGTCTATATTTTCGGAACCTTCAAACAAAAGATGCTCAAAAAAGTGAGCAAAACCACGTCGAGTAGGATCTTCATTCTTGGACCCTACATGATACATGACGGAAACGGCAACAATGGGGGTGGAATGATCCTCATGCAACAAGACTTTCAATCCATTTTCCAACTCATATTCTACAAATTCGATCTCTCGGGTTTGACCGAACAAACTAACACCTAAAAAAAGGAGCGCGCAAATCGGAATTAGTGCTTTCATAAGGAAATTTTGAGATAAAAATAGGGAAATCGAGGATCAACAGACCAACGAGACCTTGATATGGATCAAGAATTCGCTGTATCGTTGCAATTAATAGACAAGCGGCGAAATGCCTGGGAGTTATGGCGTAAACTCCTTGTTAGATCCCCCTCTTTGACAGAAGGTATTAAACAACTTTGTCTGCACAAGCGGTACTGGCAAATGCGTCCGGTTTCGCCTTGAACACAAACCCCATCCCCAGAATATATCCCATAGCCTCTTTGAGTGCCAGGTTGGATTGGAAATGTGGATCGGTGTTAATGTCAGCATGTACTTCCAGATCGACTTTGAATTCGTCGAGCAGATCGCACAGCATGTAGGCTACTTCTACGGATTTGGATACTTCCAGGATCATGCGTTCCCGTATACCCATTTTTTTGACCATTTTACTGTTCTGAATGAACATAAAACCGCCCTTCTTCTCCCTTAAAAAAACAATGACCGTGGCGAATTCGACCACGGCCCCGCGAACCTGAGAGTCTGAACCGATACAGACTTTGATTCGGTGTCCCTTGGAGAGCTCACTCTCCAAGGTCGAGGCAACTGCTTCTTTAATGGGAATTTCAATATTTTGACCGTTGAGTCTGCGCCAAGCCATAAGTGTCACAGTTTTGGACAATATAGGAAATCAGGTTGCCAAACAGAAAATGCTAATAAACCTTTAATGAAAAATTTATACTCGATTAACGCTTGCAAAACCAAAAGAATAACATGATAGTTCCGCAGCGGGTTGAATGAATCGTCGGGTGCCGGTTTTCAATTGACAACTTCCAGACCAATCTTTGTTCGTGAAGCACCCTTGGGCTGGTAGCGCGTCACCAGATGGTTCTCACCGGTAAATTGACATCAAGCATACCCAACCCGACACGCAGCATTTGTCAACATCCAACATTCAGTCAGGCACAATCAAAATAAAGCCATTAAAAATCCATTTCTGGAACTCAGGTGTTCTGCATTTGCCATTCTGCAACCTTTATTCTACAATCTAAATTCTTCATCCCAAATTCCTCCATCCCTCGCTATCTTTGCCGAATGGATGATCTACTCTGGGTATATGGAAGCTTGTTATCCCCTATCCAATCTGCGTTTGGGATGCAATTGGCCCAAGAGGCAAGCTTGCTTGGCCCAGCCTGGGCAACCGGAGACCTCTTTGATTTGGGACAATATCCCGCATTCGTCTACCGAGCCAATGGAACCCGAACCATTCAAGGGGAGGTTTGGCGATTAAAAGATCCATCCACTACATTTGAATCCCTGGATCCCTATGAAAGTTATGACCCTAAGCGTCCGGCAGACGAAAATCTGTACTTGCGCGAATTGCTCCCGGTAACCGCCTCTTCAGGGTCAATATTCTGCTGGATTTATACCTATCATGGCCAATTGACCGGTTTACCTTTAATACAGGAAGATGATTATTACTCTTTTTGGCGAAAAAACAAATTGCATCAACAGTTTACCCGTCCTGCATAAGCATTTTGTACTCTTCGCTTTCTTTATCCTATTTTCTGCTTGTCAGTCAACTCAAGGACAGGAAAAAGGGACCAACCGACTGGCTCAAGAAAGCAGCCCTTACCTGCTGCAACATGCCCGGAATCCGGTCAACTGGTACCCCTGGAAGGCCGAAGCCCTAAAGGATGCCAAGGCCGATAATAAGCTTATGGTGGTCAGTATCGGTTATGCTGCCTGTCACTGGTGTCATGTGATGGAGGAAGAGTCCTTTACGGACGAAGAGGTGGCCAACGTTATGAATGGTGCTTTTATTTCCATTAAAGTAGACCGGGAAGAACGGCCGGACATAGACGAAGTCTATATGGGAGCCTGCCAATTGACCAGCCAAAGCTGCGGCTGGCCGCTCAATGCGATCACCCTTCCGGATGGAAGACCCATCTGGACAGGCACCTATCTTCCAAAAGCGGAATGGCTTAAAGTGCTTCGGTTTTTTGACGAATCCTGGCCCAAAGAAAAGGCTAAAATGGAAGCCTTTGCCGATCAATTGCAGGAAGGGATGGCGAGCTTGTACCCCGACCTGCAGCCGGAGGAGGAACCCAACCAAGACCTCGTCCCCAAGGTGCGCAATCAGTTGCTACGGCAGCTGGACGCCAGAAGAGGCGGGTTGAAGGGTAGTCCCAAATTTCCATTGCCAAGCCTTTCCTCTTTTTTACTCCATGAATATTACTTGAGTGGCAGCCAGGAAGCCTTACAAGCTGTGGAAACCCAGCTGAATCGGATGGCTCGAGGTGGTATTTACGACCAAATCGGCGGTGGGTTTGCCCGTTATTCCACAGATGATCAATGGCTCATTCCACATTTTGAAAAAATGTTGTACGACAATGCACAGCTGGCTTCCCTATACATAAAAGCCTATCAGGCTACAAATAATGCATTCTACAAGGAAATTGCAATTGCTAGCCTTAACTGGGTATTGACCGACCTGGCCGATCCCAAAGGCGGCTTTTATTCGTCGCTGGATGCCGATAGTGAAGGTGAGGAAGGCCTCTTTTACACCTGGACCGACGAACAATGGCAAGCAGCTGTTCCGGATGCCCCAAAATGGGTCAAAACCTATTATGGTTTTCAAGGAAAAGGAAATCTTGAATCCGGACGAACTATTCTGCACCGACCCTTGGATTTGGAGGAATTGGTCCAGCAAGAAGGACTCGCTGAGGAAACCGCAAAGGCCATTTTAATTGAAACCAAAAACCAATTACTGAAAGCCCGCAGCCAACGTATTCCACCTGCCACAGATGATAAAATCATTACGGCTTGGAATGGGCTGCTGGTGGCATCCTTTTGTGATGCCTACCGGGCTTTTCAGGTGGAGGAGTGGAAAAAGCAGGCTCTTCAGACCGGTACGTTTTTATGGAAAAACCTTTGGATTCCCGAAAAGGGTTTATTTCGGATTTACAAGAATGGTAACGCTTCTACTCCGGCTTTCTTAACGGATTATGCGCAGCTGATTTCGGCCTGGATTGATCTGTATGAAATCACTTTTGACCCCCTCTGGATCGAGCGGGCGAATATCCTCATGCAGCGGGTGGAAGAAGAATTTAGTCAAGCCGGCTCCCCCTTATTTTATTACACCTCCGACCAAAGCGAAGCTTTAGTCGTGCGCACACAGGATATTTGGGATAATGTAATTCCGGCATCGAATTCCGTATTGGCAAGGGCCCTTCATAGGCTTGGCCTGTTGTTGGGCAAGGAGTCCTATTCAGCCCGGGCTCAACGAATGCTCTCAGCCACCATGACTTCATGGCAGGATGGTCAACCTCCTTCTCGTTATGCCAATTGGGGCTCCTTCCTGTTGGAAACGGCTTTTCCATTTTATGAAGTAGCTATTGTGGGAGATACGCATGCGGATAAGCGAAAAGCCCTTCAAAAAAGGTATTTGCCCCAAACCCTTTTTCTCGGTGGACCGGATGAAGGCGACCTTCCATTGTTAGAAAACAAACGCGTGGAGGGGCAGACCATGATCTATGTATGCCTGGACAAGCTCTGCAAGATGCCGGTGGAGGAGCCAACTCTTGCCTTTAGCCAAATAAACAACAACTAACTTGTTTGGGGTTTCATGATTCCGCGAAACCGAGCAAATTTTATTTCAGGCAAGGCGGATTTCGCAGTCGGATGTGGGCAATCCGGCGAGAAATCAAACACAAAATCAAATAAAATTTGCCGGTTGCAGCCAATTAAGGGAATCCCAAACAGGCTCTAAACTCGACTTTAGCACTTTGACAGACCTAAGATCCGGTATGAGTTTCACCCCCAAGT
>CAZXLD010000090.1:0-8539 GCA_964641965.1 uncultured Saprospiraceae bacterium | reverse complement strand
TAAAGTTCGAATAGGGTTGGGGTTTAGACATTAGCCACGGATTTCACAGATTCACACGGATCTAAATATTGATCTGTCCTAATCCGTTTAGATCCGTGGCCCAATAAATCTCGACAAGATGCATTGTTAGTACGTCCATTACCTTACAGGCCAACTTCTGACTACTCTTTATTTGGCCCTGGCAACGGCAAGCCTTCTACCCAAGGAGCGCCTGCTTCTTGCAACGCTTGTTCCAAACTTGGAATGCGCGTATTTAAGACCTCATCCATTTCCCCCATCATCGTTTCCAGCTGCTTTTTCGCCATATCCAGATTCTCACGTGCCATCTCGGAGGGTCCATAAGTACTTTGAGAAGCCATGGCAGCTACACCAACTCTTCCGGAGATCGTGGGTGGGCCAATTTCGCCTACTTGTCCTTTGGAGCGGTTACCATTCAGCTTTTCATCCATATTCAGTAGATCCTGATGGAGTGCATGAACGCGCTTATCCAATTCGCCAGGTGCCGTATTAGCCATGCGGAGGGCCTGTTTCATCGTTTCTATCTTGGTGATAGTACTAGACAGGGCAATCCGTGCTGCAGATACCATGCCTTCCATACTCTCTAATTCGCGCCAGAAAGCGGCCGCTACCTCAGGTGAGGATCCATCCAGGGTCCCCTCCATCATCCGAACTACTTCCACTTGCTGAGGAGCAGACAGGCTAGTAATAACCCCATTTACCTCTTTTGACAATTGGGCTGTATAGGTCCCTGGAGGGGCCATGTAACCTGAATTGGACGGATTAACGGTTGCTCCCTCGCGAAGCGAGTATGGACTTGGGTAGTTTAAATCCCAGGCCACTCGGTGGAAGCCTTTACCAGTTTTACCTTCCAACCGGCGTACAACTGCTCCTTTATCATCCGTGATAGTCAGCCAGATCTTGGGAGTTGCTTCCCGGCGTTCAGCCTCTACAGCATCCCAGCCTGGGAAGGAGATGGCCTCTCCATTTTTGGCCATTTCTTTCTCGGTTTCTTTTCGAACCTGTTTCTGAGTTTTAAGGCCTTCATTCAGGTAGTAGGTAAATACGGCGCCGAAAGGAGGGTTCTCCGCCACATAAAACCCGGCGCCTTGGTCACTTGGTCCGGCTTCAAAATCGAGGTTCGGCCGTTGCCCATACCACCAGGTTTTTCGAGTGGGGAACAGGACCGCCTCTTGGGCCAGTGTTTCTTCCGATAACTCCCGAAGTGGGCTGTAATCATCCAGCACATAGAAACTACGGCCGAAAGAAGCTCCGACCAGATCATTTTCCCGACGTTGGATGGCCAGGTCACGAAAGGAAATGGTTGGCACGCCACCCTTGAGCATGGTCCAATGATCACCTCCATTAACGGAAAAGTAAATACCAAATTCAGTAGCAGCAAAAAGTAGTCCGGATTTGACGTGATCCTGAACTACTCTCCAAACTAAAGTCTGTTCCGGAATATTCCCGGAGATAGAGGTCCAGGTCGAACCTCGATTGGTGCTCTTCAGAAGATAAGGCTTGAAATCACCATACTTGTGGTTGTCGAGGGCAACATAAACAGTATTAGCGTCAAACAGGTCCGCTTTGATATCATTGATAAATGCGGTGGCGGGTACACCCGGCAAACTTCCGGCTTCGATCTTGCGCCAGTTTGCCCCTCCATCCTCGGTAACCTGAATAATACCGTCATCTGTACCGGCATAGATCAAGCCTTCCTGAAGAGGAGACTCTGCCAGAGAAGTAATGGTATTATAAGTGGACATGGCCAGAAAGTCCCAAGGGGCATCCCAGCTCTGAGTTCCACCCATGATGGGTAGGGTGATTCGTTCTTCATCTCTGGTTAGATCGCCGGATATTGCAGTCCAGCTGTCACCTCGATTATCGGAACGCCAAACCCGTTGAGAAGCAAAATAAAGCCGACTTGGAGCGTGTGGACTCACCAGGATAGGGGAGTCCCAATTGAAGCGTTCCGCCGGATCGTCTTCTCCGGGTTGGGGCTGAATGTATACCCATTCACCCGTTTTGCGATCCAGGCGAACCAGATTCCCTTGCTGCCATTCGGAATAGGCAATATTTGGGTTTCCGGGTTCGGTGGCGGGCTGATGGCCGTCTGCAAAAATGGTGATCGACCAATCTCCATTGGTGATACCGGTATAATTGTCGGTGCGAGAGGGCCCGACTTGCGTGTTGTTGTCTTGCGTACCTCCGTAAATATGGTAGAAGGGCTCTGTATCATCTACAGCAACTTTGTAGAATTGGGTAATTGGCATATTGGCCATGAAGCGCCAATTTTCCGCCAGATCAAAGCTTTCGTATAAGCCTCCATCCGTACCAATCAGCATGTAGTCGGGATCATCCTTTCGAAAGGCTATGGCGTGATTATCCGAATGCTTGTGCTGTTCTTTTAGACGGCGAAACGATTTACCGCCATCATCCGAAACCTGTATGCGTACATCCATTAGATAAATGCGATCGAATGCATGCGGAGAAGCTACCAATTCCTGATAATAGTGTGGTCCGGTAGCGCCGGATACAGCATCCGAGCGTTTTTCCCAATTGGCGCCACGATCCGAAGACCGATAAACAGCTCCTGTACGGCGGTCCAACTCAATAGCTGCATAGAGGACGTCCGAATTTTGAGGAGAAATGGCCAATCCGATCTTACCCATATTGGATTTGGGCAAGCCTTTAGCCAGCTTTTCCCAGCTGTCTCCTCCATCAGTACTTTTGTACAAAGCCGTACCCGGGCCACCGCCCATATAAGCGGCTACGGTTCGATGCCGTTGCCAGGTGGCTGCGTACAGGACGTTGGGGTCTCTGGGATCAATCACGATATCCGTCACCCCAATCCATTCATCGTCACCCAGGGTCTTAGTCCAGGTTGCTCCTCCGTCTACGGTCTTATATAAGCCACGGTCACCGCCTTTACTCCAAAGCGGACCTTGAGCTGCTACCCAGACTACGTCCGAGTTTTCGGGGTGGACGATTATCTTGGAAAGGTGTTCGGAGTCTTTCAGCCCCATGTTTTTCCAGGTGCTACCGCCGTCGGCAGAACGGTAAATACCGTCTCCGTAGCCGACATGTCGGCCACCCACATTCTCTCCGGTACCTACCCAGACAATATTGGGATTGAGACGGTCTATCGTTACGCAACCTATGGAATACACGGATTGGTTATCAAAGATGGGCGTCCAGGTGACCCCTGCATTTTTCGTGTGCCACACGCCTCCCGAACCAACGGCTACATACCAGTTGTTGTCGTCATTTGGGTGGATTGCAATGTCTGCAATTCGACCGGCTTTCAGAGCCGGACCAATACTTCGGAACTTGAGCCCTTTAAAAATGGATTCGGAAAACAGGGAATCCCCCGTTTCCTGGGCCTGGACAGCAGGTAGCAATAGAGCGACCCATACCAGGCTTACTAAAAATCTGATGGATTTCATTAGCATAAGGTTTGTAGATTAAAAATCTCAAAGCGTCTTGTCTTCAATTGGCAGGCGGGATAGAGGGGAAATATACTCATTTGCTATTGTAAATTGCTGTGGATAGAGTAGGCTTTTATCATCTAGAAAAGAGTAAAGTAAAATGCGTGGGATTACTATTGCTCAAATGGCCGTGTTCGCATTGTTAATAACAGCTTGTAAATCGAGTACCACAGCTGAAGAGAAGCTTCAAGAGCAATCTGTCATTGTCCGGCAGGAAGCCCTGAAGTTAGCTGCCGAAATCAGCCCTGAGCTGAAAGTATTAGTGCAGCGTAAGAATGCAATTTTGGTGCAAGGAAGGCCCATACTGTCGAAAGAAATGGAATTTTTCGCTCAAGTAGAAGAATTGGAAAACGATTTCTATTCTTGGCAAGAACAGATCGACTTTGGAAAATCCGAAATTGGAAGGCCAGGTTGGGAAGACGCGAAAAATCCACGGTCTGTCAGGGAATGGTTAAAGGTGCAACAGGAATTCCTGGCTGGAATGCAATCGATAAAAAAGGAAATAGCGGAAATGATGAAGAACTGATCACCTCTTAAAATTTATATCTTCCTTAAGCCAGTAAAAAAACTTGCCTTATGAAATACAACCCTATCAAATGCTGGATCGTCGAGGATCGGGTGTTCGACATGCAAGTAGTCACCCAAAATCAGTTTGATTTTCAGATCTTAAAAAAGAGTATTCTAAAACGAGGGTTTCGAGGATTCGTGATCAATGATGCACTAGAGGAGCAGAACTGGTATCGAGAGTTTTTACTTGGAATGGAGGTGCGCGTCTATATCGAAGGAAGCGGAGTATATCAGATCGTTAATATTGATTTATCTGAAAATGAAATTTACTTCGAACGCTTGAATATTCCTATTGGTTACATGCCCTGGGTTTTTTATAGCTGGCAGAGTGATGACAATGAGGTGCGGCTTGAAATAGAAAACGTACTGGAGGAAGTAATTGAGGATATAAACAAAACCAGAAATCCCAGGCAGCCTTTAGAGTTGCGCAATTCTATGGAGGTTAAGGGCGGTTCTCATAATATTGTGACTGAATTGAAGAAAGAGATTGATCGGTCCTTGCTGGTAATTGCAGATGTGACCAACATTGCCCAAGTGATTGATTTGAATGGCGAAGTGAAAGAAAAGTGGCACCCCAATTCCAACGTCATGTTTGAAATGAGTTATGCCTTTATTAAGAAAACCCACGATCAGGTCATCGTGGTGAAAAAGACGCGTCCGAATCAACATGAAAACCATTCTCCCTTTGATACCCGTCAAAATCGAACGGTTTTTTATAGTGAGCTAGATGAACTTAAAGAGAATCTGATGCAAGCCGTTTCGTTAAGCCTGGAGCAAATCGGGTATATTCTGAAATTAAATTAAATAAAGAGTATATGTTGCTGGAAGTTGCCGTTAAGTGGGTTCATTTTGCCTGTATTTTTGCCATTGTCAGTAGTATTGTCGGCGAACACCTGTTACTTAAGGAACAAATGACCAGAAAGGAAATTTACCGCCTGTCCAGGCTGGATGCAATTTATGGGGTAAGTGCTATTGTATTGCTGGCTGCAGGAATGACGCTTTGGTTTGGACTGGGAAAACCGGCGGAATATTACAGCTTGAACTGGATCTTTCACCTTAAAATAGGCTTATTTGTCGTTGTAGGATTGTTATCCATTTATCCCACCGTATTCTTCATGCAACATCGAAAAGGGTATGAGGGAGAACTAGAAGCCATCTCAATAATACCCTTTGGCCTGCAAATGTGCCTTTTGGCACCATATTTCGTTGCAAAAAGCGTCACTTAGCTACGGCTAGGCTCCGTTTTTGCGCCTCATCTGGCACCAAAGTCCTTAATTTTCGGCATCAAAAGCATTTTTGAGATGGCTTCTAATCACTGTTCCTAGCCAGATTAAATGGCTGATTCGCATGGAATTGCTCTTGCTTTTTATCATGCCGTTTTTGGCTACACTCATGGCCAAAGGCGTTGGCACCTTTTGAAGATAGAAATACCTATATTGGGACTTGCGCAATTCCAATTGCAGGAAAGTGTACCAAATTCTGAAAGCAGCTTTTTAATCACAGGTGTTTATTTTCAAATTTTACCGATTTGCTTAACCCGATACATTCAGGGGAATTTTCCGCTCGAAGGGCTGTTGGATCGTGAAGTCTTTCTTGCCAACTTGTTGATAATTTTTTTTTATCCCTCGTGTAAAGGTCAACTGCCAGATTATGAGACACGTACAACTCTCGATTTCCAGAGTCAATCCTGACTTCCTTGGCTATAGATCAATAAATGTAAAGTCGATTACCTTTGTTATGCATGACCATTCATGAATAAACCGAGTTAATTCAAATTGAACATCCATTTAATAGCACAAACACGCATTCCTTAAGCCAGCAATTATGTTTCCTAAATCACGTCACACCTATCCTATTTTTTTCCTATTTATGGTACTGATTAGCAGCTGTTCGGGAGGATCAGCTGTCACCGAAGAAGAATCCACCGCCACAGCGGAAGATTTAACCCAAAGGGCACTTGAAATCCACGATCGTATTCTGACCCTCGATACGCATGCTGACACCCCATTACGAATGATTGAGCCCGGCTTTGATATGGCCGAACGGCACGACCCCAATGAAACGGGCTCAAAGGTGGACTATCCACGGATGAAGGAAGGCGGATTGGACGCTATCTTTTTTGCCGCTTTTGTCGCCCAAGACATCCGGAATGATGCCGGAAATAACCGGGCTAAAACCCTGTGCCTTCAAATGATTGATTCCATCCATGCTTCTACCCAGAGAAATTCGGACATCGTTGGGCTCGCCCTCAATCCTGATGATGCGTATACCTTGGAAAAGGCCGGTAAACGAGCTATTTATATCGGTATTGAAAACGGGTATCCCATCGGGGATGACCTTTCCAATGTTGCCCTATATTTTGAAAAAGGGGTGCGCTATATTACGCTAGTACATTCATCAAACAACGACTTGGCAGACTCAGCTACAGACTCCGAAGGAACGGAACACGGAGGGATAAGTGCTTTTGGGGCCGAGGTGGTTCGTGAGATGAATCGCCTTGGGATCATGGTAGATGTTTCCCATGGTAACGACAGTGTATTCTACGATGCTATTGCCTTGTCCAAAGCACCAATTATTGCAAGCCATTCCAACGCGCGAGCTGTAACGAATCACAAACGAAACATGACTGACGAGATGCTGAAGCTTATGGCAAAGAACGGAGGTGTGGTACAACTTACCATGTTGGCCAATTATCTTCGGGAAGCACCTCCTAATCCAAGACGGGACTCCGCTGCAGCCGCACTACGGGCTAGCATGAAACCCGTCGGTGAGATGACCGAAGAAGAACGAACGGCAATGCGGCAAGCTTTCCGGGAGCTTAATGAAAAGTACCCTGCCCCACCTGCAACGGTTAAACATGTGGCAGACCACATTGATCATATCGTCAAGGTGGCCGGAATAGATCACGTAGGTATAGGATGTGATTTCGATGGAGGTGGTGGAATCGAAGGTGTTTTCGATGCCAGTGAGGTGATGAATATCACGATCGAATTGGTAAAACGTGGATATACCGAAGATCAGATTCAAAAAATTTGGGGAGGTAACTTGATACGCGTTTTTAAAGAAGTTCAAGCTATTGCAGAGCAAATACAATCCGATGAAATGTCTTAGATCCTAAATGTACTGGCAAGCGAACTTAGGGTTGATCATTTCTTCTTTGTGTACTTGGCGGCTCCTTTACGTACTTTGCGGTGAATAGGGAACTTCTCATATTTACCGCGAAGAACCCTACGAAGGCGCTTAGGGCGCAAAGAGTTTAGTGATAAATGAACTTTTCCACAAGATGGATTGTCGGTACACCTAAATAATAAGATGATGTACAGCTTGTTGTTTGGTTTCGTGCTTTTGGGACAGTTGGTATCAAGCGTTCCACCCAGCCCCCATCCCTTGAGATTGTCTTTATGTGAGATTGAATACAGATCTGACAAACAGCTTCTGACGATCAATTTAAAGCTCTTTCTTACGGATGTCAATGAAGCGATTGTGTTTGATCCCTACAGTAAAGTGTTGGCTTTTTGCCAACCCAATGAGTCCGCACAAGCCAACCAGCTGTTGTTGGATTATCTCAATCGCTTTTTTTATGTAAAAGCTAATGGAAAGGAGGTAGACCTCAAGATTGAACGGAAGAGCCTGAGTGGAGAAGGGGATAACACGGCCTTGTGGGTCTACTTCAAGCATAAACAACTGGTACCATTGAAATCCCTGGAAATTAAAAATGCCGTTTTCACTGATCTGTTCTTTGACCAAAACAATATTGTCTATGCCCATATCAATGGCAATTCTAAAAGTATGATGCTAAATAAAAAAACTCCGGCACATCTGTTAACTTTCTGATATGCATCCTTTTAACTTTTATCTAAAGTTGGGGTTTGAGCACATTTCTAACTTGGCGGGTTACGATCATATCCTTTTCCTCATCGTGTTATGTGCCGTCTACCAAATTCAGCAATGGAGAAATATTCTCATATTGGTTACGGCTTTTACGATTGGCCACAGTGTGACTTTGGCCCTTGCTTCCCTGGACACTTTCTCCATCCCTTCTGATATTATCAAATTTTTAATTCCGGCAACTATATTTATTACCGCCCTCCACAATGTAATCAGCCCAGGTATATCCGATAAGTCTTCAAAAATGGGTCGAAACTATGCCATGGCTTTATTCTTCGGGTTTATACATGGGATGGATTTTTCTAACTACTTCAAAGCCCTTTTAATGGATCCTTATTCTATTGTGATACCCTTGCTTGGTTTTAACCTAGGAATCGAACTCGGGCAGCTATTGGTCGTGTTTTTCATTTTAGGTTTTTCCTTTCTATTTCTCAATATCATCGGAGTCAAGCACCGTGAATGGAATGTCTTCATTTCGGGAGCCGCTGCAGGCATTTCCCTAATTTCCATGCTGGAAAACAAGTTTTGGTAATATTGGTAGTAAAATCCTGACGAAGAGACCTTGTCAGGACTTGATAGCCCTGACAATTGCAAAACTT
>CAZXLD010000089.1:0-9117 GCA_964641965.1 uncultured Saprospiraceae bacterium | reverse complement strand
TAGCTGAAAACAGGCTTATTTTCAGCCACTTACGTTAGGGTTATGCTGACGATCCTGCGGATGTCAGCACTAAAGACCCTGACAATTGCCAAATTTTGGTTACCCAAATTTGGGTACAGACAAATACAGTAAGAAATGGACTGACCCACACATAATTATATGATTTTCATAATTTTGCAATTCGTCAGCCCTTTGGGCGGAAAATTCAGTGAATTTTCCGGGTTAGAAATAGTACTTGAATTCAAAGTAGGAGGTATTCATGGGATAGAATATTGGCAAGCTAAAGAAAGAGGTGATTTCTACACTTCCCAATAGGGTCTTAATCGAGCCAGGCCAGCATACAAATTGATCTCAAAGGTTTCCCAGACTCGTAAACCGGATAAAGTCGGCTCCTCCGGTGCTGGATTTTCTTCCCCTTGTATACCGGCCAAAAAGGCCTCCAGGCATTTCTTCATTTCCTCCACATGATAGCCCCCTTCCAGGCACGCAAACATGGAAGAAAAATTGGATCGCAGGAGTTTGCCTAATTGATAAAAACCATCAGTGCTCAGACGAAGATCCAATAAAAGGTCGTATTGATGAGCATCAAACCCTGCAGATAGGGCTACAACATCAGGTTTGAATTCCAAGGCAATCGGAAGATATTCTTCAATCGCTTTTAGAAAAATATCGTCTGCACTTCCAGGCGGAAGTGGTACGTTGATGGTGAATCCTTTCCCTTTTCCTTCTCCAATTTCATCGACAAATCCATGACCGGGGAAGGCTGGATATTGATGTAAAGACCAAAATAAAACCTGGTCATCTCCGTAAAAAATATGAGAAGTCCCATCACCAAGATGACCGTCAAAATCGAGAATGAGCACGCGCTTACCTTGTTGAGCCAGATACTTGGCTGCGATGGCTACATTGTTAAACAAACAAAACCCGGTACCCCGATCTGCATAGGCATGGTGACCTGGGGGGCGAATGAGTGCAAAGCCACCCTGCCTGGCGGCGGCTATGGAAGCGCCAACGGCATAGGATGCAGCTTTGAAGGATCCTGGAGAAACTATGGTTTCCGGACTTACATGTCCGCCGACGCTGCAAGTTGCTTCGACATATTCCAAATAGGTTGGGGTATGGACAAGGGATAAATATTCCCGTCCATTATACAACTCACTCGGCTCCATTTCCTGAAAAGCAAGGAGGCGTTTAGGGTTCTCCGGATGTAACCCGGTTTTGTGTTCGAGTACAACAGGATGAAACAGGATGGGCATGATAGGGGACCGAGACGGATACATTAACTTCTTGGTTTTAGATCATACGTTAACTGCACCCAACCCTTATCGAAAATTTGAGTTTGGGTCAGTTCCAGAAGTTGGCTAAAGTTCCCAAAATTGAATAGCGGAATTCCACTTCCTAAAATTATTGGGGCCTTAGTTAAGATAATCCGGTCGATCAGGCCATTTTTCAAAAAAAAGGTGTTTAAAAGGCCTCCTCCTACTAGCCAAATTGATAAGCCTTTTTGCCGACGAAGGTCTTGCATGAAAGCCACCGGATCTCTGGATACAAATTCAACCCATTCATTGGGTTGGCGTTCGGACTGGCTAAATACGTAGTTTTTCTTCTCCGGATACGGGAACGGCCCTTCAAATTGGTCAACAAATTCAAAGGTTTTGGAACCCATCAGTGTGGTATCAATGGATTCATAGAACTTGGCATACCCAAAATCTTCTCCTTCGGGAGGGGCTATAGCAGGGGTGTCCAGCCAATCGACATCACCATCCGAACGGGCGATGTATCCATCCATACTGGTGGCGATGTATAAAATTATTGAACGATTCATAGATGGTCTTCCAGCAATAATCAGGCCGGGTAGATAAATAAAGGGATTTTCGTTTGGAAAACCATCTGTCGCGTCTTACTTCTGTAAAAGAGGCGCTCCCATAAATTGCGCTGCTGATTCAACATGATCAGCATATCAATTGAATAATTTTCCGCAAAATCTTCAAGCGCTTCCACTACGCTCTCCGGACCGATCTTTAGAATGGCAGGGCTTTCATACCCGTAATTGGAAAATAAGGTTTGCAAGCGCTGAAGGGCGCTTTCTTCGTGGGTTACCCCTTGTTGGGGGTCGTGAATGTGCACGAGCTTGAACTTTGCCTTCAATGGAGCTAATAATTCAATCACGGAGATCAAGGGTTCAAACTCTTCAGATCGAAGGTCGGTTGCAACTGCTATCTGCTTGAAATCCTGAAAGGCAGCTTCTTCCGGTATTACCATGACCGGACACTCGGCTTTGGAAAGGACTTCGGTGGTCACACTGCCAAATGTTTTTTCGATTAGAGAATGTTGTCCTTTGGTACCCATGACTATCAAATCTACTTCATCTCGTCGGGCAATGCGCAGGATGGTCGGCGCAGGATTACCTACTTCTACTTCAATTTGTACTTCAGAAGAATGGGTGATGCCTTGCTCCAGATTTAGCTTGGCGCGACCCAGGCTAACAAATGCATCCAGAGCTGTTCTGGCTAACTGAACCTTATTTTTGGTGTCACTAGCCGAAACTACCGGGAGGTCCATAGGGGCATATTCCGGATAGGCCACATGCAGAATTTCAAGTGTCCACCCAAGTTTGTGGGCTAGAGAAAGGGCAAAGCCGTATGCATTCTGAGCAGTTGCACTAAAATCAGTAGGAAGTAGTATTGTCACGGTTGCTTTGTAGTTTGAATGGTTGTTGTGTCAATTGAAAATTGGGCAAACAGTGCGATATGGATTCAATCAATAATCTTCATTTAAAGCTTAACTCCAGTTGATTTTAATTGGAGCGTTGTATGATAAAAATCAATGCGATCAAAAGCCTGGTGATCTAAATTTAGGACTGAAAGATGGCTCGCATGAGCGACCATTTCTTTCAGGTGATTTTTAAAGGGAATATGCTGTTGGGAGCATCCGAAAGGGTGCTCTTTTTAGTTGGCTTCCTCCTTTAGTCTGTTCAGGTAAGTGATTAGTAGCGTGGAAAAACGAAGGAGCTGTTCTGTTAGGGACGGATTTGCCTTGGATGATTCCCACCGTAAAGCACCCACCTTCAATCTTACATTAGCTCGATACATTTTAAAATACAATAAAAGTTCCTCATCTGCTTTAGTTTCAATAACCGGGAGGTGCGCTTGATAGGTAGTTAAGAAGAGTTGGCCCAACTGTGAATACTCGTGGTAATCCAGATCCATCAGGAAAAAACCGAGTTCGCTGAGTATATCCAGATGGCGCATTTCTGGATTGAACTCAATACAGTCGAAAATAACGGGTTCTTCTAAGAGAAAAATATTGCCGGCATGTAAGTCGCCATGCCCATCAATCACCCAGCCTTTTGCCTCTCGCTCAGCGAGACGATCTGCTCGCCGATCCAGAAACTCCTTAACAAAAGGAATAGATTTATCTAGTGCCTGCCCAACTTCCTGTCCGGCAAAAGAACGGATCTTGGGAATCACTCCAGCCAGGTCTTGATACAGATCGTATTGTCTTTGTGCCTGGTTTCCTTGAAAGATGGGGATTGCCTTTTGGTGGAATTTTGCCATTGCCTCGGCTAATTGCTGAATCTGAGTAGGTGTTACTTGCCCATTGTTTAGCAGCACATCCATCTGCCGATGGCTATCGAGCCGTTGCATCAAGAGGCAATGATCTTCAAGATGGCCTTCAATTGGTGCTTCTTTTTGGATTACAAATGTGCCGGAAGGAAGCTTCCATATGGGTAAAATTTCCAAATAAATAGAGGGAGCTAAGCGGCGGTTGAGCCTTAATTCCTCATCGAGATACTTTTTTCGAGCTTCGATGGTTGAAAAATCAAGAAAGGAAAAGTGGACTGGACGTTTAATCTTGATGGCATAGGATCCGCTCAAGAGGACCCAGGAAATATGTGTTTCCAACAGTTTAGGATCCTGACCTTGCCCCGGTAGGCTTCCCTTATCCAGCATAAGTTGGACCTGTGTCCGTGTCATACGAGCACATTAAGGTATTCGACCGCTTCCTCGACCATCACCTTCAGACCTAATTGATCGGTTTGTAGTTGGAGGTAAGGCTCTTGAATGGGCTCGTACTGGGCTCGTATTTTGGTATACACGTCAAAGTCAGCCTCTGAATAAGCTCTTTCCTTTTGCATACGGAGCTCAATGGCTTTTTCATCGGCTTCCAGGTGGATCAATTTAACCGGGCAATTCAGCTCACGAGCCATTTGATAAAAAGGAGATCGAAGTTCGCCCTTGTAAAAGGTGGCATCCACCAATACGACCTTTCCCTCTTGAAGTCCTTTTCGGGTCCGTTCGTGCAGCACAAAATAAATCTTGTGTTTGGTAGGAAGGTCATATTTGCCAAGCAAGCCAGTTTGATGGCGGATGATATCTGTATTTACGTGTTCTGCATGAAGCCTTTCGGCCAAGGCTTGCGCAAAAGTAGTTTTTCCGGAGCCGGGCAAGCCGGAAATTAAAACCAGCAAGGAGGAAGGCGAACTTGATTGATTTGTCATTTAGGTAGAATAGTGCTTGTCAGGGGGTGTCATTTGAGTTGGGCTTCTAGTTCCCTTAACCTGATTTGAAGCTGCTGAATCGTACTTCGCATATGCATGATAGTTTCAATGCCTGCGGGATTAATATCCAACTGAACCCGAAGTCTCAACATGGTTTCAAGTCGGGAAAGGTCTTCTTCAGGAATATACGCTTGTCCGTCCTGATGAAATGGTGTGAAAAGCCCGTGTTCAATAATTTCCTGTAACCATCGATATTCTACTTCGTGAAATTCACAAAACTTCTTGATGGTGATGTAGGTAATTTCTGCCATGGGTCAATGAGAATTAACGTTTATTTCTTAGATCAGCCCATTCCTGAACCAATTTTTTTTCTGCGTCTGAGATATCAGTAGGAATCTTTACAGTCAAATTCAAGTACAGATTGCCGAAGGTATCTTTCTGCTTGTAAACGGGCATACCTTTTCCTTTTAAGCGAAGGGTTCTGCCACCTGAGGTCCCGGCTGGTATTTTCATCTTCACTTTACCCTGTAGGGTGTTGACTTCTATCGAACCACCTAGAATAGCCGTAAACAGGTCAATTTCCTGGTCAATATACAGGTCGTCCCCTTGTCTTTGAATACCTGTCGGCTCAGAAATACGAAAGGTGAGCAACAAATCCCCAGAAGGCCCGCCTTCCAGTCCAGGCCCTCCCTGACCTTTTATCCGAATCGTCTGCTTGTCTTTAACACCTGCTGGGATAGTGAGTCGGATATTTTTTCCATTGACGGTGAGCACCTGCTGACGATCTTCCAGTACATCCAACAGAGAAAGATGTAACTCAGCCTCGTAATTCTGACCTTTAAACGAACGATACGACCGTTCACGAAAACCACCTCCCCGGCTGGTAAACGGATCACCCGATCCAAAATATTCCCGGAAAAAGTCGGAAAAATCAGCATCGCCGGAATACGTAAAACCGCCATACTGTCCCCCACCTCCACTTTGCTGTTGCCTTTTTTTAGCTTCCTCAAAGGCCTCTGCATGTTCCCAATCCTTACCGTATTGGTCATATTTTTTGCGCTTCTCCGGATCACTCAACACTTCGTGGGCTTCATTGAGCTGTTTGAATTTTTGCTCTGCCTGTGAATCGCCCGGGTTGACATCCGGATGATGCTTTCTAGCCAATTTGCGATAGGCTTTTTTGATTTCCTCTTCGGAAGCAGTTTTGGCAACGCCCAATACTTGATAATAATCAATGAAATCCATGGTGGCCTAAAGATAACCCTCTCGCATATTCTTTTGCTGAAATGAACCTTTTAAGTCCACGATTCGACCGGATTCCTGGACAACTGTCAAATTAGGCCAAAAGTCCTTTAAGTCCCGTTGTATTTGGTCTAAAAGCTTTGCCAAACGGGGGCTTTGCCGACTTATTTCCTTTACAAAAAAGGAAAGCCTGGTCTGGTATTGTTTGCGCACCACACCAGGGCAGGGCTCTTTTTTTGTGCGAATGCGGCTTAGAATAAAATCGTAATCATGCCACCGACCAAGCAGTTCCTGCCATCGGTCTAGAGCGTTTAATGTCGGCTTGGGAAGCGCCTTCTTCCCCGATAGTCGCTGCAGCAATTGAAGGTTGTAATACAATTCCTTGACCCCTCTTCGGAGGTCGTGCAGGGAAATCCGCTTTTGTTTTTTTAACTGTCGTTTAAGAGAGCTAATCCTATGCTTAAAATAGGCAGGGAGCTTGTGTTCCAGCAATTCCGGGGTCATTTTACGCAGTCGTTCAGACACTTCGACTTCTACGGTATGGATCGGAGCAAGCGAGGCAAGAGCTCCCATTTGCCTAAGCTCTTGTTGGAAGTAGATTTCCTTGTCCGTTAACCATTTAGAAAAAGATTTCTTCATCAACAATTCTTTTTCGTCTTGCAAAACCACAGATTTCTCAACCTGAACATCTCTCACCTTCCCCGCCATTTTATAAAGGGATGAAAAGCCGCTAAACGACTCATCTGCCTGGAAATCGGGTTGTAGGATTTCCAGGAGCCTAAAGAATCCCAATTGCCGCTTCAGGTTTAACCGGAATTGATGGATCGTTTCAGGCTGACAGTCGTAAAGCATTTCATAGAAAAGCTTGTGAAATGCTTTTTTCAATTCGTCGTAATACTGCTCAAACGTGGCTATCATACGCTTGGATTTGGGAGGTTAACGGATGAGGAGCATAGATAAACTTTGGATTTTTTCAACCAATTTTTCAGTTACGCTTCCAAACAGGAATCTGTCAATTGCAGAATGTCCTTGTGCTCCTATTACGATCAAATCTGGGGTATGCTCTTTGGCGTAGGATGAAATATGTCCGGAAATATTTCCGTACTCATTTTCCAAGAATTCCATCTCTATGTTTTCTTTAGGAAACTTATGTTTCTCTACAAAAACGCGGTAGGCTTCTTCAGCCGACTCTCGAAGGACGGGGCGGTAGCCTGAATAAGAATTGGAAGAGTAGTAGTAATCCTCCATTGGCATTTCAATGACATATAGCCCGTTTACGATTAAATCAGGGTCTGCTTTGCGCGCTTCCAGTGCAAAGGCCATCGATTTTTCCGAATACGAAGAAAAATCAATGGGTACCAGAAGGGTGCGCCAATGTCCTCGAGCCCGAGGTGCAGTTAGCAGTACATGGCAATCGGCATGTCTAGCAACTCTTTTAGCCGTAATACCACTGCCTTCAGAGGTTGGCTTTTTGCCTAACAGTAACAAATCGATCTTTTTCACCTCCAGCCAATGCATTAATTTTTGGTAGGGTTTTCCTTCTATTACTTCGATTGTCCATTTGAAGTCATCCTGGTTATCCAGGATTTCTTCGATCTGGGTTTTAATCCGCTTTCGAACCATTTCATCCAGAGGCTCTTCCGGGTTAAAGAGTTTTTTGAATCTGGGGTCCTCCTTACCTGGGGCAGCAAAATCTGGCATGATGTGAACAAAGTAGACTTCCTCTATTCCCAACCGAGAATAACTTTCGGAAACATACCGAATGAGCTCTTTATCCATGGAGCTAAGGTCAAGTGCTACCATCGCTCTGTTGAAGCTAATGTGCATATTGTAATTCTGTTTTCATCATTGATAGAATAACAATCGGTTGGGATACGGTGCTGATTAGGACATCAGATTGCCTTGTAGGAGGAGGCATCTTTGTGCCTTGCTATCCAACCCGATGGTATGGATCTGGATTGAATAGAAAAGTTAGAATACACTTTTTAAGAGAGACTCAATTGATTTTGATTCAGAATTGAGTACGCATACCTAAAAAGGCTTCTTCCTGCAAGTTCGATCTAAAGTCCCTCTAAATATAGATACAGCAAAAAGATAAAATAAAATCAGAATTGGGGCCAACATCGAAATGCTTAAAAAATATTGATCTTTATCAATCCTGCCAAAGGGGGTTAAGGCCGGAAGTCTACCCGGGTGGTCCTATCCGGGAAAACGTCAATAATAATTTCGTACCGATTGCTAAAGCAAAAGGGGTCGTAGAAGTCATAACAACTTACAAAACAGATTAACCGATAAGTGCCTGGTCGTAAAAACCGGTATAACACCCGTTGATTTGGTCCCGGCGGTAGTGGAACTGTGCCAAAGCCAACTAGCCTAATATCGTAGAATTGGCCGGGCACATAAAATCCATCGGGATTTACGATCACCTCAACAGCGCCTTCCACAAATGTGGTCCCTTGTCCACCCGGATAGGTATACACATCGAAAATGGCCGGGGGTCCGTAGCAACAGGTGTTGTCAAAACAGGCTGTACAAAATAATGCCAGGGCCAAGGAAATGGCTAATTTCATTCATCTCCTGATTTAAAAATGAAGATTTGAAAACCTACCCGAAATCCAATACTGGAAAGGTAATCTCCTCCTTCGCGCTGTATCCCTTCATAGAAAAGGGTAGTCTCCAAAGCTACATGCGGATTGAGAAAAAAGTCGACCCCTGGCCCCAAGTCCCATTCAAACAAACCTGCAGAATCCCCCTCTACACTGACAACGCCTCCACCCACGGCAGCCCCGATAAAAAAACGAACCCGGTTTTGGCCTGGGATGTAATATCGAACAATGGGAAGTCCGGCAAAGCTCAGCAGGTCCGTATCACCAGAACGGATATATTGGAGATCTACCCGGGCCCCGATCAGTAAATCCCGGGCTACGAAAAAACCATAGTTTGGAGACAGGCCAATGGTAAACAAGTTGTTGCCTTCCCGAAACAGATTGTCTAATTGAAATTGACCTCCTACTAAATGGGCTCCTCTTTGGGTTTGAGCCTGGAGTTGTAAGGTTGTCAGGGCAAGTAAGCAGCCCGCAAGCAGCAGCAGACGCATATAGAGGCTTTAAGTTTGCTTAAATATAGCAGCTTATTTTATAAGGAGCTTGCAATCGACACGTAAAAAGGGATTTATCAATGGCTGGTTTGAATAATGTATTTAAATCTGTAAGTATTGGTTAAATGTTTTGAATACGCGCTGCGCGATGGATGGTGCACGGTAGACGGTGCACGGTAGACGGTGGACGGTAGACGGTAGACGGTGGACGGTAGACGGTAGACGGTGGACGATGCACGGTAGACGGACAACCTATATCAGGGACGTACACCATCTG
>CAZXLD010000088.1:8919-9186 GCA_964641965.1 uncultured Saprospiraceae bacterium | reverse complement strand
GGTGTGTAGGCTCGCGGCGACTAAAGATCGCCGCTACACCCGCTCCCAGAGCGAATCCACAAAATACTTCCGGCCGTCGAAGTAGTGGGTCTCTACCTGGAAACCCGTGGCTTCGGCCATTTCTTCAATCTGCTGGATGTGAAATTTTTGGGATAGTTCCACGTCGATGGCTTCCCAGGCCAGGAAAGAGAAGGTCTTATCGAGTGCACCAATGTAGGCTCGCGGCGACTAAAGATCGCCGCTACACCCGCTCCCAGAGCGAATCCA
>CAZXLD010000088.1:0-8819 GCA_964641965.1 uncultured Saprospiraceae bacterium | reverse complement strand
GTTCCACGTCGATGGCTTCCCAGGCCAGGAAAGAGAAGGTCTTATCGAGTGCACCTACGTAAACGTCTTGTTCTTTTTGACTGACCAGGTAGCTTTTGGTCGCTCCGGTCACCGGGTTGTAGGTTTCCCAGTGCTTGAAGCCTTTTTCAACATCGAAATTGGCGTCCAGTTCCCGGTTGATGCGGGTCAGCAGGTTGAGGTTAAAGGCGGAGGTGATGCCCGCCGGATCGTTGTAGGCGGCCAGGATGACTTCCGGATTTTTCTTCAGGTCAAAACCGATCAGCAGCAAGTCGCCCGGGTTCATGTGGTCGTGGACCTTCTGCAGGAATTTTTTCTCCCGCTCCGGGCCCAGGTTGCCTATGGTGGAGCCCAGGTAGAGGACCAGTTTCCGCACATGGTGGCGGACCGACAGTTCTTTCAATACCTCAAAATAATCCCCTTGCAAGCATTCTATATCCATCTTGGGAAGGTCCTTTCGGAGATCCGCTTCCAATTCATCCAGGATGTTTTGGGAGATATCCACAGGCAGGTATTGAAAGGCAGCTTTTTTCTCCATCAAGTACCTCAGCAAGACTTTGGTTTTATAGCCGTCGCCGGCGCCCAGTTCCACAATATCGAAGGGTTCTCCATGGAAGGTGTCGAGGATGGACTCTTTCGAGCTTTCCAGAATCTCAAATTCACACCGGGTTAGGTAGTATTCCGGCATGCGCATGATCTGCTGGAATAGTTCGTCTCCCTTGGCATCATAAAAGAATCGAGAGGACAGTCTTTTGGGTGTACTGCTCAGGCCTTCAAGCACATCCTGGGCAAAGGCGGTGATTTTTTGGGTGGTAGTTTCCACAGTTAAAGTTTTGAATTATGAGTTATTGGTTTTGAGTTGATCAAATAATTCATAACTCAAAACTCAGAACTGTCTTATCGGACAAGGCGGATACCGGTAAACTGCCATTGCTTGTCGGTATGGAAGAAATTGCGGTAAGTCAACCGAATGTGAGATGCAGGAGTAGCACAGGAACCACCCCGTAGAACCATTTGGTTGATCATAAATTTGCCATTGTATTCCCCTAGTGCTCCTTCCAGACGAGGGAAGCCCGGATAAGGCAAATAAGCGCTTCCGGTCCATTCCCAGGCATGACCCCAAAATTGAAAATCAAGAGTGTCAGTACAGACGGAGGGATGCAAAATACCCTGGTCAACCATGTTGGCATTGGCAGGTAATTGCGGAGCATAGGTTTTACAGGCTATTTCCCATTCCTGTTCGGTTGGCAGACGCAACCCTTTCCATCGAGCAAAAGCATCTGCTTCAAAATAATTGATGTGCGTAATGGGAAGGTCCGGATTTACAGGCTTTAAACCGTTCAGTGTATATTGAAACCAGATATCCCCCTTTTTATACCAGTACAGAGGTGCTTTTTCTTCCCTGGAGTTGACCCATTCCCACCCTTCACTTAACCACCACTGATATTGGTCATACCCACCGCTTTCCATAAATTCCAGATATTCGCCCGCCGTCACCAGTCGGTCCATGATTTCAAAAGCTTGCAGGAATACTTTATGGGGTGATTCTTCATTGTCGTAGCAAAACGCATTTCCATCGTACCCCATTTCATACACACCCTCAGGCACAGCCAGCCAATTGAGGGCCCTGGCCCGGGTTTCCGGACTGTTATGTGTCCTCTTATAGATTGGAAACAATGGATTTGTGCCAAGAATATATTTGAGGTCGGTGAGCAACAACTCCTGGTGCTGTTGCTCGTGGTTTAGGCCTAAAATGACCAGTTCTCTTGCCGCTTCGGGTAAAGTGTCTTGATCTAGCAGTTGATCCATATACTGATCTACATACGTCCGATAAGCGAGGACTTCCTCTACGGTTGGACGGGTCAGATTGCCTCGGTTGCTTCGCAAAATGCGCGGGCCCTGGCTTTCGTAATAACTATTGAAAATGTAATGCAGGGATGGATCAAAGGCCTTGTATGCAGGAAGGTACTTTTCCAGAACAAGGGTCTCAAAAAACCAGGTGGTATGGCCTAGATGCCATTTGGGCGGACTGACATCTATGATGGGTTGCACCACGTGGTCTTCAGGTCTGAGCGGTTCACACAATCGAGAGGTTTGTTGTCGGATGGCACGGTAGGACACTGCTAGTGCAGTAGCAGTTGAAGTCGGCATTATGGTCATTGGGAGAATGTTTGCTTTGGCTACAAATTGTTGTGGGGGGCTTTATATGAGAATTTAAAACAAAAAAATGGAAAAACCTACCCCCTTGCAAATCCATTTTCAAAACAAAATGTATTATGTTGTAATGATTTCGAATCCGATTTAGTTTGCAAAATTCTTGATTTTGGACTCAAAACCCACTCCATTACTCGCTGCCAATCTCACGACCTTCGTGGATGTCCTGTTGCCGTTGGCGCTGCCCAAACCTTATACCTACGCGGTTTCAGAAGAGTGGACGGATCAGATCAAGTTTGGTGTTCGGGTAGAGGTTCAGTTTGGCCGTTCCAAAATCTATTCCGGCATTGTAGTGGCCGTACACAACCAGGCTCCCGATGGGAATCATCCCAAACCCATCATTTCGGTCATCGATACGAGTCCGGTTGTTTTGCCTGCTCAATATCAGTTTTGGAAATGGTTAGCCGATTATTATTGCTGCACCATCGGTGAGGTGCTGCACGCTGCACTGCCGGCGCATCTAAAATTGACCAGTGAAACCATAGTGTGCCTCAACCCGCTGTACGATGGCAGTTTGGAAGGCCTGGATGACCGTGAGTTCCTGATTGCCGAGGCACTGACCATCCAATCCGAACTGACCCTGGAGGATGTACGCCAGATCCTGAACCGCAAAACAGTGTATCCGGTCATTCGCCAACTGATCGATAAGCGTATCCTGTATCTCAAAGAAGACCTGAAAGGTAAATACCAGGTTAAACGGGTTGCTTGCCTTCGATTGCAGGAGCCATATGCTACTGAACCCAGGCGGCTGGATGAGGCTTTTGAAAAACTCAGTAGGTCCAATCGGCAGGTAGAAGCTCTCCTGGCTTATGTGCAATTGTCCAAGAAACAGGAATATGTGCGGAAGCAGGACGTGTACAAAATGGCAAAAGTGGACAGCCAGGTGATCCACGGGATGGTAAAGAAAGGGGTGATTGAGGTGTATGAACGGGATGTGAGCCGCTTGTCCCCTTTTGATGACGATAAAAGCGATTTGGGGGATCTTTCCGAAGCACAAGCACAAGCCCTGGAAGAAATGAAGGCTCAGTTGAATGAGAAGCGGGTGGTCCTATTGCACGGAGTAACGGGTAGCGGGAAGACCCGCCTGTACATGGATCTGATTCGGGAAACCATCAACCGGAATGAGCAGGCGCTGTACCTGCTGCCGGAAATCGCATTGACTACACAGTTGATTCAGCGGTTACAGCGTGTATTTGGCGACGAGGTCACGGTATACCATTCCCGGATCGGGGCCAACGAACGAGTAGAGGTCTGGCGAGCTGCCATAGAAGGTAAACCGGTGATTGTGGGTCCGCGCTCCGCGTTGTTTTTGCCTTTCCAGAAGCTTCGGTTGGTGGTCGTGGATGAAGAGCATGACCCATCCTACAAGCAGCAGGATCCGAATCCAAGGTACCACGGCCGGGATGCAGCTATCGTATTGGCCCACCAACATGGAGCCAAGGTCGTGCTGGGATCTGCCACGCCTTCGGTGGAAGCGTATCACAATTGCCGTAAGCAAAAGTTTGGGTTGGTTCGATTAAAGGAGCGATACGGAGGACTTTCCCTGCCCGAAGTGGTAGTAGCCGATGCCAAAAAGGAAATGCAACAGCAAACCCTGAAGTCGCACTTCACTTCTATTCTGTTGGAAGAACTTCGCCAGGTGCTAGAGCGCAATGAGCAAGCTATTTTATTTCAAAATAGGAGGGGATACGCACCTACACTACGCTGTGAGACCTGCGACTGGCATTCCGAATGTATACACTGCGATGTAAGCCTTACCTACCACAAACACCAGAATATCCTAAAATGTCATTACTGTGGTTTTCAGCAAAGCCTGGTAGCCACCTGTCCGGCATGTGGTAGCAAGGACTTGACACTCAAAGGTTTTGGTACCCAAAAAGTGGAGGATGAATTGCAGGTATTCCTGCCCGAGGCCAAAATTGCCCGAATGGATCTGGACACCGTGCGAAGCCGCAGTGCAATGAGTCGCCTAATCCATGAATTTGAAGAAGGCAAGGTCGATATCCTGGTGGGAACGCAGATGGTGACCAAGGGACTGGATTTTGATAATGTAGGCCTGGTGGGCATATTAAGTGCTGATCAACTGCTTCGCTTCCCGGACTTTCGGGCCTCCGAGCGAGCCTTTCAGCTCATGACGCAGGTAAGTGGCCGGGCCGGGCGTAAGAAAAAACAGGGAAAAGTGATTTTGCAGGCCTTCAATTCGGATCACCTAGTTATTCAAGATGTGCTGCAACACGATTTTGAGTCCTTTTTCTTGCGTGAAATTCAGGAGCGCAAGGAATTCCATTATCCGCCGTTTACCCGGATGATCCGAATTACGCTCCGACACCGAAAACCCGACGTACTCGAAAAGGGCATGCAAGAGTTTGCCCGGTTTCTGAAAGACCGGCTAGGGGCGTGGGTAATTGGCCCCTCCGTACCCTATATTTCCCGAATTCGAGGCTATTTTCTCCTGGATGTGCTTTTGAAAATAGAGCAGCACAACCAGAAATTGCAGTTTGCTAAAAAGACCATTTGGGAGGCTGTCAATCATTTGCATAGCCTGGAGGGGCTGAGTAGCGTGCGGGTGAAGGTGGACGTAGACCCGGGGTGATCTCTAATTTTATTTGAATATAAAGTATAAATATTGTTATTGCATTCTCTAGCATAGGAATTGATAAGCAGGTAATGAAACAAATCGGAGTAATAGGTGCTACAGGAACTATTGGCCGAGAAATTTTAGGCCTTTTGGAACAAAAAGAGGTTCTAGTGCGGGCGGGGAGCAGGTCACCGGATCAATACGAATCCAGAGCGGACTCCCTGGAATGGCGCCGTTTTGATTTTGCGGATGTGGCGTCCATGAAAACCTTTATGAATGGACTAGACACCTTTTTCTTTGTAGCGCCACACCATGATCCGGTTCCTTCGGTTCGTCATCTCTTGGATGTAGCTGCACAGCAGGGAGTAAAAGAAGTGGTTTTTAGCTCAGGACGTACTACGGGAGATGTACTGGGCCGACCCTTACACGAGGTGGAGGAATTGGTTAAAGCCGGCTCATTTAAATGGACCCTACTTCGGCCAGGCTGGTTTATGCAGAATTTCGTGGATTATCTCGATCCTGTTCCGTTGGGCAATCGGATTGCGCTGCCGGTAGGAGACGCTCGAACGGCTTTTGTTGATGTCCGGGATATTGGGGCCGTTGCGGCAGAGCTATTGGAAAATGGAGTGCTCCATGGTCGTACCTTAGACTTAACCAGTGAGGAGGCGCTGGATCATAAGGCCGTCGCGCGGTTGATCAGTAGAGCGAGTGGGTTGAAGATTCGATATGAAGCTGTTTCTGAAGAAGCATTTGCGGAATTAGCTAAAGTGGAATGGGGATGGTCTGACGATGAAATTGAACTCACCATCTACCTATACCGGTTTGTAACGGATGGCAAGGAGGAAGAAACGAGTCCGGACATTCGAGCGGTTCTGGGGCGAGCTCCGATTCGGTTTGAGCAGTTTGCTCAGGATTATGCGGCTTATTGGAAAGGGGATTGATGGATTAGGTTCCTATTTAATAAAGACCTGTCCTGGATGCTAGGGCCATTGGCCCGATACTGGATAAAGGGAAAATAGGATATCGTTTTCCGGCTTCAAGTATTGCCATGCCTTTATGGTAAAATCCTTTTAAAACGTCAACATCTATGATTCCAAGTGTTCAACTTGCTGAAAACGGTCCGGTTCTATCGCGAATAGTGAGTGGGGTAATGACCTGGGGTGTCTGGGGGCATAAACTGGATACCCATGCCATTCAGGGATTAATAGAAGAATGTCTCGGGCTTGGGATCACCACTTTTGATCATGCAGATATCTACGGCCATTACACGACAGAGGCGGATTTCGGGAAGGCCCTGGCAGCTGCACCACATTTGCGAGATCAGATGCAGCTGGTTACGAAATGTGGTATTCGATTGGTCACCCCGAACCGGCCTGAGAATCGATTGAAATCCTACGATACCTCCAAGTCTTACATTGTCCAGTCGGTAGAGCAATCGTTGAGCAACCTGAAGACAGACCGGATTGATCTGTTACTGATTCACCGGCCCGACCCCTTGCTGGAACCGGAAGAAGTGGCGGAGGCATTTACTCAATTACAGCAAGCGGGAAAGGTACTCCATGTTGGCGTATCCAATTTTTTACCGCAGCAATTTGACCTGCTGAATAGCTATATCCCTTTGTGCACCAATCAAATCCAACTTTCCCTATTGCATTCCGATGCGTTCTTGGATGGCGAAATCGAACATTGGATGGGACACAGCATACGGCCCATGGCCTGGTCGCCAATTGGAGGTGGCGCTCTATTTAGTGCCGAAGGAAAAGAGACTAATCGCGAGCTTTGGAAGGTAATCGATCGGTTGTCCACCAAGTACGAGGCCAGTACCGATCAGGTTCTATTGGCCTGGTTGATGCGCCATCCGGCAGGTATTCTACCGGTGTTGGGTACTGCCAAAGTCCATCGATTGGCAGCTGCTGCGCAGGCTACTCGCATCCAGTTGGATCGATCGGACTGGTTTGCCTTATGGGAAGGCGCGCGCGGGGAGGAAGTGGCGTAGGGATAAGGATTGGAGATTGTTTAATTTCCCGTCCACCGTCCACCGTCTACCGTCTACCGTCCACCGTCTACCGTTCACCGTTCACCGTTCACCGTCTACCGTTCACCGTTCACCGTCCGCCCAACGCTTTGCGTACGCTACCTTTTTCCAGCAGCAGGGCTTTGGCGGTATCGTAGTTCAGGCCCAAGCCTTCCATTAGCATGTGGGTGCCTCGTTCGACCAACTTTTGGTTGCTGAGTTGCATGTCTACCATGCGGTTGTCGAGTACCCGTCCGAGCCGGATCATTACCGAGGTGCTGATCATATTGAGTACCAGCTTTTGTGCGGTCCCGGCTTTCATCCTGGTACTGCCGGTTACGAATTCAGGTCCAACGATTACCTCAATAGGGTAGTCGGAGACCTTCGCCAGGGGGGTATCTGGATTACAGGTGATACAACCCGTGGGGATGCCGGCTTGCTGACACCGACTGAGGGCACCTACCACATAGGGGGTGGTACCGGATGCAGCCAGGCCGATGACCACATCATCCGGACTGACCAACCAGGATTGCAAGTCTTTCCATCCGCCTTCCGGGTCATCTTCTGCAAATTCAACCGCTTTGCGGATTGCGCCATCGCCGCCTGCAATCAAGCCAACTACCCAGTCGTGCGGTACGCCAAAGGTTGGGGGGCATTCTGAGGCATCCACAATACCCAGGCGGCCGCTGGTGCCGGCACCCAGGTAAAACAATCGCCCACCTTGTTCCATTTTCGTTGCGATCGCCTGGATCAAAGGTTCTATTTGGGGAATGGCGGCAGCCACGGCCAGGGGAACTTGTTGGTCTTCCTGATTGATGAGCCGAAGTAATTCCGCCGGACTTTTTTGTTCCAGATGTCGATGCCTGGAGGGCGATTCGGTTATTTTTTCCATGGGGGTAAGGTAACAAGGTTCACCTGGTTTGAGCGGTGCTAAAGGTAATCCATGCTAAATCAAAGGAACGCTTGGGTCGGTATGGAGCAAAAAAAAGCCCGGTGGTTAAACCGGACCTCAAATTGGGGTTGGTATTTAATATACCTTGCCAAATTCTTTGTGTTTGACTCCTTTGCAGGACACTTTCTTACGGGAATCTTTTTTGGGAGCCCCGTACTTGTTGTAGGTCGAGCAGGAAGTCACCACCAGCATGGACATGACGCCCATCGTCAACATCAGTTTTCTCATTGTTTGGTTTTTTGGAGTTCAATAAAAGCTAGGCTGCGATCCGTAGACAGGGAAAGCCTGTCTGGCCGGCAAAGGCAAGGGGGAAAATCGCAAAAAGTTGATGGGAATAATTGTTAGCTAGGAATGCTGATAGCGACAATTCAAATGTATTAAATACAGAGAATGAATTCAATGGATTTTGAGTTTTGACAGGATTGCCGCAACCCTAGAGTGCTTCACTATTTTCGCATCTGTACATGATAAAATCCAAAAAGGATTTATCTTTGCGCTCCCGGTGGGGAATTGTTACCAGGGTTGAGGGTTTAAGTGTTGAGTTGGTCATTCAACTCCTATTTTGAAAATTGAAAATCATCAACTTGAAATTACCGCCCCTAGCGGCTTTTTTGATCGCTGACATCGAGTACAAGGAGATAAAAGAATCTTCCAAATAAAGCGGTATTTGCAGATTTTGATATTGCCTCATTATCACATTACCGGGGGTATAGCTCAGTTGGCTAGAGCGCTTGCATGGCATGCAAGAGGCCGTGGGTTCGAATCCCTCTACCTCCACAACAGTGAATACCGAAAAGCTTGTCAGCAGATTGTTGGCAAGCTTTTTTTGTTGGGTATTGGGCCAATGTGCTAAAACACAAGTGTACCGACAATCCATCTTGTGGAAAAGTCCATTTATCACTAAACTCTTTGCGCCCTTAGCGCCTTCGTGGGGTTCTTCGCGGTTTATATGGGAAGAGTTCCTTATTCACCGCCAAGTGTGCAAAGAAGCCGCCAAGTACACAAAGAAGAAATGATCAACCCTAAGTTCGCTTGCCAGTACA
>CAZXLD010000087.1:0-10213 GCA_964641965.1 uncultured Saprospiraceae bacterium | reverse complement strand
AAAACCCTTTCAATTATCGGGGCTTATGCTGCATAATTTTCAGGTTTGTACTTAGAAGCCATCTCAATAATACCCTTTGGCCTGCAAATGTGTCTTTTGGCACCATATTTCGTTGCAAAAAGCGTCACTTAGCTACGGCTAGGCCCCGTTTTTGCGCCTCATCTGGTACCAAAGTCCTTCATTTTCGGCATCAAAAGCATTTTTGAGATGGCTTCCAGTAAAAGATAAATTCCATTCGTTGTATCAATATCGAAAGAGTCCCGCTCTGATAAAACCAATCGAAGGGTACGGATAAAGTCCAACCTGGGATAGATGCTGAATAAAAATAGAAGTTTGACTTAGCTTTATTACTCAAATTCAAAGGCAATTGAATCATCTATTCGTTGATTTTTTAAGGGATTAAGGGCGGTCAAACCGTTTTAATTGGAGAAGACTAGCGCACAAATAACCAATCCAGACAATGAAAAGAAGAACCTTTATTCATCATTCTATAGCTGGGGCAGCTGCTATGACCGTGAGTCCGTGGAGCACAGCGGCTTCCTATCGGCGTATTCTAGGGGCCAACGACAGGGTCCGGGTGGCCATGGTAGGATGTAATCGTAGATTTCCAGGCCTGCTCGGTGGGCTGTCTGCTGCCGAAAATGTTGAAATTGTCTACGTCTGTGATGTAGATTCCCGACGGCAGGAAAAAGCTGTTGGCACCGTTAAAGAAGCGATGGATAAGGCACCTAAAGCCGAGAAAGATCTCCGGAGAATTCTGGATCAGGAAGGAATTGATGCAGTATTTCATGCTACTCCAGACCACTGGCATGCCCCAGGTGCAATTTTGACTATGCAGGCGGGAAAGCATGTATACGTAGAGAAACCGTGTAGTCACAACCCGCTAGAGAACGAATTACTTACTGCCTGGCAAGGAGCAACTGGCCTAGTAGTCCAGATGGGTGCTCAGCAGCGTTCGGCTCGTGAATCCCAGATTCTCATCAAGGAGATTCACGAAGGAATCTTGGGCGACCCTTATTTAGCCGTGGCATTTTACAACAATCAGCGAGGGCGGGTTCCGCAAGCAAAGAAAACACCTGTGCCCGATTGGCTTGATTGGGAACTATTCCAGGGACCTGCCCCTCGTAAGGAGTTTATCGATATCCTGGCAGATTACAATTGGCATTGGTATTGGCATTGGGGAACGGCCGAAACTGGGAATAATGCTACTCATGAATTGGATATCGCTCGCTGGGCCTTACAGGTTAAATACCCTGATTCCGTTCAGGTAAACGCAGGAAAGTATCATTTTGTGGATGATCCTTGGACCATGTACGATACTATGGATGCAACCTTTAATTTTGCTGATAATAAACGGATCAAATGGGATGGGAAAAGCCGCAATGGGGTGCGCACCTATGGCGGTGGGCGCGGAACTTGGATTTATGGTACTGAGGGCAGCGCGTACGTAGATCGTGACGGATTTACCTTGTATGATCGTTCCGGGAAAATGATTCGCGAAGAAAAAGCCTCTGGGAAGGAAAGTGGGCTGGCTTTAGGTGGTGAGGGCAAAATGACCAACGCGCATGTCATTAATTTCCTGGAAACTATTCGGGGCAAGCAGGAGCTCAATTGCCCAATCCTTGAAGGCGCTATTAGTACGCACCTGGTACATTATGCCAACATATCCTACAAAGAAGGGAACGCAAGGTTGGATATTGATCCGAAGACTGGGCATTTTACCGACAAGAAGGTTCAGAAAAAACACTGGGGTCGAGTGTATGCCGACGGCTGGGGATTGGAAATGCCTTGATCAAACAAGGTAAACAGATAAATAATACCATTTTAAGTTGAAAACGGCCTGTCACTTAAATACAGCATTCCTTGAAATGGTATAATGTCCTTGATCCCGACACTTGTCGTCGGGGCTGACCAAGTATGGCTGTTTGCTCCATTTTTAAATAGGTCATTTTAAACTTGCGTCAGTATAACCCCCAACCAATACTGAACTGGCCAGTACACTATTACGGCTTTGGTGGAGAACTGCAAACTTCAATGCCCCTCCCAATCTCGATTAAAGACAGGCCCTTATAATTCCCGGATCTTGATGCTGCGGAAGGATACCTGATTGCCATGATCTTGGAGTAAGATGTGGCCCTGAGGCAATTCTCCGAAATTAGGCCATACGTTATACTTGCTATAGCCTACAAGTGCTCGGTACATCGGGGTGCCTCGCTGGAACTCGAGAACCTTGACTCCATTCAACCAGTGCTCTACGTGTTGGCCCTTTACCCGAATCATAAGCCGATTCCATTTGCCGATCCCATTGAAGCGTTTCCCACGGCCAGGTTCAGACATGTTGCTAGCCGGTATAAGGTCATAGAGCGAACCCATCGTTCGGTTTCCATTCGTTCCCATTTTGGCGTCAGGGTGTTTTTCGTCGTCCAGGATCTGGAATTCCAACCCGATTGAGGAGCCCGGTCCTTTATTAAGTTCGGGATCCACGAAATATTTGACCCCACTATTAGCGCCATCCGTAAGCTTGAACTCTAAACTCAATTCGAAAGCACTAAATTTATCCACTGTAATGATGTCTCCTCCCGCTTCGGATTCGGCACCGCCGGTTTCAAGCACAGTGAGTATACCATCCTCAATCACCCATCCTCGATCCGGAAATTCCGGTGATCGGGCACTTCTCCAGCCTTCGGTATTCTTCCCATTCCACAACAGCCTCCAGCCTTTTCGGATTTCGTAGGAGGTGAGGGTGTTGGGGATCAGATTTTCTTCATGGGCATATGGCCCGATAGGCCAACGGGAGCTTTCCAGGTTGGTGGTTTTGATTCGGATATTTCGCCAACGAATATTTCTTCCGGCTAACTCTTCTCCCCTAATGCTATGTACTTGCAGTGCAATGAAGCCGGAGGCAGTCTCTTGATCAACGAGGTTAGCCGTGTTGATACCGTTTACCCAGGTTCGAATCTCGGGTCCAATAGCTTCAATGCGGTATTTGTTCCACTGCCCATTTCGAAAGGCCTGCTGTGCTTTCGGGTGATCGGCTAGCGTATATAGCCAACCCCTCCGGGCTTCGTCGTATATACCACCACTAAATGCTCTAGGACTTGGATCAATCTCTACTTGATACCCATGTACCCTGCCATTTTGGTAGTCCGGTTTACTTAAGCTTCGGAATTGGACGCCCGAATTGAGGGAGGCGTCGCACCATACCTCGAATTCCAGGATGAAATCAGCATATTCCTTTTCCGTTGCAAGAAATGTGTTAGGCGTACCTGTTTGGGTAGTCCCAATGATTACCCCATTTTCAATGCGGTAAGCAGCTTCTCCATTGAGTTTTCTCCAACCTTGAAAATCCTTCTCATTAAAAAGGGATTCCCAGCCATCTTCGCCTTGGCCGAAGCCCGGAATTGAAAAAAGCATACAGAAGAGAAGAAATCCGAGAATGATATGCTTGACTTTTTTGGTCATTGGTTGCTATTTCCTTTTTGCCAAAGACGACTAAATGGCCGGAATGCCCTTAAAAAGCGCTAAGGCAATATTCCGGAAATTTTGGGTGGAAAGAGGCTCGCAGAATTATTCAATCGGGATCTAAGGAATCTTCGTCATAGCATCTCAACCGGTTTGACATCGAATTCAGGGTGAAAATCAAGAGAACATTCAAATTTTGTGACTGATCTTGATCTTGAATCTGTAGTGCCGTTTTTAAATCTCGATTTTCTTAAAAAGCCATTAGGGCGACCTAAAATTTGGAACGGGTTACTTCATTTCTTTAGGGAAAGAAAATGCATCGAATCCCCACAAGTAAGGAAGCAGAAAGTAAACTGCAAGGGTGACAAGGATTATAGAGATCAGGTTCATCCATATTCCGGAACGGACCATATCAGATACTCTCAGGTATCCCGATCCGAACACCACCGCATTCGGGGGAGTGGCTACGGGGAGCATAAATGCACAGGAAGAAGCGATTGCAACTCCGACCATGAGGGTGTAAGGATGTACATCCAAGGCAATACTTACCGCAGCCAGGATGGGCAAACACATGGCAGCAGTAGCCAAGTTGGAAGTGATCTCGGTCAGAAAGTTGACCGAAAATACCAGCACCAGCAGCAAGATTAGCAAAGGAGCATCTTTTAAAATATTTATTTGAGAACCGATCCATTCCGCGAGACCACTTTCCTGAAAACCCTGGGCAATAGCCATCCCACTTCCAAATAATAGCAAAATGCCCCATGGTAGGTGTACTGCTTCTTCCCAGGTGAGTAAGCGGCGATTT
This sequence comes from uncultured Saprospiraceae bacterium, assembly GCA_964641965.1. Lineage (GTDB taxonomy): Bacteria > Bacteroidota > Bacteroidia > Chitinophagales > Saprospiraceae > JAJDFU01. The sequence continues at coordinate 5,946 of CAZXLD010000087.1, read as the reverse complement.
GAATCCGATCTGGCGGGTAAAATGAAAAGGACTACCCCTGCAGCAAGAGCTATGATGGTATCGTCAATGGCCGGGATAAAGTTGTCAAGAACAAGCGACCGCAATATCCAAGCCAGTCCGGTTATTACAAACACCAGCAATACCATCTTTTCTTCATAGTTGATCCTTCCCAGCTTCTTCAATTGTCGGTTAATTTCGGACCTGCCACCTGGAAATGACTTTTGGGGAAAGGAGAAACAGATTTCAGTCAGGTATTTCCAACAGATAAAGAGGAGGGCAGCAGAAATTGGGATTCCAAATTTCATCCAGGAAAGAAAGGTCACCTCGACCTGATATAATTCCTGGATTATTCCCGCCAGAACGAGGTTGGGAGGCGTGCCTATTAAGGTGGCCACCCCTCCGATTGAAGCTGAGTACGCAATAGCCAACATCAGGGCTTTTCCGAATATAGCGGTCTCGTTTTCAACCGTATTCGGGTTATCCTTCAATTGGGCAATGATAGCAATTCCGATCGGCAGGATCATGACTGAGGTCGCCGAGTTAGAAATCCACATCGACATAAAGGCTGTGGCAACCATGAATCCCAGGATGATGAACTTGACATTGGTACCGATCAAACGAATAATATTCAGGGCGATTCGCTTGTGGAGATTCCACCGCTCAATGGCAATAGCCAGAATAAAGCCTCCTAGAAACAGAAATACAAACCGATGTCCATAGGCGGCAGCAGTGCTTGAAATATCCATCCCACCGGACAATGGAAAAAGGATAATGGGAAGTAGAGAAGTCGCCGCAATCGGTATGACCTCGGTAATCCACCAGAAAGCAACCCAAAGTGTACAAGCCAAAACGGCATTGGCCTCGACACTCATGCCTTTCGGGTGAACTGCGAACAGAGTGACTGCAAAAATGAGCGGACCTAGAACCAATGCGATCATTTTTTGGGGAGCCTCAATTCCAATTACACGCTTAATGTCCATAACTTATTTATCTACCGGATTATAGTTCATGGACGAAATTCTAAGCCTTTACACTGAACTTGTCTTCTTTTCATATCAGACATACGGTAGCATTTTATCGAATGAATTTCTGTTTACATGGAGCAAAACTAGTTTGGAAGGTGGATACAGGTTTCGGGACTCCACCTCCTTTAATGATTGAAGCCGGACGATTAAAATGGAGCTGTAAAACTGCATTCTAGCTATAAAATGCTGTCGGCCGATAATTTTAAGAAGAGTAATATACCTATTCCAAAAATCGAAACTGCCAATAGGGATTGGAATCAATCTTTCTGCTCTTCAGGGCCACCGAAGTTTTTTTCCGTCATTTGAATAGAATACAAAAAGCCTTCTTTCATGTACCCTTCCCGTCGCGATTTTCTGCGGACTTCCTCGTTGATAGGTGGATCCATTTTGCTGACTGAATGTACTCCGGCTTCCCAGTCCGAAAAATCTGTTCCAGACAGTGCGGCCGACCTGGATCGTGCTTTGGCGGAGCCCGTTCTGAGAACGGATCTTTTCACGGCACCGGTCATCATCGAGCGGCTGGATTTGCTTGAGTATGAAGGAAATTACATCTGCAGAGTTATCTCAAAAGAGGGGGTCGAAGGGCTTTGTGTAAGCAACAACATGCAGATCCGCAGCCTATATCCCATTTTCACCAACCGCTTGCAACCATTCTTCATCGGTAAGGATGCCGTACAACTGGAGCGTCTGCTTGAGGAAGTATATGTATTTGAAAGTAATTACAAACTACAGGGCCTCCCGCTCTGGGTCCCTTTGGCTACTGTAGAATTTGCCCTGCTCGATATGTTGGGGAAAATCGCCAACCAACCCATGGGCGTTTTGATCGGGGAAGTACATCATCCCGAAATCGCCATCTACCAAGCCAATAATTTTAGGGGGCGTAGTGCCGAGGAATCCATTGAGCGTATCAAATCACAAGTGGAAGAATCCAATGCAAAGGCGGTCAAATTTAAAGTGGGTGGCCGTATGAGCGCTCCGGAAGAACCAGCTGGACGGTCCGAAAAGCTGATTCCTATGGTACGCCAAGCCTTTGGAGATGATATGACCATCTACGCCGACTCCAACGGTTCGTATGATGTTGCTGAAGCTGTCCGGATTGGTAAGTTGATGGAAGAATACCAGTTTGACTTTTATGAGGAGCCAGTCCCTTTTGACTGGTATGAAGAGACCCAAATGGTGGCCAAGGCGCTAAACGTGCCTATAGCCGGTGGCGAACAGGAGCCCAGTATGCGCAACTTCCGTTGGTTAATCCACCATAATGCGCTGGACGTAGTCCAACCCGATATATTCTATTTTGGGGGTATGGTCCGCTCTATGCGCGTAGCCCGAATGGCTGCTACTCGAAATATGGCCTGCATTCCCCACATTTCGGGTTCTGGTCTGGGTTACCTCTACATGATGCATTTTGTTTCCGCCCTACCCAATGCCGGTCCTTATCATGAGTTCAAAGGACTAAACAAGGATTTACCCATGCATTGCCCAACTTCTGATCTGAAAAGCTATGGAGGCCTTGTGAAAGTGCCTACTGGTCCAGGGCTCGGTGTCGAAATTGATCCGGATTACCTAGCCAGGCACCTTCCGGTATGATTTTCCGGGAAGATGGATTGATTTCAGCAGTCAAATGAAATTGCCTTTTCTTCCCTTGAGCAATTGATCCATAAATAAGATGTAAACACTGCATCTGGAGGTATAGCAAACCTTGGGTGAAATTTTCACAAGGCACAGGAATTATGAATAGGAAAACCTTTATAGAATCCCTTGTCGTTGGAGGTTTGTCTCTTTCCCTTCCGGCATCAACCTGGGCTTTTCTCAAGAGGCGGAAGGGCAATTGGAAGGAATTAAATGCCTACTACTTCCGGGCGCACAGCTATACTTTGGTGCCTCGGCAAATACGGGAAGATCTGAAATGGATGGCCGATTTGGGAACCCATAGTGTTTCGGTAGCAATCCTGGAGCAGGACCTTTTCGCAGCTGTTCGCAATATGGAGATCATTTGCGAGGAGGCCAAAAGGTTGGGTATGCAGGTATGGGCTGTGCCCTCTCGTTGGGCTGGGTTGGTAGCCGGCGCTCCCAAGGTCCCCAGCCTTTTTACTATCCGACATCCCGAAACCTGGAAGAAAAATCAAGATGGGAGCTATATGGACTCGGCGGTATCCGGCCGGATCAGCAGCATTTTCCATCCAGCCACTTTCGATTTTATGGTGAAGACAGTGCAAGCCGTATTTCAAACCTGGGATTTCAAAGGCCTGATCTGGGATGAACCCAAGTCCCTGGGGCCTGACTATCACGAGTTGGCTGTCGAGAAGCTGGGGTCAAAACCCTCCCGAGAGGATTTTGTGGATGCCAATGCCGATTTTTATTCCAGGGTCAATCAGGCTATCAAATCTGAATTTCCCAGTAAGGAAATCGCCATGTTTTTGCATGCAAGCAAGAATGACTATACCGTAAATCGGTTTGCAGAAATCCAAGGTCTAGATACATATGGTTGCGACGGGCGACCCTGGTATGAATCCGATCTCGGAAAAACCGAAAGCCACGGTAAAGTATTGCTTGGGGGCGTGGGGCAGCGATTTGTCGATGCCGCAAAAAGAAATGGAAAGCAATCGCTGTGGTTGATCGAGAATCACAACCTCCCGGATGAAAATATCCCACTCCTTGAAAAGCGATTACCCGAAGTTTTGGCCAACGATGTAGATCACCTTATCTACTATTATTTTCCTCGAAACCTGGCCAGTCCGGAAAAGGTCATGAAGGTTTTTCATCTAAACTTCCAGTAGGCACGGCTTTTTAGTTCATTTTTTCCAAAGGTTCCACTGGGGGATTTGGGTGCCCGGTACGTCTTTTGGGTGAAAGATCAAATAAGTCGATCCTTTCCTAAATAATCGAAGATCATGCGGATAGCCTGTATTCTTTTGGCCTGTTTCCTGGTTTATTGCAGTTCTTGCTCCCATTCACCGAACCAGAACCGGCAGTCGTTGTCGGAAGGCGCTCTGGAATTTAAACAACAAACGAATTGGCCGGCACTTCCCGATGACATGGTACTGGGGAATCCAACCGGATTGGGAGTTGATTCGGGAGGAAAACTGTGGGTTTTCCACCGGGCAGGTCGTGTATTTTCCAATCCTCCACCCGAGTCACCCATCCCGGATCCGACCATTCTAATAATGGATCCCAAAAGCGGAGAGTTGCTCGACTCCTGGGGTGCTAATCAATTCATTATGCCCCATGGCCTCTCAATTGATCAGCAGGATAACCTCTGGTTGACGGATGTTGGACTTCACCAAATTTTCAAGTTTGATCCCAGCGGTAAGTTGTTGATGAGTTTGGGCGAGGCTGGGGTTCCTGGCAACGATCCTGCGCATTTTGACCGTCCTACTGATGTGGCTGTCGCTCAAGACGGTTCATTTTATGTCAGTGACGGCTACGGAAATACCCGAGTTATGAAATTTTCGCCGGAAGGTGAATTTCTGTTCCAGTGGGGGAGTCCAGGCAATGAACCCGGTCAGTTCAATCTCCCGCATGGCATCGATCTGGATTCAAAAGGACAAGTATATGTCGCTGACCGGGCCAACAATCGGGTACAGGTTTTCACTCCCGAAGGCAAATTTATTTGGGAATGGCAAAATCGGAACGAGGGTGAAGTATATGCTGTCGCTGTGGATAAGAAAACCGAGCGCATTTTTGCGACCGACTATCTGATCGTAAATGATTCGATCACTAAGGGTTCTGATATCCTGCCGTTGGACGAAAAGGGTAGGCCGGGGAACCGCTTTGGTCGTTCCGCGAATTATTTTGGCACCCTCGCCCGGTACCATGATTTAACACTGGCCTCAGACGGAAGCATCTATACGGGGGATATTCTCGGAAACCGAATTCAGAAATTTATTCCCAAAGACAAAAAAGACGATTAGGAAGCCATGAATGACACCAGAAGATCTTTTCTGAAAAAGACAAGCGCTCTTGGAATGGGGCTACCCGTTTTTCCGCTCGTATCCCGGTCTTGGGGATCGAATGTAAATCCGGCTTTCTTCAGTGAGAAGATTGAGCGGATTGAGTTGTTCAGGTACGACATCGATATTCCCAGGCATTTTTCATGGGGAACCTGGTACAACCGACAGCACCTTTTCATGAGAATATCATCTGGGGCCTTTTCAGGTTGGTCTGAAACCCCAGCGGCAGTTAATAAACCAAATTTTGATTTGGGAGAATGGGCTGAATACTTGTCCGCTTTCAAGGGTAAGCGTCTTACCGAAGCTCGAAGCCATCTGGCCACCTTGCAGGTATCGGGCACCAAGATACGTTCTCGAAAACTCGAATTCATAGATATGGGATTGCTGGATCTGGAGGGAAGGGTGTCGGGAAGGTCTGCGGTCGAGCTATTGGGACTGGATCGTCGGGAGCCCGTTCCAGGGTTGTACTGTATTCTTGACAAAGATGTAGATAAGGCCCGTGAAGAGGCAGAAAAAAGCAAAGAACAAAACCTGGGGCATCACCTAAAATTTAAAATGCACGGTGATGTGGATCTTGACAATCGATTGTTAAGCGTGGTTCGTGAAGTGTTGGGGGAAGAAGCTGTGATCATATCGGATGTAAACAAGGGATATAAGTCTTGGCAAAGTCTGGAGGAATTGGCCTCGATCCTTAATAAATTCAAGAAGAATGGCCTAAACGGGATTGAAGACCCGGCTCTACTCGAAACGGATCAATGGATCGATTTGCAGGACCAGGTCGGAAAACTTGACCTTATCCCGGATTATCCAATGCGTCCGGCCTGGGAAGGGTTGGAACGCATTCAACCGGGTATGGGCAGAATCTACAATTTGCACCCCTCTACCATGGGAAGCTTTTCGGCAGTTGCCCGCTTGGCCCAGCGGGTAAATGAGATTGGGGCGAAGGTAATGATCGGCGACGATAGCCTGGT
>CAZXLD010000086.1:0-10491 GCA_964641965.1 uncultured Saprospiraceae bacterium | reverse complement strand
TTTCCAACCCCTTATTGCTTTACTATCCGACCAAGCTGGAGCAACTGATTTTGGGAATTCAGTATTTCCACAACGTAGATCCCTTTAGCCAGACCTGCTACTTCCAACCGGACAGGATTAACCTGAACACCATTAAAACTGCCTACTATTTTACCCGTCCAATCGATCAACCGAATGCGATGGATATCTCCTGCTTCATTGGTTATGTGGAATACATCGGAGACTGGATTGGGAAACAACGCAATTTCCGGACGAAGCGCCTCGCGAATATTTACCACCGTACTTTCCCAAAATTCTGCTCCCAGATCATCGGCCGCACCAGTGTAAAGATAGGGAGCATTCCCTTCAATAAACCCGGCCGGGTCATCCCATCGGTTTGCAGCAACTGCATTCTCCACTCGAAAACCATTTCCGGCTCCCCATTGAGCAAAGTCGCGGGTGACGGTCTCACTTTGATTGTTAAACCCAAGTAAAGCACTTGAAAACAAGAATAAAGATCCATTTTGATCTACAATTCCCGAATCAGTCAACACCCGAAAAGATAATTCCTCTCCAGGCGACAGATTCAGATCCCCATTTAAAATCTCAACCTCATCCGGATTGCCCAGGTTAGGATAAATTCCGGCGATCGTGCATAACCAGTAGTTAGAAATATCGCGTTCGATCGTATCGAAATTTCGGACGACTGCCGTATCCTCTTCCGGATGGATAGTTGAAAAACGAATGGTTGTATTATCAACCCAGAAATCCGGTCCGATTTGTGTTGCTTGGCCTAAGAAAATATAGGGAGCCACTCCGGGCACAAAACTGGTATTCGCATTCCAACGACCTGCTGTTACCGCCTGGCCAACGCGATCTTGATTAGGAGCTCCCCATTGTATATAATCCACCAAGATATCAGGACTACTTGAGCCAAAACTATTGGTGGAAAAAAGTCCTAACCCACCGTTGGCATCGGGGAGTGCGGGTATGCCCCCCGTACCGGAACTTATATCGACAATTACTCCTTCCGTTTGATCTAACTCCAGATCGCCCACGATAGAATAATCGCTGAGAGCGTTGTATTCTCCTGGCCCTAGGCAAAGCCAATACCCTGAAATATCCAGCGTAGAATCTCCGAGATTCTCGATGATGATCGCATCATTGCCTGTATCGACACTGACCATCCGAATCACGGCCTGTCCCTTGAGACTTAAAATAGTAAAGACCGCAAAAATTAAGCTTGGTATACCTTTTTTCATGTACATCACAGTTTGATTTCAATGAATTAGATGAATATTTTTATAATCTAAGGGGCTTTTTGCAATGGAACCTCTTTCCAGAAGACATTGGCGTTGATTTCAAAACTCCAGGCTTACTTTCGGTCAAGAAACCATCCAACTGGTTTTACGCTGAACTGACTTTCCTGCCAAAATTCTGTTCCATCTAACCGAGAGAGAAAATTTCAAAAATATGTTTGGTCCATTACGCTAATTGCGCTATTTTTGATGCATCGACCGAAGCGATTTTAGGCATTTAAGGTCCAAGCTCTGAGAGAAATGGGCCGACTTGATCCAGTTTTTCCTCAATCGGAACACTTACCTAAACCTAATTTAGGGCTGGATGTAGTGACTCTTGAAAAGAGATTTGCCTGACTAACCAAGTTGATATCATCAGTATTTCTGAGAGGAAATTTACCATCGAGAGCGTAACCGGGTTAATACCCTGTGGATCTTATCTCCATTTCATACAGCATCTCTTCTTCTATTCTACCTACCAAACAAGTTGATTTTCCGATAAGCGTTTGAATCTGCGCTGCATGTTTTCACGAAGAGTGCAGGCTATTCAAACCGCTTCTCATACAAGCAAAACGAAAACCAGGTTGCTGGCAAAGCCAAAAAACGCTTTAAAAGCATTTGACCTGTAAACTTATAACGCTACTTCCGATTGGAACCGGCCCATTAAACCAGGGTCTAATCGAGGTAAATACATGAAAAAATGGCAAATTCCTCCCACAGCAGCAACACATTGTTGATCGGATCTTCTTCCAAACAGAAGGGAACGGAGGATTTAAATTTCAAACGATTTTTCTACAAATTCATCCTGAGCAAGTGGCATTTCTACGCTATTTCTCTGGCCTTTTTTATAGGCGGTATTTCGCTTTACCTGAAGCTGACCGACCCCATGTATCAAGTTACCAGTAAGGTATTCATCAAAGAAAGCCAGCCCAAATTCCCCGGAAACCCCGATTGGATTAATGAAGTGCAGCGCATCCCTTCCATAGATGGAAAGATTGAGAATGAAATTGAGGTATTGACTTCTTTTGCGTTGATGCAGTCGGTAGTCCAAGAATTGGACTTGACCAAAAAATACTACTGGGAAAATGACATCCCAAAAGTGGAAGGGTATAAAGGTTTTCCGATCCGACTCGATTCTTTTTCCCTGAACCCCAAATTCAAGAAAAGGTCTTTCACGCTCACGCCGGGCGGGAACTCCAGTCAATTTTTAATCACCCTGGATTCTTTGGAAGGGCCCTTCCAATTCGGCAAGTGGTTTACTACCCCAGCCGGTTCTTTCCTGGTTAGCAAGAGAATGGATGATCCATTTTTAATGGATAGCGTCCTTCATATCCGATTGGTGGGCGAAAAGAAGATTACAGAAAACTTGTTGAATGATTACACAGTAAAATTTGCTGACTCGGAAAGGAGCTCATCTACGCTTACCCTTACCATAAACGACCGGATTCCGCAGCGAGGTGTGGATGTGCTGACTCAATTGATCGAACAATATAGCGTTAGAAAACGGACCGAAAACCAGGAAGTTGCCCAACAAACCCTCCAGTTTATTGATGCCCGCCTGAACGAGATTGGTCAGGAGCTTAGCAACTCGGGCAGTGGACCGATTTTTAAGCCATCAAATGCTTCCATCGGGCTCACCGATCATGGAGCCAATCCGAAGGAATGGCTTGAAAACCTGAACAAACTTACTGATCAGGAAAAGGATATTGAGGTGCAACTCCGGATCATTCGTTCCATGCAGCAAACGCTGGAACAATCAAAAACAGATGAATTTACGCTACTGCCCAGCAGCCTTTCCCTTGCCAATACTAAAATTGAATCCCTGATACAGCCCTACAATAAATTGGTTCTGCTCAGAAAGCAGCAAATATTGTCGCAGCAGACTGAAGCATTAGCTTCCAATAATCAGGACTTGAAAGAACTTCGGCAGGCGATTGTAAAAACCCTGAACGAAACCATTGGTACCCTGCAAAAAGAGCTGGGTATGATTCAGGAACAGCAAGCCAGTCTTTCAGGACAGTTGAATCAATCCGCTGGAATAGGAGGCGAGGTAGCGGACCCAACCCGGCGGCGGGAGATTGCAGAGAATCTTTATACTTACCTCCTCCGAAGAAAAGAAGCCATGTCGCTGGCCTTTATGGATGGGATGTCCAACCTAACCGTTATCGATCCCCCCAGGAGTGAGTTGGAGCCTTTAGGCCCCAGTAAAAACCTTCTTTACACAGGTGGTTTACTCGCTGGATTTTTATTGCCCCTTCTCTTCTTTGTCGGTGCCGATTACATTCGTGACACTGTACTGGATGAAAAAGAAGTGAAAAGGATCATTCCTGGAGCCAATATTATGGGCCTGATCACCAAGTTCCGTGGCAAAGAACGGCAGGTCGTGCTGAGGCAGCGGAAAACCATTACGGCAGAGCAATTTCGGTCGCTGAGGATCAACATCCAATTCCTCTTTAAACGCAATCCTAAGGTCATCATGGTGACCTCCAGTACAAGTGGCGAGGGAAAAACCTTTATCACTGCCAATCTGGCGACTTCTTATTCGCTTACCAGCAAAAAAGTAATTGTCCTCGATTTTGACCTCTACAAAGCCGATCTGATGGAGTACATGGAAGAGGATACTGAAGTGGGGTTGAGCGACTACCTAATGGGTGCCGTATGGGTAGAGGATATTATCAAGCCTTCCCAGAATACGCCCAACCTTGACTTTATTGGTGGTGGCCCCATTTCCACCTTCACCAACGAACTTATAACCGACGAGAAGTTGTCTGAACTCTTCACCTTTCTAAAGGCTAAATACGATATCATCATCGTAGATACGCCCCCGATCGGTATTATTTCAGACGCGATTTTAATGAACAAGTACGTAGATCTGTCCCTTTTTGTGGTCCGCTCTGGTTACACCAAAAAAGAAATGCTAAAGAAATCCAGGATGCAGTTGGAAAAACGGCACCTGGCTAACCCTTGCATTGTGGTCAATGGAGTCCAAAAAGCAACTACTTATGGGTACGGATACAAGAAATATGAAAAATACCTGAAAAAGGGTACTGCATAATTTCAGCATGCCCTCTAGGGGCTTAATTCGAAAAGCACTTAGTGCATGACCATAAGCATTTTTTAACCTAAAACACTAAGGAACTCGTATCCACCGACAACCCTGATTCCAAACCAAACCAAGAACTAAAAAACAAAGTCGAGTTACGCCCCTATGCTCGCAAAAAATGTTGTACGATGATGCGAACTCAAGAAATGGCCCATCCCGGTTTACGCATGAAAACCCCCTTGATCCTAAATGGGAACAAGAAGGGCTACATGCGGAATAAAAAGAAGTCGGAACTCAAACTTATCGGAATTGTCTGCTTGGATATTTTTCTTCTGAATTTATGCCTCGTAGCAAGCATTCATTTCTTTCGACCGATAGGGGAAATTTTCGTCCAACACCCTACAACAGCAATATCCTTTTTTTTACTGGCCAATATCATCGGTGCAATCGTAGCAGCCTATACCAGCATTTACCAAGTATTTGAAGGTGTTCGCATCCAACTGAATATTCGAGATTTATTTTGGACTACGCTGGTTTTCTTTGGGGTGTTGAGCATGATCTATTATCCCTTCTTTTTTCAGGTATTCAGGATCCACTTCCTCCTACCTGCCTTTGTAGCTTTCTTCTTGCTTAGTACGATTCTTCATCTGGCTATTCGTTACTATGGTAAGGACCGCTCGCGCTACATTGCCTACGCTGTAGTCGGAGGGTCTCCTAATGGGCTGCGCCACTTGGGTCGGGTTATGGCATACGCTTATGGCCCGAATGCATTCTGCCTGGGTCGTTTTTCAGATAACGACCTTCCCGGTACAGCAACGCTCGGCTCTTACTCAGAAGTCCAAAGTTACCTGGAGCGCCACAACAACGTCACCAAGTTATTGTATTTCGATAGTCCTTTGAATACGGATGAAGTGCTGGAGATCAACCGGTTGTGCCGAAGTAAATTCATTGATTTTGAGGTTATTCCCAAAGAGATCGAATATTTTGAGCAAGGTACCCATGTGGAACAACTAGCGATGCTCCCTATCCTCCGCCGAAAAAGGGAACCCTTAAATCTGCTTAAAAACCGTCTCCTCAAAAGAGGATTCGATATCGTATTTTCCTCCTTTGTCATTCTCTTTATCTTTCCCTGGCTACTCCCGATCATCGCTATTCTGATTAAATTGGAAAGTCGGGGGCCTGTTTTTTTCAAGCAAGCCCGTACCGGTTATTGGAACAAGCCCTTCATGTGCTACAAATTCCGGTCAATGACGGTCAATAGAGAAGCCAATGAAAAACAAGCTGTAAAAGGAGATGCCAGATTTACCAGGATTGGAAAGATTCTGCGTAAAACCAATTTGGATGAAGTACCCCAGTTTATAAATGTTTTAAAAGGGGATATGTCTGTAGTCGGCCCTAGGCCGCATATGCTTAAACACACGGAAATCTATTCCGAGATGATTGATCGCTTCATGGTTCGTCATGAAGTCAAGCCCGGAATTACCGGATGGGCACAGGTTAATGGCTGGCGAGGTCCCACAGACGAATTGTATAAAATGGATAAACGCGTTGAATTCGACGTGCACTATATAGAAAACTGGAGTTTCTGGTTCGACCTGACTTGCATTTTCCTGACGGTAGCCAATGTATTTAAAGGCGAAGAAAATGCATTCTAATCCATTCGGGCTGTAAACGGTCCAGTTTTTGCTGCAACCAAAAAACCTAAAAACGATTCAGTCCGAATGGGGTCCTTCCAAGGCCTATTCGGACTGTTTTGTTCATAGAGCCCTCTAAATCAATTGGTATTGAAAAAGGTATACTTAGCTTCCAGTCAACCACCCCTTTCCTTGAGGAAAAGAAACAGCCTAGTCAAAGCATCCCAAACAGGTCCACCCCCTTTTTATCCGGCCCTGTTACCCTGCCTTCTGTTGATAAAACTAATGGCCTAATGCTCAAATTTTTAAAAAATCTCGTTTTCGTCACCTTACCTACCCTACTGGTTTTAATCCTTCTTGTGGAGCTGGTGTTTCGGTTTATCCTACCCGCAGCTGAAGAGCCTCAGGGCTTTTTCGACGAAGCAGTACCAGTCTACCGATTTGATACATCGGCGGTAAGAACCGGTCAAAATACGATTGGCAAGTTTGCCCAGATTAAGACCCAATGGCGAATCAATAATTATGGCTGGATCTCAGCTATTGATTACGCAACCACGCAGGAATTACCATTGATAGCTGTATTTGGGGACAGCTATATTCAGGCTATGACCGTTGATACCGATCAGGCCTATCCTGCATTACTCAGAAGTCAGCTCAAGGAAGAATATGAAGTGTACAGTTTTGGCGTATCCGGGTCGCCATTATCCGAATATTTGACCTATATGCGCTATGCCAATGAACGATTTGACCCGGATATCCTACTGTTTAATATTATTCCCAACGACTTTGCACCAAGCCTGTACTCGATCAATCCGGATGTTATTCATTACAGGCGATTTGAAATAGCAAGCGAAACAGACAGCATTTCTGAAATCCCCCCCCAGAAAGACCTCAGCTTTATTCAATACAACACGACCAAACGGTGGCTGGTGAAAAGTGCATTCATTCGATACTTGTATCGCAATCTCAGGATAAAAGAAGTGTTGCTTTCCATGCGGGCGCAACAACAAAAAAACAATATCAATGCAAATACTCAGGTTTCCCTGATTCGCGATAATTTTGATGCTATTGTCTTGGGGGTACGCTATTTTATGGATCGAATTAAAAAGGAAAATCCCGGCAAACGGATCATCTTGGTTATGGATGCGCCAAGACAGCTTATTTACGAGGGGACACTCGAACAGTCTACGCTGACCTTCCTTTACGATAAAATGGCAGAGCTGTGCGATGAATTTTCGCTGGAATTTATTGACCTTACGAAAACCATGGCAGAGGACTTTGACCTTCATGGCAAGCGATTCAACTCAGAATTAGATGGCCATTGGAATGCGTATGGCCATGCTATCGTAGCACGAGAAATAGAACAAGCGATCAGAAGGAATGATCCGCCGGCTCCGTCGAAAGATATGGTCGAAGAAGTACCAACTAAAGAAAGTACTAGCCTGAAATAGGCAGGTGCTTTATTAGTTACCGGTAGCAAAATTATTGGAAAACCTTCCAATTGATAACAAACTGAAGGAAGCTTTCCCACTTCCTTAGATAAACCTCCCCTCAAAACCAACCTCATGTCCCAAGTGGACATGAGTTGTTGTATACCATAATAAAACCAAAAATGAATATCCTAGGAATCTCGGCATTTTACCACGATTCCGCGGCTTCCATTACCCAATATGGAAAGATCCTGGCCGCGGCCCAGGAAGAACGGTTCACGCGTAAAAAACACGATCCTTCCTTCCCCAAGCATGCGGTCCAATTTTGCCTGGAGTATGCCGGACTGCATCTAAATGACCTTGACGCTATTGTCTTTTATGACAAACCCCTACTTAAATTCGAACGCTTACTGGAGACCTATTATGCTTTTGCCCCAAAGGGTATTCAGTCTTTTATTACGGCTATACCTGTTTGGCTCCGGGAAAAGATGTTTTTAAAGCGATTGATTTACAAAGAGCTTGAAGCAATACAGCCCTTTGATAAGCGCAAGGTCAAACTCCTGTTCCCGGAGCACCATCTTTCGCACGCAGCGAGTGCATTCTTTCCTTCTCCTTTCGAGGAAGCTGCGATTATAACTGTAGACGGTGTTGGCGAATGGGCCACGGCTTCTATATGCCATGGAAAAGGGAAAGAGATTACCATCCTGAAAGAACTCCGTTTTCCCCATTCGATTGGCCTGCTCTACTCCGCCTTCACCTATTTTCTGGGCTTTCGGGTCAATTCAGGAGAATACAAGCTCATGGGACTTGCTCCCTATGGAAATCCGAATTCAGAAGAGGTCCAGCGTTACGTGCAATTGATTAAAGAACAACTGGTAGAACTCAAAGCGGATGGATCCATATGGCTCAATCAAGCGTATTTCAATTACGCTACCGGTTTAAGAATGGTGTCTGACAAAAAATGGGAACAGTTGTTTGGTTTCCCCCGTCGGGATCCGGAATCCAAGCTGGAACAAAAGCATTGTAACCTGGGCATGGCAGTTCAACAAGTCACGGAAGAGGCTATCATCAACATGGCCAGGGAGGCTCAACGCCTGACAGGTTCTTCCTACCTCTGTATGGCGGGAGGTGTTGCCCTGAATTGTGTAGCCAATGGAAAACTGATAAAGCAGGGTATTTTTGAAGATCTGTTTATTCAACCCGCAGCAGGAGATGCCGGAGGTGCTCTTGGAGCTGCGTTAGCCACGCATCACATTTACTTCGATCAGAAACGAACGCTCAATGGAGCAATGGATGCGATGAAGGGTGCATATCTGGGGCCAGAGTTCTCCGATTTAGATATCCAAGCAACCGCCCGGAAGTACCAGGCTCCTTTTCAATACTTTGAAGCGTTCTCCGAGCTTTGTCAGACGGTAGCAAAAAAAATCGAAGCGGGAAATGCGATTGGATGGATGCAAGGGAAAATGGAGTTCGGGCCACGAGCATTAGGTGGAAGGAGTATCCTGGGCGACGCACGCAATCCCGAGATGCAAAAAAAATTGAACCTGAAGATCAAGTACAGGGAATCCTTTCGTCCGTTCGCTCCTTCTGTTTTAGCCGAAGATTGCGAGTGCTTTTTTGAACATGAGGGAATTTCCCCTTACATGCTCTTGGTTCAGCCCGTTCAGGAAAAACGCAGGAATGCTTTGCCCGAAGGCTACAATCAATTTGATTTGAGAGACAAGCTATACTTTCAACGGTCGGATGTACCGGCGATTACGCATGTAGATTTTTCAGCCCGTATACAAACCGTACATAAGGAGACCAATCCTCGATATTGGGAACTCATTCAGGCTTTTAAACAACTTACTGGCTATGGCTTGGTGGTCAATACCAGTTTTAATGTTCGGGGAGAGCCGATCGTATGTACCCCAGAGGATGCTTACCGTTGCTTTATGCGTACTGAAATGGACTACCTTGTGATTGGTAATTTTTTGTTCAATAAAACGGATCAACCGAATTGGCAAGAAAAGGATAATTGGCAGGAAGAATTCAAACTAGACTAACCAACAAACAAATAGAACCGCTATGGAAATTGTAAAAGACTTGTATCAATTCCTGATGGAGCGAAAAAAGTTCTGGCTCATGCCCGTGATTTTGGTTTTACTCCTTTTAGGTGTATTAATTGTAATTGGTGGAGGATCAGCAGTAGCACCCTTCATTTATACCCTATTTTAAATAAAGATTATATAAACTTAAGGGGTTAATTGAGCCTTTGGTGGAGGGTTCCTCCATTGGCTCAATCAATCCCTTTTTTCTAAATGTAAAACGAAGTGAAAAAAGATACTACCAATACGACTATTTTAGTTATTGTCCTGGGCTTACTGGTTTTATCCTATTTATTTAAGGCACCTGTACTGATTCATATCGCTACTGGAATCGGGGTAGTATCGCTCCTGGTTCCTAAAATTGGGCAATGGATCGAATGGGCCTGGATGAAATTGGCGGAAGTCCTCGGTTGGATCAATACTCGTATTTTGTTAGGTATCGTCTTTTTCATTATCCTTTTCCCTATTTCGGTGCTCTATCGATTGGTGAGTCGGGATTCTTTAAAATTAAAGCGGGGGCAAGGGTCTGTCTTTTTTTCAAGAGATCACACGTATACCAGTAAAGATTTTGAAAATATATGGTGATAAAAATTTTTAATTTTTAATTAAAACTCCATGTCCGAAGTGCACGGAAAACTTCTTACAATAAACTAGTAAAGTTTTCATTTCAGCAATTAAGTCAATTTGCACCCGGGATAACGAAAAGGTTTGTTCGAAATTCCCACCTGGTAAGGGAGCCAATTCAATTAAGGTATTATCCACTTTGCCTTCCTCGTTTTGACTTAATACAATCCACACATCTGGAGCACCGGGTGCGACCCAGAAATCGATTAACTGTAATTCAAGATTACCTTTTTCGGTTTCTGAAAATTGAGCCTTACCTTTGGCTTCGGGCCCATCGATCAGGGCAAAGGCGATATTTTTTAACATCCCCAGATATTTTAATTGAAACTAGCAAAATCAGCTTAGAAGCCATCTCAAAAATGCTTTTGATGCCGAAAATGAAGGACTTTGGTACCA
>CAZXLD010000085.1:0-10600 GCA_964641965.1 uncultured Saprospiraceae bacterium | reverse complement strand
CGATGGACGGTGGACGGTACACGGTGGACGGACAACCTATATCAGGGACGTACACCATTCGACATTCGCCATTTGCCATTCGTCATTCCACACCCCGCATTCGAAATTCCACATTTGCCACTCGTCATTCCGCACTCCACATTCGCAATTCGCCACTCGTCATTCCACATTTGCCATTTGCAACTCGCCATTTGTCAATCGTCCTTCCTCAACAAATAGTGGGTAGGTCGGGTCATTAACCTACCTCTTCTCTCCATTGCGATGGACTCATCCCAAATTCTTTTCGGAAAACCCGCCCAAAATAGTTTGGATCACTAAAACCAGTGTCGAAAGCAACCGACAACACGCTGGCCTCCGGATTTCGAAGCAACTCCTTGGCTCTGTTTAGTCGGATATGCCGAATAAAGCGGTTGGCCGAAAGGCCCGTCAATGCCGAAAGCTTTCGATGGACTTGCGAATGACTGAGATTAAGGGCTTTACAAAAATCATCTACCGAAAAATCGGGGTTCTCCAATTCCTCTTCCACCAATTCCAGCGCTCGTTTCACAAACCGGTCTTCCATCCCTTCAAGTGGCTGCGACTCATTGGGGATCGGAGCTTCCGTTTTTTCACCTGAATCAACCAGAGCTAAATAATATTGCTGCAGATTGGCTCTGGATTCAATCAATTTACGCACGCGCAGCAGTAATTCTTCGGCATGAAACGGTTTCGCCAAATAGGCATCCGCACCTTGTTCGAAACCTTCCAGCCGTGAAGGCATATCTGCTTTGGCGGTTAACAGGACGATAGGAATATGGCTGGTGCGCTCATCCTTCTTCAGTCGGTCACAGAGCTCAAACCCGTCCATATTTGGCATCATAACGTCGGAAAGAATCAGGTCGGGTATGCATTCAACGGCTTTAGCCAGACCTTCTGCACCATCTTCCGCAGTTATTACCTTGTAGGATTCTTGCAAGATGGCTGCGATATAGGCCGTTACATCGGCATTATCTTCTACAACCAAAAGCTGCGGGCGATTATCGCCTCCAGGCTGTTTGGCAGCGATCGTTCCGGATGAAGATGGACTTATGGAAGCTACCTCGGCAGGTGGTCCGGGTAAAATGGTTGGAGCCATCATCTCTATAGGCTTGGTCACTTCGGGAGCTTTTCCGCTGATCGGAAGCCGAACTTTAAATTCAGTTCCTTTCCCAGGCTTACTTTTAACCGTTATCGTACCTTCCAGTAGCCGAACCAATTCATGGGTCAAAGCCATTCCGATACCGGTTCCATCCTCCCGCCGTGTTGCAGAATCATCGCCTTGGAAAAAACGGTCGAAAATATGGGCCTGCACCTCTTCACTCATCCCGATTCCGGTATCCCGTACTCGGATTTGTAGGGAAGCTTCGGTTTGGTTTTCCAAGGAAACCTCTGGTTCCACCTGGATATAGACATGCCCACCCGCTGGAGTAAACTTGATCCCGTTGGAAAGCAAATTGGTCAGGATCTGGCGTATTTTTTCCGGATCATAATCCATGAGTAAAGACTCTTCGGCTGCATAAAAATGCAATTGAATACCTCGGGATTCAGCGTAGGAGGACAAATTCTCAACCAGGTATTTCAGGTATGGGATGATGTCTCCTTGAATTAGGTTAATCTCCATCTTACCACTCTCCAGTTTGGAAAGGTCAAGCATCTGGTTGACCAGCCCGAGCAACCGTTGGGCATTTCGAGAAATCATATCCAACCCATCGTGAAACCAATTTTCCGGGTCTTTTCGCACCTGATCCGTCATGCCGGAAATAACCGTCAGCGGAGTACGAAACTCATGAGTCATATTGGTGAAAAGCCTGGTTTTGACTCGGTCCAGCTCTTTCAATCGGGCAGCCTCGGCCTGGTCTAGCCGACGTACCAACTGGAATCGGTAAATACCATACACGGCACTTCCCGCTACAAGAAAATAAAGCAAATATGCCCACCAGGTCTGCCACCAAGGTGGCGCAATGACGATTCGGAGCCAAGCCGGTTCACTACTCCATACCCCCTCTCCATTCGCGCCCCGGACTCTCAGCGTATATTCCCCTGGTGGGACATTGTAATAGGTCACCTTACCGGATTGAATATCTTTTCGCCAATCCCAATCATAGTTTTCGAGTTGAAACTCTAACTGTACCCCTTCCGGATTCCGGTAATCAAAACAGGTGGCCTCAACCGAAAAAATATTTTGCTGATAGCTAAGCTTAACGGTTGGTTGATCCCAGATTGGAGCATTTAAAATCTCATTGTCTTTATACTGAATACGTTCGTCACGAACAAACAGGTTCGTAATCCGTATCTCAGGTCCACTTGCTGATGCATTTCTGCTAGAATACTTATAAGAAAGGGGAGAAAACTCCTCCGGACTGGTCATGAATTGGTGTTTCCCTTTTAGTATGGAAAAACCTTGCTCACCGAAAAACAACATTAAACCAATCTGATCCGGAAAGGAGAGGAACGAATCGGTAGACGGATCAAATTTAATCAGATGTGTAGGTGTGGTTAACCAAATAACATCTTCTTTATCAATTCCAAAACTACAAATTGCATTAGCAGGGAGTGAACTGGTTTCAGCTCGGAATATTTTACTCCTTTTTACCCTGGCATCATACATGTACAGGCCCGACTTGGTGGCAGCTGCCCAAATTCTTCCTTTAGAGTCTTCCTCGATATGATAGATTCCCGCAGCGGTATAATCATAATAGATGTGCTCAAACTTCCCGGAAACCGGATCCAAGCGATCCATAAACATGGGGTGGGGTTTATTTTTGGGAACCGCGCCGCCTCCAACCCAGACAGATCCATCCTCAGAAATATGCAGACCACTGGTCAAGTTACCCCGAATAGAATGTTCGTTTTTTGGGTCATTGATGTATTGCCGCAATTCTCCAGACTTGGGATCGAAGGAATACAAGCCATTCCCATAACTGGTAAACCACATAATCCCATTGGGAGCCTGCCGGATTTGCTGGACATAGGATATTTGCAATTCACTACGTTGACTATTTCCAGGGGTTCGGCTGGTAGATACAGGTATTTGAATTTGATCGTTCAAATATTTTTCCCGGTATGCCAGATTTGTAAACGTTTTCTCCACCGGGTCGAAGAGTATTATTTTCGATTCGCTGCCAAGCCAGAGCATACCATCATTGGCTTTGGTAATTGCCGAAATTCCTATAGCACCTCGATTGGTTGCACCCGAATCAGGAAAATAGTGCTTGGCTTCCTTTTTTTCCAAATTGACTTCTATTAACCCAACATAACTTTTAGAAGCCCCCATCCAAACCGTTTCATGTTCATCCCTGTAGATCGATTGAATGCCGTCTACATTCAACCCAAAGTCGCTAACCAGGCTTTGGTATTCAAACAAGTCCTGATTCTCCTGCACCCGATACACCATATTGCCGCCGTCTCCGGAGACAATCCAGATAACCCCGTCTCGCGTTTGGAAAAAGTTCCAAACGAAATTAGTAGTCAGACTACCTGACCAGGAATTGTCACTTTGAAAGTGGGATAATTGATTCTCTTTCGTATCGAAAACATTAATCCCGCCATAGAGTGCTCCAATCCAAAGCCTTCCCTTCTGATCTTCAGCAATAAAGCTAATTTGCCGAAAATCTTGTTTTTCGAGAGGAACGCCTTCTACGTAGGGACCGCTGAGGGCATTGGCATGCAGGGTATCCGGCTCAAATCGCTGAAACGTACCTCGCTCTCGATCCATCAAATGTAAGCCTCCTCTATGCGTACCTACCCAAAATCGACCATGGGAATCTTCATACAGTGCCCGAATAACTTCATTAGTTAAACCCTCCGGATTTCCAGGATCATGGTGATATCTTATAAAGGATTCTGTAGATGGATCAAACCGATTGAGACCACCATTTACCTGGGACTCCCAGGGGAAGCCCGTGCCTGCCCAGAGCATACCTCTGCGATCCACATAAAGCGCACGAACATTATTATTGCTCAAGCTGGTCGGATCCGCGGGATCGTGAAGAAATCGATCGATCTGGCCGGTTTCTGGGTTTAACCTGTTCAACCCTTTTGTTGTGCCTATCCAAATATTCCCCAAAGAATCACTGGTAATAACGGAAACCTGATTACTGCTTAAGGAATTGGGGTCGTTTTTATCCTCACAATAGGTAAAAGCCTCTTCTCGAACCGGATCGAAACGGGATACACCTCCCCCGAAATGCGCCAGCCAAAGGAAGCCACATTGATCCAGATGAAGCCATTCCACATAATTATCTGCAATGGAGGTAGAATCAAACGGGTTGTGCTGAAAGATTTTAAAATCTTCCCCATCAAATCGGTAAAGGCCATTCTGGGTGCCAAACCAAACAAAGCCCACTTCATCCTGAACGATGGATTGGACACTATTCGCCAAGTTTCCCCCAGGCAGGGTAAAAGGTTCAAATTTGGGATTAAAGATTCTTTCCTGGGCAATTCCATCACCAAAAACAAGGAAGAAAGCCAATACCAGCGGGAAAGTCAAAAACCAAGTCTTCCTATCCATAATAACTTATACCATTTTTAATTAAAAGTGCCCTGTGTTCTGAAGACAGCAATTCTTTCAATGGTATAATGTCCTGGATGCTGACATCCGAAGGATCGTCAGTACTGACCAAGTTTGGCTGTTTTCCCATTTTTTAAATAGGTCATTTTAAACTTGCGTCAGTATTACCATTGAAAAAAAGCAGAACAGGCCTAAACCTGTCCCACCTTTGTATGGATCAAAAATTATCTATTTCGCGGACAACTCCACTATTCCTGAGTTCATTTAATAGCCTAGAACGAGTTGCTGCTGTTGCTTTAATACAATTTGATCTTTTTGCAGACTAAATTCTTGAATCAATAGCCTTCCCTGGGTTTGAATAAGCAGATAATAGTCCCCGTTTTTCAAACCTTCCAGCTTCCAGTCTTTGGCGTACCCCTTTGCAGATTTGATGTCCTCGGTAAACCATTTTGGCTGGCGCAAATCTCCAAATTCAATAGAAGCAGGTTGTTCCATCAAATTGGCCAACTGTACATGCAGTACTTTTCCCTCTTTCGGCGTAAAGTGGGTGATCAACTCAGCCGGCTTTCCTCGCTTTTGCCCCACATTCCGCACAAAGGAAGATTGGCTGGTAGCCGGTATAACCGCCTCAAAAAGGGCCAAGCCTTCCGGTTGAATCTGAAACGTCCGCATTTCTTGCTCCCCTTTGTTTCGAATAGCCAGAAAATAAATGCCATTTGGCACTTTCTCCAAATGGAACAGCTTGGAATAGCCATTGTCTGCTTCCAGTGTTTCTTCAAACCAGGTCTTGCCGTGCCGATCCAGGATTGTAATCCGGGTATCCTGTTCCTGCAAGTTGACCAATTGAACAAACAGGGATTTAAAAGACGGGCCTTTTTTTACACGAACGATCATTTCCTCCCCGGAGGAAGCAAAAATACTGGCGGTGCTTACCAGCAGCGTAGTAAGTAGCAAGAGCATCTTCTTTTTCATGACTTTACAATTATGGGTGATTAAATGAGGGCTTAAAACCGGTCGGGTGATTTCTTACCCTGTTGATTACACTCCAAAATTGCACCGCAGGCGTTCCTGCTATTCGTACACATCCTTCAAACTAAAGGATATCTCTTTCATCTGATAGGACAATTCTCTCATCAACCGGACAAAGCTTGTATACACCCAAAAAGACAGGCTCTATTTGGAACGGAACCTAAGTGATTCTTGGCTGAAATATTGGAGGTATGGAGGAGCGGACGAGGGCCATTATGGGCGAACGAGTATCCAGAAGGTCTCCCGAAGAGCGGTAAAAAAAGGCCGAAGCTAATCCGTTGGCAACCCCACATTGGCTGCGGCACAGGTGGATCTGCCTGTGCGGGATAAGCAGGGGCTGGCCGGTACGGGTGAAGGTGGAGTAGGGGAGGGCTCATGAAATGGAATGGATAAGTCCCCGTTTATCCGTTTACGATCCGATCGTCAGCGGCTAAGCTTGTAAATGGCTGATATAGAGTATACTTATTTGGTGGGAATGCCTTATTTTTCACTGTAAATCAGGGAAGAGGCTCCTCCAGGGGTATAGGGTGCGCAGGACCCAGGTTGGAGATCACCGAAGAAGGTGCCTTTTTTTGGGGAGTCTTACATTCTGAGTTAGCTGCTTCCCGTTCAACTGGGGGTAAGAACCAAATTCCTCAGACGGAGAAGAAAAAAGAGCAGGAATAGAGAAGAAGCCTTTCGTTTCCCCCACCGATACCCGTTAACCGCCCTATTGTCCATATTCTCCCAAATTCGTATTTTAGAAAGTACGAACTGATAAAACATCCCCGGTAATGGAAATCCCTGGGAAATGGATATGGGAAAGTAGGATCGGGGGTGGTGTTTACACCCTGTTATCTGGGGTTGTATACATCACTTGGGCGAACCGATAAGGGAAATATACGTAACGATTGTCCGTGTGTACGGTTGTTGTGTGCAATTTTAGGCAACCATTGTGAAAAAGTATTAATTCTGAAGATAAACACTTAAAATATAAACCATGACTAAAGACATATCAGGTTTCATTGAATCAACTAAATTTCCAAATGTTGACCCTTGGATGAATAATGTTATTTATGTTTTTGCTAATGGGATACCAGAAGATTGTTATTCCTATTGCAAAGAAGAATGTAATACAGAAACAGATGATGTTAGACAATATCTATCCGAATTTGTAAGAATAAGACTTAAAAAACTTGCCGTTAATGAATATCACTTGTGGATAAATGGAAGAATACCTTATATCACCCCAAGAGAATTACAATTATGGAGGTTAAGACAATTTGTACAGTACATATGGTTTTGGAACCTGCCAGAAGATGAGGATTTAGCAATGATATTTAACGCAACTAAGAGAAAAGCATCAAATTTAATAAATGATTTCATTGCTCGTTTTCGCAAAACTCTTTTATTTCCAATTGCGCTTAGAAGACTTTATAATTTATTAATGTCTGAGCCTGAACGAGAAGAGCTTTCACATTACAAAAAGCCTGATGTATTAGGAGATGCATTTTTAGTTATAAATCAAAGATATGTTGACGATTGCAATATGTTAATCTATGAGATTAGAACAAGATTAACAAAAAACTATCCCATAACAGATTCATTTTTATACGATAAAGATGAAAAATTAATGTGGGTAGATAAGGCTGTGTTAAACATTATTCGAACCAATGATGATATAATGAAAGAAATATTTGATAATTATCCTGAACCAAGTAAAGAAAATGAATGATTTTGATTTTAAAAGTTGGTATGTAATATTAGCAATATTTATTGCTCATATATACAGACATTATTCTTTAATGGATAAAATTAAAGAAAGTACATCTGAATTAGCTAGTACTTTGAAAGGAACGTTTAATCTGGAAGGTCTTAAAAAAAAGCGTGATGCTGTAAATGGTGTAATTTATTGCATAGAAGCTATTATGCTACACTTACTCGCATTAATGTTGTTGTGCATCATTTTTTTGTTAGTATTTAATTTTCCTACTGATTTTCTTAAGCCAGAAGACTTTGGCTCACTTTCAGCTCCAATGCTAAAAGGAGAAAAAATTATTTATTTGATCGTAGCTGGTCTATTCTTCGTTTCATACACAGTGAAAGGAATTATTCCAACAATAAGTGCAATTAGAAAGGTCATTACTGCAAACGGCAAAATAAGAGAGCTAGAAAATGCTCAATCTAATCCTGAATCACAATGAAATGAACAATCGAATTGAGCAATATATTGATGCTATTAAACATTGTAATTCAAAACAAACTATTACAGTGTCTGAATTTGCAATGGTTGTCGAAGAAATTTCTGTTAAACAGATTAAACAAGATTTTAGGGAGCTTAATATATTTATTGAAGATTCTGTTTTTGATATTCATAATGCAATCTGGAAGCTTAGAGAAAAGCTTGAAAAGAATAAATTGGATGATGCTCAATTAAAAGTTCAGTCGCCTTCAGAAAATGAGATAACAAACTCATTTTCTGATAAAATAGAATCTAGTCTGAAAAAAGCAGTTGTTGTAGAGAAATCATTTGATTACATCTCAAGCCATCCTAATTCAAGTCTTTTGAGCATTGGAAAAATCATTAAGGACAAGGTTGCATTTGAACATCAAATTAAAACAGTTAATACTTTAATAAACAATTATTACGGTAGAGCTATTGTTGCAGATGAAGTAGGGCTAGGAAAAACAATAACTGGTTTCTTGTGGCTGTTTGAGTATTCATTAAGAAACAGTAAAAAGTTAAATACACTTATCCTTGTTCCTCCTAATCTAAAGCCTCAATGGTGCGAAAAAGCCTTTGAATTTTTCGAATTACCATTTGATCCAAAAAAAAGATATACCATCGATGAATTAAAATATCAAGATATTTTAATTATGTCAATAGATGAAGCAAAAACTAAAGATAAGGCTCAAATCCTTTTGGAGAGAAACTGGGATTGTTTAATAATTGATGAAGCACATGATATTCGAAATAGTGATAGTATAAGGTTTCGCTTTTCCTATTCTCTTAAAGCAAAATATAAATTATTACTAACAGCTACGCCTGTTCATAATACTGGTTACGATATTTATTCGCAAGTTCTTTTAATACGACCTGGATTGTTAGGTAAAAAGAAGTTTTTTGGAAATCACTATTTGATTGATGATAAACAAATTGCAAATCCCAAATCAATAAGAAAAGACCTTGAGAAAGTTCTAATTCGTAACAGAAGAGATGATATTAAGCTACGCTTTAGTAAGCGAAATATTCAGACAATAATAATTAATGAATGGACACAACATGAATATGATTTATATAATGACTTGCTTTCTATTTTAATAAATGTATTTCACAAGCACTTAAAGAAGGCAGTGATGATACAAAGTCCATCGGGTAGCGAAAAAGCAGTTACTGACTTCGTTTTGAGGTCTATGCTCCTACTTCGAGAAATTTCAAGCCATCCAGATGCGGCCTTAAACACAATTAAAAATTCTCTACAGAATGATTTAATAAAGTATGCTGAGGTAACTCATGAGTATAAGTTCGTTAATCAGCTTAAGGATTTTATAACTAAGTATGAGAAAAAACAACACGATTTATCCAAGAGCAAAGAATTACTAAAAATCATACAACAGTCATTTGTTGAGAAAGACAGAAAGATTATCATATATGTTAATTTCTTAAAATCAAAAGACGCTATTATAAAGTTATTAGCACTGTCTTTTGAAGATGTTGATATATATGAATATTCTGGAACTCTAAGTAAAACTGAAAAAATTAATAGAGTTGAAGATTTTTGGAGTGCAAAGAAAGCAATATTGGTTTCAACTGATGCGGGTGGGCAAGGGTTAAATCTTGAAACAGCAGATGTTATCATAAATTATGATTATCCTTGGAATCCTATGAAAGTGGAACAAAGGATTGGCCGAATTGACAGATTAAGCCAAGATGCAGAGATAATAAACGTATATAATCTAATAACGTCTGGTACGATTGAGCAATATGTCTATCAGACATTAATGGAAAAGATAGAAATATTTAAGGACACAATTGGGGACATAACTTCTCCAATTGAGATAAATGAGGAGTGGGAAAGAAAATTTACTGTTAGTATAGGTTTAATTATTCTTTCATGTGAGAATGCTAGTGAACTAAAAACAAAATTTGAAGAGATCGATAAGAAGGAGATTGAAAGATATACTTTCAAGTATAATAGTTTGATTCATGAACAAAAAAAATGGTTAGGCAATGAATAACATTTATTCAATACTAAAAGAAAATGAAGAATATCTAGGATATTCAGTAAGAGTCGATGAGGATAAGATTAAAGTTTCCTATCCAGAAGAAAAAACTATAATAATAAAAGAATCACCAGAAAATAGAGAAGAATGGGTTAATAGAGCTTTTCATCTTGAGAAACAAGTCGCTAAAGCTTTTAATTATGCACCAGTAAATTTTTCGGTTTCGAACATTACCAGTAATGATAAAATACATGAATATTTTAGATTATCCTTTGCTCTCTTCTTAAATAATGGAAATCCTTGTTATCAAAAATTCTTATTGTATTATCATATGGATTGTTTTGTTGACATTGATCATGACTTTTTTATAGAGATGTATGAACAAAACTTATTTAAAGAAATTGAACTTCCAGAAAAAAATAATTTTCAGGAAATACTAGTGAAATTTATTCCCAAAATTAAAGACACTATTTCAAGCTACATTTTAAAAATATCCGAGTTACCAAATGAATCTGAGTTAAGAAAAAAGCTTAAAGAACTTGAATACCTTTATTATGGCATAAATTCTAAAGATTTAAGGATTTATGGTTTCGGTAACGAAAATATTAAATTAATGCCTGATAAAATTAAAGCAACACAAATGAAAAGATATTAAGAAAAATTTCGAGTGAAATGAAAATTGCTAGAAGTTGTAAACTTCAAACTGTTTCTCAAAAAAAATCAATAGAAATTAATGCGATTTTCAACAACAATTATGCAAGCAAAGCAGCTGTCAAGCTATCAGAATTTTTGTGATATAATCAAACAATAGTATTTCAAGCAGCTGTTCATTTACTATAC
>CAZXLD010000084.1:0-11547 GCA_964641965.1 uncultured Saprospiraceae bacterium | reverse complement strand
CTCCTTTTTCGTCTACTCTACGTTAACCCGGAAAATTCATTGAATTTTCCACCCAAAGGGCTGACGAATTGCAAAACTTTGCAATTCGTCAGGGCTATCAAGTCCTGACGAGGTCTCTTCGTCAGGATTAATCCTGATATAAGTGGTTGGAAATGAGCCTATTTTCAGCCACTTTTCGTCACGATTCACGGATTTCCGTGAATCATTCGGATTAAAAGCCTCGCCCTAGCTAAACGAGGCAAGGGGAAGGGCCCCCTTGGCGAAGTATACCTGGCCTACCCATCCGCTTTGCGGTTCAAGAGCTTACGATCGCTCATGTCTTGATTAGCCGAAAAATAAGCTTGTTTTAATTTGCGACCTTCTCAATTTAAATCGGTCTGAGACGAATGCACCATTTATACCGTTTACCGAGCCTGTCACGACCTCCCCTTTTTAGGGGAATTTTGGTAAACCCAGGTAAAGGGTGAGGCGAAGAGGGGGTGTTTGCATGCATCTTTGAAGTGTGCAAAGGAATAATAATGCACACCAAAACCTGAAATTCTATTAACTTATGAAAGCTTCGTTTAACCAATTCATTCTTTGGATACTCGCCGTACTACTCGTTTTACTGACCGCATGCCAAGACAAAAACAGCTCGGCTCCGTTTGAAAGCATGGGGCAAAGCCTGGTAGGGCTGTGGCTGGATACCCAAATGAAAACATACCTGGGAAATGAATCCTCAAGGGTCTTATATTTTAGTTTTCAAAACCTGGTAGATTCTGATCCCTGCAATGGCGAATGCGTGGAGCCCCGGTTGCCGATGCAAGGCAGAATTAGTGTCCTACCTTCCTTGTTGAATTTGAATCGATTAGGCAAAGCTGCAAGCCACTGGAGTTCTCAGCAGGTTGTTTCTGATTCAAAGCCTCTTCATTATTTCCGCCAAGACTTGATTCAAGGTGCCGTTACCGGGCATGGGCTCGGCGGCCACTTATTCATCTTACACGAGGATATGCTTTAAATTTTACGCTATAAAGCAAGGCCTTTTTTTAATCAAAATTTCGTTTGATAGGGAATGCGCTCCGTTTTTATTCCCCTGGATTGTAACTGTTGTTGGTATTTCCTTCCAATTGTTCCGGATAAAAATATACCTCACGAAACTGTCCCTTACAAAAAAGTTCAGCCTGATCTGTAAAATTTGGAGATTCAGGATTACCGGATTGGCCTCCGCTCACTATTGCGCGAGCCTTCAACTTAGGGCCAAATTCAACCACGGCTACAAAGCTATTCCCTCGGCGACCATATCTGCGCTTAACATTATCAGGACTCGTTGTTCCGTAGGCTGCCAATGATCCCCAACGCGATGAGGTAAATCCTACGGGTACACTTGGCTTATTATCGTCATAAATCTCCTGAATGTTGCCTGTTAACCGTTGGAATCGATTAATCGCTCCCCAAGGTGTTTTCCAATCCCCAAAATCGGTTTGTAAAGAAGCAATAGCCTCTTGGAGCGCTTCCATCATTTCTTCCTCCCTGCAATGTCGTAAGATCAATTCATCCAAAAGGATCCGTTCTTGTACATCTTTATCTGTTCTCCTGCTTCGGGCCAAATCGTAGACGCGCTCCCCCCAATAGACGGCAAGGGTGGTCGCTATGGATTGTTCGCCATAATGGAAGTCCCAATTGCCCAATAGATCGATAGCCTCTCGGATATCGGAGTCGTCTTTGACTGATGCTTTCCTGACCGCTTCGACCAATGCAGGAATCAATTTTTCAAATGCAGCCAAAGTTGGGTCGTTGGCTGCATTAATCAGGTCGTCGAGGTCAAAGGCTTCATAGTCGTCTAAAACTCGAACTGCGTTGATACCTCTGAAGTTTTCCCGGTCCGGCGCTACATAATCCGGAAAGTCTTTCGGGCTTGGGCTTGCAGTGCCCGCTACTGTGTAGGGTGTTGCATTGCAATTTTGGATCCAACCGTTTGGGGGATCTACCACGTGGATCATTTCATCCAACTCCAGTAAACCATCCCAGTCAGCATTGGGGTCACTGCCATTGACTAATCCGTTGTAATTGAGGTCCGGATTCACTCGCTTAGGGATAAAGTTGCCATGCCAATAGGCGATTCGTCCATCCCCGTCGGCATAGACCGTATTGTTCGAAGAGTTCGTTCGAATCGCCATGGTTTCCACAAAAGAATCGTAATCATTGGCTTTGGTACGGAGGAAGGATTGGCGAAGGGCATCCTTGGGCCGATTCATCATGCGGAAGGTGATCCAGCTTTCTCCTTCACGTCGAATGACAGGACCGTGATGGGTGTAATAAAGGGTGAAAACCTTTTCTTGCATAACATCACCATCTCTGTAGGGAATGGTAACTCGTTTTTCTTCCACCGGTAGGGTTTGCTTGCCATACCGGTAGAAGTAGCCTTCCTCCGTTCTTGCGATTGTTTCCCTGTATTGATCAATAGCATCCGCATACGTGGAAGTGTGCATCCATCCGCAATTTTCATTGAATCCCTGGTAGATGAAGAATTGCCCCCAGGTAGATGCACCATACACGTTGAGACCTTCATCACTTTGCACATGTTGTTCTGTACGGAAATAAAAGGAAGTATGCGGATTGATTAAAAATAACGCAGATCCACTTTTACTTTTCTCGGGAGCAATGGCGAAACCGTTGGAGCCGGTAGTCTCGGCTTCCAAAGACCAGGACGGATCCAGGAATCCTGATTTACCATCGCCATAGAAAGCTTTGACTCCGTCTAATCGAATTCTGGTGATATCTCCACCAATACTCCCCTCGCTAAACGTAAAGGGCATCCAGGGTTTGAAACGGCGGATATAGTCCGGTTGAATAGCTGGGTGGGTATGCAAAAAATAATTGATGCCGGCCGCCCAGGAATCACAAATTTGCTTCAACCAATCGGGACTGCCTTCATAAAGGGCAACAGCTTCATTGGAATCCAAAAACATGCGGGCCCTCAAATCGTGCCAGATATAAGACTCGCCGTAAGCCCGCGCCATCCAGCCAAGTGCGTCGAGGTAATTGCGTTCAACGCGCTTGAAATCATCTTCGCACTGCGCATACATCATACCGAATACCGCATCGGCATCTGTTGGGCCATAAATATGTGGGACCCCCCAGTTGTCTCGGGTAATAATCACTTGTTTAGCTTGCTGGGCCCAAGCTTCAATTTCAGATTTGGCGAACGGCTGGGCGATCAGGAAACCAGGAAATAGCAAGAAGATAAAGAAGAGTCGCATTCGGGTACGTGTGTTAATTGATGGATCCAAATAGCTAAAGTTAAAAACGAATGACAACAGAAACAGCTTTAGCTTAAACAATCTGGGGTTAGATTTGAACTATGGAAAAGAAAAAGCTTTTACCAACCAGTAAGAGCACAAAGCCGTCTGAGGAAAAAACAACCCATACCAAATGGTAAAGCCGACTATTTCTGATACAATTCCTATTCCGGATTCAAAAGCGAATGACCTTCGCAATTTTCTGGTGCTTGCTGCATTAAGCCTGGTATGGGGAAGCTCTTTCATCTTAATTAAGAAAAGCTTGATCGTATTTTCTCCCACTCAGGTAGCCACTTTGCGCATTGGGATATCGGCCCTGGCTTTTCTACCTGTGTTTATTTATCAATTCCGGAAGGTAGATTGGAGTCGATTGAAATATTTTCTGGTTGTTGGACTATTCGGAAGCGGACTACCGGCTTTTTTCTTTGCGATCGCCCAAACTGAAATCTCCAGTTCAGTAACAGGGATATTAAATTCTCTTACTCCATTATTTACTTTATTTATCGGTATCCTTTTTTTCAAAAGTCAATTCGCATGGGCAAAAATGCTAGGGGTGTTTTTGGGTTTGATGGGAGCGATATCCCTAATCCTGTTGAATGCCGGAAGCAGTGAAGTAGGCAATTTATGGTATGCTCTTCTGGTTGTGTTTGCAACAGCCTGTTATGGAACCAGTGTCAATACAGTTGGCACTTATTTGAGGGATCTAAGTTCGGTAACGATAAGTTCCGTTTCCTTTTCACTCTTTGGACTGCCGGCACTCGTTTATTTGCTAACCACAGATTTTATTCCAGTTATGCGGCAGGGAGCTGCCAGTTGGGAGGCACTAGGGTATGTAAGTATACTGGCTTTAATTGGGACGGTTTTGGCTTCTATCCTGTTCTTTAAGCTGGTCCAATGGACCAACCCCTTATTTTCATCTACAGTAACTTATTTAATTCCAATCGTAGCCTTAGGTTGGGGAATTTTAGACGGTGAAATGGTGGGGTTTGGTCACCTTATCGGTATGGGATTGATTCTAGCCGGGATTTATCTGAGCCGAAAATGAAATCGTGATTGTATTGTTATGCCCCAGGTTAAATTTCTCATTTTTCAACGTGATTTCGCGGATAACGAAAAAGGTCCGGTGGATTATCCAACCGGACCGATAAAAAACCATATTACCATGAAACGTAAATCAGCCTAGCCTAACATATAAGGAATCACACTTCCGAGCATATAAACCCCTGTGTCTCTAAGTATCTCTATCTATGACAAAGCCTTGGAAAAGCTTTAAAGTAGATGGATGGAGAGCGATGATTCCAATTTCGCGATAGCCAATGATGGGAGTAATATATTAAATTTTAGTAAAATAAAAATGACCTTTTCGGTTTCGCTTTAAAAACCTGACATTATTGTCGCATACCTTGGTATTTGTATATCAGAAGGCATTAGTCTTTGCTCGTTAGGAGTGTATGAATCCCATTTCTGCTTTGCAAGCTGGTTTGGCAAGCGCAGCCTAAAGATTGAATTCCAACGGGTGTTCACGGTCGACTCGAAGGCTGGATCGTATCCAAAAGTTGAAAGCCTAATTGGGTAAGCCCTAAAGGTTGGTTGGTGAGCAAGACTAAACCGGTTTTTGTAGCAGGTACGAATGCAATAAAAGTCCTGAACCCACCAGTTCCACCATATTGCCAATAGGCTCTTCTAGCTTGACCCGTTTTTATTGGCGTGGAGAAAAAACCATAGCCAGCCAGGGTTTCTGAAGGGGCAGTAGGGAAATGTACTTCAATTCGATCCTGGCGCATGGTTTCAAATATTTTTTCCCAATCTTGATTGGGTGGGTTTAGAAAGTTGAGCAGTAATTTTGAAAGATCCTCTACATTCGAATGTAATCCGGCAGCAGGCAACTGAGCATCCATCTTAATGGGAGCCACTCTTCTGCCTTTGTGATTATGCCCTGGTAAAAGATTTGATGGGTTCAAGCCTGTTTCTTCAAGCTGAAGCGGGTCTAACACTTTTTCTTTCAGGATATCCTTGAAAGGTTGTTTATAAGCTGACGCTAGCAATTGACCCAATAAGGCGGGGCCAATGTTAGAAAATTTAAAGGTATGGCCTGGGGGAGCGATCAGCTCAATTTGGTCCAATCGGTTGAAGAAGGTGTCTCGGTTAAGTATTTCTTCATGAGGAGCCCAGCGGTCCAACTCTACAAATGGATTCCAATCAAAACCACCAGGCAGAGTCAGGGGTAAACCGGAGTTGTGCAAAGCCAGGTCACAAAAACTCATACAAATGCCTGACTGAAAAGGATCTGGACGACAAGCTATTTTAGTTTCCCCTCTTTTGGTTTGTTTGGGATTGAAAATTTGAACCTCCCTACAGATAAGAGACTGGAAAGCAAGTGTGGCGGTTTCTTCAGGAAAGTATTCCTGGATGGAAACTTCCGGTAAAATCACCTCTTCTTGCTCGGCCACCAACATCAATAGATTGGTAAACAATTGGCTTACAGCTCCAATCTCAAAGCCGGATGTACGTTGAGGGGGTAATGGGTTTTCTTTACTTACCTGTCCGAATGCTTGAATTTCATAAGTATCCAGGCGAATGACAGAGATCACAAGTCCGCCAACCTTAACGTCCTCCAAATAGGTCTCGACGGCTTTTTGGACAGCGGGTTGGCTTTGCCCAAAAGGGATAATGCAAAAGAAGAAAATGGCTATTAAGCCAAGCTGATCTCTTTTTTTGGGGGCATAGTATTTCATCATTTTCCCTTTTTTATTAATAAAATAGGGGAAATTCCCGGTAAAATAAACATGCGGTGAACTTGAGTTACTGGCCAAAGCGACTGCAGATCTACAGTCTACCATCTAATTTTTTGGATATACGGATCGGAATTGGGCTCCTGGTATTTACCCTGATCCTGGGAGCTACAGGGTATATGTGGTTGGAGAACTTTACGTTTAGTGAAGCTTTCTACATGGCAGTTATTACGATTTCTACCGTAGGCTACACCGAGCTTCAGCCTTTAAGCGATAACGGTCGGTGGTTTAACTCCTTTTACATCCTGCTGAATATCGGGATCTTTACCTATTTCGTTGCCGTCTTCTCTTACTACGTTATTCAGGGAAAACTATTTAAAGTTATGCATGAGAACTTGATCAACTCACAGATCGACAAACTGAAGGATCATGTTATTCTCTGTGGCTATGGAAGGTACGGGCGTGAAATTGCCGCCCAATTTGATCGACATGAGAAAACATTCGTTGTCATTGACATTGATCCGGAAGAAATTGAAGAAATACAGAAGGTCGCTAAACGGATCTTATACCTGGAGGACGATGCTACTAATGACGAGGTATTGATACGGGCTGGAATTCTGCGGGCTTCTGCGCTGGTGTCGGCTCTTCCCGAGGATTCAGATAACCTATTTACTGTACTTACCGCCAGACAACTGAACCCGGAAATTGAAATTATAAGCCGGGCAACCCAGCCCAGATCGATTGCCAAACTCAGGCTAGCAGGTGCCAACCATGTGGTAATGCCTGAGCAGATTGGAGGTTTTTATATGGCCACCTTAGTATCCAAACCGGAGGCGGTAGAATTTTTCTCTTTCATCACTAACGAGTCACAGTCCGACATTGGTTTTGAAGAGTTGCACTATGCAGATGTGCCAGAAGGAATTCGGGATAAGTCTATCAGCGACCTCAATATTCGACGAGAGACCGGTGCCAACATTATCGGTTTTAAAGCCGCAAATGGACAGTATATCGTAAATCCGGAACCCCATATGGTCTTATCGGAAGGAACCAGTTTTATTTTATTGGGCGATAAGGAGCAATTAATCAAAGTCCGGCAAGTATTCACCAAAGCTTTACAAAGAGGCTAGCAGATCAAAGGTCCAATTCGACTGAATAGGTTTCAAAATCCTCTCTTTTCACCCTAAATCCTCTGCGCTTGAATAGATTTAGCATCCGATCATTCGAAGCTAATAGAGTCGCATAAATCCTTTGCAGCCCTTTATCCCTCGCAATTTCTAGAATAAAATCTGTCAAAAGCCCCCCTAAACCCTGACCTTGCCAGGGGTCAGCTACCAATATGGCGTATTCGGCGGTTTCCCCAAATGGGTCCTGTATGATTCTGACGACTCCGATCATCTTTTTTTCTCCGTCTTCCTCTAGTTCCGCAATGATTGCCATTTCCCGGTCGTAATCGATGTGCGTAAATCTGGAAAGCCATTCATGCGAAATCTTGGGCACCTGACCGAAAAATCGCAGATATAAAGTCTGCTTGGATAAATATTCGATCATTTGCATCTCCAGGGGTTCATCTTCAGGGCGAATAGGGCGCATGATAATCTCCTGGCCGTTTCGGATGGTAGCTTTTCGGGTGTACTGACTCGGATAAGGTGGAATGATCAAGTGGGGATAATCCCCCTCACGCTTTCCGTAGATTTTGGTATCCAATACCACATGCGCATCTACGCCCAGGCCGCCTTGTGTTTTTGCCAAAAAGGGATTAATACTTATCTCCAGAATCTCTGGAAAATCCATCATTAGATACGCAAATTTGTATAGGGTAACTGCGATGTGCTCTTGATCCACTCCTCCGAGTCCGCGGAAGCCTTCCAATAAAGGATAAATGCGAGTGCCTTTCAACAGATGGTGTGCCAGGGCCATATTCAATGGAGGAATCTCCACTTTGTAATCTTGGTATACATCGGCTGCAATCCCCCCTTTACCAAAAGCAATTACCGGACCTAGAATTGGATCTCGGGTCGCTTTGAATAATAATTCCAATTTTCCTTTCACCATAGGGTCAACCAGCATCCCTTCCACCTTATTTCCAGGTGCCTGAGACTGTACATTTGTCTCTATTTCCTGGTAGGCAAGCCGAACTGCTTCTTCGTTAGGGAGATTCAGTTTTACGCCTCCATACGAAGATTTATGTTCCAGGTCGGGGGAAAGTATTTTTAGGGCCACTGGAAAACCAAATTCATTGGCTATCCCAGCAGCTTGGTCGGGGTTGTGGGCAATGCGAGACTCGACTACTGGTATGCTGTAGCATTTTAAAAGTGCTTTTGATTCATATTCATTCAAGCGGTGCCGTTTGGTTGTTATGGCATTTTGAATAATAGTGGATGCCTCTTCTTGATTTGGTTCCAGGTGGTCGGGAACCGAAGGCGGTGTTTCAAAAAGTAGATTAATACGTTTCGCATATTGATAGAGGTATTGGAAAACATCAACAGCGCTCTCCGGATAACGGTAGTGTGGTACTCCGCCTTCCTCCAAAATATTTTTGGCCTCTCGAACCAGAGTGTCCCCCATCCAGGATGCCAGGATAGGTTTGATTTTGCGCCTGGATGCATCTACCAGCTTTTTCGCAATGTCATTGAGCGGGGTTCCCGGCTGAGGGGTAAGAATGACCAGAATGCCATCAACTTGCACATCCTTGATGCAGGCATCAATAGCTTTCTCAAAGTCGATGGCGGAGGCGTTTCCAGGAAATTCAATCGGATTAGCACCACGAACGGAAGATGCTAATTCACCCTTAAGTAAGTCGAGGGTAGGGGATGCAAATTGAGCAAGCCGCCCTTCGCGTTGTATTAAATAATCTACGGCCAGGACGGCAGGTCCATTTGAGTTCGTTATGACGGCCAGCCGATTTTGAAGTGGCCGAGGCTGTTTCCCCAATGCCACACCACAATTGAATAACTGGGCTAATGTTCTGACACGAACTACACCCGCTCTCCGGAAAGCAGCATCGTAAGCGGCATCGGCTCCAAATGCAGTTGAACTTAAGCTAGAGGCAAACGCACCTTCCTGGCTGCGGCCCCCCTTCAGGACAACGATGGGTTTACTCCTCGAAAAGGCACGGGCGGCACTCATGAAACGTCGGGCAAAAGATAATTCATCGAGATAGATCAGAATACAGGCCGTTCGCATATCTGTACCCAGAAAATCAATCAAATCGGCCAGATCGATATCTGTGGTTGGCCCCATGGAGATCACATGGCTGAACCCGACGTTTTGAATTTTGGCCATATCCAATAGGGCTGTAAGCATGGATCCACTCTGGCTAATGATGGCTAGATTACCAGAGAGTGGCACCTGGGGGATCAGGCTTACATTTAGTCCCAATGCTACATTGATATAGCCGATGCAGTCTGGGCCCAGGAGACGGAGGTTATATTTTCGGGCAATTTCAAGCAACGATTCCGGACCGGGATCTGGTCCGGCTTCACCTTGATTGGAACCGTTTGAAAGAATCAAGACGCCTTTGACATTCGATTGCCCGCATTCTTCTACTAGCCCGGCAATGGTAGCTGGAGGAGTGGCAATGATCGCCAGGTCTACCTCTTCCGGCAGGTCGCTGATGTAGGCATAGGCCTTTTGATTGTATACTACCCGATGCCGGAGGTTGATTGGGTAAATAATGCCTTTGAAATCGGATGCGGAAAGGTTCTTAAATAGAGCTTGACCCTTGGAGCCCAGCCGTTCAGAAGCTCCAATTACAGCAATATTGCGCGGTTTAAACAGAGGATCAAGAGAGGTGGGCATTCCGGGGGGGGTAAAATTGTATAATGAAAAGAATGTAATAGTGAAAAGGTCTAAGAATTGGATTGAAAAGTTAGGTCCGGCAGCATCAAAAAGCAATGAGAAATGTATTTAATCCTGAATTCGACCATATTTTTTCAGAAGGTTAATGACTTCCTCTTTTGGAAGTGCTTCAATTCGATGCCCATTCCTACCTTCCAGGGTTTCTGCGGCAAATAAAGAATTCAGGATGGCTTCTTCGGCCGCCTCGATAACGGCTAAAAATAAAGGGGTCATTGCGTTGTTATCCAATTCGGTTCTGGAGTGTACCAGCGCGTTGGATGGATAGGGAATTTGGTTGGCTTCAGCTGTCGAAAATGCAAGCACGTAATCGCCGCTTCCATTCGAAGCGATTCCTCCTGTTTTCCCTAGTCCAAGCAGGGCCCGTTTGGCGAGTCGTTTTAGGTTTCTAGGGCCGATAGGCGCGTTGGTCGCCACAATGATCATACAGGATCCGTCTGAAGATTGAATAGGTAGGCTACCTTGGGGGTAGGTTTTCAAGTGTTTGGCTAAGTTCACACCGGCAATTTCGAGGACACCTCCGAAATTGGTTTGCACCAATACACCAACCGTATAGCCCCCGCGCGCTTCTGGAAGTACTCTGGAAGAAGTTCCGATCCCACCTTTATAGGCAAAACAAATGGTACCGGTCCCTGCACCTACGTTTCCTTCCGGAACTGGGCCGGAGGTGGCTTGTTGAACTGCTGCCAGTACGTGGGCCTCTTGCACATGACGGCCACGGATGTCATTTAAGTAACCGTCGTTTGTTTCCCCTACAACTGCATTCACAGACCGGACTCGTTCATTGCCTGCCAATCCTAAAGTATGCCCGATCAGGGCATTAACAGCAGTGGGTACACTCAATGTGTTGGTCAGAACGATTGGAGTTTCAATATTCCCCAATTCTTCAACCTGAGTAGAACCAGCCAGCTTTCCAAAACCATTGCCAACATAAATGGCTGCAGGTACCTTATTTTGGAAGATATTGTCCGAATGAGGTAAGATGGCAGTAGCTCCGGTCCGGATGTCTGAACCTTCGATCAAAGTGGTATGGCCAACTTTTACTCCGGCCACATCTGTTATGGCATTGTATTCCCCGGTGGGCAATAGCCCGATTTGAATCCCATAATCTCGGATTCGGTTTTGCCCGACGAGCGGGTTTAGCTGGACCAACACCGATAAGGCCATACCAATCAAATTAAAATATCGCATGGTCCGAAAATACCGAATTCATTTCTCAACCTACTTTAAAAATGCTTCTGCTTCTCGGGTGGACCAATTAGGTGCTGAATTCAGGAGCTTCAACAGCCTATTCAAGTAGGATGCTGCTATACCTGGGTTCCATTTAAGCCGTAAAACGTTGCCAGGTTATAAATGGCATAGGGGTTCTTGGGAATATAGTTCTTGTCCAAGTTCAAGCGCCACAAAATCGAAAACTTCCAATTCTTCCAGACCTTTGACCTTCTCAATTAAAAACGGTATAACTACAGATCCGGAAGTAGCTTTTGCCAGGTGGGCAAATGCTTGCTTTTGAGCAATTCAACACGTTAAGACATCTTGAACATTTGGCTTCCAAACAAAGCCAAAACAAAGCACTCTGAAAATTAGCCCGGATTATTCACGGATTCCCGTGAATACTGACGATAAGTAGCTGAAAACAGGCTTATTTTCAGCCACTTACGTTAGGGTTATGCTGACGATCC
>CAZXLD010000083.1:0-11630 GCA_964641965.1 uncultured Saprospiraceae bacterium | reverse complement strand
ATCGCATTGATGCCCGGGGGCTGGCCCATCTGGGAGCTCAGCAGCATCTTCGGGCTTGGGAGTCCATCAGCGAGCACATTTACCAGATCCGGGGATTGCTTCGCCATCGCGAAGCCTTGCTGCAAACCCGCACCAACCTGAATAATCAGCTTCACGCCCAGGGATACACCTACGCCCCTAATAAGATGGTCGTCAAGCAGTTAAGCGAATTGCTTAACACCTTGGATGCCCAGGTCAGGGAAGCGGAAAGCTCGATCAGGGAGGTGACCCGTCAGGATGCGGAGTTGTATGACAAAGTCTGCCGCATTGCTGAGTCGATCAAAGGAATGGGCTTTTTAAGTGTGCTGACCCTGGTTGCCGAAACCAACGGCTTTGCGCTGTTCACCAACCACAGGCAGCTGACCGCTTATGCCGGTTATGATGTAGTAGAGCGGCAAAGCGGCCAGTCGAGTGGCAAGACCCGAATATCCAAACAAGGCAACAGCCATATCCGCAGAGCTCTGCATATGCCGGCACTTTCGGTGGTACGCTTTGAGACCGGAGCCTTCAAAACGTTCTTTGAACGTATCCATCAGCGGTCCTTCATTAAAATGAAAGCCTACGTGGCAGTACAGAGGAAATTGCTTTGCCTGATTTATACCCTGTGGAAAAATGATACCGTGTTTGACCCAGACTATCATAAATCAGCACCAATCACCCAAAAACAAGTAGCCCCGATATAGATCGAGGCTACACTGGATGGATCCTCCGGAAAGGACCCTCCTTCGGTTTTTCCAAGATAAATTCTTTGGGCCAAAATTTGCAAATTAAGACAGTACCTGACGACGAAATGGCTTTCAACCCATTTCGTACCCTGTCCTGACAGAGCGTGAGGTCTCGTCATGGATCAACATCTCTGATTTTGGTTCTGCTCAAGGCGTCAAAGCCGCGCCCTGAAGCCCTGACGCTTCGGTCAGGATCCCGACATGGTCTGCATCGTCGGGGCTTCCGGTCATTATCCCGATACTTGTGCTGACATCCCACAGGGATCGTCAGTAAGCCCTGCATCGTCGGGGCATAGCCAAAGCTACGCAAGGCTTTTGAGAACAAGGAGCTGGAGCAACAGATCGAGTAAATAAAATAGTGGTATTAATTGGCCTCCTACTTATAAAGGCCAAAACATATCAACGTCTAGTTGAGCCTGGTTTTGCAGGCAATTTATTTCTGCGCCTCTAGAGATGACGGCGGATATAGCTGTTGTATGCAGTTAAATTATGGTCGGCAGACTTTAAGCTACGAAATGCCTAATTATACCCAGATTTTGTTTCAAAATATCCCACTTGGCTAGGACTAGGCAAAGAACTTGCTGACGGTCCCTACAGTTTGTCAGCAACAGCTCCTTGGCTGTTAATTGGACATTATGGAAGTATTGTCCGGATTGTTTCCAATCGGTTTCCGTACATCTGAAATGTTGAATAAGGTAGCGCTTTAAAGCGCATTGATGTTCTTTTTAAATGTGACACTGCTTGAAGTTTTTAAATTCGCGCAGTTATTTCTTTCGGCTGTACCAGTGTTAAGGGCAGTCCGAGACTGGCAGGATATCCTGTCGTAGTTTTGGAAACTACGACCAGCGAGGATAGCTGTAATAAATATGATTAGCGCTTATTTTCAGATTTTAAATAATGGATTGCTTTTTTAATTACGGGGTCTCTTTTATCGTCAAGATCAATTCTTTTGTTGACGACAAAAATATTAGGAGCAATTCCCTTGCCTTCAAAATTCTCTTTCTTTTGAGAGAAGTATTGTTGATGCGACAAGCTCACAGTCCATTTGTTAGAAAGTTTGAACTCATGCATATCCGAAAATATTCCCTCCGTGTAATCGCCAACGATTGATACATTTGGTAATTCTCGCATTACCAACAGAAACACCTCTGCTGCACTAGCTGTAAAATCACTTGTTAGAATCACAATTGGTTCAGTAAATTGGTTCTTGCCTCCAGATTTGACCGTTTTGTATTGCATCGGAGTAAACTCATTTGTCCCCTTGATTTTCACCCTCTCAAAGTGACCAACTGTTTTTCCCTCAGGTACAAACCTACTTGCTAGTTTATATGCGTTATGATCCCAACCTCCTCCGTTGAATCTCAAATCAATAATTAGTCCTTTTTTTGATTGGAGCGCTTTTATGGCTTGATCTATTGCTCTTTTAAACCCTCCAAAAGTAATTTTTTCGGTCATCTCATCTAATCTTAGATAACCAAATGAATCTGAGACTCTAAATTGAAAATTTGTTTCTTCTGATAATTTCTTTTTGACTGGATCCGAGAATCCGTTTTTGGTCAGTTCTACATCTATGATGGATTCTAGTTGACTCTTCAATTTATCTGTATTGAATTCTACGTCTAATGTAAATTCATAAGGAGGTCCACACTCAATATCATCTTCTTTGAAATTTGGGTTGATAGTTACGTGACCATCATTTAATTCTTGAAGCATAGAGCAACAAATTTCAAAGAGTTCTTTATTGATAGTATTCTCATTTACTAAACTTTTATACTTGTCATAGATCTCCTTCCAATTCACTTCTTTTAATTCAAAATTAGCATACCGGTCGTCAAACTCCTTCCATAGCTCTTCGAAATTTTCAACGGGAGCATTGACCTCATTTATTTGGGAGAAGCCTATTCCATTGAAAATCAGTAGTGCTAGTATAGTGTAAAGGGTTCTCTTTTTCATAAATAACCGCTAAGTTGAGGGGAACTACTGTATGCGATCCATCTTAAACCATTTTAAACTTGCGTCAGTATTAGTGCTATTTTATAGGTTGTGAACCTAATATTTACTCATTTTAGTCCATTCAGGTTACGTTCTTTCAAGATCATTTCCAATTCGTTATTCTTTTTTGAACCACTGACCAACCTGTAAATAAAATAAAGAGGAAAAAGTAATGGTAGTATTATGATAGATTTTTTCGATAGAATGGCCGAAACAATTCCATAAATAACAATACCTGCAAGAAATCCAATCACTGCAGCATTCCATATTTTCGATTTCTTAAGTTTCTTTTTTTCGACTACTAGTTGCTCATCGGTTAAATCCGAGAAATTCCTTTTTTCCATGATTCGGTTTTTAACTTTCCTTTGGCATTGTTGCAAGTATAACTGATGTGGTCCGATTGGCAATGGTCAACTACACGGTGTTATGCCAGGTTGTGCCCTTCTTTAGCTTGAAGATCTCGTAAGGTGTTCGGTCAAAAGTCTAGACCACTTGCACACTCCAGCTCTCCCGGGGCTTCGACCCCAGACTCACTCCAGCGTATCCGTCACCGCACTGATCCTGTCGGAAAAGTAAAATTTGATCTTCAGCCCATCTTCTTCTTGCACCAGGAACGCACTTTCGAGCCACTGCACGGTGCGACGAATGGTGATGGAATCTCTTTCGGATAGAAATACACCTTCATTGAAGAGACTGGCATGCGCTGAATTCATATCTTTGGTAATCCTGAAATCGCTCAAGGTCCAATCGCTTTGAATAGCCGTAGAACCGGACACGAAAGCCTTAAACTCTTCCCTATTCATTTTTTGCCCGTATTCGTGGATCAGGAAATCCTCGGTGACGAATTGATCCATCAAATCCGGGTTAGCATTGTCGACATCTATGGCACTAAAGAATCCTTCAATGGTCTGGACGACTTCAGATTCTGTGATCGTTGTTTGCGGAGGCGTACATGCCAAAAAGAATAGAAAGAAGGCTAAAGTGATTTGCTTCATCGTAAACAGGGATTGAACTTGATAATAAACCAGGCTAGCGATCTGTGGGGCGAGAAACATTTTTATCTATATCGCGCTTACCACTCAACATCTCCCTCTAACTCACCGGTTCAATAATTGAGGGCTTAAGGAGAGGATGCACTCAGCAATTAGCAACTGCCTATTGTTTGAACCGTAAATGGATTTAGCTATAAATGCCCCTCCATCTACGGTTTCATTTACCAACGCTCTAAATCGGAATTAACCAAACGCTAATACGAGCAGGTATTTCTTCACGCCGAATCACCCCATTGGTTCACTCAGATTGCCTCTAAGCATCTGAATTATCTTTTTTATCCCTCTTGTCTTTTCTCAATCCCGTCCCTTAAACTGTTCGAATCTGCTTGGTTGATCTTTCTGTGGCCAGGAATTATTCGAAACATCGATATCGGCAGTTTCTTCATCCGGATCCACTTCAATCGATACGAGCTTTTTGTCCGATGTTATTGTTTTACTCACCTCGTTATCATTGTAACGCCAGATTTCTGCAGGGTACTGAATACGCTCCTTGGTACCATCTTCATAGGTGTACTCTGCAATAATAGGCATCACCAATCCCCCGGGTTTATTAAAGGTAATCGTATAAAAATACTTGGGGGTATTTAGGTTAGCTCGCTCTTCTGCGGTAAAATTATCCATCAAATACTCGTTTATTGTAGGAGCATTTTCCAAGATGGTTCTATCGCTTAATGCTTCATCAAAATTTTCACCACCTTCTTCTACCAAATAAACAACTGGAGGGAAGTCTTCCGGCTTTATTCCGAAACGTGCTGCTCGTGAAGCAATAATTTCGTCAGGAGCATCAATTACATAGAAGGTTTTCACATCTTGGATGCCAATATCTGTCCAGTCTGTGGAGTAGAACCATCCCCTCCAAAACCAATCCAAGTCCATGGCTGAAGCATCTTCCATCGTTCTGAAAAAGTCTTCAGGGGTAGGATGCTTAAACATCCACCTTCTGGAGTATTCTTTAAAAGCATAATCAAAAAGTTCGTGCCCCATGATCGTCTCCCGCAATATATTTAAGCCGGTAGCTGGCTTTCCGTAAGCGTTATTGCCGAATTGATAGACATTGAGCCCTTTACTCATTATAGGCGCCAAATAGTCTTGGTCACCACTCATGTAGGGTACAATTTTCTTAGCCGGACCTCTTCTGGAGGGAAACACCTCATCACCAGGGGATAAGGCTTCCGGGTAGGTCTGCCCAAACTCCTGTTGGGCCAAATACTGCACAAAGGTATTCAAGCCTTCGTCCATCCAGGTCCATTGACGTTCATCACTATTCACGATCATAGGAAAGAAGTTATGTCCTACTTCATGAACAATCACACCTATCATACCGTATTTCGTGCGGTCTGGAATGGTTCCGTCTTTCCGGGGGCGACCGAAATTATAGCATATCATTGGGTACTCCATTCCCATTGGCGCATTCACAGAAATCGCCTTGTGGTACGGGTAGTCAAAGGTCATCCTGGAGTAGGTCTTTAGGGTACTTGCCACCGTCCTGGTTGACCAGTCTTCCCAAAGCGGATTGGCAGCAGGTGGGTACATAGATACAGCCATGACATCTTTGCTACCTATTTTGACCGCCATCATATCCTGAATTAACATTCTCGATGTAGCCCAACCAAAATCCCTTACGTTTTCTGCATACAGCTTCCATGTTTTGGTTTCCGTACTCTTGCTTAATGCGGCCTTTTCGGCTTCTTTCTGGGTGACAATTAACACAGGTTCATCATAACTCTTTTGTGCTTTTTTATACCGCTTAAGCATTTCCTTCGTATAAACTTCTTCCCGATTCATTAGACGACCTGTACCGTCCAGAATATGATCGGCAGGAACGGTTATGTTAACTTCAAAATTTCCAAAAGGTAAGGCAAACTCATCTCTGCCCCAGAATTGTGAA
The DNA here is from genome assembly GCA_964641965.1 of uncultured Saprospiraceae bacterium. Classification (GTDB taxonomy): domain Bacteria; phylum Bacteroidota; class Bacteroidia; order Chitinophagales; family Saprospiraceae; genus JAJDFU01. The sequence continues at coordinate 5,934 of CAZXLD010000083.1, read as the reverse complement.
TTTTGCCATCCTTCTACATCATTATACACGGCCATGCGCGGATAAAACTGAGCCATGACGTAGATTCTGTTATCGGACTCCTCAAAATATTCGTATCCGGATCGGCCACCATCTTTCACATGATCGTTGATGTTGTACCACCATTTTATTTGGAAGGAAAATTTATCACCCGTTTCCATGGGGGTTGGCAACTCGATCCGCATCATGGTTTGATTGATCATGTGGGGGAGTGGATTGCCGTCAGGATCGGTTACAGCTTCGATATTAAACCCACCATCAAAGGGTTCTTTCATATAATTCCCTACAAAATCTGAAGTAAACTGCAATTGTCTTGCACCATTGCTTTTAATCAATGGTGTTTTTGAGTCTTTAGACCTCATATTCTGGTCTAATTGGACCCAAAGATATTTGAGTACATCAGGTGAATTATTGTGATAGGTGATGGTTTCAAAACCAGACAGCCTGGCATTGGCATCATCTAATGTTATTTCCATCTTGTAATCAGCTTGTTGCTGATAGTATTCCGGACCAGGAGCTCCGGACCCAGTTCTGAACATATTAGGCGTGGCGAATTCATCGTAAAGCTGACGAAACTTATTGACGTTATAATGGCCTGGTTTGCTTTCGGTTTTATTTTCTTCCTGGGCAAAAACACCTACTGAAGCAAACAGTAGGGAAAGCATTACTACGAACAGCTTTTTCATCCTAACAACAATTTAAATGGTTTTGAAAAACAAGTCTCTCAAAGTATTTATTTCACTTGAACTCTTTCAGCAAGTGTGATTTTTTTTCAGGAATCAATACAAAATTCTTTAGCACCTTATCGACTTTTACCTTGATAATATTTTGTTGTTTATCGAAGGTGTCGAAAAGAATTTCATTGGTCACCTCAACGGAGTTAAACTGGAGTACATCCGTGATTTCCAGATAAACAAAGGTACTTTCTCCTTCGTACTCTTTACCTAAAAAGGTGTAATCAGTAGTTTCCCCATCTATACTAATGATCAATTTTTCTTTAATGTACTTTTCCAAGTAGGAATCAATGATGGACTCATCTCTTCCGTAGTCGAGTATTAGGTCATCATCATACCTTGTTCGCAGCATTTGCTCAACATCATCAGTGTTGAGTCGGGATATGACCTGGACCGCTTGTTTCTCTTCAACGTATTCGATTTCAGTCATGCTCACATAATATTCGTGAAATTCATTGGCTGAAAGCGTGCATAAGAAAAGCGATAAGATAACTGCTATCTGCATCGTTCAATATATTCAAAGGCTAAAGTAACCAATACCATCCATTAAGAAGGCCTTCACTAAAACTAAACTTTCTGGTGCTGATTTTGCTCCCGGAAATCTTTAATGGCGTTGCGTTTTCCTCTGGGCACTGCGATCCGCTTCGGATTGGCTCGATTATCACATTGTGTTCAAAGCCAGCAAAACAAGGCTAGCCAGGGTGGGGACTAGGTAGCCATTGTGCTAAGTTTAGCATAGGACCGCATTGATAGAGAATATCAGTAAAACTGAACTCTCATCATCTTAACTGAAATTTAGGATATCGCCCAAGTTAGCCGCTAGTATGAATCAGTCGGGGTGCAAAGCATTAGTGAGGTATGCTTTTCTTCATAAATAATGTTGGATACCGAAATTTCAAAGATCTCATTTGAAAATCAAATATTTACTTAATACATCAGGTCCATTCTTCGGATCAGCCCACCCAGGTGAGCGGTGTACATCATTACCAACGTATTGGCAATCAGTAGTACAGCTAACAAGATTGGAATTCTTCGATCAGGCACCTCTTCTTGTAAAATACTCGACCAGCCCATAATCCCCAGGAGTCCCGCAATGCCCTGAATCACCATCGCCATTCTTCCCCAAAGCGCGTGCTCTTCTACCTGATCTTGTGGATAGGGAACTAAAACCTGCTTTACCCAATCAGCAGCTCCTGGCCCGGTAAAGTAGGCTCCTCCGGATATAAGCATCAAAATTATCAATCCACTAAAAGTACCTTTCCATGCCTTGGAATCCAACGCTACTCGTCTGTGCATCAAGACACGATACACCAGAATTGGAGTTCCGATTACAGAAATATGAACCAGCATAACATGAACCCAATTGGCTATCATCCTTATGGCATATTTGGGCTTCGTTAACCTTCAGCTCCAGTTCTTATTGCTTCTTTGGGATCTATTCCCTTATCCACTTTATCATAATCCAGCGTGGATCCTCCCATACTATGTGGAATCAAATAAACAACCATCATGACTACTGCGGCTAGTATTACGGTCGATCTGCTAATATTCTCCTTCTTTTTAGGCTTAAAACCAATAACTGTCAACGCGAATGCCCAAACAAGCCACATGATTAGCATTTTATTATCGGTGAAATCGCCACCAAAAGGAAACCCAGTCCAATACTCACCAAATGCGCTCTTTTGCACCAATGGCCCTAGTATCATTCCGCCGACTGTCATGGCAGTGAATGCGATCAACGTCCATCGGCGCATCGTGTTAGAATCAAAAATGGCACTTAATCCGGCTCGAATACCAAAGATGATAACTAATATCATTAACGTAACATGTGGTATTAAAATATAATCAGGAACAGGATCTTTATATCTTAAAATAATTCTATCAGCTTCTTTGCCAGGAATATTAAAACCGGCACCATCAATACTACCGGTAATAAAATATTCCATTTTTCCGGCAGCCGGTTGTAGAGGCAATTGAGCCATTAATTGCTTGTTCTCATCTAACTTAAAATCTTTCGTAGATATAGGATCCTTTGTCAGATAGCGCTTATAATGCAATGTTGCGCTGTAATTGGCACCTTCAATCATTGGGAGTGTAATTTTAGCTCCCTGGGTTGTTTCTTGAGATCGAAGAAGTTCATATTTGTAAGACTTTCCATGATGCTCTAAATATCCTTTATACTCATAAGTAGGCCCTGTACTTCTCTGATAAATCATGGCAGTAAGGGCCAAAAGGACAGCTAAAACCCATAACAGTATTTTCTTGGTCATTTTTTACTGTTTAGAAGCCATCTCAATAATACCCTTTGGCCTGCAAATGTGCCTTTTGGCACCATATTTCGTTGCAAAAAGCGTCACTTAGCTACGGCTAGGCTCCGTTTTTGCGCCTCATCTGGTACCAAAGTCCTTCATTTTCGGCATCAAAAGCATTTTTGAGATGGCTTCTAGTCTTTTGATGTTGTAAGCTAAGGCCGCTCAAAGTACGAGAATATCAATTACATTGTACGATAGACACAAGGTCAGATAATGACGAATCACGGAAGCTCCAAAGGAAATATCTGATTTTGCGTTGGAACTAACGTCAGCTAATTGCTATTTTTCGCTTAAATGATTGGAAGCCATCTCAAAAATATCCTTCGGGCTAAAAAAGGCCCTTTTGACCTCAGGATTCGTTAAAAAAAGTGTCACGTAGCTACGGCTATGCTCCATTTTTTTGCCTTTCCTGAGGCCAAAATCATCCCTTTTTAGCATCAAAAACATTTTTGAGATAGCTTCTGGCAACTACACGGTGTTGTCATCAGTTTTGTTTAACAACCTTCTGACCTCGATCAAAAGAGTTGGAGGGTATTTTATAGCGATTAGCCAGATTAAATCATCCGAAACAGAGTCGTATCCGTGTATAATCCGATTTCAGGTATCAGCTATTTTTCTGTAATCGCTCATTTGGATATAGGGTAGTTCTTTAGGTATCCGGCCCATTGCTTCACCGATTATCTCAATGTTTTACTTTACCGCTCTCTTTGTCCTGAGATCATTTTGGAATTGGGAGAAGCTTCACTCATCTAGAAGGAAACTAATGATCTCCTAAATGGCTTTCTCAATATCCCTAAGCCAAACCTTTATTTCCCATCGGGTAAACGAGGACTTTCTTTCGATCAATTCGTTTTTTAAAAATATTGTTACGAATGGCCTTGGACTCCAGTAGATCTATCTTTCGACCTTAAACCATTTTAAGTTGAAAACGGCCTGTCACTTAAATACAGTATTTCTTGAAATGGTATAATGTACTTGATCCCGACACCTGTCGTCGGGGCTGACCAAGTTTGTCTGTTTGCTCCATTTTTAAATAGGTCCTTTTAAACTTGCGTCAGTCCCCATTCTGCAGCGGCGAACGAATTCGCTGTAATGCTACATCCACCGTTGCTGAAGCACGCCTTTTTTAATGGAAATCCTACCACGGCACATCCTAGTTTAGTTCTCCATCGATCAGTTCAATCAACTCATCCGCTGAAGCCAGGATCTTTTGGTATACTTCGTTTTGATTGGTGGTCGCTAGCTTTTTTGTCAACAAAGCAATAAGGTATTCCGAATTTTGTTTCAGGTCATTCAAATCGAAATCGGGTCTACCTAAATCAGCACCGATCATCCGTTTGGTCACATCCCCTCCAAGAATCCCCTTGGTGATTTCCCGGGTGATGAAATTGTGCTGGTACAACTGCATACTTCTTTCCACATTGGCTTCTACTCTTTCATTGTTTGAGTAATACCTAAACAATTTATCCTTTAATGCCTTGGATGAAATAAGGTGCCCCTTGTCATTTACTTTAAACTGACTGATCGTGGATTTCTCGGGTATAAAATAGGACTCAAAGGCAAGCGATAAGTTCCAGTTGTAGAACCGGGTCAATTCGGTATCGGACAGTTGATCTTTGGTGGAGAGTATCGATATAATGGAATCGGTATTATTTATCCTTTCGGAATTTGAGGCGATCTTTTCACTTAAGTTTTGAATATCCGCTTTTAAGTCATTTCGGAAGTTTTCCAAAAAGGCCGTTTCTATCCTTGCATCTCTTTTTCCTTCATTCCAGTTATTGATCCATAAAGCAATTAAGATCCCAATAACCACCAGTACGATTTCACCAATGGCATAAATTGCATATTTGCTGACTTTATTGTCAGAAATTAATCGCTTTCGGATTTGTCGAAAGAATTTTATCATTGATTTTGTTTGCTCTAATCAAGATTAACGACTCGGCTATGCGCAGGGCGAGGTTTCATGGCACTTCGCTGGCCGGTTACCGTAAAGTTTATTTAATGTATTTACTTACCTATCAGCACTATCGCCCACTTTACGTACAGCCATCGTTACAAACAGTTATTTATATAGATCTGTGATCTAAAATTGAGAAAGAGGCCTTAAGTCTTTGTATATTAGGCTATTGCGAATAAAATAATACAAACCAAAGACCTGCATCTTTCTCATGATTATCTCTGTTGAATATACGAAAGATATCCTGCTTAACCATGCCGGATTGATCGGTCTGACTCATCTGATCCAAAACGTACCGCCCAGGCCTTTTTTTAAGTTTGCGGGACTGGACCGGGCTTCCACTCACTGGGAGTACTTCGATGCCGACATCCTCAAATCGATGCTCTGTTTACTGTGTATAGGGTTTTCCGCTTTCGAGGATGTGGATCACCTGCGCGGTAGTCCCCTCGCCCTGGGCATGAGGCGCCTGCCTTCCAAAGAGACACTGCGTCAGCGAATGGACCACTTGGCCGCTTCCTGCGAATCCTTGAGTTCCGCCCTCAATGCCTGGTCACTGGAACTGCTGCTCGCTCATGCCAAACCTTCTCCGTCTGCCGGCACCGATATTTGCTCCCGTTGGTGGCGAGGTTTGCCCTCCGGGCGAAAAAATATCAGCGCGAAGCGCTAAACAACCCAATACTTCCGAACCGCGAAGCGGTAGTGACCGAGGTACGAGCGTCACTTATTCCCAACCGCTGAGTCTTAATCCTGACCTCATTTGAGCGTCAGGGCGGTGCTGACCCAGAGTGCTGACAAGCCGGAGGATTCGTCAGTAGACCGAAGGGAGCGTCAGTACTCCGAATTGGTATTATGCCATTTTAAGTTGAAAACGGCCTGTCACTTAAAACCGCATTTCTTGAAATGGTATTATGTC
>CAZXLD010000082.1:0-11960 GCA_964641965.1 uncultured Saprospiraceae bacterium | reverse complement strand
AAAACCCTTTCAATTATCGGGGCTTATGCTGCATAATTTTCAGGTTTGTACTTAGGCCTTTGCTCCTCCAAAATGTGAATGGTTTTAGAATTCCATTTCAAAATGGCCTTATCTTTCTATCCACCAATTTAAAGGGCACTAGTATACCTTCCCTATGAAAATCCGGATTTCCCACCTTATTCTCCTACTCTTATTCTCTTCTTGTTCCAGTTCGACTTCAGAATTTGTCGATTGGCCTGCCTACCAAGGGTCCAAGGAAAGCAATCAATTTTCTGTTTTAGATCAGATCAATCGAGAAAATGTGAAGGAGCTGAAAGTAGCCTGGACCTACCGCTCCGGCGATGCCGATACGCTCCAAAACCGCACGCAGATTCAATGCAATCCGCTAATCATTGATGGGGTCCTGTATGGGAGCTCGCCCCAGCTAAAATTCTTTGCACTGGATGCAGCTACGGGTAAGGAAAAATGGGGTTTCCATCCCGAGGTAGAAGAACAAGCCGGTCCGCTTGGCGTGAATCGAGGATTGGCTTATTGGACTGATGGCAATCAAGAACGGCTTTTTGTTTCGGCAGGCGCTTTTCTGTTTTGCCTGGATTTGAATACCGGAAAGGCCATCAACACGTTTGGTGACCACGGTAGAATTGACCTGCATGCCGGGCTGGGACGGAATGTGGATGGGCTTTACATCACCTCCAATACACCTGGGATCGTTTATCGGGATTTGATCATCATGGGGGGCCGCGTCTCGGAATCCGGTGGGGCAGCCCCGGGCCATATTCGGGCATTCAATGTACATAGCGGTAAGCAGGAATGGATCTTCCATACCATTCCCCAACCTGGAGAATATGGATACGAAACCTGGCCTGCAGATGCCTGGGTCCGGGTTGGTGGAGCTAATGTTTGGGCCGGCTTTAGTCTGGATGAAGAACGGGGCATCCTGTATGCGCCTACCGGATCGGCCTCTTTTGATTTTTATGGAGGTGATCGGATCGGAGCCAACCTGTTTGCCAATTGTCTGCTGGCGCTAAATGCCCGCACCGGTGAACGAATCTGGCATTTTCAGGCTGTACATCATGACCTTTGGGACCGGGATCTGCCGGCCCCTCCCAATTTGGTGACGGTTCACCATGCGGGCAGAAGCGTTGATGCCGTTGCTCAAATTACCAAGTCGGCTCATATTTTTCTTTTTGATCGGGAAACCGGGCAACCTTTGTTTCCAATTGAGGAAGTTCCGGTCGCGCCATCGGAACTGGAAGGTGAAGAAGCTTGGCCGACCCAACCTGTTCCCACTAAACCGGAACGGTTCTCCAGAGGACCTTTCACTGACGCCGATATTACCCGGCGAACGCCTGAGGCCTATGCATATGTAAAGGCAGCTTTGGATACCCTGCAGTATGGAGTAGGTTTTCTGCCACCAAGCCAAGCTGGATCACTTATCCTTCCTGGGCTGGACGGCGGCGGCGAATGGGGCGGAGCTGCTTTTGATCCTGCTGCGGGCAATTTGATCGTGAATGCCAGTGAGATGCCCTGGATATTGCAGCTCCTTCCTAATTCAATAGCTTCAACTACTCCTTTTGCAAAAGGAAGAAGCCTATACAATAGGTATTGCAACGCTTGCCATGGTCCGGACCTGAAAGGTGGGGAAATGTTTGGTCAGGTGCCTAGCCTGGTCAACCTCAAGGAGCGGCAAGATCCAGCTGTCGTGATGGCAACCATTCGAAATGGAAAAGGTGCAATGCCTTCCTTCGGACATCTGAAAGTAGCTGAAATTGAAGCCATCCAGCAGTATCTGTTAGAACTGGAGGGATCTGACAAGATAGAACCCATGGAGGAAGAGTCCGACCCGTATCCTTATTACCTGAATGGCTACCGAAAATTTCTCGATCAAGAGGGTTATCCAGCGCTCAGCCCACCTTGGGGAACCTTAAACGCGATCAACCTGAATACGGGTAAAATAAGCTGGAAAGTTACTTTAGGCGAATATCCAGAGCTGGTTGCGGAGGGAATCCCTCCTACCGGGACGGAAAGCTATGGTGGGCCTTTGGTAACGGCAGGGGGATTAGTATTTATGGCAGGTACCCCGGATGAAAAGCTTCGAGCCTTTGACAAGGATACCGGCAGCCTTCTCTGGGAAACCCAATTACCGGCTGCAGGCTATGCTACTCCAGCAACCTATGCGGTGGATGGAAAACAATATGTCGTGATTGCTTGCGGGGGAGGGAAGCTGGGGACCCAAAGTGGAGATTTCTATATGGCGTTTGTACTGCCCAGTATTTGACTATAATCCGTTCTAGAAGGGATTAGTTGTAGCTCAAGCCATTGCTAGAATAGCTATATTAGCCACATGCTTTCAATAGGCAGGCCCAGTCGTTCCAACAGCAAATGGGACGATAGCTTGCAATTGTCAAATGTTGCCAAATGTTCAACCGCTTACCTGTAGGCTTTATCCTGCTATTGCTGATTACAAATGGAATTATCCACGCCCAGACAAACCTTTCGTTGAAGGACATGAATGCTTTTCAACCGCAAGCCGGCAATTGGAGGATTGTTGGGCAAGTGTTTATGGACCGTAACCGGGATATTCATGACAAGCCAACAAAGGATACAGTTGCCATAGAACCAACCACAAAACGCAAACGCAAAAAGCGGCGTCCAGCCATACAGCCCCAAACGGCTCCGTCTATTCCACCAGTAGTCACTTTTGAGCCTGGTACCGGCATAATACTCAACCAAAACACGGATAGCCTTAAAGATCACTTAGTAACCAAGTGGGAGCATGGTGATCTTCTCCTCGAACTTGAGGTGATGTTGCCGAAAGGCTCCAATTCAGGCATCTACTTGCAAGGACGTTATGAAGTGCAATTACTCGATAGTTGGGGTGTGAAACATCCACGTTATGCAGACATGGGAGGTATCTACCGGAATTGGCTGACCGAGCCAGGAGCACGGCTATTTGGAATCCCGCCGACCAGTAATTCCTCCAAGGCACCAGGACTTTGGCAAAAACTGGAGATTCTGTTCCGGGCTCCCCGCTTTGATTCCGAAGGGCGCAAGACAAGCTCTGCCCGATTTGAGTATGTAGATTTGAATGGAGTTCGAATCCATGAAAACGTGGAAGTCTCCTTACCCACTGGCGGGCCTATTGGCGAAGGAGAAGTCAAGAAAGGCCCCTTGATGATCCAGGGTGACCACGGTCCAGTCGCTCTGCGAAACATCAAGTATACTCAGTTTTCAGAATCTCAGGTTTCCATCCGAAACCTTCGGTATGAGTCGTATAAAGGCTCTTTGAAAAGTCTGTTCCAGTTGGATACGATGGAAGTGATAGATTCTGGGGTTGTTAACCGAATTGATGTACGATTAGCCGATGCAAAGGATGAGTATGGCCTCTTTTTTGAAGGTACCCTCGTCATTCCGGAAAAGGATACCTACATAATTTCCGTGGGCTACACTGGTGGGGTACAGTTTCAACTGGATGGAGAGATCTTGTTGGACAGAAATACGCCGTCAGGCCGGAATATGGAGCCGGTATCAAAAACCTTGTCGCAAGGAGAATATCCATTTCATTTGGTAAATTTTAAATCTGCGCCTTGGCGCAATCCCCGCCTTGCTTTATACATACGAACAGCAAGCACCTTTGCCAAGCCTTTCCATTCTTATGAATCCTACCCGCCGAATGCAGATCAGACTCGGCCAATCCTGGTGGAGCCAACCCAGGAGGCACGTTTACTTCGGGCATTCGTACGGTTCCGGGATAATAGTCCAAAGCTTTCTCATACCATTGGTGTTGGGACCCCTCAGGGAGTGCATTTTGTGTATGATTTGGAGTCCGCGCATGTAGTAGCAGCTTGGCGGGGAAAATTTGTAGATGCCACCCCCATGTGGAACAATAGAGGAGATGGTTCTTTTCGACCCAACGGATCTGTTTTGTGGACCTTTCTGGATCAGCCTTTGGCTCAGCTTACCGATTCGCTTGGTCCATTTCCTGATCGACAGAGTCGGGAAAACATTTTGTCTCGAGGATACCGTTTGAAGGCGGAAACGGGTATTCCGGTCTTTCTGGAAGAATTTATGGGCGTTCAGATGGAAACAAGCATTCAACCAGATGCAAGTCAAAAGTATTTGGTTCAGGAAACAATTTTTTCCGGGCCCTTGCCCGAAAACTGTTTCTTCAAATTGGCGGAAGGGCCGGTTATGGCTTTATCTGATGGATCATTTGCAGTTGGAGACCAGCAATTTTATATCCAGGTTCTAGAAGGCGGAAAAGCCTTCACTCGTTCGATTAACGGTACAACCGAATTGTTGCTGCCAGTTGATGGAAGCCCCATTCGTTATGAGTTAATTTGGTAAATCTATGAAAAACAGTCTGTTTCTACTGTCCAGTATTTTAAAGGTCACCTGCCTTCTTATTTTCCTACCGATAGGGTTGTGCGGGCAACCGAATCAGGCCGAGGCCGAATATTACCGCATCCTTACTATCCCTGTCCCGGAAGGTATCCATTTGGAGGTTGGGGGCCTGAGCGTCTTGCAAGATGGCAGCTTGGGAGTGGCTACTCGCAGGGGGGACGTTTGGATTGTTGAGAATCCATCTATGGCTAATGGTAATTCTCCTCACTTTCGTCGGTTCGCTACCGGTTTGCATGAGCCTCTTGGGTTGTTGTATCATGATGGTGCATTATATGCGGCCCAACGCGGCGAATTAACACGAATGATTGATTCAGATGGAGACCGAATAGCCGACTTGTATGAAACAGTTTATCGATGGCCTCTGTCGGCACATTACCACGAGTATTCTTATGGTCCTGTATTGGCTCCCGACGGTTCGCTCTTTGTGACGACGAATGTCGCTTTTGGAGATCAGGAATGGTGGCGAGGGGAAAGTCGAATTCCCTGGAGGGGATGGGTATTGCGTATAAGCCAGGACGGAACTATGGAGCCCTGGGCTGCCGGAGTCCGTTCTCCAGCAGGGTATGGCTTAGTTGACGGTGCTTTTTTCTATACAGACAATCAGGGTGATTTTGTGGGAAGCGGAGGGTTGTGGCATGTCCCAAAGGGAGGATTTATGGGGCATCCTGCCGGGTTAAAGTGGAGCACGGAACCCAATTCGCCCGTAACATTAACAGAAGCTGAATTCTATGCCCGGGTTGACAAACGGCAATTATTAAAAGACGGCGTTTACGTGCAACCTCAAAATATTGAAAGCGAAGCAAAGCCCGATTTATTGGCTGAAGTCCGGCAAGACTTTCCCGAACTTCAGCTTCCTGCAGTTATCCTGCCGCATGGAAAGCTCGGGATCTCCAATTCCGAGCTCAAAGTGGATCAAACGAATGGAGCGTTTGGGCCCTTTGAAGGTCAGGTATTTGTGGGTGACCAGGGGCAAAGTAAAATTATGCGGATTGATTTGGAAAAAATCAATGGGCAGTATCAGGGAGTGGCTTTCGACTTTTTGACTGGTTTTCAAGCTGGTGTACTGAGAATGGCCTGGAGTAAAGACGGACAATTATTTGTAGGCGAGACCAATCGGGGCTGGGGGTCGGCCGGGAACGCCAACGAGGGATTGCAACTGGTCAGTTGGTCAGGCAAGATTCCTTTTGAAATAAAAACAGTGAAGGCTAAACCGGATGGATTTGAAATTGAATTTACTTTTCCCGTAGATCGAACTCGGGCTCTGGACCTGGATTCCTACGATGGCATCAGCTATACCTATAAGTACCATGCCGCCTATGGAAGCCCTCCGATCCAAGAGGAATCTATTCAAATTAAAGGGGTACAGCTCAGTCAAGATGGAAAAAAGGTTCGGGTAGTTATTGATAACCTTCGAAAGCATTTTGTACATGAACTATCACTACATGGGATTCGACAGGCGCAGACTGATAGGGCGCTGCTTCATCCCCATTTTTATTACACCCTACATCAAATACCAGAGGGGACTGGTCTAGATCCTGTGGAGTTATCTACCTTTCGATCCAGTGATCTGGAAGCAGAAAAAGCGAGTTCGGCAGGGCGTTCGATCGGGCAAAAAACCACAGCTTCCAAGGTTGTTAAGTTAGGTATGGCTCCGCCGTCCTATGCCGAAATTGAGCCCTTATTAATCAAAAATACTTGTATTGCCTGCCACCAGGAAAACAATAAAGTCGTAGGACCTTCCTTTGAGGCGATTGCGAAACGCAATTACTCCAATAAAAGGATTGTGGAGCTGATCTATCGGCCAGAACCAAAGAATTGGCCTGAGTATGCGACTCCTATGGCCGCTATGCCTCAAGTTCCGGAAAATGAAGCGCTTAAAATTGCCGCCTGGATTAACTCTTTGGATTGAGTAGCCTAGTATTTTCTACCTGTTCATATACTCATACTACTACAGTGATAACGGATTTTGCTCTCGGACCTTTTTTGAAATGAAAATGACGCGTTTAAACGACTTCTTTTTTGTCTACCCTAGCTTAAAAAGCTTCGCCTTAGCTTAGGCTATACTCCAAAGCCAAAAAGAGGGCAGGACCTTCCAGCCACTCTGGTCTCCCCCGACACCAAGGGCGGACGGCCGAAGGACGAGCTGACAGATTCGTCAGGGTACGGGTTTATACACCTACATATATAAGGCGAAAACGGCTCAGAAGACCAGATTTGGATATTCGTCCCATTGCTTTACTTCTTTATCATGTACGGCATCCAACGCAATTTGGACGCACTTTGCTGTGCGTGCTCCGGTCCTAATATCGGAGATAACGGGTTGGTTATTGGTAATAGACTCGTAAAACTGACGGAGGGCATCCAGCGTAGGATCATTACCCGGAGCGTCAATTGGGGCTCCTTTCCCCTGTTCCCAGGCTTTTAGGGTAGCTCCAGATACACCGTCTACCAGCCCTTTTTCTTTCTCGTCCAGGTTTTCGGCATAAATTTCGCCCCGCGTATAATCCAGTAAAATGGTGCCTTTAGAACCCAGGATACGAATCTTGTAATCTTCGAATCCATTGGTAGTAGTGCAACTGAAAAACGCATCGGTACCCTCTGGATATTCCAACAGCAAGTGCACGTTGTCGTAGGTTTCCCGGCCGTCTTTCCAGTGGTCAATTCCACCGAAGCCCGAAAAACGAGCTGGATGACTTTCGGTGACCCAATTGATAAAATCGATCTGGTGGGACATCAATTCTGCTATCAATCCACCGGAGTATTTGCGGTACATTCTCCAGTTGACCATGCGCTCGTATTTGGGTTCGGGCACGGGTCTTCGCCAATCACCATTACGATTCCATTGGCAATGAAAGGCGGTAACCTCTCCAAGGTAGCCGGATTGAACTATTTGTCGAACTTTGCGATACAACAGACTACTATGGTATTGATGTCCAGTTTGAAAAACGGTTTGGCGACCAGCCGCCTGGTCGAGCACTTGTTGAATCTCTGTTATACCTTTTACCATGGTTTTTTCACAATAGATGTGTAACCCGGTTTCAAGGGCAGCGAGGGCGATTTCATCATGGGTGCTGAATGGAGTGGCGATCACAACAGCATCGAGTCCGGAATGGGCCAGTAGATCCTCGTGGTGGGCGTACCCGCTTGCTTGTGGAGCAAGGGCGAGGCCCTTTTCCAAGCGAAAGGGTAGCACATCCGCACAGGCCACGACCTCAAACAGGTCAAGTTGATCCATAAGCCGGAGAACGCCCGTTCCGCGGTCTCCTGTACCGATCACGCCAACTCGAACCCTATTGTTTCCGGTAATGTAGTTGTTCTTTCTCGACCAGGTGTAAGTACCTGACAGCATGCCTCCTGCAATAAGCGTTCCTTTTCGAAGGAAGCTTCTACGGTTTTGAAATGTTTGCATATTATTTAATTCAACGCTCTCACCTTTTTACTTTCGGAAGCTTACGGTAAAATATGTCCTTCTGGCCATTGGCCAAAGAAGATATTTGCACCTTTGGATCGGGTGACTACCAGGTCTGGAAATCTGAACAGGACGATCGTAAGCCAATACTTATTCATAGTGTCAATCCATCTCCTTTTATTAACTGAGATTCTCCTGGCTTTATTCCAAGAACTATTCCCCTGGATTATTTGCCTTTAGCCGCAGCCGATAGGATTCAACCTCCAAGATATAATCACCGTAAGACTTTTCTGTAATCCGAAGGTTATCTGCCCTACTGGCTTGGTAGTACTTATTAAGAATCCATTTTCAATTTCAATGAAGGCCTTTCCTCCCTGGCTAATCCCAAACCAGGTTTTGCTCTGTAAAAAAGGCTCATCCATTGGAGGGGGGAAGAGCGAACTAGTAAGGTCTTTTTGAAATGTATTTAATGGTTTTGTCAGGGTAAGTAAGTATATCAAGGAAGCATCGGATGGCAACATGAAGCCTGTTTTAAATTCTATCCGGATTTCAATTCACCTGGCCAATTTGAAAAGGGCCGAAAACCTGAACGAAGAATACGCCCAATCCTGTAATCCGGTTTGAAATTGAAACCGACCATTTACAGGGAATTCAAACTGGCTTTCTAGCCTTAGACGATACACAATGGGTTCGTCCCTGTTATCGAGATAACCTAAATAACCGGCTACCTGATTTTGAAAGCGGACAAATGGGAACACCATATCCAGGCCGGCGCCAAATAGAAAACAATCGTTTTGTCGCTGCTCTTGCTCGCGATTGTTGGTTTGATAGACAAAAAAACCGGCCATGAAATACCATCGAAGCCGAGTAAGCACCTGATTCTTAAAGGAAGCAGTTTTACCGACTGTTGCATCAAAATAATAGCCGGGGGAGTCGAGGAATCGGGCACCACTCAAGGTGTTTCCGGAAGCGGTGCGTAGGCTCAATCGAAGCATTAGGTCGGGTCGCCAGCCTTTTTCCTGGAGTACCTGAATGAAGGTTTCAATGTACAGGTCACCATTGGCTGTCCCTTTGGGATCAAATTCACGGGATCGGCGCTCATCGCGAATCAAGGTGTCCGTATGGTACCATTCGATCGGAACCATTTGGAAATTGAGACCTACCCGATTGGAAAACAAGGGCAAGTAAACTCGGGCAAACAAATTGTGGGTATCATCCCGCTTACCTTTTCGAATATGCCTCTCCCAAGCGAGCTCCACTACATACTGACTGTCGATGCGGCCACTATACAGATCAGGTACGGGAATGGCATTCGGACCGAAATATCCAGGGGAAGGAATTAGGTAATATTGCCAGTTGGTAATACCATCCCAGTCGTGCTTTTGATTCCACCAACCAAAGTCTTCTTGAGCCAGAGCCGAAGGTGATAGATTCATCAGTAATAATCCAATGGTGTAGAGCTGCAGGAGTTTGAAATACAGATTTTGCTTGCCTGACCACATGGATGCAATTGTTTGGTGTTCAAATTTTCCTCTTAAAAAACGGAAAGGAAGCAAAAGTAAAGGAACTATTCTTGAGGGCTTTATTTTACATGGATGGTAATGCAATGCTGTGCCACTACTATTGGTGAAAAGTAGGGTCCACCTATTGAACTCTTCCCCAAATTGTAGTAATTAACCTTATATATTCAAGCGCTTACAGGTTATGGAACAGGACTACCAGATCGGCGTTGTGCTATCCGGCGGAGGAGTAAAGGGGATGGCTCATCTTGGGGCTATGAAGGCCCTCAATGAACACGGTATTAAACCTGAGATTTTCTCCGGGAGTAGTGTCGGGGCTATTGTTGGCGCTTTCCTGGCAGCTAATTATTCACCATCTGATATCTTGGAGTTTTTTAAGTCCAACAAGACAATTTTTCGCTGGCAGCATTTTTCCATGCGTAAACCGGGTCTACTGGATGCAGAGAAATACCAGGAGATGTTTGACCCTTGGTTGGAGGGAACTACATTTGAATCGTTAGAGCGTCCTCTGTTTATATGTGCTACAGATGTGTTGAATGGCCATTATCAGGTTTTTTCAACAGGCGATCTGGTTCGACCGTTATTGGCTTCTGCAGCAGTCCCCGGTTTTTTTACCCCGGTCGAGATTGAAGGGGAATGGTTTGTGGACGGAGGCGTGATGAATAATTTTCCAGTCGAACCGCTGGTGAATCGGTGCTCAGCCATAATCGGAAGTTATGTATCCCCGGTTCGGCGATTGCAAAAGAGTGAGATCACCCATTCGATTAAACTCTGGCAAAGGGCCACAGATCTAAGTTTCGCAGCTGCTTCGGTGCACAAGTTTCCTGACTGCCACTATGTATTGTATCCGGAGGAATTGTGGAAGTACAATATATTCGACACCGGTAAACTGGATGAGATTTTTCAAGTAGGATACCAGTTTGCTATAGATCATATGGATTCTATTCGCAAGGCGTTACCCAGCGTAAAACCAGGTCAGGGTCTTATGCAAACTAAAACTGCCCCGATACAAAAGGGGAAAGACTGAGTGTGAATTCATCCACTACTCTCCTTCCAAATACTGATGCACGGCTGCAAAATCCAATCTGCCGAGCCCTTCCTGGACGGCAGCGGCGTAAACTTCCTTGGCCAAATTCGCCAGGAACAAAGGTTGCCCTTGTTCATAGGCTGTCAGGGTGAGTAAATGCAAGTCCTTCTGCATCAACTCCAGTGGAAACTGGACCCCATAATCACCGGACCGGATCATTTCCGCCTTGGCTTTGGTAAAAGGAGCGGAGACGACCAGATTGGGTAAGGTGTTTAATAGAAACTCCCGGTCTAATCCCATCTTTTCCCCCATCAAAACGGTTTCTGAAAAAAGTACCATCGACTGGGCCAGCAAGGCATTCACCAGCATTTTAAAGGCAGATCCTTTTTCCGTTTCTCCGATATACAGAACCTTTTGTCCCATAGCATCCAGAAACGGACGGGCTTCGTCCAGGTCCGATTCGGCTCCACCCACGAAAAAGGTGAGCTGTGCGTTTTCCGCATGTGGTTTGGTTCCCGCTACCGGGGCTCCCAGGAAACGTATTCCAGCAGCTTGTGCTCTTGCATGAGATTCGAGCGTAAAGGAAGGGTTAACGGTAGAACAATCTACCCACAGTGCATGCTCTTTCATGTGGGATAGGAATCCATTTGATTCGAAAGCTACTTCTGCGACGGCTTCCGGTTTAGCCAGCATGGTGAAAACGATATCCGCTTCTTGCACAGCCTCAGCATAAGAAGCGGCACCTTTTGCGCCGGCGGCTTCCAGCTGAGCTACAGCTTGGGGAGAGCGGTTGGCCACGGTCAAGGCTTCAGTTACAGTCAACAAGTTTTTCGCCATGCGGCTGCCCATGATGCCCAGGCCGATAAAGGTGATTTTTTTCATTAGCAGTTGGTAGTTGGATGGATGCGTCAAGGAAATCCAATATTTTCCATCAAGATAAAAAGGGACGGAAGGAGGGAATGCCGAAAAACGGTCAAGAGCATGGAAATCCGGTCGATATATGGCCTTAGAAGGAAAAAGGGGTTGTCCCTGCATAGTGGAGTAGGCTAAAAAGGCGTAAAGTTCGTGAAGATTTTCTGTGGAATGCTGTGAACCCTTGACTCTACAATACTGAGCTAAACCCTGAAATCATGAATATTGAAAAGCTAGGAAGACTAGTTCTTGATAGTGCTTTTGCAGTTCACATAACACTTGGTCCGGGCTTATTAGAATCTACTTATCAAGCCTGTTTGATGAAAGAACTTACCTCACGTGGAATTTTGGTAGAAAAACAAAAGGCTTTGCCAGTGATCTATAAAGACCTTCATCTTGAATGTGGATATAGGATAGATTTATTAGTAGAAGATCAAATTATCCTTGAACTCAAATCTGTGGAGGCTTTAGCACCGGTCCACCTGTCTCAAATTCTGACTTACCTTAAGCTTTCCGAAAAAAAGTTGGGATATCTGATCAACTTCAATGTGCCTTTACTCAAAAATGGCCTAAGGAGAGTGGTGAATAACTATGGAGAAGGTTTTACGAGCTTTTCCTCCTAGCGTTCTTATCGCCTTCGTTTAGGCCTGTGCAGTAAAAGGCGAGCTTTTCTTTTTCACCGCGAAGT
>CAZXLD010000081.1:0-12513 GCA_964641965.1 uncultured Saprospiraceae bacterium | reverse complement strand
AACAGGGAGCAGAGATTGTGTCCAGACTCCGCCAAGATTCCTGCCTCACTTCCAGGATCGAAGCCTTCATCACCTGTCTGCCCTTCCCTCATGGCCCACAACGTTCCGTATATGAAGCGTTTTAATGCGTTATATACATCGTTGTATGCCGCTTTGTTTCCCATTGGTTAATATTTAATATCTATATCTAAGGTAGGATACACACTAGGATGCAGAGATTCTCCTTTAGGAAAAGTCCGCCTTACTTTACAACGTTTTCTCGTGCACAAGTATATGTCATAATTTGATTTGCGATCTAAACCCTAAAAAACTTACATTATCATTACGATTGCCAAAAGCCTCTGTAACTCCTGGAATAATGTACTGGAAATTGATACCTAAAGATATCCAGGGGGTTAATTGAGCTTCATAATATGCTTCAAAAATTGATTCGTTGCTGTTCACAACAAGGCCTTGAAATACATCGGGAACCGCGGGTATAGTGAACCCATCCAAGCCTTTAGGGAATGAGACATAGGCAAACCCAATTCCCCAACGATCTGCGCGCCTGCTCTTTATAAGGGGATTATCACCACTTACCCCCAGCTGCCAGTAGTAGTCGGCATAGGACCCCTCACCATCGGTTAAGCCTATTTGCCCAAATACGCCAAAGCTTTGAGAGCTATCATTCGGATTTACAAATAGGGTTTGTTCAAAAAAGTAGCCTAGACTCCACCGGTGACTCTTTTCTGAAATGGTATTGCCTCCTGGAGGGAAAAAGGTCGCTAAATCATTAAAGTTGGGGACCTCCTTAGTACTTGCGACGCCTACAATGCCGTACTTCCCTTTTTTTTCAAAAAAGTTGGTGTTGAGATTGGCAGATGCAAAAAAGGTTACACCGTCTTGAAATAAATCTTCAAAGCCTAATTTATTTACCCGGCTATTGGCATCGTAAACAGCAAAAGTTAAATCGCGTTTACTATTACCTGACATATAGTATGCACCAAAGACATAAGGAACTGAAATTCCATTTGGTGGCCCCACAAAGGCATTGTTCATAAAATGTCGAATTCCCAGACCACCACTAAAACTAGAAAAGTTACCTAGATCAAGATTATTTATTTTTCCAAATACAATTTTATCCGTTTCCGATAAAAACTGAATAAAATAAATGTTCATATCCCAACGATCAGCACCTTCAATACCTGGATAGGCCAAAGCTGCATTAACGGGAAATGCAGTTCCCCCTCTGTTATTAACAGATTGGCCCATGTTATATTCCATACGTGCGATGGTAAAAAAGCCTTTCCAGAGTCCCAATCGCTCCCCGTGAAAAACAGTTGTGAGAGCGAATTTACTTCCAAACTCGAAGTTGTTATTACCCTCACCCTGCACCATACCCTGGTAAAAATTTACAAAGGTGGGTAATATAGCAATCCCTGACTTCCATAATTTATTTCGTGCACCACCCCAAGAGCCTGTCAATCTTTTTTTACGAGTTAAATCATTATTTGAAGCAAGGTCTGTTGTGTCCGTAACGGTGCTTATATTCTCTTTAGAAACACTTTGATTTCCTGTTTGTGCTTCTAGTTGTGCGGCACAAAGGAGCAGAAGCATTAATGCCACACACCTGAAAGCGTATAAGAGGTATCCGTTCAAAATTTGTATATCAGCCATTATGTAAAAGTTCTATTAATTGGCATTATACCATATCGGACTGGTATAGGCGCGATCTTGTATGCTTGTTGCTACGTCTTCAGGGATATCGATGCCAAAATACTTGGCATCGTATGTGGTCCAACGCGGTGTTGGGATTTCTAAAACACGTACATAGTAAAACGCATCTAAATCAGAATTAAAATCAGGGTCTTCCCAGTATGTGAACAACATAGTTTCGCCAATGGTATTGGTATAGCTGGCATTGGCAACGTCTACTGTGGTGCCCACGGGTGTGGTGCAGCGTCCATCTGCATTGATCGACCTATCGTCAGAGACCGCTACATCATAAATTCGTTCTTGTGTTTCTCCATTGGCATCCACCCAGCCTTTAATAATTTGCACGCGGTCTAGATTAGCCCCATCGGGATCTTTTGTGGCACGAACTAAAAATTGAGGAGTTGCTCCATTATCGTTATTTAAATCGCTTCCCATGGGGACTCCTTTGGAATAACCATAGTCGACAAAATCTTCTCTTTCTATATCTTCTGCCTTGAAATCGTAACCCGCAAAGACTCTAACTCTTAACCTGGTGCCGGTTGTCGCGTACATCTCTTTACGTTGCATAGCTTCAAAAATACGTTCCCGGGTATTTTCGTTGGCCCAGACAGCGACTAATCCAGAGGCTGAAGTTTCCCGGGCATAGTTGCCGGTAGGCTTTTCGCCAAGTCTGCCAGTAATCGGTTCCTCGAAACGTATAGGGTCTGCTGAAGGCTCTAATTGGGTGACCTTACCGAAAAAATTATTTTCGTTTGTTGTTGGTAATGACGTATGTGCATCTGTAGATCCAATCAAACCAAACTTGAAAGGATTTACCCCGATTTTTTCTTTGTAAGCCAATCCTCGTTTTAAAGCCTCTCGGGCGTACTCCCTGGGCAACATGTCCTGCGTTTTTAGTTCAAGACCAAAACTGCCTTTATCCCAAGTTTCAAAATCAGAAAATTCATCGTTTGGCGAGAGAAAAGGATGAGTTTCACCATCACCTTTCATCTGTGTGACTTCTAGTAGTGGTTCCCAACGACGACGATTTTCAGCATATGTTCTATCCAACGGGCGTTTGTCAGTAAGTGTGATATCATCAAACATTAATCCGTTTGAAAGATTCCCATTATGCGGTATGGCAAGAAGACGTCCGCCGGTCTCTTTTTCATATTTTTCCATCCAATCCCAAAGTGCTTCCGGGTCTGGATTCAATTCAGAGGATAGCGGAATACGTGTCCTTGCTTTATCGCCTCCATCTCTATATACTACTACACGATGCAAGTTGTTCCCATCTACCAATGACGACCATTCATACCCAATAAAAGCCGTGAATTGCCCCGGGGCATTTGCTGATTCGGCTGCCTGTATTATTTCCTGCCAAGGTTTTGTGGTTAATGAAGAGTCCATCGCGAGATCATTGGTGCCATCCAGTTTGGTCGAGACCCACAAATTGTAAGACTCTGACTTGGATTCTATTGTACCTTCTTGGTAGAGCTCGTGTAATTTTTGACCTAGTTCGGATGCCAAAATTTTTGGATCTGAACGCGACAGTAAAGGTGCTATCCCTAGTGCTTTGCCCCCCTATTAATCGGACTTTCGATTCGTTCGGTTTGAAAATAGTGATGTGAGCCGATACCTTTGTTTCAGCGAGACACGACCGAGGGCGATAGTTGTACCGACGGTTGTGAACAAGTGGCGGCGCCGTCCACTTTATTCCTTTCCTGATCCTCGCCGGCATCGAGCCGGCAAGCATCAGAGCGAGACACTCCCTTGGGACTCCAGTTCCCAGATAGTTGATATCGGGGGACGGTGAGTCGGAAGATACGTTTTTCGTGTTTGCCGATCCTGGTGCTGATCAGCCCCTGTTCCCAGGCTTCCCAGAACAACCTTGGCGGCAGGAAAGCCGTGGCGGAGTGCACCCGCTCATTGTTATACTTCTCATAGAACACAGCCAGCCTTGCTTCCAATTGTTCCAGGGTCCAGTAGAATTCCCGGCCCACGGCCGTGCTGAGAATGGAGTGGAAGCTCTCCACATGCCCGTTCTCCTGCGGGGTGTAGGGATGGGTAAAGACCTGGCAGAGGTGGTTCTCGGCGAAGAACGCCCGCAGGCGTTCGGCCAAAAACTGCGGACCATTGTCGCTGCGCACTTCGATGTGAAGGCCGCCGGCCAGCATATCGGCCGGCTGCAGGTGATGCTCGATCACTTCGGTCCAGGCTTGACGGACTTCCCGCCAACGGATGCTGTAGCCCACCTGCCATTGTAAGGCCGTGCGGGTGAACGTGTCCAGGATGGTGAGCACGAAGGCATAGCGGCGATGCTCCTCCACCCAGAACATCTTGATATCCATCTCTAAGAGGGTCAGCGGTTTATCGGGCCGGGCGAAGCGATGCGAAACGTAGGGCCCACGCCATTTCCGGGTGCGCTTGAGCAAGAGGTCGCTCTTGCGCATGAGGCGGTACACTTTTTTGGCATTGATCTGATAACCCATCAGTTCCAGCTGTGCTTTCATTCGTTTGTAGCCACAACGCAGATCATCGTCGCGCTGAATAGCCTGGATGTGCTCGACCACTTGCTCGTTCGGCCGCGCGGAAATAGGGCCTGCCGGGTCATGATGCACCGTATGCGTCGATCTCGGTCGGCCCGGCCGGGAAGCCCGCCCGGAACAGATCTTCGGGCGATGGTAGTACTGATGGCGCGTCAGACCGAAGGCTTCCAACGCCTGAGCCAATTGCAGCCCAAGGCTCTGGTATTGTCGCACGCGCGCACGCTTCTCGGACGGGCTCAGTCCTTTTTTACGCGGGCTTCTTTGAGGGCCCGGATCATCAATTCCTTCTCGGCCACCAATTCCTTGAGCTTCTGGTTCTCCTTTTCCAGGGCCTTGAGCTCGCGCAGGCGCTTGGTGGTCATGCCGTGACGGAATCCGTCCTCGCCCATTTCCTCGAACTTCTTACGCCACGAGTAATAGGTGGCGGGATAGATGTCGTACTTGGCCAGGGTCTCCTTGACCCCGAGCTGGGCGGCTTCCTTGACGATCTTGAGCTTGTCTGCGGTGGTGAATTTGCGTTTTGCCATGACGAAAATTACAGATTTTGAACTGTAATCGCGTCCGTTCAATTAGGGGGCCGAAACACTAGCCCTTCGGCATGATCGGCAACAACAAGGAAATCCAGAGGACGTTTCAACCTTGCCGTGACACCCAAGCTGGAAGTTACACTTTCTCCTTTAGCGAATCGATAGGCATCTTCTGGCCCAAGTATATTCCCTATCATACCAGCGTCAGGTGAATACGATGTATGTAAATGCGTATCGCCAAATAATGGTATATCTTCAGTGTTTGGCAATGGAGGCGGGTTATAATCTAAAACATAAGGAGAATACTCTTTTTGATCATATTGCGCCTCAGTTTCATTATCTGTTTTCGCCTCTTGATTACAACTTGTAAGACATAAACCAATGATAGCCAAAAGGAGTACTGAAATATTTCGAACTTTCATGCAACTTGGATTTTAGTCAGTTTATATTCTTTGTTTATCGAATTGTGCCAAATGGCGTTAGTATTGGCTTTTTCTTTTGCGTTGTTGCGCATCTTCAAGAATCGCATTCTTTCTAAGGACATTACTTGGTGTCAATGTACTTCACGTGTACTTTTCCAATTTTACCAGTGAACTTAAACGGCGCTCGATCATAATATGCGGATGCCACCGGAGAGTAGCTGTCGCGGCCAATGTCAAAGCTGTCATTGCCTGCGAATCTATAGCCAGTCGTTCGAGGCACTCGTCCAGTGGCAACTTCCTGACCGTTGACGCGAAGGATAACATCGGCCGGTCCATTACGCACATCAGACTTGACTCGTGTTTCAATCTCAATTTTTACATCGCCTGTAGGCAGCCTTGATTGGCTTTCCACCCTGGTGCGATCGACCTGGTAAAGGTTGTATTCGTAATGCAACCTTCCCTGGTCAACCCAGGCAGCAATTCCTCCATTGAAGCCACCGAGCGAGTAGAGTGCGCCGCTATCGTCAGCATCCAATTCGGTTTCGATTGTCACAATACTGCTGCGAAAACCCAGTTTGGGAGCAGAGTTCTCGGGGACTTCATACACATCGCTAGTGTAGAAAAACTCATTTGCCGAACTTTGAGGTCCATACTTTGGATTCAGGCCAACCCAAAGCCCACCACCGACTGGCAAAGCTTTGTTGTCTTTCGCTTCTATTAGGAACAATTCCTTCATTTCCTCGAGTTTTTCAGGCATTTCTGCCGCTAGGTCATACGCCTGGGAAAAATCCTCTTCAACATGGTAGAGCTCCCATTGATCATCGTCGGGAGTCCAGTCGTATATAGCTGTATCTATACCAGGTACCCAGGGGATACGGGGGCCAAATGCTGATGCCATATATCCGTCGTGGTAGATTGCACGGCTGCCCATATTTTCAAAGTACTGTGTCTTCTTCTGACCTGGCGCCTCTGCAGAAGCAAACGCGTATTTCATGCTGACGCCATCCATTGGGTCTTGTGATACACCGTCGACGATCTGCGGGGCTTGAATACCAACAATATCATAGATAGTGGGAACGACATCATTCACGTGATGGAACTGGGAACGAACTGCTTTATCCGGTGTAATTGACTTGGGCCATGAAACAGCCAAGGGATTTCGTGTGCCGCCAAAGTGAGCAGCGACCAACTTCGTCGAGCGGTGCGGGGCACTTCCTGCCCATGCCCAGCCGGCGTGGTACATGTTGTCGAACTTCGGACCACCCAACTCATCCAGGCCACCATTCTCATCAACGACGCGGAGATGGTCTTCGATCGTTGTAGGTGTTGTGCTCTGGGCGAGGAACTCAACAACTGTTCCGCCCTGGCCTTCTGCACTCGAGCCATTGTCGCCCCAAATGTAAAAAACGAGTGTGTTGTCACGAATGCCCTGACGCTCCAATTCGTCGATAAGTTTGCCCACTTGGGCATCCGTATGTTCAGCAAACCCCGCGAACACCTCCATCAATCGTCGTTGAAAAGGTTTAGCTGATTCGGGAATATCGTCCCAACCAGGCATCGTCTCAGCTCGCTGGGTCAGTTGCGTATTTTCAGGAATATAACCTCGTTCCTTTTGTCGCTCGAACACACGCTCACGATAGGCGTCCCAGCCGTCATCAAACTTGCCCTTGTACTTTTCAGCCCACTCACTCGCGACGTGATGAGGCCCATGTACCGCACCAGGTGCCCAGTACATGAAGAATGGTTTGTCGGGAGCGAGAGCTCTTAGAGTTCGCATCCATTTGATAGCCTTGTCCGCCATATCCTCGGTAAGGTGGTAACCCTCTTGGTGAGGTTTGGCTGGCAGGCGATTAAAATTCTCTACGAGTGCTGGCTCATACTGCGAACTAGCCCCGCCCAAAAAACCATAAAAATAGTCGAACCCAACAAGGCGACCGGTTGGCCACCGAGTGAATGGCCCGGCCTGAGACGTAGCAGTTTCTGGTGTATTGTGCCATTTCCCAAAAGCTGATGTTGCATAGCCATACTCACCTAAGACCCTTGCCAATGAAGCGCTGGTTGCTGGCCACATACCGGTGTATCCATCCCAGTCGTTTGCCAAACCAGTGATCACGCCTTGACCAATCCGATGATGGTTGCGCCCTGTGAGTAAGGCTGCTCGGGTTGGTGAACAAATCGAGGTGGTATGAAATCTGTTGAACGAAACGCCGGTCTCTGCGATTCGTGATAAGGTAGGTGTGTGCACCTCGCCCCCATAGGTATCTGGCAGGGCAGGTCCAGCGTCATCCAAAAGGACGATTAAAATGTTTGGTGCATCCTCGGGTAAACGATTTGGTGTAGGCAATGGATTGTAAGTAGACTCCTGCATACTATTCGCTGCTACACTCCCAGAGGGTGTTGGTGGGAAGGGTAAGACGGAGCCATCATCTCTTGGTAAGCTATAATTTGTGTCGTTCTCGTCAATTTTCTGATTGTCTGCACAAGAAGCCAAACAAAGTAAGCTGGCAAAAATAATGGTCTTGATAGATGAATGATCGAGTACTTTCATAGTTTATTAATTGATATTCAACAGTTTATATTTTTCATGATTTTGATTTTTTCTAATGGCATACAACGAGCCGGGTCGGCATCCGTTCGAGGGGGAAGTTTCAAAAAATCGGCGAAGCCGAAAAATTTTTTGCGAACGACATACTCGAATGGGGCTGACCTTAATGTTCTGCGACTGGTCGAGCGATCCGTATGGGAGCGGTGTCCCGGAGCAGAGCTCAAGGGGCAAGCCGTCGCATAGCGCGCCGACCCGGCTCGTTCCTGCGCAGGGCGAGCGAAGCGAGTCTTGCGCAGGAACGGTTTAGATACCTGCCGGGCGACGTTTAGGAGCCTGGACAGGTAGCTGGTGTTGCCACACGTTTCTATTTTCCCAAAGGATGAAGCTTTGTACATTGAAATCGTACAAAAAGTCAATAGTAAAACTCATTTTAGCCTTACCTCAAGTTCTTCGAGTTGATTTCGGGCTGCAACTAAATCCGGAGCATCCCAACCCTCGTTAAAAGAATTATATACTCCACGCAAAAGCCTTATGCCCTCCTTTACCTTTCTTTGGTCGGCTTTAAGTGTCGCAAGGTCCCGGGCAGCCCGGAGCTCATAAAGTTTTGCGCCTTGACTTTTGGCCCATTTTAAGGCCAGCAAAAACTCTTTTTCTACTTCTTCGTCCGGATTCCCAAATGCTTTATAACAACAGCCCCGAATACGATGAAACTCCGCAGTACGAATATTGAAATTTGTCTTAGAAACATGGTTTAAAACCTTGTCAGCCCACTCTAATGCCAGTCCATAATTTCCATATTCGAGTAACAATTGTGAGGTATATAGGGAATACCCATAAAAAATAGTGGCGCCTATAGAAATTCCCGTTTCAACATGATTAATTGCTCTGTCTATAGCGGATTCATCTCCAAGCCCCGCATGTGCAGTTTCTTTAAAGAATTCCGCCAAAAGAATGAAAAAAGGATCCCCAAATTCATAAGCTATTGGAAGGTAGGTCTCCATAGCCTTTAAAGTTTCCCTCCACTCCTTGTTTTCGGCTGTGCGCCAGGCAACCCAAACAAATATGTGATATAGGGTCCTTGAATCTTCGAATTGAGAGGCTACACGCAAGTGCTCTTCTGAAATTGCTTTTCCCTTCTCATAATTACCTGAAATATTTAAACTCAAGGAAAGCCATGAAGCAGCATTGATCTTTACATTTCCCCCTGGAGTTAAATCTGAGGGAATGGTAATAGATGGATCATAGAAGTCAACAACGCTTTGCAATTCCTTATTTGATTCTAAAAACCTACCCTGGAGGCTTAGGAATACACCAAGAATATGTTTGCCAAACAGTTCAAATAAATATCCTTCCGAATGTTGCTCCCCGACTTCCAATGCAAATTTTATCAATTCATCTGTAGCAGAAAAATCCTCTGATAGCATGTAATACGTCTGCAAACCATAAATGATAAAGGCCAATTTCGAACTTATATCCACCCCCTCAGCTAGGTCCTTTGCACGCCGGAAAACCTCCCCAACTTTTGGATGGGTATAGCCGTAGTTTACAATCGAGGCTCCTCCTAGATTTAGCAGAAAGTCCAATTCAAGCTGTTTGCGCTCTTTATCATTTTTTACGGCTTTCAATAACACCAGACCCTGCTCCAAATGATTGATGGCTTCTTGAGTAGCCTGTTTTTCGTTGGCCATCTGACCGGCTTTCAGCCAATGAGAGATGGCCCGTAATGGCAAATCAGCCTTTGTATAGTGTTCTGCCACTACCTCCGGCTGCGAAAGAACTATCTCAGGAAAATTCTTTTCATAGGTTTGAGCAACCTGTCCATGAAATTGCTGACGCTGATTGCTGAGCATAGCTGAATAGGCTGCATCCTGAATGAGAGCATGTTTGAATTGATATAATTCTTTATTGCCCAGGTTTATCTTATATAGGATCTCAGAGTCTAAAAGTTGTTTAATAGAGTCTAGTATTTGATTTGGTTCTAACCTCAAAATTATAGTTAACAGGTTTAATGGAAACTCTCGCCCGATCACTGCCCCCAATTGAACCACTTCCTTGACCCCGGAAATCTGATCTAACCTGGCCAACAGGGAATCCTGCAAAGTAGATGGGATAGCCAGCGGAGGCAGCTCTCCTAGAATCTCATAATCATCTTCTCCCTCGACCAAAATATTCGATTCAAGAACCATTTTGACCAATTCCTCGACAAAAAGGGGGACCCCACCCGTTTTTTGAATAATTTGATCCAATACCTCTATGGGTAGCCCCTTCCCTTTTGTATGGAAACGGCAAATTCTACCTATCTCGACATTATTCAATCGTTCCAGGTCCATCTTGGTTACGCCTTCAAGCCCGTCCCATTGAGGATCATAATTTGGCCGTGTCGTACAAAGCATTAGGATCGGGTAATCTTTCAATCGTGGAAGAAAACTGTTTAACCATTCCAAGGTGGAGGGGTCAGCCCAATGCAGATCTTCAACGAGTAAAAGAACCGGCTGAATTCTAGCTCTGTGCAAGAGCCCTTTCGTTAACCCCTCGATTATTCGTGATTTTCTGGCCGTTGGGCTGAGGTTTAGAGGGGGATATTTTTCACTTGAAAGAGATAATAACTCCGAAAACAGGGCAGGATAAAACTCCAGGTTTAAACCTGATTGCAGGATAAACCCCTCCAGTTTTTCCAATTTATGATCCGTGGTATCTTCAGGTGAAAAGCCTAGGACCACATTTTCCAGCAGCTCAATGATGGGAAAGAAGGAGCTGTTTTGGTGATAATAAGAACAACGGATCTCCGTCAACCAGCTATCGGATTCGGAAGCGATATGCTCCTTAATGGTATCGGTAAGGCGAGATTTTCCAATTCCAGCTTCGCCATTAATGAGCGCTACCTGGCCAAATCCATTTTTAATCTCTTGCCATTTCTCTTTAAGGAGTCGAAATTCTTTCTGCCGCCCAACCAGAGGAGATAAGCCTGCTCTTTTAGCGATCTCCAGCCTCGTACGCGCTCCACTTTCCCGCAACACTTGGTAAACTTCCAAAGGGCGAGAAATACCTTTTAAAGAATGCTTGCCTATGCTTTTTACCTCAAACCAACCTTCTACTAATTTGGTGGTTTGTGGGCTGATCACTACCCCATTGTGTGGAGCCAGACCTTCAAGCCGTGCAGCTATGTTAGTGGTTTCCCCCAAGGCCAGATGATCATCCACAACAACAACTCCTGTGTGGATTCCAATACGGACTTTGATGGTGGTTTTCCCTGTGGAAGCCCATTGCTTATTCGCATTTTCAACTGCTTCAAGGATACCCAAGCCAGCTCTAACTCCAGCGCGCGGAGCTTCTTCTATCCCTTTGGGGTAGCCAAAATAAACTAGTAGTCCATCACCTAAATACTGGGCGACATGACCTCCGTAGCGCTTGATTACAGCCTCTGCAACTCGTTGATACCCCAGAATGACCTCACGAAATTCCTCGACATCCAGTTTTGCAGATAAGGCTGTGGACCCAACCAAATCGCAGAATAAAATAGTTAGTTGTCGACGTTCTGCTTTACGAGCAACGGCATTTTGACTTTGTGTCTTTTCAAATTTGTATCCGCAGTTGTTGCAAAAGTTAGCCGTCTCCGGATTCTCGTATAGGCAAGAAGGACATTTTTTCATGATTTATAGGTGGTTTCATGCTTATCAAAGTATAATAATTGCCTTACTCAATCAATAGGTATATTTGATGTAGAGGGTTTTGCAAAGAAATTAATTCCAATAAATGAAGTAAAGTACTCGATATAATAAATATTTTGAGGGGCGAACTTTTTGGCCTCTCTTCATATGTGTGGCAACGGGTTGTGCAGCCGCAGTACGTAGCGCAGCGAAGTATTGTCGGCTGCACTGTGTTCTGCGCATTTTATCAATCGATATATTCCTTGTAAATATCTCTCATACCGTCATACAATCCCCATCCAAAATTAACTGTTCCACTTACCAATTCTTGACAATAATTCCGGTAATAACTTTTAAGTTTTTCTCTTTCTACCAATTTACAAGCCTCTTCAAATCCATTTTCTAAAGAGTTATAAAACGGTTCATCTATATCTCCATATTCGGCTGTAAATTTTACCATCATCTCAGTCCTATACAAAAGCAGTTCAATTACATCTTTTTCCTGAATTGAAATCTTCTTAAACTCTGATATTATTTTTTTTGACTCACGACTTCTTGCTTTCCCGTATCCTCGTTTTGGAAAATACTCTTCCTTTAGCTTGCTCTTATATTCATTGAGTAATCTCTCCGTACTGTCTCCTAATTCAAGTTCATAATACTGTTTTACTTGATTGAATTTATCATACAGTATTTTGACCTCTTTCTTTAATCCTTTCTCGTCTAATGAATTTAGATATTTTGTTAATTCTCTTCGCATATTTCTCGGCTCGATTATATAGACCTTAGTGTAACTAATTTACCAGAAAAAACAATATCATAAATTCATTTCATCAAGTTCTACTCTAGTCAATTCTCTAACCTTTCCATCTTTTTTATCCACCGTTATTACTGGAAAAGAATAGTCAACATAAATATTATCACCTCTCATTGAATCTCTCGGTTCGTAAATATTCTTGAAAATCCAATATTCAGCATTTGAGGTTGGGCTCTCATCTATATGATAGATTTTTTCCCAACTAAAGGACTTGTTCAAAATATATTCCTTGAATATCCCTATCGCTGTTATCTTATCCATTATTTTTCCTAATTGCGCAGAACGTGGGTGCATACTCCTGTTCGTGCGTTTAGCCGATGGAAGGATGCACGCTG
>CAZXLD010000080.1:0-12658 GCA_964641965.1 uncultured Saprospiraceae bacterium | reverse complement strand
GTGGTCATCTTTATGAGTTTTGGTTGACCCATAAGATATGACCGGCAGTTATTATGCGTTATTTCAAAATCCCAAACAAGCTCTTAGTTTTAACGGAAGCCAGACTAAAATAAATAAGAACAGACCGAGTATTTCACCTACTAAAATATACAAGGGCCAGGGGCCCAGGTAATCCAATAAAGAAGCTGTTGGAGGCTTGTGCATTAGGTACACATAGTTAGAGCCGAGCCCTGCATTCATTATAAAAACAAATAGCATGTATCCTTGAAGCGCCAAAAAAGATTTCCAGATACTGGAAAAGGTTGGTTTTAAGTTAAACACGTAAGTTGCATAAACCGCAGAAACAATGAGTCCGCTATGGACAAACCAATATTTCAGAAAAATAAAATTTGGGAACCCATTAAATAAATGCGGGGTGACAACTGCCTGGAGGGTTCCGGCAAAAATCCAGAAGTACAAAATTTCATGTACCCGAATAGTGGGATTCCACATTAGTATGGGCAGCAATAATGCGGTAAGGTTGCAAATATCGAGCGGTAAGTCGGTTTTTAAGTCAAAATCTCCCAACAACAATAGAATAAGGATATAGCTTATTACCCAAAACGAAAGGACTGAGATCAGGGCCCGGTACAAGTGGAGTTGCTGTCGGGCTGACAAGTAGCGTTTGGCTAGAACAGGCAGCACATAACAGGAGAAAAGAGTCAACAAGAGCACATACCAATGTTGATCTCCAAAAAGGATAAAATCCTGGTTGTAGGCAATAAAAGCTGAATTTTGCATCTAAGAGCCCTTTTCAAATTTGTACGCTGCGGCCAAATGGCCACTTTTTCGGTTATATTGCGTTGCAGAACCGGGCTTCGTAGCGCTACTACGATCCCGAACCTGTGCCTTGTCTAACCAGAAAATGGACAAATTTTGCCATCATTTACGAATTTAAAACAAGCTCGTACGATTGTTATTCAATCAAAAATTCATTGAAACACATAGATTGGAAGACCTCAGAGCAGAGGATAAACAAGCAAGCAATCCCCCTTCGGATATGCAGATCATTCATCTTTTGGCAAAGCTGCGCCTACTGGAGTATGGTAGGTTCTATTTAAGTAAATGGTATAAACGGTGGTAAGGGGGCTCGAAGGGACTCAAAGGCTTTCCGAGCTTGATGGAGCAACACGGAAAAGGTGTAAAGCGTGTCTGTGACGGGTCAAAAATTCAATCTCACTTGTACACCAACCTCATCTCGAAAAGGGCGATTCACCAATTCGCCACCACTGCCTACCGTTTCCCGGTTGGTGTAGGACCAGCGGGCATACCGTGCCTCTATGGTGAACATCTTAATTGGTCGATAACGCACATTAAAGTAAAATCGGCTTCCTCGGTCAAAATAGGCTGGAATGGAGAAAGTGTATAACAGGTTATTTTCGTACGAATAAAAGCGAATATCAAACCCGTCTGTATCGAACAGCGCATATCGAGCAGAGAAGCTTATAGGGAAGGAGAGCGGCCGGAAAATGACGTCCTGGTAAACAGCAACACCATACAGTTCCGGTTCTCCTTCATTACGGAAAAAGCCCCAATCTACGCGGGTTCGCAATTCCAGGGCTTTAGTGATGTTGTAGGCCAGGTGTAAACGAGCCTGGAGCAGGGTTCGAGGAAGAGGGGTGTTGAGGGGGTCGGTATTACCGGTACGGTTCTCCACCTTATTCTCTTCCCGCATCTCAATATAAAAGCGCCAGGTTCGCTTCCGAATCCAGGTGAGGCGAAGGCGATATTCATACCCGATGGAAGGCCGATCGATATTAAAGCGTAGCCAGGGAAAGCGCCATACATCAAAATAGGCATTGAAAGTCCATTCACTGAATGGCCGAATCTCCAGACCGAGATAGGCACCGGTTTCATTCCGCGCTCCGGTGGATTCCCCAAACGGATTGGCATTCAACGCCTGGTAGTCTCGCGGATAATGGCGGACCAACATAGCCAGGTCCACCTTTCGGTCCAAAGCCATCAGGAGGCCATTCAGGGTGGCAATAGCTCCATTATCGCTGATCGCTGTTTCTCCAAAGAAATGTAGGTTGCGCCATCGCCAGGCATAGTCCAGGCTAGCATTAAACAACTGCCGTCCTTCAAAGAAAAATTGATTATCCGGGCGTGGCGTGATACGCAATTCCCGGTCGAGCCGGTCAAATAGGGCATTAACGGCGATATGCCCCCTCCGGAATCGATACTTGGCGCTCCCCCCCAGGGTAAACTGGCCTATCGCTCCTTCATCGGCGATCTCGTTGAGGGTACGGTGGAGGCCGGATTCCCCGATTGAAGTCACAAAAAATTCGTTCTGATCCAGGGTGTCACTTCCAACCAAATTCGCATCTCGCCTCCGATAGGATGCCAGAGCCGTCACCTCAAGCTCCCCAAATCCCAAGGTGATGCCTCCACCGCGCATGAATTGAGCCTCATTGACCGAGGTGTAGGGACGTAGCGTCCTACCTGAGCGCTTGATGGTCGTACTAAGGGCACTTTTACCGTAGCCAAATCCAGCAAACAGGATCAGGCCCTGCCCAAAGTTGACCGCAAAATCGCCCAGCGCCACTGATTTGAGCACCGGGGAATAATCCCGGAGGAAAAAATGTCCGGAATAGAAATCAAATCCTTGCGGATTACTTCCGGTAAAAAATTCTTCCCCCCGATCTTTATCGGCCGTAAAACCATAGCTCAGCCGGTTGCTATGGGTGTGGATGAAACGCACGTATAGCTGGTTGGGATCACCCGTATAGCCCCCCTCTTCCGGTGGGCGGGTATAGCCGCGTTGTTCTTGTAAAAACCGAGTCCAACGTATAAATAAGCGATTGGACCCTGTGGTGATCATTTTGCCAAGGGACTGTTGATAGGTTGCTTCCGAAGTAGTCACATAATCGGATAAAAAACGGGCGAGATCGGCGTCTATTCCCGGGATCGCTTGCAGTTCCAGGGGAGAAATAAAAGGGCCTGCTGCGATCCGATAATCCAGGATAGCCAGAATCTGTGGGTCTGTCAACAGGTTGAGCGAGCGAAATTCTTCTTCGGTTGCTTTGTTGAGGTTGATGGGGTTCTTGCGGAATATTTCTAATCCTTCGAGCAGCGTATTAAAATCGAATTCTCCATCGCCTCCTTCGGCCCGTACCACGTCCTCCAACACATCCTGTCCAAGGGGCCCAGGGGCGAAGGTAACTGTATCGGGCTGGGCATACAGACCAACGGAGCAGCATAGTCCAAACAGGACCAGGAGGATGTTGGGGTTGTTGAACAAGGTATTCCGTTTGTATTTGGACCGGAAAATAAGGATTTCCTTTAGACAAGCTTGAATATTCAGGCCTACAAATTGGTTATCCTGCCAGAGTGGGCTATTTTTAAGTTTGTGGAAATCGGAAGCGTCTTTGGATCGATGATCCTGGAATCTGTATTGATGTCCATACCGCCAAACCAAATTGCCAAATCGGGTTTCACCTAATTTCCAGGTGTGTTCCCTCCACGGAGTACGATAACCGTAGCTCCGCGAATGAGTTTTAACCACTAAACGAATCTATTTTATGGCTAATTTCAAATTTGAGTACATCTGGCTAGACGGATATAAACCGGAGCCGAGCCTTCGGAGCAAGACCAAGATCATCAAGATGGATTTTTTCGATGGCGACCTGAACTACCTTCCAATCTGGTCTTTCGATGGCAGCTCTACTGAGCAAGCAGAAGGACACAATTCAGACTGCCTGTTGAAGCCGGTTCGGGCGTATACGGATCACGGCCGAAGAGATGCTTTTTTGGTATTGTGCGAAGTATTGAACGCCGACGGATCGCCGCATGAATCAAATATGCGGGCCAAGTTTGAAGATGATGAAGATTTCTGGTTTGGATTTGAGCAGGAATATGTATTGACCAAGGAAGGGTTGCCATTAGGTTTTCCAACCAACGGTTATCCTCGTCCTCAGGGACCCTATTATTGTTCGGTAGGCACCGGTAACGCAGCCGGCAGGCATATCGTAGAGGAGCACCTAGATATTTGTCTGGATTCTGGGATTGACCTCACAGGTATAAATGCTGAAGTAATGCTGGGCCAGTGGGAGTTCCAATGTTTTGGAAAAGGTGCCAAAAAAGCAGCTGATGATTTGATGGTATCCCGGTACCTCTTGCATCGGGTAGCTGAAAAATATGAGGTAGAGGTAGAATTCCACCCAAAACCGATTCAAGGCGACTGGAACGGGTCTGGTATGCATACCAACTTTTCGAACCGCATGATGCGCGATTCCGGTGGAAAAGAATACATAGAGGCCTTACTGGAAGCTTTCCGCCCAGTGCATGATGAACATATTCTGGAATACGGGTCTATGAATGAAATGCGTCTGACGGGTTTACATGAAACACAGGCTATTCACACCTTCAGCTATGGGATCAGTGACCGTGGAGCTTCTATCCGCATTCCGGTATCGACGGCGGCCAACTGGAAAGGATATCTGGAAGATCGCAGGCCGGCTTCCAATGCCGATCCTTATCGCGTAGTAGCCCGGATTTTGAAAACCATCCACGCTGCTGAAGCGTCATTCAATAAAGAGCAAGTAGGCGCGTAAGTCTTTATGAGATAAACCTGCTTGTTGAAAGAGCTCGCTTTGAAAAAAGCGGGCTCTTTTAGTTTTGAGTTGTTGGTTTTGAGTTTTGAGTTAGTGCAGTATGCTGATGGATTTTAAAATAGTGATAGAGTCTTACAATTATTAGTTTAAACTTCTCAATTTTGAATGTTCAAAAATTTATATGAACAATAGTGTATCAAATTGAAATTAGAAGCTACTTGAATATGATAATAGTATCAAGGAAGGACTTTGCTTTTAGAGTCCCGGGCTTCGTAGCGCTGTTACGATCCCGAACTAGTGGCTTATCTAGCCAAAAAATGGACAACTATTACCATCATTTACGAATAAAAAACGCTCAAAATTTTTATCGAATAAAGAAGACCATGGAATTTAGCTTTCGGGCGGTTTGGTCGCCGGGGCATTTGGCTCGGATGTTCGTATAGGTATAAACATCGCCTGGTTTGGCTTGATTTACGACGCGCCTGGCTTTAGCAGTATATCGGACTCCTTCATTTTGTACTTCAATAGGATCTTGTTGCCTGGCCAGGTAGGTGATGTGAAAACCAGTAACTGTGCAGGAAGCATCAAAATCTACGTCTTCCCATCTGGCCAGTACGCCTGCCTGCGCTTTAAATTCGCCATTGGCCATTTGGCCACCATTTGATCGGCCGAGAAAAGCTATCGGATCCGGAAGGCGCCTTACCTGAAAAGGAAATGTATTCAGGATCGCTTCGTCAGATCCGCGAGCAACGAGTTCCAAATTTCCAGGCCTTAGTGGGCTGATCTGGTAGGTAGTTGCATTGTTTTGGGTTATGGTGGCTGTTTCACTATTGGAAGATACTTGGAGGCTAACTGCATTGGTATCTACACCATAGGCGGAAAGGATTAATTCATGGGTAATTCCTACATATAGCGTTGGTGGAGTTGCTAACTGTAGATGGACGAGCTTTTCACAATCCCTGGTTGCGGTTGGAGTGGGTGTATCCGGTTTGGGGTTATTCAATACATCACAAGCAGTAACTAATATCACCACTACCACCATGAGCGAAAAAAGGCGAAGGAATATAGACATTGTTTAACTTTTCGAATTACCAGTTTGAAATAAGGGGATTCTTTATTCTATAGATTCCAGCTTACCCTTGCCGTTTAAATTGGAAGCGTGTTCAACCTTGAACTACCAGATCCAGGCTACAGCTCCATCAGTATCGGTCCTACCTTTTAGTGGAAAAATAAGGATAATTCCGTAGTTTATTGGCGGTTGACCCCCTGCCGGCTTAGCGGAATGGTGGGTTGACTTAGGTCAATACGGGCAACCCGCTAGAGGAAATAAATTCAAAAATACATGCATCTTAAAAGCAGTACATTCCTGATTCTTACCCTGCTGGTGGGGCTGCTGGGTTTCCAATGTAGCCAGGTAGATTCTGTCGAAGAAGAAACACAAAAGCCAAACGTTATCCTGATCTATGCAGATGATCTGGGATATGGAGATTTGACCTGCTACAACCCCCAATCTAAAATTCAAACCCCAAATATTGATCAATTGGCTGCAGCTGGCATGAAATTTACCGATGGGCACAGTGCTGCTTCGTTTTGTACGCCCTCCCGGTACAGTATACTTACTGGGAAATATTGCTGGCGCACACAGCCTACTTCGGAATTACAAGGTGGCTATGGTGAACCCATCATTCAGGATGAAGAAATGACCCTCGGGCACTTATTCCAACAAAGTGGATATAAAACCGCTGCCATTGGAAAATGGCATGTAGGTATGCATTGGTCGCTCAAAAACGAAGAAGACGAACAGGAAGAGGAGCATATAGAGTTTGAATCCGCTCTAACCTATACTCCGATTGATCAGGGCTTCGACTATTATTTCGGCACCTCCGGCTGTACTAGTGATGATTCTCCCTTTGCTTTTATTGAAAATCGAAAGTTGATTGGGCTCCCTCTTACTCCAGTGACTAATTTGAATGTGGTTGGCGATGGCGATTACTTGAAAGATGTGTTGGTTGCTCAAGGCTGGCAACATGAAAAAGCAGATACCATCTTTACCAATAAAGCTATTGATTTCATGGAAACCCAGGTAGAGCAGGATCAGCCTTTCTTCGTGTATTTGCCACTGTCTTTACCTCACATTCCCTGGTTACCGGCTGATTTTGTGAAAGGGACTACAGGAGCGGGACCGCGCGGCGATCTGGTTGCCTTGACCGATTATTGTGTAGGGGAGGTGCTGCAAGCATTGGAACGCCTTGGGGTGGAAGAGAACACCATCGTCATTTTCACCAGTGATAATGGCCCGAGGGAAGGCGTAAAGGGCCACCGAAGTGCGGGCAATTTACGTGGATATAAAGGTTCTATTTATGAAGGGGGGCATCGAGTGCCTTTTATCGTAAAATGGCCTGGACAGGTGCCCTCTAATCAGGTGAGCGATCAGCTGATTGGTCAGGTTGATATCTACGCTACCTTGGCAAGCATCCTGGGACATGCGCTTTCTGAAAACGAAGCCCCGGACAGTTTTGATTATGCTGGGATTTTGGCAGGAAGTGGAGGAGAGGAGTCTGTACGAGAGGATTATATTCACCTTTTTTACGCCGTCCGGCAAGGGGCCTGGAAGCTCATCTTTGAATTGGAAAGCATAACTGATGTTTCGATGCATACGGTTGTGGCCCAAGAGCTTTACAACCTGGAGGAAGACCCAGCCGAATCCGAAAACCTAATCGAGGATTATCCGGAATTAATAGAGGAATTAAAAGCCAGGTTTATCGAAATACACGGGCAAAGCCATTCGAGACCTGTTTTGTAGATGTCGAGACGCTTTGATTTCGAGATAGTACTGAGGATCCACTTCTTGTAGTGGTAGATGTTCCTACGCCTGCTTGAAAGCAATCAGAGATTGACTTAGATCAATGTCAATGTTGGTACGAATCTGTGAAATCCGAAATAAAAAACGACATCAGCCATGAATTGAGCTACCCATTAGCAGATTAAAAAGCGCTTTGGCTGACCTTTCTGAGCGTCGCTTGATATTGATCATCCTCTTCTTCGTCCTTGTCCCAGTCTACCTTCCCGCGGAACTCGGCCAGGCTGCCTACCTTGTATTGAACCCGGTATTGCAGGGTTTCATCCGGTGAGATCAAAACTAGGGTATCACCGAAGGAGTTCCACATACCGCGGACGCTATCTGTGGGGTCTCCATTAATGTCCCGGTAGTAGATCCGGAATTGATTGTCAGGCCGAAAGGCGTATTGTGCCGGCTGGGTTTGGTATAAGCGTTTCCAATCGTTTTCGCGGATTTGGTACGCGAATACACTATCGGGAATACCGTCTGGAGTTGGAACGAGCACACTCAAACTGTTTATTTCCCAGGTACCAGGGAGCAAGGTTTTCAAATCAAGGGCTGCTGGTTCTTCCACCTCCTTAGGTGCGGGTTCACCTCCACAACTCCATAGCACAAAGAGTACCAAGACCAGACCAAAGTGTAGTTTCATCCTTCCTGTATTTGGAGGGCGAAAATAAGAAAACCCCATCTTCCAAGCCTATTCTGATAGAGAATCCTAGACTTGAAAGAAGGGGAATCGCTTGAAACGTATTACGAATTTGGTCGCGTTCAGACCTCTAGATAAGAGGCCAGCATCGAAGAAGAAATTTTAGAATCCATTCATTGAAAATGCTAATCCCAATCCGCAATCAACAATCTTCAATCAACTTTCTATTCTCCGCCGCTTCTCGATACCAAATCACCCGAACCGCTGATCTTGGTTTGAATCCGTGGACGTCCTTTGTAGTAAATATCGCCCGACCCATTGATCTTGGCTTGTAAATTTTCATTCACAGAAACCTTACAATCACCAGAGCCACTGATGCTGATTTGTGCATTCTCCGTTTGCAGGTTATAGGCATCCAAATCGCCCGACCCGCTGATTTTCATACTGAAGTTTTCGGCAGCGCCTTGCAAATCAATATTGCCAGAACCACTGACACTAGACGCCAGCGCTTCGGCTTTAATATTCAGGTCAATATCCCCCGAGCCGCTAATGCTGACGGCAAACTCCTCTGCACGATCAAATTGGTTGGTACTCATTATGTCGCCGGAGCCGCTCAGCTTGACGTAAGACAGCTTGGGGACAGTGGCATATACCACCACTTCCTTGTGTTCGCCCACTTGTTCGGTATAGTCAATTTTCCAATGCTTGTCGTTCACCTCTTTTTTGATGAGATCCAGAATATTGGCTTGGCCTTCAATACGCACTTGCTGCGGACTTCCCTGCGTGAGGATCAGCTTGCCGTTGGTGCTCAAGCTTACCTTCTCAAAATCGGCAATGTCAAAATCGCGCGAGACGACGGGACCCTCTCCCTTTACCCGGTTTTTCCAACTCTGGGCTTGCAGGGTCAGAGTTAGGAGAAACAAACAGGAAAGTGCAAATAGGTTTTTCATATCAATGTTGTTTTCTTTAAGAGACAAGAGATGCGCCTTACCGTTGCAAATTTGACGGCTCCATTGGCCAATTGACTGCATTTTTCGATATTCAAGCCAAAACCACCATGCACGGAGCCTGCTATCTTCCCCTGATTTACATTGCCCTTCTTTGGTCTTGCAGCAGTCCAACTACCGATTACGATCAAATTCCAGCCCAGGAAGGTGATGCTGTCAATATGGTAGTAGAAATTCCTTCGGGGACTAATCTCAAAATTGAATATAACAAGACGCAGAAGGTCTTTGCTCCGGATCAGGTAGACGGCCAGGATCGGGTGATCCAGTTTTTACCGTATCCAGGCAATTATGGGTTTGTTCCCTCTACCTTGATGGATGAAGCCCGAGGCGGCGATGGAGACGCACTGGATATTCTGGTGTTGGGAGAGGCGGTGCCTACAGGAACGGTGTTGAAGGTATTGCCTGTAGGGACATTAATGCTTAGAGACCGAGGCGAAATCGATACTAAAATAATTGCAGTTCCTTATGCTGAAGCCGATCGAACCATGCCGGTAGACGAATTCAAAGACTTGTTATTGGAATACGATCCCGTCCGACGGATCGTGGAGGAATGGTTTACTCACTACAAGGGCTTTCAGCAAGTTGAGTTTGTGGGGTGGGAGGATGAGCAATACGCCTTCCGCGAGATCGAGAAATGGGCAGTTCGTTGATGGTCGTTGGGTTGATTTAAACCATTACTTTATTCAACCACTTATTTGTTTTTGAATGCGATACCCAAAGTATTCTTTCGGTTTTCTTAACTTAAAGAACTCACCAAAATCGGATCATGTCATGAAAAAATTCCTTGCTGGAATCTTCTCTCTTTTATTCTTGTGCAGCCTTTCTATGGCACAAGACCAGAATCGCTTATCCCTCGATCATTATGCTGACTATGAATGGACCTCCAACCCCCGGCTTTCACCGGATGGAAAGCAGGTGCTTTATACCCGGCACTGGATCAATCTGAAAGACGATCGTAGGGAAACGGACCTATGGATTGTGAATGCCGACGGAACCCGAAACCGATTCTACATCAACGGTAATAATGGTCATTGGTCACCGGATGGGACTAGGGTCGCCTTCACGCGTAAAGGAGATCCGGATGGAACGCAAATCTTTGTGCATTACCCAGGAGATCCCGGAGAGCCCACCCAGGTTACCCGGTTGGAGAAAGCTCCGGGAAATATTACTTGGTCACCGGATGGGAAATGGCTTGCTTTTTCCATGCATGTGGAGGATAAGGAGCGCTGGAAGATCGATATACCGGCTAAGCCCAAGGGTGCCACCTGGACTAAGCCGCCTGCAGTGATTGATGATGTAGTCTACAGGCGCGATCGCCAGGGATATCTGGAAGATGGATACCGGCATATTTTCCTGGTTCCGGCTGAAGGTGGTACAGCGCGGCAGATTACTTCAGGCGATTGGAATCATGCGGGGCGTTTAGCCTGGACCCCGGATGGCAAACACATTTTATTCAGTAGTCATCGGGTCCCGGATGCGGATTACGAATACCGCCAATCCAATCTGTACAGTGTGGAGGTTGCTACAGGAATGATCCAGGAAATAACCAGCAGGGAAGGAAGAGAATCCAGTCCGGCCATTTCCCCCGATGGGAAAAAAGTGGCCTTTGTAGGTAGTATCTGGTCCGAAAACTTTTACCACAAGTCCCGGATGTTCGTAATGGATATTGACGGAGGAAATATCAAAATGATCTCAGACGACCTAGATCGCAATGTAGCTGCTCCACATTGGGCAGCAGACAACTCGGGTGTTTATTTCAATGTAAGTGATCAGGGGAGCCGGAACCTGTATTTCGCTTCGACCAATGGCCAAGTGAAAATGCATACTGAAGGCACCCATATGTTAACTGTTACAGACCTGCAAGCGAAAAGCAAGCAAGCAGTTGGTGTTAGAACCAGCTTTCAGAATCCGCCTGATGTAGCCCTAATCAACTTGCAAGATGGGAGTTGGAAACAGCTCACGGATGTGAATGCGGACATTCTGGATTTTGTACAACTAGGGGAGGTAGAAGAAGTTTGGTACAAGTCGGCTGATGGTACCGATGTGCAGGGTTGGCTGGTTAAACCTCCCAATTTTGATCCGGAGAAAAAATATCCCCTTATCCTTCGTATTCATGGAGGGCCTCATTCGATGTATCATGTAGGGTTTAATTTCGGATTTCAGGTTCACGCTGCGGATGACCATCTGGTGCTCTATACAAATCCGAGAGGATCCACTGGCTATGGCTACGATTTTGCCAATGCCATTCAAAATGCGTACCCAGGTAAAGACTATGATGATCTGATGGCCGGTGTAGATGAGATTATCGAGCGTGGTTATGTGGATGAAAAAAAGCTATATGTCTATGGCGGAAGTGGGGGAGGAGTCCTTACTTCCTGGATCATTGGACAAACCGATCGTTTTGCGGCCGCCTCAGTAAACTATCCGGTAACCAACTGGCTTTCTTTCGTAGGTACGACCGATGGTATTGGTTGGTATAAGAACTTTGAAAAATATCCCTGGGAGGATCCTACGGAGCATCTTCGCCGTTCATCCCTTATGTATGTGGGCAATGTAAAAACGCCGACCATGTTGATGTGTGGGGTTAATGACTTGCGGACTCCAATCTCTCAAACGGAGGAATACTATCAGGCGCTGAAGGTGCAAAAAGTGCCGGCGGTGATGGTTCGGTTTAATGAGGAGTACCATGGAACCTCTTCAAAACCATCCAACTTCTTGCATACCATGGGGTATCTGACCAGTTGGTTTGATAAATACCCGGAGGAAAAAGCGCAACCTTAATAGATGGCCAAGTTACCCGGTATATTGAAGTTACCGGGTAACTCCACTTCACAGCACTGGATTTCCTAACACCGAGGGTCGATAGTCTTTCCTTTTTTTATTGTGCTGAATTTTGCTGTCATTGTATTACGCAGAACGATATGCTGAAAAATTAAAATATTATAGCTTTTTTATGGTATATTATTCTTCATTGGTTGATTTTATTTGGCAATTCAAGAATACCATTCAGCATGAAAAATTATCAGCAAAAGCTCGTTGAGCCTATTAAGCCGAAGAATGAGTTTAGTTCGGCCCAGGTGAAGGACTACATGGTTCACGTCGAGGATTTGATCACGTTTACGCCGGATACGGAAATTATTCAAGTCGTTCGGACACTATTGCAAAACCGAATTACCGGAGCGCCCGTATTGGACGAGGATGGCAATTTGGTAGGCTTGATCGACGATAAGGATTGTTTGAAGGTGGTTTTTGACAGTTCCTATTACAATCAACCCAAGCTAACCAACACCGTTGCCTATTTCATGAGTAACGTGATGATGACCGTGACCAATGAGGCGGATATATATGATGTCGCCAACCTGTTTCTCACCACCCCCTACAAACGCTTGCTCGTCATTGACGATGAAGGAAAGTTGAAGGGGCAGATTAGCCGACGTGATATATTACGGGCGATCTATGATGTCAATAAGCAAGCGAACTGACAAGCAAGGAACAGGAGTGGATGCTAGTCAAAGGGGTAGTGCAATCAATGAAGTTGCCCAATATCCCTAAATAACCGGAGATACTCGTTCCA
>CAZXLD010000079.1:0-13054 GCA_964641965.1 uncultured Saprospiraceae bacterium | reverse complement strand
GAGGCCGAGTGGGAGTACGCTGCCCGGGCAGGCACCTCATACACCTATGCCGGGGGCGACAAGCTCAAAGAAGTGGGCTGGTACGACCACAACAGCCACGGCGAGACCAAACCCGTGGGCCTCAAAAAACCGAATGCCTGGGGACTATACGACCTGAGCGGCAACGTGTACGAGTGGTGCTGGGACCGCGTGAGTGATTCTTATTACCAGGAATGCCTCGACCGCGGGACCGTCGAAAATCCTGAGGGCCCACTTTCGGGTGGCGGCCGGGTGATCCGCGGCGGCTCCTGTTTCGCCGGGCCTCGCGGTTGCCGGGTGTCGTATCGCAACGGCCACGTTCCCACGGATCGCGGCTACAATGTGGGTTTTCGGTTGGTGTTGTCCCCCAGTTCATTGGGAGTCTAATCCGCGCATTCCCGTGAGCAAAAAACACCCAAGGGGCCGCGGAACGGAGTAGGGCGGAAAGCGGAGCCCGCCCTCACGAAGTGGAGAAGCCCCGCAGGGCTCTATCGGGCCGAAGGCCCGAAATTTTTTTCTCAAGAAAAGATGGTGGCTGAGAAATCAATGCGTTTTAAGCCTGCCCCTCAACGAGCAACTCTACCTACCCGTCATGCCCAGGTATTTGGAGAAGGTTTAATCGTACAAGCAAGCGGGCTGCTTAAAGCAGCCCGCTTGCTTGAAGACCGATCAATCTTCATAAACCCCCGAGGAATACGTAAGCTCATAACTGTGAGAATAGATCTCAAAGACCACACCAAAAGGGTCTTCCACGTAAACCATCCGAAAGGGCTTCTAACCAGGATAGTAGGACCGGATGGGCATGCGCTGTTGGCCGCTTTTCGGATATCCGGCACGGTGATTCCGATGTGGGAAAAACGTCGGGGATAGGATGGATTGGATTGCATGTTTGAAAATTGGAAGTTTGATTGTGCAGTGATACGGCTAGCCCGTTTGCGGCCTACAGGAAAAAGCTAACCCGGATTATGCACGGGAGTCCCGTGCATAATCCGGGCTAAGGTGAAGATTGACCATAAAAAAATCTTTATCCGGACAGGACGAGGGTCCATAGTAAAGGGACTAGCTTTTTCTGGTCTCTAGGCACTCGACTCTAGTCTTCGATAGTCTTGATTAATAAACTCAAGGATTTCATTTTACCCCAAGCTTGATTGACAATACATTTACGATCTACAAATGCCGATTTCATCTGGCTTCAGTCGTCAGGTTAAATTAAAAACCCAATTTACCCTACTCTAGCGGTACCCCTTAGTAGCCAGGAAAAGTTCAAGGCAACAACTCTGCATCCGAAGGATACCACTCATTGTTAAACCAGGGTTCTAAAGGACCATACAGTCTAAAAATGACATTCCATCCTCTTCCGGGAATGCTTTGAATCCAGTTGTTTTCAAACCCGGCAGGTGACTCGGGGCCTATGAAGACATACCAGGACCCATCTTCATTTTGTACCAACCCTTGCGTACCGCTGTCAATACCCGGGAACCGCTGATCGGTCTGCAGCATAGATCGGGTTTGGTTATCG
Organism: uncultured Saprospiraceae bacterium; assembly: GCA_964641965.1. Classification (GTDB taxonomy): domain Bacteria; phylum Bacteroidota; class Bacteroidia; order Chitinophagales; family Saprospiraceae; genus JAJDFU01. The sequence continues at coordinate 11,517 of CAZXLD010000079.1, read as the reverse complement.
TAGATCGTGAACGCCCAATAATCCTTCATCGGTGGATTGGCTGGTACGGTGAAACGATAAGTCTTACTGCCTTCAAAGGTATTGCCGGCCTGGTCCGAATAGGCAATGGCATATTGGGATCCCTTTCCCACGAGCTTCATAGACATGGCTGGCGTAATGCCCGTAGCGTAAAAATGAAAAGCACTTCTCGCGTCCATCAATCTGGCTCCTTCATGCTCGAAGAGGTAACTCTTGTAAGCCAGAGGGTTGAGCCATTGAGTACCTTCGAATTTGTACAGATAGCCATCTCTGGGCTTAGCCATTTGGGTACGGACAATAGCACTCCCGATTTTAGAAGCCTCTTTCAGGATCGCTTGCATTCGGGAGTCGGGATTGAATTCCTGCCCTTTCTTTATACCAATGGCAGCCAGTGATCCCAGGATCTCGGGGTTCTCCCCCATGGCAGGCTCGGCCTGGATGGCGGCATTGATCTCCTCGTAAATCCGCTCATCCATTTTGTGGATGGTATTGAATTGTTTGCCCGAGACATTCAGAAAATTCATGGCAGGCGGATTATTCTTTTGAGAAAGGGGATAAACCTTGAGCTTTTCCTTCATGTCCAACACAGCTGGCTGTGGATCACCATTTTTCTGAAAGCCTCGCCAGATGACCCAGTTTCCATAGGTGTTGGTCTGGTAGACAAAGTAGCCGTCCGGTATTTCTCCTTCATAATGGGGTGGCAGGAAAAGAAACTTCCCGCCTTGCGCCCGGTCCGGACCCAGTCTTCCAAAATCGGCGACGTATTTGAAATAATGATCGTCAACGAATCCGAGCACGTCGCTTGGGGTCTCCACGACCATAGGTTCGTTGGCCAATTCCATCCACAGGGTACCGTAGATATTGGTTGTATTGGCTGTCAGGAAGAGAGACTTGGAATCCATGAGCTCTTCGAAGATCAGCGCGGTTTGATTGGCAGGCCCAAAGGAAAGGATGCCCTGTTTCAAGGCTTCCATCGAAGCAATGTGGACCCCATTGGTGTAGGCCGCGATGGCATTGATCAGGTCCACAAAATTGTGGACTTTTTCAGCGGTCTCGGGAAGAGGTACCCCGTCAAAAAATTTCAGCTCGCCCAGTTCCTCCGAGTTGATCATATTTGGGCTGGCGATACCATCTGGAATATCTGTGGTCTGTGCGTAGGACGCGATCGGCAGGTCTGCATTGACTGATGCATCGACTCCCTCCTGTTGGGGCTGACACCCCAGTATTAGCAGGGGAAAAAGAATGGGTAGGTATTTCATGTTAAACTGACTTTTATAGTATGAATTTACAACCTGTAACGGGCAATTCAACTATACCTCAAGATGTAACTAAAGATGGACAAAGGTTATCGCGACCTTGGGACATTACAGAATTGTCCCATTGTTACCATCTCCGGGAACCTAAACCTATATTTGCAGCCTTATACATTGAATGTTTCGAAAGAGATGAAGACATCACTCAACTGGCTGAAAACTATAAACGAAGGCATTTTGACCTGCATCCGGAATGTCACCGCTGTAGCGAATGTAATCGAAGTTATTGAAGAGTTGGCCTCGGGTGGCATTAGGGTTAGCCAGTTCCCTGGCCAGATCACCTGCATTCGTTTTACCCTCATCCTGTGCTACACCAACCTTTAAACCAAAAGCAGTTAGAATTAATAATATGACCAATTTAAGTTTCATGATTATTTTGTTTTAGATATGTAGTTACTGTTTTTTATTTATGATCATTCCCAGGCCCATAATTAATGCTTGGCCCTTTGCTTGATGCTTGGCGACACAATCATCAATATGAATGGTAGGAATCGCCTGGTGGTTTAGCCAGGCATCTTCACTTACGGGTTCATACTTTGATTCTTCAGTAACAGGAAAGCGAATGGGTTGTCCGGCCCAAACTTTTTTGAATTTGGAATCTTCAACGACCAACTGTCCATTAACAATCACATAAGGTATTCCTTTGGAGGGCAAACCCTGTTCACCGGCTTTGTAAGATCCCCCATCCGTTACGGTTTCTGGATCGAATATGGTAATGTCAGCTACCATTCCTTCCTGCAGCCTACCACGGACCTGCATTGCTTCCAAGCCTGTATCGCCTAGATGCTTGGCCGGCCAGTAGGACATTTGGGCAATGGCGAACATAAGAGGTACACCTTGTTCTCTACCCAGGCGAAGTACCTTTGCTCGTGTACCGGCCGTTCTGGGGTGCCCCTGATATTCTTCATAGGGTAAATCCCAGGAGTCAACTCCCTTACCGGAATAGATGGCATCTGAAGCCACTGTCATGTGGGGCATACGCAACCACTCAGGTAACCATTTTTTACGGTTTAAATTATAAGCAACAACCAAACGGCTGGGATCTTCTTTTTTGGTCTTTTGAAACTCCTCCTCTGTAAGAAATTTATCAGCTATTGGATCGTACATGGTTTCTTCATACTTAACTCCAAAAACACCTTTGTACATGTCCGGCTCGAAAAAAGAAGATGATATGGATGTGGAAGCAGCGGTATATGGGTAGTATTCAGACCATACATTAAAACCTTGCGCTCTGGCTCGAAATAGCTTGTCTTCATTCTGCTTCCAGCCAAAATCGTTGTTGTGTTGTAGTAAAAGTGGTGCTTTCAAGACCAGTGCGTTCGCAAGTATCTCAGACGTACCTAATGGGGCTTGAGGATGTACAGGATTACCATGAAAACGCACATGAAATGCAGATAATCTACCATACTTTCCAGCTGCTTCTTGTAGCTTGTAAGCCTCCAAAGTAGACACCCCTTTAACCATATAGCCTATGGTTGAATTCAAACCTATAGCCCCTTGCTGCATAGCCTCATCTGTCAATTTCAGCAATTGGTTCAGGTGCTCTAAATCGCTCTCCGTATCTTGCCATCCACAGGTACCGTCTTTACAGCCTTCCGCTCTAAGCTTTCCGAGCAGCACCGGGGCATCAGCCCATTCAGGTAATTCAACTTCAGGATCGTGTACCATGAGACGAATGCCTTCGTGGCTGATTCCCGTACCATAGTTTAAGGGCCAAGCTCCTTCTTTTGCCTTGTACCATTCATCCACGAAAATGGCCCCGATCTCCAGGTCCATCCCGGTAGTAACGCCATCCCGGGCAGCCATTTTGAGCGAAAGACCATCCAGGGCATGGAAGTGCGTGTCAATAAAGCCGGGCGATACGACATGGCCGGTAGCATCGATGGTTTCTTTTCCCGTGATGTCGTTTGCAGTAATAATGGCAATCTTACCGTCTTTTACGCCCACATTCAGTACCGCATCCAACATGGATTCAGGATCCATGACACGTCCGTTAAGGATGACCAGGTCATACTGCTCCTGGCTATAGGTTGACTGCACAAAAAACAGGAATAAAAGAAAGGTCAAGACTTTTGATCGAACTTTCATGATAAGTAAGTTTTGGTTGTTATTTTTTCTCATCGACACTGGAATTATGGTATCCAAAGGTGTATTTGGCTGCGAATTGGATGCGATGGAGGGCACCAGATGCTCCACCGATGACACCGCGATAGGCATACATATATTCCAAACCGAAAAGGAGTTGCTTAAAGGGTTCGTATTTCAGGTTTCCGGAAATACTAAATGCGGTTTCACTTGCTCCCTCAATGGTTTCTTCAGGATAAAAGGCCTGAAAGCCCGAAACACTAAAACTTGAACTGAGCTTATAATTTTTTGTCCACATGCGGTTATAAGCGATATAACCGTTGAGGGATTGAATGGGATTAAGCATTACATTGGCATCCAGGGTTGAACTTGGAATGAAATTGGCAGCGAGATATCTCCCCATGCCGTAGCCATAAGTCAATACCAATCTCAGGTCATCCCCCCTTTGTCCTACTAGCACTTTGCCACCTGTAGTCAATCCAAACCCCGGGCTGGTTTGCCGCACAGAGTCCCTTATATGCAAAGCCCTGCCTACTACGGCAATGCCCCAATCAAATTTTGGCCCCGAGAAATTTCGCCTGACCACCAAGTCGGGAAAAATGTCGTTACTAGCTGTAATCAACGATGGTTCACCATTGGCATAGAGAGTGGTTTGAGGGTTTTCAACGGCGAAGAGCCAATTCTTAAGGGTATACCTAACCTGAGCTTGCCTGACCAGTACTATACCTTCCATGGCCCCAGTAAAATCAATTTCATCCGGTAGGGTGACAATCATGAAAGTAGACCAGGTTTGCCCTATTAAAAGGTTATTCCACTCCAGATAGAAGTGCCGCAAACGAGGACTAAATGAACTACTTACCCGGGGATCTCCCTGAGCAGAAAAGAGAAAGTCCAATTCGAGAAATCCATGGATCTCTTTGCCCAGAAAGGTTGTTTTTACATCAAAATTGAACCTGGATTCCTTGACATGAAAATCAAGAGTTGAGTTTTGATCCCGGGTTCCTACGGGTATCGCTCCTGGCAGATGAATATCACGGAGGACATTATTTACCCCAACAATACCGTTGTTATATAAAGTCAGGATAAAATCTGTCTTTATATATCCTCCGAAATTATAATCGACCTTTTTGCCTTTGCTTTCTTCTTGTGCAAAGAGTGCATTCGAAACAAAAAAGACAAGTATTGATATATGTAGAATGTACCTTACCATTATATTTTTGAAATCAGATTAGAAGGAAGATCCAGCTGGCAAGTCGGCAATGGTTTTCATGTGACCGATCTTTTTTGTATCAATTCAACGGAGAAAATTGAACCAAAGCCGAACCTAAATATGTGCGCGAAATCGCAAACCGAATACCGCCAGAAAATTAGTGCCCGGGTTGAATGCAGGATTGCCAATCAATTGAATATTAGGCGTGAGTTCGGAGTGGTGGGTCAACTGCAACTTGTAAAAGAATTCGGAAACATATTGGTCTGGGAATTGGGTGCCATATGTATTGGCATTCGGCCGGTTCCAGTTGAGCCCAACCCCTAGCGTATTGGGTCCGGCAATGTTGTAGGCGAAGCCGGCACTCACCGAAGCTTCGTAAAAACTGACCCCATCCTTGGCCCATCCGGCCCGGAGGAAGGGAAGAAAGTTTCCAATCATCCAGCTCGCAGAACCAGCCACTCCCCATCCATTAGAAAACTCTCCTTCCCCCCACTTGTCCACCTGCCAGAAGACAATGTGTACATTTTTTAAAAACACGGTACTCAAGCTATTGGGGGTATACCCGAATTCCAGAGTTTTCAGTGTCTCAAACCGTGTAAATAAGGTCTCAAATCCTTCCCAGAATCTTGTGGGGTCTCCATTTGGATCTATGAGGCCACCGATCACATAGAACTCTTTGCTCAGCCAGACATTGGCCATTAACCCCAGGGCGCCGAAAGGATAAAGCCCGCCAACCGTACCCGAACCTGTGGCAAAAACCAGATTTTGAAAACTTTGCCAGGGGCTGGCCACCGCGTAAATATCTGTCCAGTCGGTGACGTCCACAAAACCTGCATAAATCACTGCTTTATCCTGTCCGCCAATAGTTTGACGCCAGTATAGATTGGTGACCCCCCACCCCATATCACTATATACAGACTGCATAAGGCCGCCAAAGCCAACGTCCAGCAGACTATATTCCCGCAAGGGATTTTCTGTGTATCGGTGCCGGTTTTCTACTTTAAAGATCAGGCCACCCTCATGGGGCGTCCCCCTTCCAACAAAGTTCCATTTTCCATAGAGCCGGAATACCCCGCTGGCCCCCACCGTATTGCCAATAGCATTGGTGGCCACCATAACACCAGAGTTGTAGTCGGCATTTACAGTAAACCCGCTCCGATTATAGAACCGCTTCTTGATCTCATCCAGACTGTCCAGGAAATACCAGTTGATGAAGGCTTTTTTGGGCCGGGTATCCTCGGAGAGCTGACTCGATACAGAGGCCGGATTGGAGAATTCAACTGCCCGGGTGGTATCCTGCCCCGAAATTGATGTCTGGGAAAGGAGAAAAAACAAGATAAATGCCCCTGCCAAAGTGGACATGGAAAAGCCTTCTATTCCTTTCTTTTTTTCAGGTAACTCCCTCTTCATTTTGATTCGGCTTAGGATAATATTCTCCTTGCCTGATTCTGTTTTCAGACTATTCAGGCAAAGTGTTCTTGTAGATCTTTCCGTCCTTCATGATGAGCAGGAGGTTTTCTTCTGGTTGGGTCATCACCGAGATATCTTCCAGCGGATTCCCCTTATGAATCAATAGATCCGCATAGGCCCCTTCTTTGATTGCCCCCAAAGCCCCCTCTTGATAAGGCACTCGTTTGCCACTTCTTGAAAGCAATTCAGCATTGATTTTGGTGGCCTGCAGCAGGATCTCAACGGGCGTATAGTATTTGGTTCTCGCTACAAACTCTTGAAGCTGCAAAGGGCCGAGGTCTATTTTACCCAATACATCAGTTCCCCAAGCCATTTTAATTCCCATTTTTTTGGAGCGTTCATAACCCCCGGTAGCCCCTTTCTGGGCAGTCAGATATTTTTGAGCAAAAATTCCTCTCATACCGGCCTGCTCAGGTGTTAAGCTAAAGGCGTAGAATTGGGTGGAAAAGATGACATCATTATCCTTCATCATTTGGAACGTTTCTTCAGAACCAAATAGTCCGTGCTCCACAGAACGAACACCAGCCTTAATCGCATTTTGAACGGCTTCGTCTGAATAGGCATGGACGGTGGCGTACGTACCCCATTTTTGTGCTTCTTTGACGATGGCCTGCATTTCCTCCAGTGTGTATTCTGTAACGTCCAATGGGTCATGGGCCCCGGTAACACTCCCGCTTCCCATGATCTTGATCTGGGAAGCCCCGTATCGCAGTATTTCTCTAGTGGCTTTCTGTACTTCTGGTACACCATCTGCAATGATGGTCCAACCACGGGTGTAAGCCGGATCTACAGCGCCGGAAAAATGTGGCGAGTGATAGTTCAGGCGGGGTTCAAAGTCCCCATGGCCGGAGGTCTGAGAAATAAAAAATCCAGACGGGAAGATTCGAGGACCTTTGGCAACTCCATCATCAATGGCTTTCTTCAGACCAAAAGCAGGCCCGCCCATGTCCCGTATCGTTGTAAATCCACGCAGGAGCATCCGCTCTGCACTGACTGCCGCCATAACTCCGGTATACTCGTGTGGTGAACCAAAAACCAGATAATCTATGTCATCATTCCACATAATGTGCGTGTGCGCATCAATCATGCCTGGCGTTACTACTCTGCCACCGGCATCGATCACTCGCGCATTGGCGGCAGCCAGGTCCTGGCCGATCTGCTTAATCAGGTTGTTCTCAATGAGGATGTCCATCCCCATTTGCAGTTCTTCATTCTCACCGTCGAAGATGTTGGCGTTGGTGATGAGGGTCAGTTTGGGCACATCTTGTGCGGACAACATGCCGGCCCCTCCGGCAAGCAGGAAAAGAAAAAGAAAAAGGTGTTTCATTCATTGAGTACTAGATTAAAAAAAGGACAGCCATTCGTTCGGGTAATCCGGGCTAGCATGTGAAATATTACTCATCAGCCAGGGCCCTGACAGAAAGGATAGACCATTAGATTTGATGCAGGGCAGTCAATACCCTTATCAAAACCACTTGTCAAAGTTGCAGATACCGCTCACAGGTATCTACAAACTTTAGTTGCAAAAAAGATTGAAATTCAAGAAAGGAGGTCCTGCTTGTTGACCTTTACTATGAGAGTGGCACGATTGGGTACATCGAGTTTTTGAAAGATCCGGTGGAGGTGGCTCTTGACCGTGGCTACGGCAAGGTGCAATCGGTCAGCGATTTCCTTATTGCGGAGCCCCTGTACAACCAGTTGGATGATCTCAATCTCTCGGGTAGTCAGGGGATCATTGCCCTTTGTTGCTTTGGATTTTGAATGTTGAGGCCTGGGAACGCCATCCCGAGCTGATAGAGCTGTCGGAAGAGTCATCATGGGAAGGGAATCCTGGTCAGCCATTTCCCTTAGTTCAGGAATAGCCAAGTTGAGTTCCGCAAATGGCCGCAACCAGTTTTGGTCGCCTGCTAGATCTTTTGCCTCCTGAAATGATTCTTTAGCCTGAATAGGGTGTCCCATTCTATGATGGGCGATAGCCTCCAGAAGATTCAGATCTACCTCATGGTATTGATTGTGAATCTGCCTGAGGTGTTCTCTTATTGTGCGCAACCATAAAAGACCATGATCCAATTGTGCCGCATCCCCGCTGGTCAGCAGAATTCGGATTCGGGTAAATTCCGGCACTTCCATGGCAAAAAGGATTCTTCGGGGGATCGGGCAGGTGCCGTCCCCATAAGCCCATGGCAATGCTTGCCCAGTATCTCCCTCGAGCCAATACAACCTATACTCCAAAGAAGTGGCAATTTCTTTGAAAAAAGGATCTTTCATTTCATTGGCCTGTTCTTTCATTTCAGCCAGGTTTTCCCATGCCTTCCTTCTGTTTCCGATCAGGAATTCATGGATAATAGTTCCGGCAAAAACATCAAAGAAAGCCCAGAAATCGAGAAAACCTCCTGTGTGAAGCGCTTTATCGGAAAAGGACTGAAATCCAGAGCTTGAAAGTTTTTGAAACAGGACATTACTTTGCAGATACATGCTAAACCCTTCCAAAGGAGTGAAGTCGCTTTTTTCAGCAAGGAATACAAACCTTTCGCAAGCCTTTTCCGCGCGTTTCAGATCTCCTTTCAGTAGTAAGACAAATACCCTGGACATGTGAATTCTCAAATGAAAAAGGTCTGGCAGAGGATGCTCTTTTTCCAGTGCGTTCAGACATTTAAGAGCCTCTTCCGTTAATCCCGAAATATGCCTGGCTACAGCCAATGTCATCTCCCTGCGCCCTCCTAAATGGCCGTAATCCTGAGATAGGGCTTTTGACCTTTCCAGAACTATCAAGGCTTTTGGTCCATCGGATCGGATAAAAGTTTGGTAAAAGCCTTGGTGAAGGTAAAACTCCGAAATCAACTTGTTATTCAGTTCGATCGCCACCCGTTTTTCAACCGATTCGAGTAGGTTCGGCATGTTTTCAATTTGCCAAGTGTCCTCAATTATCCATAGTCTGGCGAGCAAAAGGTCGATTTTCATTTTTTGAATGCGCTCCGGAATTTTGTTTATCCACTTTTCCACTTCCCACCACCGATCTTTATTCAGCATATCCAAGCGATGCCGGGCGATCAGGTTAGTTGCCAAGTCGAATGCACCAAATTGGGTTGCACATTCGAGGGCATCTTCGGGGAGCCCATGCTCCGAAAACCAGTTGCTGATGAAGCCTACGGTCTCCTGCACATAGCCCTTGTTTTCCCGGAGGCAGCGTTTTCTCAACAAGTCCCTGAAAAGATGGTGCCACCGGAACCAATATGCTTCGTCGTCCAAGGGAGTAATAAAAAGGTTATGTGTATTTACCTCTTGCAAGAAGTAGGTAGCGGAGATCGGAATCTGATGAAACTGGAAAAGGGCCTCTAAAAGCTCCGGATTGAACCGATTGCAGCAAGCAGACAGGTGAAGGGCATGCGAAAAGGCTTTAGAAAAAGGCTCCGTCAGTAGTTCGACAAAGTGATCGAGATCCCGTGCCAATGGGCCAGGCCCATTTCCTGGGAACTTACCGGACAATGAACTGGTGGCCAGGAGCATGTTCATGCCTATAGGCCATCCTTCGCTCTGTCGCCATAAGGATTCCGCATCTTCCTGCCGGAAAGAGCTGTACCCGCCCAGAAGGACCTTGACTTCTTCGAGATCAAAAGCAAGCTCCTGCATCCGGATGTGAAGTACCTTTTCGTATAGACTCAATTTTTTAAGTTGAAGCGGAGGATTCCTTCGCGCAATCAAGATCAGCTGCAAAGATCCTGGAGGGTGCTCCAGCAAGATTTCTAAAAAGGTGTGGACTTCAGGATTGGTGATCAGGTGGTAATCATCGAGGACCAGCACGAACCTGGATTCGATCGTATTCAGTTGGTTGATAAACGCCTTGGAGAGCGCGTTGGCCGTTAATGCATAAGCGCCCTGAACCAGTTGTTTCAACCGGCCCACACGCTGCGGCAACTTTCGCTCGATGGCCTCCAGCAGGTAAGTGAGGAAGGTGGGAAAGTCATTCAAACCTTCGTCCAGGGAAATCCAGGCGGCGGGGGCTGGAGTCTTTTCAACCCATTGACTGATGGCAATACTTTTGCCATAGCCCGCCGGCGCCACCACCATGATCACGGGTACATGACTTCCTTTCTCGATCTTTTCGATCAACTTTGATCGAAGGATCAGGCGGGGAGTGACCGAAGGTCGGTTCAACTTCGTCAGCAGCAGGGTCATTCTTCACTCTTTTGCTCCAACTCAAGTACTGCTAAAAATATAAAAATGATGGAGACTGGCGCTTTAGGACCAGATGGAAGTTAGATCGGGTATCGGTGACCCGGTCATAGAAATAAAGTTTCTTCCTCCATTTCCGGCTTACTGTTATATGGACTGCACTGACCCAAAACAACCCATTGGAATGCGGATATGTCAGGCTGGATAGAATAGCTGCTTCAGTTTGTTCAGCCTGTTGGCAGAAGGGAGAAAGCCCCGGGCCGGGATCAATCTGGCGAAATGGTAGAATAGATTAGCCCTGGATTATTATTGCCTGAAACCGGTTCCGATATGTTCCCTCAAGAAAGATATTGTGTTGAGCCATCAAAAGCCAAACTGCACCTGTACCCGAAAACTTTGTTGGCCGCCAACGGGCTGTTTCCCTCCAATCAGGGCGTACAGTTTGCTTGTCAGGATTTCCGAAAGGAGCTTGCAAAAGCCGGAACCATTACCCAAAGCATGAGCCGAAAAGGAAATTGCTGGGCAATGCGGTAGCCGAAAGCTCTTCAAAACCCTGAAAAACAATTGGGTATATCACAATCGTTACCAAAGTTTTGAAGAAGCCGACCAATCCGTATTTGAGTATATCGAAGGTTGGTACAACACCCACAGGAAACATTCCAGCTTAGGATATCGATCTCCGGCTCAAATGGAAATGTATTTATTAACCCTTGCGATCTAACTTAACTCAGTGTCCACTTTTTTGAGCAGGTCCACGCGAAGAATTGATCCACGCTGGATGGTATCCACCCAAAGAGGCGCAAAGCCTTCTCTCCAGGTAGCTCATACGCATTGCAAAACTACAAGACCGACGCTCCATGGAAAGCCTGTCAAAAATCAAATTGTTCCGCAATCTGTACCCTTGGAACAAAAGCCACATCCTGACATCGCGAAATCGAGTCATCAAGACATCAGACCATCCTGACCTCACAGAATCGCAACATTACTACCATCTCCGGGAACCTAAACCTATATTTGCAGCCTTAATAAGGGTATATGTGAGAAATATCCTTTGGGCTCTGAAAACCTCTTTTCTGCCCTCAAAAACATTTCTCAAATACACCCTGCAGAATGTTTCGAACAAGATGAAGACATCACTCAACTGGCTGAAAACCTATATCGATCTCGATCAATCTCCAGAGGAAGTCGGTGACCTCCTCACCGGCCTCGGGCTTGAGGTGGAAGGAATGGAAACGGTCCAGAGTATCC
>CAZXLD010000078.1:0-13087 GCA_964641965.1 uncultured Saprospiraceae bacterium | reverse complement strand
TCAGCAAGTCGAAGACTTACAGGATATAGTATCGTAGTCTGGAGACTACGATCAGCGGGGCTAAAAAAAGATAATCGCTATGAATCAAATATTATTATCTATACTACTTTTTATATCTGGAGAGATGGTTCAGCTTCAACCAGGAGTGTACTCTTATGAAAATAATAATGTAAGCGAAGTTTTGAAATTAAATCCGAATAAAACCTTTGATTATGAATTTGATGGGCACATGCTACATTATTCAGTAAGCGGAGTTTGGAGTGTGTCTGAAGATATTCTTTTTCTTAATAGTGTGCCTCAGAGAGATAGGATTATTGTCAGGGAGAAGAAGAAACCATTTACAAACAAGTACTGTATTGCTGTGGCTGATAAAAAGGGTGATGCGATAAACTATTCTATAAATCTCAATTGGGATGACGGAGGAGAAACTATTTTGAGAGATCAATGGGAGAAAACTAAGGTTAAAAAAACATCTAAATTAAAATCCTTTAACATTCAAGATTCAAAAGGAATCAAGTCCCCTACCTATGAAATAAAAGGGTCAAAAACTAATCATTTTGATGTAATCGTGGAGACATCCAGAGTATTTGAAATGGAATCATGGCAAATTGATGGCTCAGAGATTATACCAAATCTAATTGATGGAAGTAAAGGAACCTACTCTTTGAAAAAACAAAAATAATAACAGCCTCGGAGCAATCCGAGGCTTTTTCATTTACAGGGCTGCAATATTCTTGATCTTCACAGATTGCAAAAATCCATCAAGCACAGAAAGGATGTGAGACTTGTTCCCCGCTTTCGCGTAGTTTGAAACTACGCGACCCTATCAGTTCCATAGCGATTGCATACAGGCTTTGCCTGGGATTCTTACCGGTCTGCCCGCCAAAAGGGAAAACTTCTTTAATTTTCCTATTCTGGAAAGGGGGAAGAGTCAGCAAGTCGAAGACTTACAGGATATAGTATCGTAGTCTGGAGACTACGATCCGCGGGGGTTCAAGTACTTGACTTTGGCGTGCAAGAAGGGTTTGTGCCGGTTTGAAGGGGCACTGCCGTAGCCAGTCATAGACTGGCAAGATAAGGTATCGTAGTCCGGAGACTACGATCAGCGGGGATGACGTGATATTTGCTGGAAAATATAACCCAGCAAAAATTGACCCAAACTCTGTTCTTGCCCAAGAGATTAGGTATTTACAAAGGCATGGGTATTCTTGGAACAAGGATTTTACTAGATTGATTAAACAATAAATTTGGTAAGCGATGAGTGAGATTATTAAGAAATACTCTGACATTTTTTTTGATGAACTTGTATCCAAATTTGGTTTTGAGGTAAGAGGCGAAAGAGTAAATGACGATTTCCATTTTATAGAATATGCATCCAAAAAATATGTAATTAAAATAGAGAAATATCACCTTGAACTCTATCCCTCGGTTTACTCTCTATCTGATCAGGATAACGAGATCAACCTTTTCAATCTACTAGGGTTTTTAAAACAAGATGATTCTCATACTCCTAAATCAAATTTCTTTCGAAATGAAAAGAATATTGAAGAATCCTTTAAAAAGCAACTGAGTCATATTTCAGGCGTTATTTATAATAACCTGAATTCATTAGATGATTTTTTCTCTGAAGATAGATATAAAAGAAATTCACTTGAATTTCATAAATATTGGAAAAGAAAGCACCCAGAATTGTATAGGAAGTTTTAACACTCCTATCCTTTGTCTTACGCAGCAGGACCATGGGACATGAAGGATAGCAGTTGATTAGGTCCAATATACAGGCTGAGCCTGGATCATCTATGCGAACAATCGAAAAATGAATACAATGAATAGCAATACGGATTAGCCTCGCCGGGATGCCTTTATGCTGACCCCGAAGGACGTGAGTACTACCTCCGCTGCAAGTAGGCCCGCTTGTAAATAGACTCGGTGGGCAAAGAAATACAATTAATGCTGCCTTAAATGCAGGTAATGGTAGATTTCCAACAAGCGGAGTTTTCAGAATGCAGGTCAATGTAGGAGGTCAAAATGTTTGGATAAAAGGAGCAGTTCATAATGGCATGCCAAAACTTGGTTCAATGTGGATACCATTACCATAAAATAATCTTAGGTTATGAATTGGCAAAAGAAATTAAAGACGTTTGAGGATAATAAAGAATGGGATAACGCAATCGAATTGATGAAAGAAACGGTTGCTGTAAGCCCAAATGACAGTTGGGCTTATGTTCAAGCCATTTATTTATTTCATAATATCCTTTTAGAAGAAGACTACCCAGAAGAAAAGCAAAATGATTTAGCAACGTTATTGCAAGAATATTTTGAACTATCAAAGAGTAGGTTTTCAGACGATCCAGAGTATTTATTTTTCGTAGGTAAAATCCTTCACATTGCTGAATGGTACTTTGGTTTAGACGATAACCAATTAGCTTTAGAGTTCCAAGAAAAAGCCATGGACAAAGAACCCGATAATTTGTTGTATGAATGGGCTTATCGGTTGTCCTGTCCTGGTGATACTGTTGAAGGTTATTTGGCTCACCAGCTAATTAAAAATAAAGATGAAAAAGTAGAGTGGCTTAAGACCAAAGGTTTTCCAGGAGAATATATTTTGGAACATCTGAATATGAGTAATAAAAGATATACAGAAGAGAAAGCCTCGATTTAATCGGGGCTTTTTTTTAACTTGTAGAGTTCCCGCTTTCGCGTAGTTTGAAACTATGCGGCCCCTATCGGTTCCATACCGATTGCGTACAGGCTTTGCCTGGGATTTTTACCGGTCTGCCCGCCAAAAGGGAAAACTTCTTTAATTTCCTAATAGCATAGTCAGTCATAGACTGGCAGGATAAGGTATCGTAGTCTGGAGACTACGATCAGCGAGGAGAGCAGATAGGATTGCTAAAAATGCCCAAAATAGGTTAGAGGCCAAAGGGAAAGGCAGGCCTGGAAAGGTTGAAAGATTACAAGGGGAAGCAGCTAATGCAAATCAGCAAGCTGCAAGAAATGCAAAAGTAACGAATGCTAGGGCTGTAGGTTCTGGGGTTGCAGGTTCTGGTGGGACTCAGAGAGCCTATGATCAAGTACGAGGTAATAAAGAGGACAATACCTAACCGTTTTTATGAAAAGATATCTAATTACTATCATTGGGGGGATCGTAATTATCTGGCTATTAAGTGATGAAGCAGGGTGGGTGAATTCAATATTATTTGTCCTTAGTTTTGCATTCCTAATTGTTTGCTTTATTGGCACATTGAATTTTTTTTCTGGAATAGTATTCTATTTCAGAAATCGAACTTGGGGTATTTATCCTCGACAAGAATGGCTACTGTATGCCTTGGCAATTCCAGGGCTTTTTGGTTCATTTGCCCTTTTGGCCTTATTGTTTAAATCAATAGGAAGCTAGAAAGATTTTACCTCCGTTCAAAGTAGACTGAGTCTACGCGCAGTTATCCAAAAGCCTCTCCCTTTATGGGCGGGGCTTTTGCGATTCAGGCCTGAGCGAGGTCTCGGAGCTTGAAGTCGCGGATCAGGGCATCGACGACCATAAAGATCTTGTTTTTCTCTTCATCGGACAGGGCGGAGATGGCTTCGATGCGGCGCAAGGTATCCCCATCGAGCTCCAGTTGGGTATTGCCTACCAGGTAGTCTAGCGAGATATCGAGTATGCGAGCCAGGCGGGTAGCGGGCCAAAGGCATTGAAAAGGCTCTCAAAGAAGTCTTCGGCCTGGCAGCCGTG
Source organism: uncultured Saprospiraceae bacterium (assembly GCA_964641965.1). Classification (GTDB taxonomy): domain Bacteria; phylum Bacteroidota; class Bacteroidia; order Chitinophagales; family Saprospiraceae; genus JAJDFU01. Next base: position 9,357 of record CAZXLD010000078.1, on the reverse strand, counting down.
ATCCAGCGTTGCCAGTGGCACAAACGGGAAAACATATTGAGCTGCCTGCCCCAAAGCGAGCAGGCGGAAGTGAAAAGGCGGTTGAACAAGGCACATAAAGAGCCCGACTACGAACTGGCCAGGCAGGATTTGAAAAGTCTGCACGCCGATCTGCAAAAGTTGAACCGGGCGGCCAGATCCCTCCAGAAGGGGCTGGAGTACACCCTTACCTTGCAAAGGCTGGGCATGGGTGAGCTGTTCGGAAAATGCTTCAGCACGACCAACAGCATCGAGAGTCTGAACTCGGCTATCGGCAAGTATACCCGCAACGTTAAACGATGGGGAGACTCCGATCAGCGCTACCGATGGACCTGCATGGCCATCATCACGCACGAGAAAAGAATGCGTCGGGTAGATAACTTTAAAAAACTGCATCTACTAAAGGCCGTACTCAAACAAGAGGTCGAGCGAAAAAGGAAAGAAACCTCCGAATCTGATCGAAGAATTTCAACTAAGAATGAAACATAACCCGTCTCCAGGGCTATAATGTAAGGATAGTACAAAAATCTGTAATCATACTTCAAATCATATTCCATTGGTAATCTGACCTTAGCATAATGTTATTCCACTAATATTACCAAGTAGTTATCGACTTGGTAATCGTCAATTTGGTGGTCCACATCTCCATAATTTTATCAAACAAACATTATGAAAAGTAACTTACTCTTATTCTGCCTTGTCGTGCTTTGTAGCTACCAAGGAACAGCCCAGATCACCATTACCAGTGATGATTATGTTTCTCCGTTGGGAGGTACTCTTGTAAATGTTGATGTATTCAACTTTACTTTACAAGGAACATATTATGCTCCTCCAACAGAAGGAGCGAACCAGGCATGGGATTACCGTTGGTTGGAATTGACGACCCGAAATCTGGATCCCAAACCAGAAGTAAATTCTCAGACCTTTCCAATGGCCAACAGCGTTGATGAAACCAGTATTTTTGCAGATTTTACCCCGGATACCCCCATACCCATTAATCTTATTGAAAAGTATGATGATTCCGGTAAAGCCATTTTAGGTGAAGAAGTCGTTACTACAGTTACTGTTCCCTTTTCCTGCGGTAGTTGTACGGAAGCCGATTCTGTTCGCTACGAACCGGTGACCAATGCTTTTGAAGAAGCCAAGCAATTATTAGAATTACCCTTAGCTTTTGGCGATAGCTGGTCTAGTAGTCATACCCGAACCACCAACATGCAGCTCTTTTTGCCTGCTTTTTCATTGAATGACGTACCGGGCCAACAAGTTGACAATGTTCAGGTCGACCATGAAGTAGTAGGTTGGGGTACTTTAACACTACCGAACCTAACCTACTCGGGTGTTCAGGAGATAGAAGCCTTGCTGGTCAAACAAACGACTACCGAAACCAGCAACTATTTAGTTGATGGCACTTCGGCACCAGAAGCCTTGTTGGATACTTTGGGCCTTATCGATGGTCAGGTAACCGTTACGACCTTTTACCAGTTTTTTGCAAAAGGCTTGGATCAGCCGGCTTTAACCGTTGGGTTTTCCGGTGACGGTCAGATTCTCGGATATACCGTAGCCGGTTCAATAGCCAACATCAATCAGAACGATGAAGGGCAATTTATTCCGCAGGTCACCCAACACGACGGAAACGACCGAAACTATTTTCTTTACATTCCGCCGGGATATGACGGCAGCGAATCGATACCCCTGGTAGTAGCGTTGCATGGATATACCTCTTATGCGACACAATTTGCCTGGCAATCGCAGATTAATGCCGTAGCAGACACCGCAGGGTTTATGGTTCTTTATCCGCAGGGGTTACTGGTTACAAATACGAATCCCCCTCTGGGTTTTCCCCCTGCTGGTTTAGGCTGGAATGTTGGACAACCACCATTGCTATCCGATACGGATGATATTGGCTTTATTATTTCAACGATGGATGAAGTAATTGGCAACTATAACATAAACGATGCGAAGGTTTATCTTACGGGGATTTCGAATGGTGGATTTATGAGTTCCGTACTATCAGCAGCCCGACCAGATCGTTTTGCAGCGGTAGCAACGGCGGCGGGAACGGTTCCTGTGCCAAGGTCTGCCCTTATCCCTTCTTTGATGATTCATGGTACGGATGATATGGTTGTTCCATTTGCGGGTAATCCTGCGGATGGAATTCCTGCGCTCCCAGAGACTGTTGGAATTTATGCGAATATCAATGGCTGCGCTTTCGTTCCGGATTCGACAGATTTACCGGATCTGGACCCTAATGACGGTACAACGGTAACCAAATTTGAGTACGTGGATTGCGATGGTCATGCGGATGTTGTATTCTACCGGGTGAATGGTGGTGGTCACGTTTGGGAAAGTACAGGACCGGTACCTCCTATTTTTCAGCCTGTACTGGGGGCATTCGTCAATCAGGATTTTAACGCCAGTGCTACAATTTGGAATTTTTTTAATCAGTATGAGTTGCCGAATGCGCAATTGATTACCAAAAAGATCACAGTTGATACCATTGAGCGAGAGTATACGGTTTATGTGCCCGCTGCTTATGATGGTTCAGAAGCTTGGCCAGTGGTATTTAACTTTCATGAAGCGAATGCACCGGTACCCATATATATCTCTACACTGAATACAAATACAGTAGCAGATACAGCAAATTTCCTGGTGGTCTATCCTACAGCTTTGGATGCATTTATTGCCGCCTTGGATATAGTGGGCACAGTATGGCAAGATGGTACTCTTTTAGGTAATTTAGAGGTAGATGACGTTAGTTTTGTTAATAGTATGATTGACCAATTAGCATTGGATTACAATGTCGACTCTACACGGATATATACTATGGGGATTGGATCAGGAGGAGCTGCTTCTGCCTTCTTTAGCTTTCAATTACCAAATCGTATAGCTGCAATGGCTAATGTACAAGGGTTCGTAAATTTTTCTCCTTCTATACCGATTCCGGGGTTGTTTATGTATGGGACAGCGGATCCTTTTATACCAGAAACGGGGATTCCTGGAATTATTCCTCCATTTGTTGAAGGGGTAAAAAGCTGGGCATTAAGTAGTATGTGCGATACAATTCCTGAAGAAACGATATTACCTGATCTAGTATCCAGTGACAGTTCAACGGTCACTATCTTCAATTACCCAAATTGTAGTCAAGGGATTGAAATTTTATATTATAGAATTGAAGGAGGTGGTCGTACCTGGCCGGGAGGAGGACCAGTTCCTGATGGAGGTCCTATTAATTTTGATATCAATGCTGACATTGAAATCTGGAACTTTTTTAACCGTCAACAGTTGGTAGTATCAAACCAAACGATTTCTCCCGCAGTATTTGACTTGCAGGTATATCCCAACCCATTTTCTAATGAGCTGAACTTTGAATTCGAGCTACCTCAAACGGAACGCGTACAATTAACTCTGTATAACCCACTAGGACAACAAGTGACCCAGATTTTCAATCAACAATTGGGGCAAGGAAAACAACGCATTCAGTGGCGTAAGAATAACATGGCTTTACCATCAGGAGTTTACTATTACCGGTTACAGATTGGCGACCGGGTGGTGAGTAAGCAGGTGATGATGCGCTAAGGAACCAATCCACTTATAGGTTGGAAGGGAAATACCAAATGGTTCGGGTGTTTGTCTTCCAGCTTTTTTATTTATACCTTTTACAGAGTTACAATCCCAGTTCATGAAAACCATTCGCTACCTTTTGATCTATTGGGTAATTGTTCCATTTAGTGTGCTGGGGCAGGAACCAATTACCACCACCCTTCCCGCTCGTCACTATACTGTAGATGAAGGTTTACCCATTGATGAAGTCTGGAATTTAGAAATGGACGGGTTGGGGTTAATTTGGATCGGTACCCAAGCTGGGCTGGCCGTATATGACGGGGTTGACATCAAAACCGTTTCGGAGAGAATAAATATCCGGGCAATGGGTATTGATCACCAGGATAACATCTGGATGGGGTTAATAGACGGGGAAATACAATATTATGATCGACTCAATGAACAAATTAGAAATTTATCACTTCCCTTCTCCGTAAAAGAATCTCCTTTATATGATGGTGTGATGGCGCAGTTGGTTTTTGACCAAAATGGCTATCTATGGGTAAATACTTATTTCGAAGGGTTTTACAGAATTAAACTTAAGTACCCGGTAAATAAAACGGGATTTATTGAAGCAGATGAGATTCAATACTATCATTACAATCATAATAACTTCGAAGCACCGGATTCCCCATTTTTGACGGATGACCCGGCAGGGAATATCTGGGTAACAACCTCCAAAGGATTAGCCCATTGGAATCCAGATCGGGAAAACTTTTCTTTTTTTGGATCGAATGCAATCAACCCTGCAAGGGGAATTGTTTGGGGAACCATTCGTATAGGGAAAGATCAACAGTCTTTATGGTTTACAAACTCAGAAAATCATATTATACACTTCGACCCATCTTCGAATACAACGACCAATATCAGTAAACAATACGGAATTGAGGATATAAAAGTGAACCAAGTTTATGAAGACAAAAAAGGGAACTTGTGGATTGTTTATGGGCAAAGTCCTTCCTTTTTCAAAATTGGATGGATCAACGTAGACCGTCAGCGATTTGAACGAATTAAATTCCAATTCACCCCCCAGAGTTTCCGGCTTAGAACAGAAATTGTCAAGGATTTTTTGGAAGACGAGCAGGGAAATATTTGGATTGGTATTCACGCTGGTGCACTCATAAAACACAATCCTCTGCATACTGCGTTCCAAAAAGTCAAACTACAAGAAGGCGAACAATTACCTAAACTTAATAAAATCACCCAAGTTTTAGTCGATGGGAACAATGCACTTTGGGTTCGTTCGATGGACTGGATGGTACGACGTGTGGATCCAGAGACAGGAAACTTTCAATCCTTGGATGAAATCGCACGCGAAAACAACCTCCAACTTCAATTCAATCGACCTAAATTAGGATTAAAAGATCCATCTGGTAATATCTGGATAATAGATGGCAAACAGGTTTATCGTTATGATCACGAAAAACGTACACTGGAACATTTTAATCCAAAATATACGGTACTTGAAACATTACCCAAGAATTATTTACAAGGCTTTGACTTCGGACCTGATAGCACACTTTGGTTGGTACAACAGAACTTAATCTACCACATAGACCTTTCAAAAAACGCGGTGATCCGTATTGTAGATGCCAATAAATGGGTGGACCCTGATTATGATCCAAAATCTGTCCCATTTATTATTGGTACAATAAAAATAGATCTAGGGGGTAAAGTTTGGATTGGAACGGAAGATTACGGCTTTTTTCAATACGATCCCTGGTCTGAAAAAGTGACAAAATTCCCCTATTCACCAGGGGGAGTGTTCGCGGAGCATCCCAATGGCTACATGTACATCGCAACCCATAGCGACGGACTGATTGTAGTGGACAAAAACTCATTGGCACATCATGCCCTGACAGTTTCGGAGGGTTTGCCCTCTAATAATCTCAAGGGAGGTCTGGTAATTGGACCAGAAGGTGATCTTTGGGTCGGAACCGATCAAGGTTTGGCCGTCGTAAACCCAATGGATACTACTGTTTTAGTAATGGATAAATCCAATGGTGTTTTTACGAATTTCTTTAGTGCTTTTAGTGCTGATTGCATTAGGGATGAAGCCTTAGTTTTCGGAACGCTTGATGGACTATTACTGCTATACCCTAGTATCTTAACCGTTGACTATAATGCTCCAAAGCTTACCTTCACTTCCTTTGCCCTCTTCAATAAGCCCTTAAAGCCTGTTGCGAACAGCCCACTTGACCAATCAGTTGCATATCAAAAAGAAATTAATCTGAGCTATCAACAAAGTGACTTTTCTATTTCATTTGCCGCCGTACATTACAAAAATCCTCAGAAAAACCAATATGCCATCAAATTGGAACCTTATCAAAAAGAATGGCGAAATATAGGCAATCAAAACACTGCTTCCTATAATAATCTATCTCCCGGCCACTACACTTTCTATGTCAAAGCTGCCAACAGCGACGGTATCTGGAACGAAAAAGGCATATCTTTGGATATCATCATCCACCCGCCCTGGTATTGGAATATTTGGTCAAAATCGTTCTATTTCATACTAGCTACTTCCTTGGCTTATTTACTGTATCAATTTTTACTAAATCGTCGATTAGCTTTAGCAGAAGCTAATCGGCTAAAAGAGTTGGATGCAATCAAAACCACTCTCTACACCAATATAACCCACGAATTCCGAACACCACTTACAGCCATCAAAGGTACAGCAGAACAAATTCAAGGGTATAATAGAGAGAAAGAAATCATTAATCGAAATACTCAACAGTTGTTGAACCTAGTCAATAATATGCTGGATCTTTCAAAGATAGAAGCCGGCAAGCTGACCTTGAATTTAATTCACGGTGATATCCTCTACTATTTGCGTTATGTGACGGAATCTTATCACTCTTTGGCACTGAATCAAAAAATTAACCTTAATTTTTATTCCAATAACGAAGTGGTTGAAATGGATTATGATCCAGATAAAATCCTGCAAATCTTATCTAATTTGATCTCCAATGCCATAAAATATACGCCAGAATATGGCAAAGTACTGGTCAGGGCAGAAATTCACCCCCAAAAAAATACAGACATTTTGAAGCTTACCATTAGAGATACGGGCATTGGTATTCCTGCCGATCAATTACCCTATATATTTGACCGCTTTTTCCGATCTGAAAACAACTATTCGGGAGGAACAGGTATTGGGCTGACGCTTACCAAAGAACTGGCCGAATTAATGAAAGGCAAAATTTTAGTGGAAAGTACAGTCGGAAAAGGCAGTATTTTTACGGTAATGCTTCCCATCTATAAAAATGCTCAAAAAAAGACAATCCATAAACTGGAAAACGCTTTTGCTCTACCTCCAAATTCACTCGAAGCGTCCATATTATCTGACAAAATCTCGAACAATAAGGATTTGAATGGCGATTCTTCCACTATCTTGATCGTTGAAGATAACCAAGATGTGATGTACTATCTTCTGGAATCTTTAAAAGATAATTACCTACTACAATACGCCCAAAATGGTCGTGAAGGCATCGACAAAGCATTAGAAATGATACCCGATATTATCATCAGTGATGTGATGATGCCGGAAATAGACGGATTTGAATTATGTGCCACCCTCAAACAAGATGAACGTACCAGTCATATTCCCATTATTTTGCTCACTGCAAAGGCAGATATAAAGTCAAAGATCGAAGGCCTCGAATATGGGGCGGACGCCTACCTAACCAAACCTTTCCATCGTAAAGAATTGAATGTACGATTGCAAAAGTTGCTTGAACTAAGAAAAACCTTACAAGCTAAGTACAACCAACCATCTTTCGAAACAAAACGACCAACACAAAGGGAGGATGCTTTTGTCACAAAAGTAAAGCAATTAATACTGGAAAACCTGGATGAAGAAACTTTTGGAATTGAGGAATTAGCCACGGCAGTCAATTTTAGTACTACGCACGTCTACAGAAAGTTGAAAGCACTCACCGGAATGTCAACCTCCCATTTTATCCGACAAATTCGCCTGCAAAAAGCGCACGAATTACTATTAAATAGAGACCTAAAAGTATCTCAAGTCGCCTATTCCGTTGGATTTAAAGATGTCAGCTATTTTTCAAAGTCATTTTCAAAACAATTTGGAAAATCTCCCAGTAAAATAGCTAAAAGAACGGAATGAATACCTTAACAATTGTCGCTACTCTAAATCTTATAATTGGTTGACAAGAACCCGATTGGCGCAAAATAATCCCGTTCTTTTGAGTTTTTTGACGCACATTTATGCTTCCCCCCAAAATTCGAGCCAGTGGCTTAGTTGGTAAAAACCATAGATTAGCTACTGATCATGAAACGAAAACGCAGAACATTTAGCGCAGAATTCAAGCTAAAAGTAATCCTTGAAGCCTTACAAGAGCGGGAGACCTTATCGGAACTATCGCAGAAATACGATCTGCACCCGAACCAAATATCCAAATGGAAGGCGGACTTTTTAGAGCATGCAGCGCACTATCTGAAACCTTCCGGCAAAAAAGGAAAAGACGATGAGCAGGTTGACCTAAACGAGCTTTACGCGAAAATCGGGCAGCTGCAAATAGAGCTGGATTTCCTCAAAAAAAAGCTCTCACGATGCCAATTGTTGATCGTCAGGATCTGCTCGATAAAGACCATGAGCTGAGTATACGTAAACAGGCGTCTTTGCTTCAGGTCAGTCAAAACAGGCAGTACTACAAACCCAGGAGAGAGGATCCGTTTAACCTCCACCTGATGAAGCTGATCGACCAGCAATACCAGCGGACACCCTTTTTTGGTGTGCCGAGGATGACGGACTACCTCAATGGTCTGGGACTGCGCCCCATCAATGAATAAAGGGTAGGGCGACTGTATAAATTAATGGATATCAGAGCCATAGGCCCTAATCCATACACAAGTCAATCCAATCCCGATCATAAAAAGTTCCCTTATTTGCTAAGAGAGCTGGAGGTAGATGGCCCCAACCAGGTCTGGGTTGCTGACATCACATATGTACCGCTGAGCCGAGGATTCATGTATCTGTTTGCTATCATGGATCTATATTCCAGGTTCATCCTGGCGTGGGATATCGCGAATGCTATGACAGCTAAGTGGTGCAAATATGTCTTTGATCAGAGCCTCCAATGGTATCCGACACCAGACCTATTCAATACCGACCAGGGTAGTCAGTTCTCTTCCGATATTTGGGTACACGCCATGCAAGATAACGGCATAAAGCAAAGTATGGATGGGAAGGGCAGAGCTATCGATAATGTCTTCATTGAGCGTTTCTGGAGCAGCTACAAGTACGAGTATCTTTATCTGAATGCTCCCAATGGAGGGAAAGAGCTGTACGACGAGACAAGAACCTATATCACTTTTTATAACTTTGAACGGGGCCATCAAAGCCTGAACAAGAAGACACCAGCTGAAGTCTTCTTTGGCCACAAAACCTATTTCAAACCAACTAAATATTCAGCTTCTCTGGTTTAAAATTGGGGGTAAGTATAGTATTATTGATTATGTAAGAGGTGTCAATACCAAACTCACTTAATAGTTGAGATTTAGATTTAATTTCAGATAATTCAGATATAAGCTTTGATATCTTCCTTTTGCTCGTAAGAATAATTGTATCGGTGTTATACAATTTTTCTTGTTCACCAAAAGCTTGATTCTGGAATGTGTTCTGAACTATTCTAATCCTGTCAGTTGAAGGTTGACCCCAAATAGAAAAGGAACAAAAAAGCAATATTACTATGGTGGTTGTGGTCTTCATTCTAA
>CAZXLD010000077.1:0-13267 GCA_964641965.1 uncultured Saprospiraceae bacterium | reverse complement strand
TGAGTTATGAGTTATGAGTTATGAGTTATGAGTTATGAGTTATGAGTTATGAGTTTTGGATGGGGTAGAGATGAATGGCAGGAATTGGTATTGTAGGGCGTTGGTTAATTATTTATATTGGCGAGTAGGATTTATGGCTTGGTTTTACATCCAATGATAGAGAGAGGGTGTAAAAATCCGGCCCAGGTATATTTAATTATAGTTAAATTTGTAGCTTTGAAGTAGTTAAAGCTAATAGTATATCGATTGCAAGGTGAATGCTAGCACATGTTCATAAGGATGAAAATAGGAGCCTAATTAACCAGTAAATTGAATTGAATTCAGGCGTATTTGATTAGAAAATATTGATTTAAGTGACTTATTGGGTATTTCGCTTCTTTTTTTATAATTGTAGCTAAATTTAGTAGTAATAAATAAAATTTAAGTGGACTGCCATTTTATATAACAGATAAATTTCAGTGGTTCTTACAAAGAATCTTGAGGTGATATGAGAAGCCATCACAATAATAAATACCCTTTGGCCTGCAAATGTGTCTTTTGGCACCATATTTCGTTGCAAAAAGTGTCACTTAGCTACGGCTAGGCCCCGTTTTTGCGCCTCATCTGGTACCAAAGTCCTTCATTTTCGGCATCAAAAGGATTTTTGAGATGGCTTCGAATTTAATTGTATTTAAGCGCCTGTTTCAAATTTTTACGCTGCGGCCAAATGGCCACTTTTTCGATTTTGCTGCGTTGCAGAACTGGGCTTCGTAGCGCTGCTACGATCCCTAACCTGTGCCTTGTTTAACCAAAAAATTGATAAATTTTGCCATTATTTACGAATTTAAAATAAGTTTTAAATAAAATAAATTTACTATGAAAGTTTCTAGTCAGGACATTTCCCAGAAAATTCAGGAGTTGTTATTGAATCGGGTTAAAAATCTAGATTGGGTTTACTTTGACCTGGATTTCAATTCCATCTTTGAGAAAGAAGAAATGATTTATGCCAAGTCCAGTACTATTCTAAAGTTTTTTGAACATATCCAGGATGATGGTCTGGGCACTTATGAGTACGATGGTAATTTCTCCACAGCCGAAATCCTGAAGGTATTATTCGCGGTCACCAAATCGAATCCGGATCTGTTGAAAGCGGTATTAATGCGACTGTTTGACATCAATGCCATTACCAACGAATCCGAATCAGAGGAAGGACTAATCGGTAAGTTCAACCAACGAAACCGAGAATCGCGAAACAAGCTTTTCCAGGAAAAAATTCGGAATGGGTTTCGAGATGAGGAAGGGGCTATTGTAATATTAGCGGAAGGCGATTCCTGGTTTCAATTTCCCAAGATTTATTTGCAGATTGATCCCGTTCGGGACATTATTGACTGGGTCATAGATGATCCGAAGTATGCCGTGCACAGCCTGGCTGCCGGAGGGGACTGGCTGGCCAATATTTTTCACTCTGGTGAATACATCGAACAGCTACCCAAAATTTCGCCGGATGTATTCCTGTTAAGTGGTGGAGGCAATGATCTCATTGGCAATGATCGGCTGGCTATTATGGTGATTAACCCCAAATTGGAGGAACCTCGAGACTTTAGGGTGGACCAGTTAGCCAAAAGTTTATTGGATAAAAGAAAAGCGTCGAACGAAGACCTGGATATCAAAAAATACGAACGAGGCCTGCGACTTGTGTCCGATGAGTTTTTCAATTTTTTGAATTTGTATATGGTTCAATATTTCGTTTACCTGTATGGATTATGCCATGTAAGTAAATACAAACGGATGATGATCGTCACCCAAGGCTATGATTATGCGATTCCGTTTAACAAGAACCGGGGAAACTGGATTTCGCTCCAACGTATTGTGAATGCCGTAACGGATACTGGTCATTGGCTGTTTGAACCCTTAATGATGAAGGGGATAACCGATCCGTTTGATCAGGAATCCGTAGTCTATTTCATGATCCATGAATTTAATGAAATGCTGATTCAGTTGGCCGAGTTTGAAGGCTTGCCCAACTTATTTCACATTGATTGCCGGGGAGTCGCCGAGGAAGACGAGTGGTTTGATGAATTGCATCTGAAATCGGATGTTTACGAGAAGATTACCCGTGTTTATAAGTATTGCATGACCCAAAATGTGGGGATGCAAAATCCAACGGCCACAAAAGTGTATCGGGTAACAGATTTACTTTGAGGTGCATACTTTTGAATTTTGATTGACTGTTTTGTTTTGAAAAATTTGGAGTGACATAAGCCTATGAATTGGTTTCAACAACAACTTGGTAGGCAGCTCAGCCAACCTTCCGGCTTTTGGGGGCTGTTAGTGGGTAAGCTCATGAACAGGCACAACCAGCCGATGTATGAAGCTACGTTCAACTTGTTGGATCCAGAGGCTGGTGATACCTTGCTTGAGATCGGTTTTGGGAATGGGGCGCATATTTCACAGTTGGTTGAGCAAATTCAACCTGGTCGGTATGTAGGGGTCGAATTATCGGACACTATGTTACAAGCAGCTGAACGCGCCAATAAGCAAGCCATACATTTGGGGCATGTCCAACTGCTGAAAGGTAACGCAAATGATCTCCCTTTTGATCCCGATACCTTCTCCAAGGTGTTGACGATCAATACCATTTATTTTTGGGAGGATCCCGACCGAATTCTACAGCAGGTGAAGCAGGTGCTGGCTCCGGGCGGCAGTTTTGTGGTGGCTTTTAATTCCAAAGAGGCCTTGGGTAGGCGTCCATTTGTAGCCGAAAAATTCAGGTTGTACGATCAAGTTGAAGTCGTTCACTTGTTTGAAGGGGCTGGGTTTATAGATATCCGGACCACCCATAAGCGGTTGAACATGGATGATGTGCTAGTGGTGCTTGGGAAGAAAGCAACCCAAGTATAGGCATCGGGCTGGACGGTCGAATTCATTCTCCGAAATAGTACCCGGGAGGCGGCAGGCTAGGTCCAAGCTTGGAGGACCTTGAAGACCCTCCATACCTTCCTTCACGCAGTTAAACCATTCACCTACGAGTAGGCATGTTTACCGCCAAAAAATCAAGTATCTCCACCTAGCTTCCAAATTAGCAACCGGATGAGAGGTCCGCAATACTCTTGTATAAGAAGCTTTGCATAAAAAATTAATCACTTGTTTAAAACAGAAATTTAAGTTATATTGGAAGCAGAAAGAAAAACGGCATGACCGAGGTACAACAACAAAATACCGAACTGAAAATAAAGGAAGCCGCCCGAGCACTCTTTCAACAGCGGGGCTTTGTTGCTACTAAGACCCGGGACATTGCCGAGGCTGCCAATACCAACCTGGCCCTGGTCAATTACTATTTTCGGAATAAGAAGAAGTTGTTCGACCTTATCATGACCGAGACTCTGTCTGAGTTTTTCGCCGGTCTGAGCGGCATCATCAATGAGCCCGATACTAGTCTTCGCCAGAAACTCGACCTGTTTGTTGAGCGGTATATTGATTTTTTACACGAGCACCCGAATGTGCCTGCCTTTATCCTCACCGAGATACGGGCCAACCCACAAGAGTTTGTCGACCGGCTTGGAGTAGCCCCTCGACTTCGCCAATCGGTGTTGATGGAGCAGATCTTGCAAGAAATGGAGAATGGGAAACTGCCGCCTATCCACCCGACGCACTTTTTCATGAACCTGTCGGCCCTGGTTGTCTTTCCCTTTGTGGCTAAACCTATGATTCACGAGGCCCTCGGCACGGACGACCAGGCTTTTACCCAATTGATGGAAGAACGCAAACGACTCATTCCACAATGGATAGAGGCTATGCTAAGGGTGAATTAAAATTTTTTACCCTAGAGTTAAACAATTGTTTAAAACATATTTTCAAAACCTGAATTGCAATGAGGATTTATGTTGGATGCTTTCTGTTCCTTTTCAGCTTTCAATTGTCTGCCCAGTCTGATGCCATTGAAGGTAAGTGGTTTGCCGAGGAGCTGGATAATGCGACCATCCGGATTGAAGCGCGAAATGGCGCCTATTTCGGTGAGATTGTCCGCTCGGATGTTGCCGATCATGTGGGGGTGGAGGTATTGAAGAATCTGCAATTCGATCCCGATCAAGCCAATTGGATCGGCACCGTGTATAGCCCCAAACGCAAGATGAACATCAACGCAACAGTGACGCTGGAAAGCCCGGATAAGCTGAAGATCGTTGGCAAAAAGTTCGTCCTGACCAAGACCTTTTATTTCACCAAAAATGAATGATTGACCGATGAAACTGTATAAGCTCTTTCGAAAAACCCCCTTTTTCCTCAGCGCTACTTATTGGATGGACAAGAACGATCGTCCGGTAAAGAGCAGTGAACAAGCGCGGCCAGCCGTGATGATACCATTGCTGTTGGCCCAATATGGAAGCATGGCGGATAAAGTAAAAAGTCTGAAGGTTGCCTTTCCGCAAATTGTAACTATCGCCAAGGAGATGCACAAGAGTGCCAAGGAGGTTGGCCACAATCCTGGTAAGGGCCGGACGCATATCTCAGATGCGGAACTAGCGGAACTAGAAAACTATGCCCGATCCCTGGGTATCTCTGATATTGGCTACACCCAGGTAAATCCGGATTTCATCTTTAAGGATTTTAAAATTCTGCATGACCAGGTGATTATGTTCAGCATGGAGATGCGCCGCGATCAGATGCATGAGAATTTCTCTAAAGAGGCTACCAATGAAATCTTTCGAACCTATTCGGGTTTGGGCGTCGCTGTAAATAAAATAGCTGCCTTTCTGCGAGAGCGGGGCTTCGATTGCCAAGCTTCCCCTGCTATGGGCGGGGACATTATGACCACACCGGTCGCGCAGGATGCGTGTATGGGCGTAGTAGGTAAAAACGGATTGCTAATTACACCAGATTTTGGTCCGTCGTTGCGATTGGCTGCTGTATTTGTGAGCATCGAAAACTTGCCCATAAAGCAACCGGAAGACAATCCACACCTTTGGATAAGGGACTTTTGCGAAACTTGCAACCACTGCGTACGCTCCTGCCCGGGCAACGCTATCTACGAGACTACCAAAACGCTGGAGGATGGCTACCCCCAATTTATCGAACGGGAAAAATGTGCTCCTTTCTTTTCCAAAAACTGTAGCCGCTGTGTCTCTGCTTGCCCGTTTTTCCATGGGAATTACGATAAGGTCAAAAAGCGATACGTACAGCAATTGGAAGAAGACGAATCCTCTGGCAAGGAAGCCGCTTAGGAATCAGGGACATGATACCATTTCTTCAAGAAATACTTTTTTACGGGAGAGGCCATTTCCAATTTAAAACGGTATAATTTGCCTGCCCATAAGGTTTCATCGGTTTGGAGCATGTAGGAGAATAGGTTGGTTTTAGGTGTTTTTTATCATTGTTTCAAAATCCTCCGATGATGCCATCCTCGACTGGTTTGTAAGCGGATCAGGTATAATCCTTTTGCCAATTGGTCCATCGGTATATTCAATTGGCTGCCAAAAGACTGCATACGACCTCGGTAAACGGTTTGTCCGGTGGCAGCGATTACCGAAACATCCACAGGTTCGTTCAGATCGGATTCGAGGAAAAGCTGCGCTCGAACCGGATTGGGATAGAGTCGAATACCGTGGACCAAGCGTGGGTCAGCCGTATTGGTGACCGTTAGGCTTACTTCTTCCGACAAGGCTGTACAGCCGGCAATATTGGTAATTTCAACCTGGTAGTTGCCACTGGTGGTGGCGATGATCGTCTGGCTGGTATCACTGATCAGGTTGCCGTCCAGAAACCACCGGTAGGAGGCTGCTTCATTGGCCGTAAGCTGGTTTTCCTGAACGGTTATTTCAGGGTTCAAACCGGAAATGCCAACGGGAAGGCCTTCTATAAATACCTGCTCGCTAAGGGTCCAAACGGATTGGTCGGCAATGATCTCCAGGCTCACCTGGGTGCCGTCGGCTAATCCGGCAGCTCGAAATACAGAGCTGTTTTGGTTGGGAACCAATTGACCATTTACGTACCAACGCAAAGTCGGATTATCGCCCGCATTACGCACCTCTGCCGTAAAGGTGATGCTATCTGCGACACTACATATTTCTTCTGTATCGGCAGTCATTTTTCCCTGAATGCGCAAGGGAGATAGTGCGAAGAGTTCGCGCCCTTTATCCGGATCCGTAGCAGTGAAATACAATACATCATTTACAAAACCCTCCAGGAACGGCGAGCTGTCGTTAGGGCCATCGAATATGTCTTTCACCAAAAAGGTCCCTTCCGGCGTACCATTCGACCGCCACAACTCCTGTCCGTTTTCTTCAGTAAATGCTCTGAAGAAAAAATAATCTCCCGCAGCTACCAGTTCGGAAGTAGGTTGTATCTCTACGGCAGGGACCGTTCCTTCCAGCGTACCATCAGTCTTCCACAATTTAGTGCCTGAGGTGTCTTTAGCGGTAAAATAAAGTAGGCTGTCAGTCGAATAGAAAAAACGGGGTCCGCCACTTTGGCTAAAAGCACCTCCTGGAATGAAGTCCTTGAATAGGAGCGTACCTTCTTCCGTACCATCACTGACCCAAAGTTCCGTGCCATTTTCGCCATCGGTTGCTGCGAAGTAGAGCTTTCCATTGAAAGGCACGAGATCCGTATTTCCCAATCCATCATCATCGGGTTCTCCCGGGAATATATCCTTGACCAGTTCTGTCCCCTCCTGGCTACCATCGGTCTTCCAGAGTTCGTCTCCTCCCGTGCCGTCGTTGGCAATGAAAAACAATTCGTCCCCCAACACGGCAAACTTACCTGGTAAACCACTTCCAAATGGATTGATATCCGCCACCGCTACCGTGCCCTCCTCTGTACCATCCGTTTTCCAGAGTTCAAAGCCGATTACCCCATCGTTGGTAGCGAAATAAAGTTCATTATTGAAAACGGCGAATCGGGCACCGGAAAACCCGTTGAACCCAAAGTTGTTCTCGCCAATATCCTTGACCAGGGACGTCCCTTCGGACGTTCCGTCGGAGCTCCAGAGTTCGTAGTCCGTATCCGGTTCCCGCCCCATGAAATAGAGCCTCCCATTGAATACCGGGTCATTATCCTGGATGATAAAACGCAGCGGGGCCGCCGTCGCCGAATCAAACAAAGGTTTTGTCCCCTCAGCCGTACCGTCGCTGACCACTAGACCAAGACTATTGACCCCGGGCGTGCTTGCCCGCATGAGTAACTTGTCGCCCACCGCATTCAAGCCATAGGCCGGCCCCTCCCCCCAGACCAACTGGGTTCCTTCCGAGGTACCATCGGTTTCCCACAAGCCCTCATCCGTGGAGAAAAAGGTCTTGTTGCCCAGCTCGGTCGGATCACTGTACAAGCGCACATCCTCGGTCTGCGTATTCAGGTCCCGAAGCAAGCGGGTGCCTTCCACGGTTCCATCAGAGGTCCAGATCTCACGGCCGTGAATGTCGTCATATCCGGGGAAAATAAACTGATTGCCGATGGCATGAAAAAAGACATCTTCGTAGGATTCAAAACCATCTTCCGGACCGGGTTTGCTATCGATCAAGAGGCCGGTCCCTTCGATGGTTCCGTCACTGACAAAAATTTCCCGGCCAAAAGAATCGGTCTCGACAATAAAGAAGACATGGCTTTCGGTGGCAAATAAATTATCCACATCGTAAAAGCTCCTTCGATTAACGGTATCAATGGGTGTGGTTCCCTCGGAAGTCCCATTGGATTGATACAGTACATTTCCTTCTGAGGAGCTTCCAAAAAAGTAAAGGAGCGTATCGTTCAATATGGCAGGCATATCGGCTCCGTAGAAAACGGAAAAACTCGTTATATTTTCAACTAACTCCCCATCCCTATTGATCTTCCACAACCGGGAACCCGGCCCCCTGAAATAAAGCTCTTCCTGAAACATAAAAGGAGAGAAAGCCCGGATGGAATCGCCATCACTCGTCAGGACTTTTTGGGTGCCTCCTTCAGAGCCATTTGTGCTATATAGATAATCGCTGAATCTCTCCCTTTTGGTAAAATAAAATCGGTCATCAATCAGGTCAAATAATCGAATGTCGCTGCTCTCGGGTCCCGGGGTCAGGTCCAGTCGAACCGTAAACAAGGCTGACCCAAGGCTAATCCATAATTCTTCTCCCGCAATTCCGTCGTCAGCCAGGAAGACTAAGGTAGAACCTCCGACTACCTTCATCTCATAGAAGGCCGTGGAACCCGGACCTGGATTCAGATCTGCAATTTTTCCGGTATTTTGAGGGGTCCCGTCGGTCCGCCACAGTTCCCGACCACTGCTATCCTGGGCTGTGAAATAGAATACCTCTTCCCCAAGGGTAAAATTTTCCGGATTGCTGCTTCGGGTGTTGCCGGCTCCACCATCCCTGTCATCCAGGTCCCGAACCAAGGAGGTTGATTTGGTTTCCAAATCGTACTTATACAATTCTGTCCCCGTGGACCCATTATTTCCAGCGAAGTACAGATCATTTTCGAAAACGATCCAGGAATTACGGGACGTCCGAATGCCCGAGGAATTTCCTTCATTCAGATCCTCAACCATTAATGTACTGGAAGTGGTCCCCACCGAAACCCAAAGCTCGTAACCATTTTCTCCATCAGAAGCGGCAAAAAACAGGGAATCGCCAATAGTCGCCAAGAACCGGATGGACGAAGGAGCCTCCCCCGGGCGGATGTCTTTCAGAAATTGCGTCCCAATCTCGGTGCCGTTCGTTCGATACAGTTCTTCACCTTGATCCGGAGTTTCGGCCAGGAAAAAAAGCATATTCCCGGTAGAAAGGCCTTTGATAAACGGATCGTAGGGAAAAGCGCTCGCTCCATTGGTTCGAAAGTCCTTGAGTAAAACGGGATCCTGGGCCAACCCATAAGAGATGAAAAAGATCAAAGAAAGGAGTGAGTAAAGATATTTCATTGATAATGACTTGGTCTTCTTCAAGCTCGCCCTACTCCATCAGAAATGAAACACGGGAAATGGGGATTTGGGAAAATCACGGTTTTCCGGGATGCCGATCCGCATCGGCGTTTTTTTAGTTTTGAATTATTAGTACCCCTCCCTTAACCCGGATTATTCACGGAAATCCGTGAATAATGACGATAAATGGCTGAAAATAAACTGATTTTCAACCACTTATGTCAGGGTTATGCTGACGATCCTGCGGATGTCAGCACTAAAGACCCTGACAATTGCAAAATTTTGTGTACCCAAATTTGGGTACGTATTCGTACAATAAGAATGGGAATTATTCATGCTTAAGTGTTTGATTATCAGCTGTTTGCAATTCGTAAGCCTTTTAGGCGGAAAATTCGGTGAATTTTCCGGGTTAACTCAAAACGGAGAACTGAAAATTCAAAACGCATCATTGAAAGCACGGTCACACAACTAACCAAACTCTCAGCTATGTTTCTTTGTCTTCCGGGTTTTAAGTAGGAAGCCAATAATATTGCCCCATTTGCTGCTCGTTCTTTTGATCCTGCTCATCGTACTCAAAAGCCTTACGTAGCTGGGGCTATGCGCGGTTTTGACGCCTTGAGCAGAACCAAAATAGCTTCGCATCTAATACAACAGTATTATTGTCCACCTACTTACTGCTTGATCACCTTCCGATGGTACCAGCCCTGACTACTGCTCATACGGATCAGGTACAAGCCATCGGCGAAATGGGAAATGGGCAGCGTGAAGCCTGTTTGCATGGCATTCAAGCGCCCCTGGTACATCAGCTTTCCGTTGGCCGAATATATGCTCAAGTCAACTTCTTCGTTCAGGTTGGACTGGATGAAGACCTGATCGTTGGCGGGATTCGGAAACAATCGAATGTCCCTGGCCAGGCGCGGGTCGATGATATTCGTAACCGTGGATACATTGACCGCTTTGGAGCGGGCAGAACAACCGGCCAGGTTGGTGATCTCGACCTGGTAGTCGCCAATCTCCGTGGGGGTAATGACTTGCGTCGTATCCGGTAAAAGGATGCCATCCAAAAACCATCGATAAGAGGCTGCCGGAGAGGCCGTCAACTGGTTGTCCGATAATTGGATTTGAGGATCCAAAGCCGACAAACCCACATCGAGGGTATCGGAGGATACGATTTGCTCAAGCCTCCAGACGGATTTATCTGAAGCCAGGACCCGATAACTCACCTGGGAACCATCCTTCAAGCCTACGGTAACCAATTCCGGTCCGGTTACACCCGGGATGAATTGCCCATTGACATACCAGGAAAAAATGGGATTATCACCTGCATTTTCTACCTGAGCGGCAAAAATGATGCTGTCTGCTACTCCGCAGATGTCTTCTTGGTTGGCCATCAAACGGGTCTGGATACGCACCGGTGACAAGGCAAAAAGCTCACGTCCTTTTTCCGGATCCATGGCCGTAAAATACAGGACCTCATTGATGTATCCTTGGAGTTCAGGGATACTGCTCCCTTGTGGAAAGATGTCCTTGACCAGGAAGGTGCCCTCCTCGGTGCCATCGGTTCGCCACAATTCAAATCCATTTTCGGGGTCAACCCCCAAGAAAAACAGGTCACTTCCAGCTAACATCATTTCAGATCGAACCCGAACGTCAACTGCGGGCATCGTTCCTTCCTCTGTACCGTCGGTCGTCCAAAGTTGATTGTTAGAAGCGAAATACAAGGTACTGTCCAGTACCGCGAAATAGCGGGGATTTCCCCAGCCGGGACCGGGAGCGATATCTTTTAGCATACGCGTACCTTCTTCCGTACCATCACTTATCCAGAGTTCTCTTCCATTTTCCCCATCCGTTCCATTGAAATAAAGTTTCCCTTTGAATTCCTTTAAGATAGGGTCAGGTATCCCATCATTATTTGGACTTCCTGGGAATATATCTTTAACCAGTAAAGTTCCTTCCGTGGTGCCGTCGGACTTCCACAATTCCCTACCGCTGGTCCCATCATCTGCCAAAAACAGAAATCCATCTCCTACCTGAGTAAACCCTAGCGGTAAACTGCTTGAAAAGGGATTGATATCCGCTACCGGAACCGTTCCTTCTTCTGTGCCATCCGTTTTCCAAAGTTCCGAACCCAAGCCCTCTACTGTAGCGGCAAAAAACAATTCCTCTTCCCAAACCAGAAACCGTCCTGGCGCAAAACCCCCAAATCCAAAGCCATCGGGGTTGATATTTTTAACCGGTAATGTTCCTTCCCGTGTTCCGTCGGTCTTCCAAAGTAAGCTGACATCGCCCTCCTTTCTACCGGGCAAATAGAGGTTTCCCTGGAATATCGGATACCCCGGCTGGGGAAAAAAGGAAATGCTATCTGCCGAAAAACCCTCCAACAAGAATCGGGTCCCTTCGGCTGTACCGTCGCTACTGAAGGTTTCTGAGGTTGATCCGGATAGTGGAACACTGAAGATCATACGATCTCCGACGGTATTCAAGCCATAAATGATCGTATCTCCATAAATATTGCGGGTCCCCTCCTGACTACCATCCGTTTCCCAAAGGCCTTGGTTGGTCGTAAAAAAGGTTTTGTTTCCCAGAGCTATGGGGGGACTTGGGTACTGACCGTCTTCGGTCTGGGTATTGATATTTCTCAGAAGTCGAGTCCCTTCTCGGGTCCCATCGGAAACCCACAACTCACGGCCAAATTCCGGGGAAAAGCCTGGAAATAGTATCTGATCTTCCAGGGTATGGAATTTCCAACCACCGATCCTGGAAAAACTTCCTTCGGGACCTGGTATCCCATCAAACAACAGAAAGGTCCCTGCTGGACTACCGTCACTAACATAAAGCTCAGTGCCATGAGCGACGGTCCGCCCGACAAAATAAAGGTGGTCCTCCGTGGCGAAAAGTGATCCCATACTCTGGAAAGTACTGTCGGTAACCTGAACGGTACCTTCCGGGGTTCCGTTGGTTTTGAAAAGCTTAAAGCCATCCTGGAAATTACCTCCCACAAAAAACAAGGAATCGTTCCATACGGCGAATTCATCGGGTACTCCAAAGCTGTTCATTTCATTCGAAATCAGGGTTAAACCAACGCCTCCGGTCCGCCAAAGATTGGTATCACTGGCTATATAGAGTTGCCCTTCGAAAGAGGTAAATCTATTTACTTGGACTTCATTGCCACTGGGATCCAAAACCTTTTCCGTTCCCTCTTCCGATCCATTGGTACGCCACAACACCTGACGAAAACGGTCATCCAGAACTGTGAAATAGAATAAATCCTCTAATTCCCCGGCCAGATCCATCAGTTCGATGGTACTTCCATCTTCACCCGGTGTGATATCCTTAACCAAATAGGTAAAATTACCTGGTCCAACACTGATCCACAGTTCGGTCCCGTTGACCCCATCATCGGCTACGAAAACAAGGGTATTGGAATTTTCAATGGTCTTCATTTCGATAATATTGGTGGATGTGTCTCCACCACTTATGTTGCGAACCAGTTCCGTTCCTTCCGGGGTTCCGTCCGACTGCCAAAGTTCGCGTCCGTTGATGCCATCGTCCGCTGTGAAGTAGAAGTGATCTCGAGCAGCGGCGAATCGAAAGGGTCCGCTTCCGTCGTTCGAGACCTCCTGATTTATTTCGCGGACCAGAGTAATGAGACCGGTCTGTGCATCGTACTTGTACAACTCGCTTCCTTGCCCCCTATCTCCCCTGAAATAGAGATCCTCTTTAAATACCAAAGAGCGTAAGGAACCGAACGGGCTAAGTTCGATCGGGTCTTCATTCTCTACTGGTCGCGTACTGGATTCTGTTCCTTCCGATGACCAAAGCGTAAAGCCATTTATACCGTCATTCGCTGAAAACAAGACTTTGTCTCCAATGACGCCCAAAAAACGGATGTTAGACTCGCTGGCCCCGGGCTTGATATCCTTGAGGAGTATCGTACCCACTTCGGTACCTGTTGTTCGAAATATTTCCTCGCCCGTTCCGGGCGTCTCCGCCAGAAAAAACAGGATTTTTTCTGTTGCTATGCCTTTTATCGGACTATCGTTGGAAGAGTTTCCATCGGGAAAAGCACTGACGCCATTCGTATTGAAATCTTTGAGGAGAATAGGCTCCTGGGCCATACCATACAAAGAAATAAAGAGTAAAAAAAGGAGTGGATATAGGTATTTCATTGGGAAAGGCTTTGTCCTTTTCAAGCTCGCTCTACTCCATCAGAAATGAAACACGGGAAATGGGGATTTGGGAAAATCACGGAAAACAGGGAGGTGCAAATGGCAAGTTGCAAATGGCAAGTGACGAATGTCGAATGTGGAGTGCGGGGTGCGGAGTGGTGAATGGCGAATGGCGAGTGGTAATACCGTTTAAAAATAAAAAAGTCGTATTTTATGCAAAAAAATGCATGATTAT
>CAZXLD010000076.1:0-13270 GCA_964641965.1 uncultured Saprospiraceae bacterium | reverse complement strand
ATTCGGAAACAGAAGTACTCCAAGTTTAAACGGTTACTTAAATGGGAAGCTTACAGTTTGATCATTGGGCTTATCATTTGTTATATCCAGTTTTGTTACTAACCACTGACTAGAGCACTTGCAAAAGCCTCTTTGTCATGTCGTGGTAAGTCTACCCGTTCTCCTTTTAAAATATTTGGGTGAACTTTCTTTAGGTTATTATCACTTCATCAATCCAACTCCACTGACAACATTGATGTTTCCAGGCTCTCCAGTGGGAATCGATAGCTGTCTGCCTTCTGATTCCATGTTATCTCAGGGTTAAATTACTTGCAAAATGCAAGATATGTCATCTACTATTAGTTGCTTTTTGAAAGTAATAACATATATTTGCTTGCAAAATAAAAGCAAAATAATCTTTATCATGAAGCAAGTACTTATCCTTCTAATGTTAGGAGGTCTTTCGTTGACCTTCGTAGCTATGTCAAATACTGAAACTGACGATCGCACGAATGAACCACCAACGGGACTCGAGGCTATGCAGCCAAAGGAACTCGCCATTGGTGCCTTCAACGCACTTTTTCGAGACTACAGTGAACAAGGTGTACGCCAAGTGTTCGCAGAAGGCATTATCCAACATAACCCCTATGTGCCTACAGGTCGTGATGCACTGCTTGGACTTTTGCCGATGCTGAAAAAAGCTGGTACAACCTACCAAAACCGCCGGCTGTTTCAGGACGGGGAATATGTCATCATGCACAACACGCTAGACCATGCCGAGGCATTTGGCGCCAAACAAATTGTTTCGTTTAATGTGTACCGGATAGCCGATGGGCAAATTGCGGAGCATTGGGGTGTTCCGACCCCAATCGTTGAAAACCCAGTTGGTGGCAGCACTCAATTTGATGGTGATGCAGAAGTAAAAGACTTGGATAAAACCAGAGAAAACAAGGCAATTGTCACCAAACTGTTCGAGGTAATTGTGAATGGTACACAGGAAGAAGTAGGTGAAATCATACAGGCTACGTTCCAGACCGACTATATTAACCATAGCCCAACGGTTGATAACGGTATTCCTGCGGTTTTTGACGCATTTGCTAAGGAGCAATGGATTTACAAGCAGAACCACAAGGTGCTTGGAGAAGGGAACTTTGTCCTTTCCATTTCTGAGGGAACGGCAAAAGGCAATCCAGTAGCTTTCTACGATTTGCTGCGCTTTGAAAATGGCAAGGTCGCTGAGCACTGGGACGTTATTGTGCCCGTTCCTACAGAAGGTACGGCCAACACGAACGGTATGTTTGGCTTTGAGTAAGCATTGTTAACCTGCAGCGATGGGCGAATATTTTGCTCAATGGCTATTGAGCGAAGGTGCGACGGATCTATAACGGGTCATTAATTCGTATTTGAAATGCAAGATGACTTTAACAAACTTGAGGAACACCTAACGAAGGCGCTTTAATAAAAAGGGGGCCTGAGAAATCTCTATTACAAATCACAAGACCATTATCGGTTTTGTGATTTGTACTTTTTCCGTTTAAAAGGGCTTTTCTTTGTTCACAGGAGTGAACAACAAACCATCTTTGAGCCAGTCTTGCAAATAAGCAAATACTGCTTAGAGAGATTCTTTGGTCAACCTGGGAAAGTTATCCAAAATATCTTTCTCGGTCCAACCCTGAGCCAAAAGGCCGACGAGGTGCTCTACAGAGATTCGGGTTTCTTTAATTGTGGTCTTACCCAAGAGGACATCTGACTTGTCGGACAAATAACTGACCTGACATGAACTGACTGTCAGATCAAATAGTGGCTATTACACCTTATTATTAATGTCCCGTGAAGTACCCGTATAATTGATATACCAGTAAAGCTATCCCCGCTAATACCAGGTACACGTTCACGGCTTTGTAAAAAGCTGGAAACTGCTCGCGTTTTCGCGAAAGTGATATGATAAAAACAATAGGAATTAATGCCAGCACTTGTCCCAATTCTACCCCTACGTTAAAGCACAGAATCTTCGCTAAAAATTGTTCCGTTCCCATGTCGAACGATTGTAATCGGGTGGAAAGCCCAAAGCCGTGAATCAATCCAAAAAGACCTACCATGAGCAGTAGGTTGGGGGATTTTATCTTTAATTGTTGAAACCCGCCCAAATTCTCAAACCCCTTGTATAAAACACTTAAGGCAATAACTGCATCTACCAGGTGTTCATTTGCCGTGATCCCGGCATAGGTCGCACCAATCAAAGTAATGCTATGACCTATCGTAAACACGGTGATGAATTTCAGGATGTCCTTAAAATTGTTCAGGTAGAATACAACACCCGTCAGAAAAAGCAGGTGATCATAGCCGGTGAGCATGTGCGTTGCACCTACCCGAATATAGGCCCACAAGCCACCGTTACGCAAGATTTCTTGGTCCGCACTGCTAACATCATGCGCGAAGGCTAAAAGCGGAACGAATAGTAACAATAGGGACAGCCCGCGCTGTAAACGCACTCGCATTCTTAGTTCTTTTTTCTAAAGAATAGAAATAATAATCCAACGATGAGCAAGCTTCCAAGTCCAAGTACAAAGGCCCAGGTAGGAAAGCCACCCTCATGATCGTGCATATGTGTGCTGGAATTATGCGCGTGGGTCACCTCAAACGTTAGTGTTGCCCATTTAGAACGGTGCGTCAATTCATCGCTATCTGTAGCTAGCGTCATGTAAATGGTCCGTAGATAGTAGATACCATCTTCCGGTAGATTTACACTGATGATACCCTGGTCATTGGTACGTAATTGTTGACCATTGGTATGTGTATGTCCTTCCTCTTTATGCGAATCGTGCTCATGGCTGTGCCCATCGTCGGCGTGCGCATGGGTTTCCCCATCGTGTTCGTGTTCATGGCTGTGATCGTCATGGGCATGTGCATGGGCGCTTATAATATGGTCAGCGTAGACGAGTTGATTGGTTAGTGGTTTACCATCCAATAGCAACTGTACTTCCAGCTTTTCGCCACTATATGTTTCATAAGGGTTTGCCAGTGGAACAAACTCGATAGGATAGCCCAACGCAGAGCTCCAGTCGTTTGTCTTATTATCCCCCACTTGGTAGATTGCCTTAACGTGTTTTTCATAACTTTCTACGGCATCTCGATCGAGTAAGCCATCCTTCTTGCGTTGTTCGAGCATATCCAAAACACCATCGCTTTCGAGGTAGCTGTTAAACTTTTCGGCGGTGAGTTCTATATTCCTGGCTTTAGTAGAGACACCTGCCACATAAGTTCCGGCTTCACCTGTATTAAAGGTTAATTGCGTTAGGGTGCTGTCTTGGTCTTCCCATTGATCTGGATTGATGGCTACTCTTTCGCCTTGGGCAAAAACAGAAGCGTCCAGCATCCGATCGCGAGTGATTCTATTTTCGCTTTTTTCAAAAGTCCCATTGTAGAGGCTCAAGGTCCCTTCTTGGTTAGGCTTTAAGAAGTAGGTGTCCATCTTTATATACAGGTCGTGACTGCATAGTAACAGGAGGGCTATAAGTAGAGTAAAAGGGTTGTGTATGAATGGAACCTTCAATCTAGAAGACGTTGCTTTTGCGAGTTTCTTGCCCATTTCTCCTGCACCTAATTCCATGTTTTTTTCTTTTCCGTTTGTTTTGCGTGTCCTTTTCACAGTCGTAAATAATCCTCTTCGTAGTACTCCTCAAAACCCTATTTTGTTCAATTACAGATGGTCCTAAAAAGAGTATGCTTACAAAAAGGGTATACTTACATGAGCACGATCAACGTGGCGAAACTGACCCATTACCTGAACCGGAATAAACAAGAAAGAGGCCCATTCTCCATGGCCGACATCAAGACTGAACACTACAATATGTACCTGCTGGATCTATTTTTATTGAACCTAGAAATCAATCCGGAATCGAAAAAAATCAAATCCTTAAGGAAAACCATCAGAAAACTCGGCAAAATAGCCGCTTAAACCTTTCCAAAGCATTGACCTTACCTAAAAATCAAATAAAGATAAGGTCTAAATTCCGTTCACATTTTCAAAAAAATCAATAATTCTTTGTTCTTCTAATAATTTTTTGGTGTAGATATCTATTCCTTGAACCTGTAATTTTGGCGAATTAATTTGCATTGTCCTTAGAGATTTATCTTTTTGAGGAGCGACTAGAAGCCATCTCAATAATACCCTTTGGCCTGCAAATGTGCCTTTTGGCACCATATTTCGTTGCAAAAAGCGTCACTTAGCTACGGCTAGGCTCCGTTTTTGCGCCTCATCTGGTACCAAAGTCCTTCATTTTCGGCATCAAAAGCATTTTTGAGATGGCTTCTAATATAGTTTGTCCAAAATTTAAATTAAATAATCGCGTATTGACGATTGCAAACATATCTCGTTCCGCTGTTATAAACGCAGTGTAGTCTATTTGATTAGTTTTTGTTTTAAAGGCTCCTTGCCCTAAATAGTCTGGGTGGTTACGAGATAGAATTATACTCGATGAATGACTGTAATTCACTGTGTCAACTGTATCTGTAAGGACCATGAGGTGGAAAAATATTTCATCAGAAAAAGTGTCCAAGTATTTTCCATTAATTTCATTTTTGTTTGAAAAAAAACTGTTCATTAAAATCGTTTTATCACCAATTTTATATATTCCTGACTTATTTCCGACACCTGTAAAGTTTCCATGCAAGTCATATTTTGGCTCAGGAAATACGCCTTCATTGAAGGGACCAGAAGGAATGTCTTCTACCCATTCCATATCTTCTTCAAACATCTTTTTATCCCAAGTATTGAAATCCTCTCTATTGATTATATACTGCTCTCTTTTTTCTTTCGTCCAAGAGTTCTCGTCTTTTGAGGGAGAATAGTATCAGTATTTATTTTAATTTATATAAAGTTGTTCTTTTATCTCCATCCTTAGCAATCAGTTTATTTTCAACTGCATATTTTAAATCTCTGCTTGCAGTTGCTGAAGATATGTTTTTAAAGATATTCAAATAATCTTTTCTGGTGAAAGTTTGATTCTGGTAAATTGTAACGAAATAATCAATTCTATCTTTAGGGGTAAGGTTTGGAGTTTGAATCTTTAAAAGATTTTGTAAAGATTCATCAATGGCTTCCAGAATGAATTCAACAAACTTTGTCGATTGCCCTTCCTTGTCTGATTTTTCAAGGACATCATAATATTCCTGTTGCCGTTCTTTGATGATAGTTTCAAAAGTTAGATATTCGAAGACTGGATATTCATTCAGCAGGATTAAACTTTGCCAAAGTCTTCCCATCCTTCCATTTCCATCCATAAAAGGGTGAATGAATTCAATTTCATAATGTGCCACACAGCTTTTTATTAAAATATGATCATCCTCTGATTTTATATATTTGAAAAGTTCCTTCATTAAATGGCTCAAATTCCCTGCAGGAGGAGCGATATGAGCAACTTGACTTCCTTTGAAAATGCCTACCGACTTTGTTCTTAATTTTCCTGGATTATCAAGTAATCCATTCATCAAAATTTTATGTGCCTTCAAAAATGAAGAAAGGGTGGTAGGATTGAATTCATGAATCTTATCATACACTTCAATTGCGTTGATTACTTCTTGAATATCCTTTTGAGGGCCAATTACTCTTTTATTTTCAATAATTGCTGTGATTTGATCTTCCGATAATGAATTTCCTTCAATTTCTAAAGAGGCTTTAATGGTTTTCACTCTATTTAATTTTCTTAACTCAAGAGAAGGTTTGTGAAGATGTGCAGCGTTTACTTCTCCAATCTTTTCCGAAATGGAAGCAATAAGGTTTATGATTTTATTTGTAACGCTATATGGTGGCTTCATGATACTATCATTTGATACTATCATGAATGTACAATTTTTTCTTTATTGCTGATAACGATGGTATAGCTGCTGCGGAGTGTCTAGCTCATGGACAGCTACAAGGTGTTAGGTATCATTTTCTTTTTGGTCCCTGAATTCATGAATGGACTTGGTTTCAACACTTGGGAAGTCAATCTTCTTCAATACATTGAAGTCCTTATCCTCGGTTACGATGAAATTGGCATTCGAAGCAATAGCACAATCCACAAACTTGTTATCGTCTGGGTCATTGGTCAAAAGGTTGAATTGGAAGTAGGTGTTTACAAGGATCACATTTGGGAGATTTTCCAATACGCCCAACACACTCTCCCTGGCAATTTAGCCCATGTGTTGTTCGATGATTTCAGCGTATTCCAGGATAATCTCGTTCGTGACACAAAGCTCATACTCTCCATCGATCAACCCTTTGAAAACTCAGTGATGCGGTGAACGGTCGGAGACAGAAACCAGGAGAACATTGGTGTCCAGGACGATCCTTTTCAAACTACTTCTTGTATGGAGTTCTTAATTTGGTGTTCAGCAATTCCTCTGCTTTCCCTTCATCCCATTTCTCCTCGTCCCATACCTTATTAGCCTCTGCTATTGCTCGTTTGGCAAAGAAGTCCGCGATTAGTTTACGCAATGCTTGCAGGTCCTCATCACTGAGCTGATGAGAAAAGGTCTTCAGGATTTCCAATTGAAGATTGGTTAGCGGTTCTCTCCTTGCTTCCATAATGGTAAGATTCTCTCACTGATGAAACTACCAAACTCTTGAAAAGATTCCAACTCAGAAATGGTGCCTAACGTAGGTGTAGCTGCTGTGGGCGATTAGCCAATGGACAGCTACACGGTGTTATGCCGCGTGTTCCTTATTAATCTCCACGCTCATTTCGTATAGTACCTCTGGATCCAAGTCTATACCATTATTCCATGCCAGCGTTTCGGCTCCTTCCTCGAGGTAAACCGAGTTAAAATAATCCGGGTCCAGGAGTTGAGAAAACTTCGAGCCAGGTCTTTTACCCCATTCTTGCAGCTTTTCTTCCAAGTCTATTACCCTTACCTCATCCGTGTTAAATCGAACAGTGACCTTGTAGGCCTTAACTTCCAGGATCTCTTTTATCAGGTGGATCATGATCTTTTTACTTTAATGGCTCAATCTTTGCAAATTCAGGGCTATCTGATTGTCCTTTTTCCCAATTTAACAACAATTCTGATCTGTGAAGTTCCGCCCAATCCTGGACTAAACGCAAAGCCCGCCTTGGGAGCCCTCCAGCTAGGAGCTCCCCGGTCTTGATTTCGATCAAGGCCATGAACTCACCATATTTAGCATGGAAGTGAGGTGGATTATGGTCCTTGGCAAACATGTAGATGATAATCCCGTAAAATCTGGAAAGCTCTGGCATGGGAAAAGGGTTTAGTTATCATACATGCGGCATAACGTAGGTGTAGCTGGTGCGATGCGTTAGCTCATGGACAGCTACAGGGTGTTGGAGGTCGTTTCTTCTTTCAAAATTGAATTTGTATACAAGTCTGCTATCGAAGTGCATAGGTCAAAATCATTCCAATTTAGATTGCCCTCAACGATTTGGAAAGACTTGAAAAGGGGTTCATCTAAATATTTCTTTATGGAAGGGTGCTTAGCCTGTTCCAGGAACGGTTTGAAATCCACTAGCTTTTGGTGGCCATCGTTAAAGGTTAACCGAATAGCAAAGTCCCCAATGTAGTTGGCTTCTACAATGGCTATGACTGACTGCCCCGGATGCTCATTAAATTTTTCTACAAACCGCATGGATCAAAGTTTCTTGCTAATACGCTTGAATTCAATGTCTTTGTTGTAAACAAAATAATCAACCCATTTTTGAACGATCTCGTTCGCAAAATGCTCCAGAAACACCTTCAGATTATTCAAATCCTTGGTCCGTAAAGGTTTTCTTCCTTTTACTGTATCGAATGCAATGTGGTCGGTTTTTCCATCAACGATAATAATCTCCGCTTTGGTTTCAAACTCTCCTTTCCGGGCGTGAACATGTACGGGTTCGTGCTAATTGGAGTAGAAGAATAAAATAATTCCAAGGTATTCATAGAGTTTCGGCATCCTTTGTTTGGGTTACAATCATGACCTACAATTTGGGTAAAATTGTTATTGAGCGTCTAGCCGATGGACAGCTACACGACGTTATGCCGGGTTTTTATACCGGTTTTAGGATAAAGTGACCTAATATACTTATCCTCAGACCAAGCCTGTGCTGACCCCACGAGTGGGCGTCAGCATATTTACCAGGATTTCAAGGATAAAATGCTACCCAAAAAAGGTCATTT
The DNA here is from genome assembly GCA_964641965.1 of uncultured Saprospiraceae bacterium. Lineage (GTDB taxonomy): Bacteria > Bacteroidota > Bacteroidia > Chitinophagales > Saprospiraceae > JAJDFU01. Next base: position 5,137 of record CAZXLD010000076.1, on the reverse strand, counting down.
TATCCTTTAAATGGTATTACCTGCTTCCTTAATGCCTTGAAGTTCCTCTTCCAATTTCGACATCGATTCTTCCAGGTCGTAATCGTCTTGAAGACCCAACCAAAACTTGGCCGATGTTCCAAAATACTTACTCAAACGAAGGGCAGTATCTGAAGTTACCCGTCGCCTACCTTTGACGATCTCACTAACCCTGGTTTGAGGAATATTCAAGTCCTTGGCTAACCGATACTGACTGATCTTCATAGGTAGCAGAAACTCTTCCAACAAGATTTCTCCAGGATGAATATTTGGCAAACGGTCCATAATTTCTTCTCTTGGTTTAATGATAATCCATGATTTGGACCCGAAAAGCATCGCTTCCTTCCCAGGTGAAGATTATTCTCCACTGGTCATTGATTCTAATACTGTAAAACGCTCCTAAATCCCCCTTCAACTTTTCAAGGCGATTACCAGGAGGGATCCTCAGGTCTTCCAAGTCCTGTGCGTTATTGATAATCCTGAGTTTTCGACGCCCTTTGGGTTGAATATCGGTTGAAAGCTTCTTTGAGAAATGTCCATTCCAGATTTTCTCGGTTTCCTTGTCGCCAAAACTCTTGATCATACTAACGCTACTTGATAGTAACGTGAAAAATAAGCAATTGGTTCGTGACTCTCAAATGCGGCATAACGAGCAGCTAAGCTCCGTAGGCTCGAGGTTTCTAATATAAATAAAATTATCTTTTTGCACAGCCTTTTGCGAACAGCTTAGCCAGCTTATGGAGCTTAGCATTTGCTACCTGCTGTACTTCATCACTTTCCTTACAATATCAAAAGAAGTTCCGGCTACACGAATAAAATATATTCCGTCAGGATAGGTACTTAAGTCTATGCTATCTGTGTCCTGAATATTTTTCCAGATCCCACCATCCACGCTATAAATAGATAACTTATAAGAACCCGATGGTAATTCAATATTTAAATGATTAGCTGTTGGATTGGGGTATAATTTAACCTTTATATTGGGAAAATCCTCTATTGCAGTCACCATGCCATTCATAGGAGTTTCGCATCTTCTCAATTGAAATATTCTATTCAACGGGGAGTTATTTGAATCAATGAGGTTAGCTGAGTAATAGACAAAAATCTTATCGTTTCCGGAAAATGGTTCGGGTTCAGAGATATTGAGCTCAGGATTAAAATCACTGATCAACCACATGGTTTGCTGCATACTACCTATGGTGGTAATCCATATTTCACCGGGTTCATTAAGTGTTGTATTCACAAAGGAGCCTCCATCTTCGTTAACCTGAAAAGTGGTATACAATTGCCCATCATAAAAAAAAGGCTCATGGGATTGATTCAAGGCCGGGTTTAATAAATTTGGCGCAGCTGGAATAATAGTTTCTATGCTGGTGAATATTTCGCCCGGGCTGTTTCTTCTGTATACAATGGCCGTGTCAGTGCCATTGAGCCCGGAAACCAGGTATTGTTTGTCGTTGAAAGGATTGTCAACCGGATATCCATCAGCCTTGATGTTTTGATCATTGGTGACCGGGACAGGAGGTTTATCAGGGTTAAAGGCATCAAATTCCTTTACTTGAACGAAGTTCTCACTATCATAATATCCATATGTTAAATAAGGTGTTCCTTTGATCCAGCGAGGCACCAATACATCCATGCCTACTGCAGCCGGGAATGTCCGGGTCTGTGTTTCGATGGTTTTCTCGTTGGCAGGATCATCCAAATCTAAAAATCGCAATTCGAATGTGCTATTAGCAGAATTATTGGCACCTCCAGGCTGATTCTCATTGAGGATATAGGTGATAAACCTTTTATCTGAATCGGGCAACTGAGAAGGGTATATCACACGCCTTTTAAGGTCTGGAGCTAAGGGCAGTACTTCTACGTCAGCGGATGTGGCACTGGTAGGTCGTACAAAAACGAATTGCCCTGTGGAATTCAACCCCACATAGTAAGGCCCTTCATTATCAACCCCCCAATCGGCAGGACGACCATAAACATTAGACTCAAAAGGAGTATAACCTTTGCCATTTTCCGGGATCAAGTCTCCCGTGTCTGGATCAAGACCACAATGCCAAACCTTACCTGAAAAGCCAGTATTTGTATCGATCTCAATCCAAACCATATAATTACCTACAGGTGAAATTTCTGGATTGACATAATTAATGGTAGGGTCGCCCAATCGTTGATCTGATATTGTGAAGTCTTGAGCTGATGTGATTGTGCGGGTCAAAATCAGAACGAGTATAAGTAATAATATGTGTTTCAAGATAAGCGATTTATTGATGTTATCTTGATTGACAAGAACCATGACGTTCGGTTTAATCAGTAAATTTTTTAAAGAAGTCAAGGATATCATTTTTAACCTCTTCCGGATGCTCATGGCCTACATTGGGGTAGGTTATAAAGGTTGCCTCTACACCTTGTGAATAATATATTTTCTGACTTTTTGCCCATCGCTTAAGAATGGATGATTTACCGAATAGCCTGTAAATCTGTTCCCTCTCTTTGTCCCCATAAGCATCATCATACGGTACTGCGTCATTCGTATCCAGCTCGCCTAAAAAATAGAATTGAGGGGTACTTACGAATTCATCCTTATTAAAGGATTCTCCTTTTATGAAATCCATATCACCTGCTCCGTTAGGAAATATCAGAAGCTCATTCTGTAGGCTATCCACGGGTAAGATCAGTAATCCGCCTGTACCCCCAGCTGCTGAGGCAGCTACCCTATCCGGATGGATGGCCGTGAATCTATTGGTGAAAGAACCAGAGGCAGAGAAACCCGTCAAAAAGAATTGTGGGTAAATGTTTATTCCTTCTTTGCTAAGACGCTTCTTGGCATCTTCAAACATTTCAATCAGTTGAAGGTCGATTTTTTCGAGATCATTACCTTTCTGCAGCATTACATCCCGATCCAGATCATGGGTGTAGATATGCCAATCAGTCTCAGGTCTTGGAAATACGGGCACAAATAGCGGAACATGCAGTTTCCGGGAAATATAATTTCCAAGGTAGAAATCTTTGCTGGCGGTAGAGCGAGCCAAGTCAATGTGCTTTTGCAGGCTGTCATGTATTATGCCTGAGTTGTTGGGTTCAATGATCAAATAAGTAGAGTCGTTTGTTGGAACTCCTTCAGGAATGAACAAAAAATAGGGATAGTTGAAAGGATCTTCGGGTTTTGGCTGGATAAAGATCAATTCTCCCTCTTCAGGTTGAGAACACCCTATAATTGAAAATATGATTATTAACAGCAGTATGCGATTTCTCATGACAGTTGCGGCTTAATTGCATACTTCAATAATCCCTGTGTTCTTGAAAATATTCTAAAACGGATCGTCATCATATCCGGGCTTTTTGAGATTTCACTCTTTTGCTTCACTATGGCTTTCGATAAAAGCAAGGAGATCTTTTTCATATTGGAGCAGAGCTTTCTCATCTGCTCCCTGGTATGCTATAAATGCTATTTTATCTCCCCTTTTTACGGTTACTTGTTCAAGAGGGCCTTCAAACATTAAGTGGCCTGCATTTTTATAAAAAATAAATTTTACAGGATTACCTTTTTCCTGCTGAGCATCAACCCAATTTTCTATGGATATTGGAGAATTTGGGTAGGTTCTTGTCCAGACATAATCGGTATCCGACTTGCCAGCCCAGGTGTCCATTTTTCCGAAGAGGACAATGGTCGGAATAGTACAATCACCGAGTGCATATCCCGTGGCAGCAGGCGCTTCAGAAATTATCCCTCTCAGGTTATTGGTTACTTTCTCACTTCCGGCAAATAAAACGGTGCGGCCGCCATTGGAGGCTCCGTAATAAAACAGATTTCGTCCATCCCAATTATCCATTGTTGAAGCATACTCCACCGCCCCCTTAAATACTTCCCAAATCAAATTTTGCTTGCCGTTGTTGGAAACCCGTCTTGTGACAAAATTCCAATCCAGCTCGTTCATCTCATATGAATCGAATGATAGGGTTGCATATCCATTTCGCCTTAACATTTCGACCCTTGCACGGTCGTCTTCTCGGTAGCCTGCCCCTCCGTGTGCGTAGATGACCAGGGGTACGTTATTCGTTTCTTCAGGACTCCAAATCTCCACCGATTCATGATTGGGATCGAATTGAGCAAAGGGTTCAACCGTGGTGTACCAGCCTCTTGTACCCACTTTCTTGAGCTTTGCAGTTTGTGCTGCTGATTCATTTGCTAATACTGCAATTGATATGGTTAGTAAGAGAAAGACATTTTTCATTTTGACTTTTTTTATGATTTAATATTTATTAGACTCATCTTCGCATATAAGCTGAACGTTTTTAAAGATATTCCAGACCTGATGATCGAATGGCTTAGGAGAAAGCTCGAAGGAGATCAACTGTTTCCCGGATGCAGTACAGTTTCTTTCCCGCACTTTAATGTTCAGGGTGACCATATTCATGGTATGGAATGCATCAAAAATCTTTGCTGCTCCCGTAAAACCTATAGTTGTTTCCTGAAATTGACAGATGGGTTTTGCAGGCTTTTCCGCTACTGAAGTATCAGACATTTTGGCAGCCACGGTTTTAGCCAGACTATCGAAGTAAAGTGTGAGTGTGCTTTCCAGATAGGCTTCATACAGTTCAACCGGCTTTTCCAGTACCCATGTAAAATGATAGGTCCAGAATTGTTCACTGTTCTTATCGGCCCATCCCGGGGCAAATCGAATGTCTTCAAACCCCTCGAGTTGTATCTCCGGAGCGAACCCTAATGGAAAACTGATGAGCTCACTATTCCAGGTTTCGGGTGCCTTGATGATGGGTTCTGGAGCCTGACCCCAAAGCAGAACAGGAAAGATCGAAGCAATTAAAACAATTTGACGGGTCATATTCAATTTCTTGTTTTCTCGATTTATAAAACTTTTTGAATACGTGGTAGCCACATGGCGTTCGTAGCTAAAAACACTCCTAAGGCTATGAGAAGGGTAAAAAATAAAATGATACATGCCAGCGGCATCTTTAACTGGGGTTTGGTTTTCGAAAGGAAAAACAACTCTAGTACCGCAAGTGGAATAAGGAATGAGCCAAAAGACCAAACATCAAAGAACGGTTTCCACTTAAAATCAAATACTCCCTCTAAAAAGAACCACACCATATAACCAATCCT
>CAZXLD010000075.1:0-13338 GCA_964641965.1 uncultured Saprospiraceae bacterium | reverse complement strand
GAAGAAGTGGCCGTACTGGCTTTCTCTTCGGATGCTTCCGCACTGGTAGGTTCATCTGCCAGCTTGGAATTGGATGGTACTGAGTTGAGATCTGAACAGTCAGGTACTGTACAAGATATGATCCTGTTCCCAAATCCAGCTCGGTCCATCTTGAACCTGGAGTTTGATGTAAGTGGCAAAGCTGACATCCTGATCTTCGTGACGGATGTATTAGGCAAACAAGTCTTAAGCAAACAGTACGATGCCGAGGCGGGTAAACACCGCACCAGCATCAATGTAGGTCGGTTGGCAAAAGGATATTACACTGTCCATTTGGTAACTGAAAAAGGCAGAGTATCCAAAGAATTCCTCGTTGGAAATTAAAGGATAAGCTTCTTATACCATTTTAAGTTGAAACCGGCCTGTCACTTAAATACAGCATTACTTTAAATGGTATAATGCTGACCAAGTTTGGCTGTTTTTCTCCATTTTTAGATAGGTCATTTTAAACTTGCGTCAGTATTAAATAAGGAAGGGCCAGGCAAATGCCTGGCCTTCTTCCGTTTAAGACTAGGCAAGACACGCCCAAGTGGCCATGCGCATCTTGCAATTCTATCATATTAAACCCGTGCAATCAATAAATGCATTTCTATAATCAGAATTAATACAAAAAACTACCACTTGTAAGTTTCAATAATTGGAGGATAGGGACAAAAATTACTAGGACCTTTGTCCCTTTCGCTCTCGGGTTTTTGGGGTTTAGTTTTTCCTCTGGCTTTCGCCAAATTTAATATTACTGTAAGCCCCGACGACAAGTGTCGGGATCAAGGACATTATACCATTTAAAGAATTGTTGTCTTTAGAGTACAGGCCACTTTTAATTAAAAATGGTAATATTCCTATCCAGCTATCCTCCACACCCTATTCCAAAGACATAAACTAAATCTACCTAACCCTTCTCCGTTCTCCTATTCCTTCATTTCTCCATTCTCCCCTTCCCTTTTCTCCCAACAAAGCGCTTCCCAGCCTACCGGATTGAGAAATGTCACATCCCAGCCTGACATTCTTCATTCGACCGGCTTCCATTATCCGTGATTTTTATACCAAGCATTATTTCCCATCTAAATTCTGCAGCATGGAACCAATCAATCCCGATATACTGATCCAGGAAGCTGATCTCATGATCAAAACCGCCTCCAATGAGCTGGACCGCCCTTCAGAAGATGTTACATCCCACATGGTCTGCCTGAATGCTCGTCAGTCCATCTTAAACTATCTGATTTCCTACCTCCATAAAAACGGGGTGTCCCTGCAAAAGCCAATTACCATGGCCGGTTTGATGGAACAATGCCGTACGCTAGACGGGCGATTCAACCTGATCGACCTGTCTCCGATCAACTGCCGACATAAGGAAGATCCCGAAGACTATTGCATGGAGGTCAATACCGTGAGCGAGTGCCTCAAGATTGCTAAACAAACCCGAGCCATTGCTCTGGATGAATCACCGGCCTACTAACCCTATGCTACCATCTGTTTTTTCCCGAAAAGGGTCATACCCGGACCAGTTATCGTTACAGCAGATCCGCTTAAACCATCTTTGACATACTGAACCGAATCCAATCAAACATGTCACAACCTAAAAAGTCTCCCCCATATCCAGGTATCCGAGCTGCCATGGACGGCAACACCGCAGCCATCATGTGCGAACGGGAATCTTCAGATGCAGCAGGTGCCTATCCGATTACCCCATCCACCCAAATGGGGGAATACTGGGCGGAAGCCGCTGCCAAAGGGCACCTAAATATCTCCGACCGCCCCCTAATCTTTATCGAACCCGAAGGCGAACACGCGGCCGCCGCCGTAACTGCCGGTCTTTCCATGACCGGACTCCGGGCAGCCAACTTCTCCTCCGGCCAGGGGATCGCCTACATGCACGAGTCGCTTTATGCCGCGGTGGGCAAACGCTTGACCTATGTTCTCAATATCGGCGCTAGGGCAATGACCAAATCAACCTTAAACGTACACGCCGGTCATGACGACTACCACGCCGTGGACGATACCGGTTTTTTTCAGCTATTTGCCAAAAACGCACAGCATGTTGCCGACCTGAATATCATCGCCCACCGGGTAGCCGAGTTAGCCCTCACACCTGGAATTGTTGCTCAGGATGGATTCCTCACGACCCACCTGATCGAATCCCTTTTACTTCCGGAACGTGCCCTGATTGCTGAATTCCTGGGTCGGCCTGACGATATCATTGATACGCCCACCCCCGCTCAACGCATGATTTACGGTAGCACGCGCCGGCGTATCCCCGAGCTGTGGGATGTGGATAATCCCTTGATGGCAGGGATCGTACAAAACCAGGATGCCTACATGCAGAGTGTCGCCGCTCAGCGTCCATTCTTCTTTGATCATATCCAGGACCTTACCGATCAGGCATTTTCCAGATACGCTGCACTCACCGGCCGCCAATATGCGCGCGTTATGACCTATCGGGCAGATGATGCCGACTACCTCATCCTGGGGCAAGGCAGTGTCGTGCCCAGCGCAGAGGCCGTTGTCGATTATATCCGCAAAACACGTGGCATCAAAGTGGGTGTGGTCAATCTGGTTATGTTCCGTCCATTTCCATCCGACCTCATTGGTCAGCTCTTAAAGGGCAAAAAAGGGGTTGTTATTCTGGAACGCCTGGACCAGCCACTGGCATCAGACCTCCCCTTAGCCCGGGAAATCCGATCTGCACTTACTAAATGCCTGGAAAACGGAGCTTCTAAAGAACCACTTCCCTACCCCTCCCTTACGAAATACACGGGTAAGGATATGCCTGCCATTTATTCCGGTTCGTTCGGAATGGGTAGCCGCGACCTTCAACCTGAAGGGCTCATCGGAGCAATCGAGAATATGCTCCCTGATGGCAAACACAAAAAACAGTTTTATCTATCTATTGACTTCATCCGAGATCAGCCATTTACACCTAAACAACAGCTTCATCAAGAGACGATCCAGGAGGCATATCCCCAAGTTAAAGACCTAGCTATCCGCGGTTCTGAAAACCCCAATCTGATGCCTGAAAATGCCATTACGGTGCGTTTTCACTCGGTAGGGGGCTGGGGAGCCATAACTACAGGAAAGAACCTGGCGATGACCTTGTATGATCTGCTGGGTTACGACATCAAAGCCAACCCCAAGTACGGGTCCGAGAAAAAAGGACAACCAACCACCTACTACTTATCTGCAGCGCCGGAACCGATCCGCATCAACTGTGAATACTTCTTTGTCGATGTGGTACTCTCCCCGGATCCCAATGTGTTTAAGCATACCAATGCCTTGGCAGGGCTGAACAAAGGAGGCGTTTTCATTATCCAAAGCGAACGAAAAAAGCCGGAAGAAGTATGGGCCGATATTCCGGTTCCCTATCAGCGTGTCATTGTAGATAATGACATAAAAGTGTTCTATATCGACGGGTTCAAAATCGCCCGGGAAGAGGCTACGGACCCCGAACTACAGCTCCGCATGCAGGGAATTGCCTTCCAGGGTGCCTTCTTTGCAGCTTCTCCATTAATGGAAAAAGCAAAGCTATCCGAAGCTAAATTACTCTCGGCCATTGAGCACCAGTTGCAGCAAAAATTTGGTTCCAAAGGGCAACGGGTAGTAGACGACAATATGCGAGTGGTTAAACGAGGCTTTGATGAGGTCCACGAAATAAAGACGAAAGTAGTAGGCGCACAAGCTGTTGAAAATGGAAATGGGCATCTTCCAGTCATACCTTCCCTGCTGAAGCAAGCCCCGAAAAGCGATTCCAACCTGAGCGACATTCACCGCTTTTGGGAACAGACCGGGAATTTCTATCTGCGCGGCTTAGGCAACGACAATATAACCGACCCTTTCATTGGGTTGAGTGTGATGCCCTCCACAACCTCCCTGTTCCGGGATATGACCTCCATCCGGTTCGAACATCCGGAATGGATTCCCAATAACTGTACGGCCTGTGGGAATTGCTACACCGTTTGTCCGGATACAGCTATCCCCGGTTTGGTTAGTGAACTGTCTGACGTGCTTACTACCGTAGTGAACCAGGTGGAACAAAAGCATGGCAAATTGCAATCGCTGCCCAAAGCGGTTCGGCAGATGGAAGGAAGGGTTCGGAACCGCTTTCAAAACAGGACGAATGGCGCCACCGTAAATGCCATGATCCAGGAGTCCATTGATCAAGCCCTCGCAGAAACACCGGATAGCCCAGAGCTCGATAAAGAATTGGGTTGGTTTAGAGAGGAATTAGGAGATTTTCAATTTGCTCTCACGCGGCCTTATTATGATGTTTACGAAAAAGAGGAATCGGGTAGCGGCGGACTATTCAGCATTACCATAAACCCAACCACCTGTAAAGGATGTATGGAATGTATTGAAGTGTGTGACGACGACGCCCTTCGCCCCATGACCCAAACGGAGGATTCCATCGCCCAATTGCACCACGATTGGGACCTTTGGACTGCCTTACCCAACACACCGGATAAATACAACCGGGTGGATGATCTCGAAGAGAAGATTGGCCCGCTGGAGACTATTCTTCTGAACAAAGACGCTTACCAGAGCTTTGCCAGTGGCGACGGTGCCTGCCTGGGCTGCTCCGAAAAATCAGTAATCCATCTTTTCACCGGTACGGTCGAGTCTTTGATGCAGCCCCGCATTAAGAAACACCTCGCTAAGCTTGAAGAGCTGATCCAGCGACTGGAACAGCACATTCAGAAGCGGTTGATGCAACCGGTCGATATCAGCGATCAGGACACGATCACCCGGATCTTGGATGAAGCTCGCGAGTCTGACCTGACCATGTCTGCCATAGCTAGCCGGATGGAGACGGCCAAGGGCAGCGAACCCATTGACCAACAGTGGTTAAAGGAAATGACCCAGCTATTGGCCAAGCTGAAAAACTTGAAGTGGAAATACACCAACGGCACTACCGGGCAAGGTCGCGCGACGATGGGTATGTGTAATGCCACCGGCTGTACATCGGTCTGGGGCAGTACCTGGCCGTACAATCCTTATCCCTTCCCCTGGGCCAATCACCTATTCCAGGATTCCCCATCCATGGCTATGGGAATTTTCGAAGGGCACATGGCCAAAATGGCGGATGGGTTCAAAGCAATTCGACAAGCTGAATTAGAACTTGAGGGCTCCTACGATCCAGGCAAACACCGGGAATTCTTCACTTACTTCAATTGGGAACAGTTCACCGAGGAAGAATGGTTGCTTTGCCCCCCTGTCGTAGTCCTAGGTGGAGATGGAGCCATGTATGATATAGGATTCCAGAATCTTTCCCGCCTAATGGCTTCCGGTAAACCCATTAAAGTGATCATAGTTGACACCCAGGTGTATTCCAACACAGGTGGACAGGCATGTACCTCCGGCTTTATTGGTCAGGTTTCGGATATGGCTCAATTTGGAAAAGTCTGGAAAGGTAAGCCGGAACCCCGAAAAGAGATTGGTCTGATTGCCATGGCCCATCGGAATACCTATGTACTCCAAGCTACCTTGGCCAATACCAGTCAGATGATCGAAGGCTTTATCGACGGTCTGATGGCGAAGCGACCCGCAATTTTCAATCTGTACACAACTTGCCAGCCAGAACACGGCGTCGGGGATGACCTGGGAACTCGTCAGGCTAAGCTGGCTTTGGAATCCAGGGCTTATCCGATCTTCAAATACAACCCGGACAAAGGAAAAACACCGGCAGAAGCCTTCGACCTGGAAGGCAATCCGGCTTTACATGATAACTGGCCTACCTATCAGTTGAAGTATCTGGAATACGGGCAGGAAAAATCGATGGAAGTAGCGATGACCTTCGCTGATTTTGCCCTCACGGAAGGCCGATTCAGAAAGCATTTCAGAAAAATTCCACGGGACGCTTGGAACGATAGTTTGATGGTATTGGCCGAATTTCTCGAACTGGAAGAAATAGAACGGGAAGGCAAATATCCATACATCTGGGCCGTGGATCGGCAACAACGGCTCAATCGGGTGATGGTTTCCAAGACGATTGTAGATTCCTGTGAGGAAAGACGTGATTTCTGGCTCATGCTCCGCTCCATTGCAGGTGTTCAGCCGGAGAAAGTCCAGGAAGCAGATCTCGAAGGACGAATCCGCAAAGAAGTGGTAAGCAAGATTGCACAAGGCTTGATGAAAATGGCCGGTGAAGAAGGTGCAAGTTTAGAAGATATAGCCATTGGGGAAGAAGCTACAGAAAGTAGCCCGGATGAAGCAGAAGCTTCCCCTTCCAGCTACATGGCTCCCTGGATTGAAACCAAGGAGTGTACCTCTTGTGATGAGTGTATTAAACTGAATCCGAATATGTTTGCCTACAATGAAGATAATAAGGCCTACATCAAGGATCCGAAAGCCGGACCCTACCAGGACCTGGTCCGCGCCGCCGAGAAATGCACCGCTCGGGTAATTCACCCGGGCTTACCACCTGATCCTACAGCGCCGGATATGGAAAAATGGATTAAAAGAGGCGAAAAGTTCAATTAAATGCTACAAGACCTATTCCAAATTCGCCGCAATACCTTTCGGCACGGCATCCACCCACCGGAGCACAAGGGAGCAACCCGAGGCTTACCTATTCGGCAGTTTCCATTTGCCGAGTTATTGATGTTGCCATTGTCTCAACACATGGGGGCTCCTGCCAGGTTGGTAGTTCGGGAAGGCCAGGAAGTACAGCGAGGACAGCTGCTTGCAGAAGCCGATGGATACGTTTCCGTACCTATACATGCACCTGTTTCGGGCACCATACGAAAGATTGGCAATGTGCCTGCCCTCTCGGGTAAAATGACCCCGGGAATTTATCTGGAATCTTTTCCCTATTCCACCCAGGAAGTAATCACGGGCACCCCTGTCTCACTGGAAAAAGCGAGCCCGGAAGAGATCCTGAAAGGGATTCAGCAGGCCGGGATTGTCGGTCTGGGAGGCGCAGCATTTCCTACCCACGTCAAACTCAAGGTTCCAGAGGGGAAACCATGCGAGGTACTCATCCTGAATGGGATCGAATGCGAACCTTACCTCACCACCGATCATCGGGTCATGTTGGAACAAGCGGATGATATCCTTATAGGCATCCAATACCTGATGAAAGCCACAGGAGCCGAGCGCACTATTATCGGGATCGAGGCCAATAAACAAGATGCCGCCGACCACCTGGCATCCAGGATTCCGGAAAATGCACCTATTTCTGTAGCTGTTTTGCCGGTAAAATACCCGCAGGGTTCTGAGAAAATGTTGGTCACTGCTCTTTTGGGGCGTGAGGTGCCATCCCGCGGGCTACCTATCGACGTAGGGGCCATTGTAGTCAACGTAGCCACTACCGCTGAAATTGGGCGACTATTACCCAATGGAAGAGGAATCCAGGAACGGGTAATCACCATTACGGGACCGGGGATAGCTCAAAAAGGGAATTATCGGATCCCGATCGGCACCCCTCTTCGTTTTGTCCTGGAACAGCTAGGAGTAGCCGACGACCTTAGCGAAGTCTACCTGGGAGGCCCCATGATGGGGGTTGCCGTATCCAATCTGGACATTTCCATTGTAAAGGGAACCTCAGGGATTGTTGTCTTCACCCAAAAGGAAGTAAAAACCAACCAAAAAATGTACCCCTGCATCAAATGCGGGGCCTGCGTCGATGCCTGCCCGCTTTCTTTGAATCCCTCCAAATTAGGAATCCTGGCCAAATTTGAAGCCTATGACGAGATGGCCAATGAGTACCATTTGATGGATTGCTTTGAATGCGGATCCTGCTCTTACGTATGTCCTTCCCATATTCCATTGGTTCAGTATTTCCGCTTGTCCAAATCGTTGGTCAGGAAACGCCAAAGTGCTAAATCCGTAGCAGCAAATGCTTAGCAAAACCCTCCATATCAGCAGTTCCCCCCACATAAAAAAGGGAGTAAGCACCGATACGATCATGTGGAATGTGGTCCTTGCGTTGCTCCCGGTAGCAGGTTTTGCCGTTTTCGCTTTTGGTTTGAATGCGTTGCTGGTTCTGCTGGTCAGTACCGCATCTTGTGTATTTACAGAATACGGCTTATGCCGGATAGCCGGGAAAGCGCAAACGGTTTCCGACGGGTCGGCTATGGTCACCGGCCTGCTACTGGGGTTGACGCTCCCTCCCATTTTTCCATTGTGGATGGCCTTTATAGGAGGTTTCATAGCCATTGCCCTCGGGAAATTCATCTTTGGAGGCCTGGGATACAACGTATTCAACCCAGCCCTGGTAGGAAGAGCAGTCTTGCAGGCCGCCTTTCCGGTTGCCATTACAACCTGGTATCCTTCCTTCCTGCCCGATCGGTTTTCCAGTCTATCCGGATCGGTGCTGACTTTTCCGTTTATGACACCGCAAGTGGATAGCCTTAGTGGTGCCACTCCGCTGGCTGCCTTTAAGTTTGATCAGGTTTTGACCCCTTCCCGAGATCTAGCAATGGGTTTAATCAGTGGTTCTACCGGTGAAACCTGCGCTATATTGATTCTGCTGGGCGGTTTTTACCTGATTGCGCGCAATATGATGAACTGGCGAATCCCTGTCGCTGTATTGGGTAGCGCCTTCTTTTTGAGTGGAATACTATATCTCGTGGATGCCTCCACTTTTCCTACTCCGGTATTTATGCTCTTTTCCGGAGGGCTCATGCTGGGAGCGGTATTCATGGCCACTGATATGGTAGCCTCACCCCTTACACCACTGGGGGTAGTTATCTACGGGTCCATTATCGGGCTTTTGACCATCATCATTCGGATTTGGGGAGGCTTGCCGGAAGGGGTGATGTACGCTATTCTATTGGCTAATGCGATCTCACCCCACATTGACAACCTGATTCAACCCCGGGTCTACGGGACCACGAAAAGGAAATTAGCCGCATGAATCAATCGAAAGTCATACCGGCAAAACCATCCACCGGCAGCAGAAAAATGCTACAAGCCATGGTCGGCATTGGTCTCCTTTGCGCCCTGTTGATCGTGCTGACCTATGAGGGTACGTTCCCAAGAATAGAAAAAAATAAGGCAGAAGCCCTTGAAAAGGCCATTTTTAAGGTACTTCCAGGTATAGAGCAAACTGTGGCCTATGAACTTGACGAACAGCAACGTTTTCAATTAGCATCTGCTGAGTCATCCGGCTCTCCCAAAATTTATGCCGGGTTCAATGCCAATAACGAGCTGACCGGTTTGGCCATCGAGGCCAGTGGTCAGGGATATGCGGACGTCATTCGGATTCTCTACGGTTATATCCCGGACCAGGAGGCTATTGTGGGCATGTATGTATTGGAAAGCAAAGAGACTCCAGGCCTGGGTGATAAAATAGAAAAGGACCCCAATTTTCTGGACAATTTTAAAGCGCTGGATGCTTCCCTGACAGCAAATGGCAATAGCCTGAAGAACCGAATCATTCCGGTTAAACAAGGCGAGAAGACAAACCCGTGGGAAGTAGAGGGCATCACCGGAGCCACGATCACCTCACGGGCTATTGGGGATATGCTGGGAGTCAGCACCGAACAATGGATTCCCCTGATTCATCAGCAACGGGAATTATTTATACGGCCATCAACCCCTGCACAATGAGCGAAAAGGATCGAACATGGACGGCATCAGAACTGGTGGAATCACCCAAAGACCACCTTTCTACCGATGATTTCATCAAGGGAATCTGGCGGGATAATCCGGTTTTCGTTCAAGTATTGGGTATGTGCCCGGTACTGGCAGTAACCAATACTGCCGAGAATGCCTTGGCCATGGGGCTGGCAACTGCTTTTGTCCTGCTCATGTCCAATACAATGGTTTCTGCCTTGCGCAACTTCATACCCAAACAAGTCCGGATCGCCTCTTACATCTTGATCATTGCCACTTTTGTGACGATCACAGATTACGCTATCCAAGCTATCAGTATTGACCTGCACAAAAGTCTGGGTGCCTTTATTTCACTGATCGTGGTAAACTGTTTGATCCTTAGCCGGGCGGAAGCTTTTGCAGCAAAACATTCCATCGGCCGATCCATCATGGATGCCTTGGGTATGGGCGTAGGTTTCACGATTGCGCTCTTTTGTCTGGGGGCCGTGCGAGAAATTTTGGGAAATGGGAGTCTTTTTGAATGGGCCTTATTTCCGGAAGGATTTCAACAATGGATCGTAATGATCTTACCGGCCGGTGGTTTTTTTACACTAGCTCTGCTCTTGTTGGTGATTAATGCGGTTCAGCAACGACAAAAAAGGAATGCCGTATGAGTGAAGAATCATTAGGGTACATCTTTATCAATGCCAGTTTGATCAACAATTTTGTGTTGGCTTACTTCCTGGGGATCTGTCCCTTTTTGGGTGTCTCCGGAAAAATGGAAACGGCATCCCGTATGGGTGGCGCTGTCATGTTTGTTATGCTGATCAGTTCAATCTGTGCTTATGGAATCCATGCGCTATTGGTTGCCTTGGATGCACCTTTTCTGCAGTTGATCAGCTATATCGTTGTCATTGCCTCTACGGTGCAATTGGTAGAAATGTTCATCCGAAAAATGAGCCCTGCCCTATTTCGGTCGCTGGGCATCTTTCTTCCCCTGATCACTACCAACTGTGCTATTCTGGGGCTGGCGCTTTTCCAGACCAATAAAGGCTACGGATTCATAGAGAGTGTGGTGTATGCTTTGGGAGCGGGAGCTGGGTTCACCCTTGCATTGGTCCTCATAGCTGGTCTTCGGGAGCAGCTGGAATTTGCTGAAGTTCCCAATGTCGTAAAAGGAACGGCTCTGACTTTATTTATCGCTGGTATCCTCTCGCTGTCCTTTATGGGATTCGCCGGCCTGGGTGGTTAATGTTTGAAAATATGCTTAAATCATTGCTTATAGGTGTAATAGGTATTGTGGCTTTGATGCTGGTTTGGATGGTGGTCCAACACTTCTGGGGGACCGTTTTTGCAGATCACCTGACCGATGAGGATGTACTAGCCGGTCGTCGGCAATGCGGAGATTGTGGATGTGGCCGGTCTTGTCGGCTCAATTGACAAGTTTAGATTGAAGAATGAAGCGATGGCTGTAACGAACCGAAATGAAGTAAAATTACCGCGAATAGGTGCACAACCTAGTCCTACTAAAACAAGAAGCATGGCACGTTTATCTGAGTTTAAAACCAAAAATCAATACCAGGCCAAAGTGGTTAGCACCGAACGGCTTACGCCGGATAATTCCGAGGAGATTCGGGAGATTATTCTGGAAGTACAGGACCCCGATTTTCAAATTGGAGTGGACCAGGGGTTCGGAGTATTAGTCCCAACCCCTGGTGAATTTGGTAAATCCAACCACCACCGCCTCTACAGCGTAGCCGATTTGCCGGACCGGGAAAATGATCTATTGCGTATCACCATGCTGGTCAAACGATGTCACTTTGTGGATGAATTCAGTGGCGAAGAATACCCCGGAGTTGCCTCCAACTATCTTTGTGACCGAAAACCTGGAGATGAAATCACCATCACGGGTCCACATGGATTGCCCTTTGAGGTGCCGGCAGAGAAAGACACCAATCTGATCCTGATCGGCCTGGGTACCGGCATAGCTCCATTCCGGGCATTTGTCAAGCACATCTATCAAAATGTAGGTGATTGGACCGGCAGGATCCGGCTGTTCTACGGGGCAAAAAGTGGATTGGAATTACTGTATCTAAATGAACAGAACGGGGATCTGGTCCAATATTACGACAAGGATACCTTTGAGGCCTTTCAAGCTTTGAGTCCCCGTCCGCATTTTGCCGACCCTATTGCCCTGGACGAAGCTATTGAAGCGCGTGCGGCAGAGATCATCGACATGTTGGCCCTCTCCAATACCCGGATCTACGTGGCGGGATATGAGAAAGTAAGAGATATGTTGGATAAAGCCTTTTCCAATATAATGCAGTCCAAGATCAAATGGCACACCCGTAAGGCGGAGTTGGTCGCCGGAGGTAAATGGGCAGAGATTATTTATTGATTCGGGGATGTGGAGATTTTGAGATGGGCCGATCATAAATTGTCAAATGTCGGTTGTCGAATTTTGTACCGGGAGATCATTGATTGCTAGGCGCGGGCATATCATAACCATAAACACAGAGCCATGACCATCATAATTGCATTAGGCACCTTGGGCGGCTTAACCTTGTTGTTGGCACTGATGCTGATCATAGCGAACCAACGGCTCTATGTCTATGAAGACCCCCGGATTGATCAGGTAGAAGATATGCTTCCGCATGCCAACTGCGGAGCTTGCGGGTATCCGGGTTGCCGGCCATTTGCGGAGGCCCTTGTCAATGGCGAAGCCCTTCCGGGTAAATGTACAGTCAATACCGATGCAGGAAGATCGGCTATCGCTCAATTTCTGGGTGTAGCGTTGGGAGCAGAAGAAAAAAGGGTGGCCCGACTGGCTTGTGCCGGTGGTTCCAATGTAGCGGTCAATCGGGCAAGTTATCAGGGACTCGCCTCTTGCCAGGCGGCTGCCTTGGTATCTGGTGGCGGCAAGGGTTGCTTCTGGGGATGCCTGGGGCATGGCGACTGCGAAGTGGTATGTGACTTCGATGCGATTGTCATGGATGAACATGGGCTACCCGTGGTGGATGTTGAAAAATGCACGGCCTGCGGCGATTGTGTAGAAGTATGCCCAAAAGACCTATTTTCGCTTCAACCGATCAGTAACCGACTGTGGGTGGCTTGTAAGAATCTGGAAAATGGAGATGAGGTGTTGGAAGATTGCCTGGTGGGCTGCACGGCCTGTGGAAAATGCGCCATGGATGCTGGGTCAGCGCTAATCACTATGGAACACAACCTGCCTGTTGTCCATTATGAAAACAGCACGCAACCAAGGCATCCTATTGAGCGCTGTCCTACCGGCGCGATTGTCTGGTTGGACGACCACGGGATAGGGATCAAAGGAACCGAAGCCCGAAAAGTCATTCGAAAGGGAGAACGCCCCATGGGTTGGTCGTAATTGAAGCAGAGGCCTTTCTCCATTTTGAGATCGAAAGGCTCATAATCTGTTCCTATTTGACTAATCGGTTCAGGCATTTACAATTCATATTTAGGATTTTTAAATTACTAAGTGGGAATGGCAGACTGATTTCAGCCGGCCCACATCCAATTCAATCCCAAAACCCGGGGCAGGGGAAAGGGTAACATACCCCTTATCGTCTAAGCGGGTAGGAACATTGACTAAACATTGATGATAGGCTGCTGAATCCTCTTTTTTCTCCAAGGCTTCAACCCAGCAGGCTCCAATACCAATTGCAATTTGCTGCCAGACGGAACAAGCTGGTCCTACCAGGCTATCGTCGCCGATCATTACCTTCGCCCCAATCTCATTTACCCGCTGGG
>CAZXLD010000074.1:0-13354 GCA_964641965.1 uncultured Saprospiraceae bacterium | reverse complement strand
TACAATTCACTTGGGCTCAGCGAACGATCACCGGTACGGTTACGGATGCCCAGACCGGTGAAACACTCATCGGTGCTAACATTCTTGCGGTAGGAACAAGTGCAGGTACGGTTACGGATCTTGACGGTTCTTTTACATTGGATGTCCCCGATGGCGTTACTCAACTTCAGGTTTCTTACACTGGTTATTCAGCAACTACTGTCGATATCGGAGCTTCCGATGTGGTCGATATTCAATTGTCTCCCGGCTCCGTTTTGGATGAAGTAGTGGTTGTAGGATATGGAACCGTTAAACGTAGAGACCTAACCGGTGCGGTGGCCTCACTGGGTGAAAAGGATTTCAACCAGGGTTTGGTTGTGTCGCCGGATCAATTGATTCAAGGACGTACGGCTGGTGTTCAGGTAGTGAATAACAGTGGACAGCCTGGTGGTGCAACTACGGTTCGTATTCGGGGTAATGCCTCTATTCGGACAGGTAATGCACCCTTATTTGTGGTTGATGGTGTCCAGCTTACGGGTGCTTCCTCCAAGCCAGGGGCAAATGCTCCGGGATTGGGGAATACGCCTGCCTCTAACCCATTGAACTACTTAAACCCGAACGATATCGAATCGATCGAGGTATTGAAAGATGCAACCGCGGCTGCCATTTATGGTTCTCGGGGTGCCAATGGAGTAATTATCATTACTACCAAGCGCGGTAAGACAGGATCTCCCTTGGTCTCTGTAAATGCCATGGCCGGATTTGCTAACATTGCAAACCGTTACGATGTATTGGATGGCGATGAATACCGTCAGGCCTTAAACGATTATGGTTTGACAAATGGTGATTTTGGAGAGAATGTGAATGCTTTTGATGAAATTATTCGCACCGGTCCTATTCAGCAATATGACCTCAGTGTAAGTGGAGGAACAGATGATGGCCGTTATCGGATTTCTGTTGGTTATTTCGATCAGGAAGGTATTCTTCAGAACAATAGCCTGACAAGAGTTAACACTAACATCAACGGTTCCTTTAAATTTCTGAAAAGCAAAAGACTGCAAATCGATTATAACCTGATTGCTTCTCGTACTACGGAAGAAGCTCCTCCAATCGGTACGGATTCCGGTTTCCAGGGTAGTGTAATTGCAAATGCCCTTCAGTGGAATCCTACAGCCAGCCTGTTTGATGAAAATGGGGAACCGATTGTTATTCCACCTTTTGGAAATACAACAGTCAATCCTTTAGTACTACTACGGGCATGGACCGATGATGTACAAACTACAGACCTGATTGCTGCCATTGCCCCTTCTTACAAGATCCTGGATAATCTGACCTACAAATTTCAATATGCTATCAACGCTGGTGTGGGTAGCCGTCAAATTAAGATCGATAAAGACCTGAACTTTGAAGCTACACAGGATCTAGGATGGGCTGGTCAATTTACAACGCGTAATACGAATCAAATATTTACACATACGCTTCAATGGGAAGAAAATTATGGAGGCCTTGGGCTGAATTTCTTGTTGGGTTATGAATACCAGATTCGCCAGTCCAGCTTTTTCGGTGGAAATGGTTTGAATTTCACTCCAGAGCGAGGTGACTTCTTCAACTTCCTACAGAATTCTGAACAAGGAACGCGAGGTATTTTTTCTGGGGAAGATCCTGATCAAAAACTGCAATCCTTCTTCGGTCGCTTCAACTTTAACTTGAGTGATCGTTTCTTGCTCACAGCTGTAATTCGTACAGATGGTTCCAGTAAATTTGGAGAGAATAACAGATATGGTGTTTTCCCCTCCTTTGCCTTTGCCTGGAATATTCACAATGAGGCATTTGGCGGATGGGCCGACAATTTCAAAATTCGTTTAGGATGGGGACAAGTGGGTAATTCTGATTTCCCTGCAGGTGCGTCTCAAGAGGTTTGGACCTTCGGACAGCAAACGTTTGGCCTTTCCAACGTGGCTAACCCAGATCTACAGTGGGAGACAACCACGACCATCAATGCCGCGATCGATTTCTCCTTCTTTGATTATCGCCTGAATGGTACTATTGAATACTTCAACCGGAATACGACCGATCTATTGTTCCAGTTTCCAACCATTCAGCCTGCTCCTGCCGGTTTCTACTGGATCAACCTGGATGGAAATGTAATCAATCAAGGGGTTGAAATTTCCTTAGATGCTTTGTTGATCCAAAGAGGCAAATTCTCTTGGGAAATAGGTGGAAACGTTACATTCCTGGAAAATACACTGGAAAATTACACCGGACCTAATATTCAGTATGGAACGCTATTTGGTCAGGGTATTTCCGGTGCTCAAATTCACCGACTGGATAACAATACCGCACTTAATGCCTTCTACCTGCGTGGTCACTTAGGCGTAGGTGATGATGGGCAGAGCCAGTTCGAAACCGATGAGGAAGGGAATGAGGTGTTTGCTTATCGCGGAGATCCAAACCCAGATGCATTGTTAGGGGTATTTACCACCTTATCCTTTGGGCAATTTTCTTTACTGATGAACTTTAACGGTTCTTTCGGTGCGGATGTATACAACAACACAGCGAACTCTGTAATTCCAATCGGTAACCTGGGAACTCGTAACATTGATGCCAACCTGGTTGGTGTTACACCTCAGGAAGCGACCTCTAACCCGATCAAATCTTCAGATCGTTATTTGGAGGATGGTTCTTTCTTCCGTTTTGCCAACTTCACCCTTTCCTGGAATTTTGGTACCATCGGAGATGTGGTTAGTCGCGGACAATTGTTTGTAACAGGAAGTAATATCTTTAACATTACCAGCTATTCCGGGTTTGACCCAGAAGTAAATACGACCAACGATTCCAATGGATTGCCATCGTTCGGAATTGAGTACATCCCGTATCCATCCGTTCGTTCGTTCCAGTTTGGTGTTCGTTTTGCACTATAATACAAGGACTAGTCCCTGAAAAGGGAGGATAAATTGCTATTAATTGTCAATTCTTAGTGAAAAATTATTAGGCATTCAAGGGTTTCTGAATCTTCAGTTACCTTTGGATCGCCTAAAAAAATTCAATCGCATATCATGAAAACTTTTATTAAAGGCTTTTCGGCTTTACTACTAGTCTTCGCTGTTGCAGCTTGTGATCTCGATGAGGAGCTCAACGACAGCCTGACCAGTGAAGAAGCTGAAGCCCTTCTAAATGCTAATGCCGACGTTCAATCCCTGCTCAGGGGAGCCTATGAAGGTCTGCGAACTCCTTTTATGGATCAAGCCCAGGTTTGGGCGGCTCAAGAACACACCTCCGATGAGGTAATGGGGCCAACACGGGGACCGGACTGGGATGATAATGGTGTTTGGCGTGTGTTACATAACCACAGATGGGCACCAGATCATCAGTTCCTTGAAGCGACTTTCAACGGCCTCCTTCAAGTAGTTTTCTCTACCACTAATATTCTCACCTTTGACGAGGTAGCTAGCGCTCAAGAATTAGCGGAAGCTCGTTTCATTCGTGCATTTGTGGTATTCACCATTGCAGATGGTTGGGGCCAAGTTCCTTTCCGTGAAGCGGGTGACAATCTGCTTTTGCCTCCAACAGTTTTCACTGGAGGAGAAGCGATGGATCTAGTAATCAGTGAGCTGGAGGCTATCATTCCCGATCTTCCAGATGGTCCCGCAATTACAGCTAACAAAGATGGTGCGCGGGCTTTGCTTATGAAAGCCTATTTGAACCGTGGAATTATCGGTGGAAAGCTTTTAGATGATGGCTCGATCAACACAGCTGTAATTGAAAATACCAATAACGCTACCTTCTTCCCTCAAGTGGACATGAATACGGTTGTGGATTTAGCTAATGCTATTGAAAGCTCCCCACGAGCTTACACTTTGGCTGATAACTACTTCGACAACTTTGCACCTAATAATGACCAGATCTCAACTGAGAATATCTGGACTGGGCTTAACGAGGGAGGTGCCAATTCTGGAAATGTACGCTCTCGTTGGTTTTGTACCTTACACTACAATCAGAATCCTTCCGGATGGAATGGTTTTTGCACTATTGCAGACTTCTATAATAAGTTTGATGCCAATGATGAGCGGATCGGTGGAGAATATGCTGGTCAGACAGAAGTAGCGGGTATTAACGTAGGATTCTTAGTAGGTCAACAAGTTGATCAGGATGGTAATGCTTTGGAGGATCGAAGAGGAAATCCGCTGGTATTCACACCAGAAATTGATCTTCAAGAAGCTGGAGAGGATTTGGAGGTTCGTGGTATTCGGGTGATCAAGTATCCAATTGACTACAATGGTGGTGATAATGCAGACAACGACTACGTATTCTTGCGTTATGCCGATGTTCGTTTGATGAAGGCGGAAGCTATCCTGCGTGGTGCTACCAACGCAACTGAGAGTGCTGCTGATATCGTAAATGAAATCCGCACCAAGCGCGGGTTGGATCCATTAGCCACAGTTGACCTGGATGCACTGTTGGATGAGCGTGGCCGCGAATTGTACTGGGAAGGACACCGTCGTACGGACTTGATCCGTTTCGGACAGTACATTAATGCTACTTGGGATGATAAAGATCAGTCTGATCCATTCCGGGTATTGTTCCCGATCCCAGCCAATGCTGTAGCGGTTAATCCGAATCTAACTCAGAATCCTGGATACGAGTTTTAAGGCCTACCGTTTGATTTCATAATCAGACCATAAGCTGTAAAGCTTGATAAAAAGCGGGTTATCCCATGCCGGATGACCCGCTTTTTTTGGATATTTGCCTATCCCTGAAGCCCAAAGGGGAAGTTTTAAAAAAGTACGACTAACAATCGGTGATTCACCCCTATCTATCCTTTGGGTTTTACTAATCAATTGCTTTTCTATGCGGTTTGTTTTGATCTGCCTGCTTGGTTTTGGACTTGCAGCCTGTACTTCGGAAGCCCCGGAAGACCGTAGATTCCTGTTGCTTACTCCGGAGGCGACAGGCATTGATTTCGAAAATACGATTCAGCAGTCTGAACGGTTTAATATTTTCAGTTATCGCAATTTCTATAACGGTGGTGGTGTCGCATTAGGAGATGTGAATGGCGATGGACTTATTGATGTCTATCTGACCCGAAACATGGGGCCCAATAAGCTTTACCTAAACCAAGGGGCATTTAAATTCAAGGATGTAACGGAGGAGGCAAAAGTTGCAGGGACAAGAGGTTGGAGTACAGGTGTAGTTATGGTAGACCTGAACCACGACGGTCTGCTTGATATTTATGTGTGTAATGCAGGATATGTGGAAGGGGATGACCGGGCGAACGAATTATTCATTAACAAAGGCGACGGTACGTTCGAAGAACAAGCAGCAGCCTACCAGTTGGATGAAGACAGCTATACTACACACGCCGCTTTTTTCGACTATGATCTGGATGGTGATTTGGATGTGTACATGCTCAACAATAGCTTTATTCCGGTTAATACTCTCAACTACAACAACAAGCGCGACCTAAGGGCAGAAGAGTGGCCGGTGGCCGATTTTCTGAAAGGAGGTGGAGATAAGCTCTTGCGCAATGACAATGGGCAATTCGTAGATGTTAGCGAAGAAGCAGGTATATATGGTAGCTTGATCGGGTTTGGCTTAGGCATCACGGTAGGTGATATTAATGGGGATGCCTGGCCGGATATGTACGTCTCCAATGACTTCTTTGAACGCGACTATTTATATGTGAACCAGGGGGATGGCACCTTTTCTGAGGAAATCAAGGAATGGATGCCTCATCTAAGTCTTTCCTCCATGGGGGCCGATATGGCAGATATCAATAACGATGGCTATCCGGAGATTTTCGTTACCGAGATGCTGCCTGAATCTGATTATCGACGGAAAACAACCACTACCTTCGAAAATTACAATACCTATCTTCTCAAGCTAAGACGGGATTTCTATCACCAGTATATGCAAAATACGCTGCATTACAATAATGGGGATCAAACGTTCACTGAAATTGCCCATTACAGCGGTGTTGCAGCTTCCGACTGGAGTTGGGGGGCCCTGCTATTTGATGCTGATAATGACGGGAATCGGGATATCTATGTGTGTAATGGGGTATATCAGGACGTAACGGACCAGGATTTTATCGACTTTTTTGCCAATGACGTAGTGCAGCAAATGGTTCTTACCGGAGAAAAGGGTGAGATGCAATCGGTTGTAGATAGAATGCCTTCAACTCCCCAGCTGAACAAACTCTTTATCAACAATGGCGATTTAACCTTTGCTGATAAGGGAGAAGCATGGGGATTCGACCAACCCTCCTTTTCAAACGGAGCAGCCTATGGGGACCTGGATAATGATGGGGATTTGGATTTGGTGGTCAACAATCTCAATATGAAATCTTTTGTCTTTGAAAACAAGACAGATCAAATTACACCTCAGCATTACCTGACTGTTGCCTTGGCAGGCACGGGAAAAAATACCAAGGCCATCGGAGCAAAAGTCTACGTATTTGCAGAGGAGCAAGTATTCGATTTTGAGATGATTCCTTCGAGAGGATTTCAGTCCTCCATTGACTATCGAATCCATTTTGGGCTAGGTAAAGCAGAAAGTGTAGATTCCTTGAAAGTAGTTTGGCCGGATCGCACCGTGTCTGTTCTTACAAATATTCCAATTGACACACTGTTTAAGGTTTCCTATCAACAAGTGGAAAAAATGGCCTGGCGAGGTCCAGCCTTGAAAAAAGGAATCCCCAACCTGTTGGTAGAGGAAGTACCTACTGATCTGGCGGCCCATCAGGAGGATCGGTATATTGACTTTAACGAAGAGGGACTTGTTATCCGAAAGCTATCCGCAGAAGGGCCTGCTACCGCTGCGGGAGATGCCGATGGCGATGGAGCTGACGACTTGTTTATAGGCGGTGCCGCTGGATTCCCTGCCCAATTATACATCCAGCAAAATGGAGCGCTCAAAGAAAAAGAAATAGCAGCGTTTGATCTTTACAAAGATTTTGAAGATGTAACGGCTATATTTTTCGATGTAGATGGGGACCTGGATCAGGATCTTTTTGTTGGGTCTGGAGGAAACCATCGGATGATGCGAGACCGCCTCATGCAGGATCGGGTTTATGTGAACGATGGAAGCGGTAATTTTACGTTAAATCCGGCTGCTTTACCTACGAACGGTTTCAATACAGCCAAGGCTTTACCACGAGATGTGGATCAAGATGGAGATTTGGATCTTATCGTCATTAGTCGCTCAGTACCCAATCAGTATGGACGGAATCCAAGATCTTATCTATATCGCAATACGGGGAATGGGACCTTTGAAGATGCTACCGAAAGCCTAGCTCCGGATCTGTTGGTTTGTGGTATGCTGACCGATTTAGAAAGTGTGGATTTGAACGGAGATTCCCAAGAGGAATTAGTATTGATCGGAGAATGGATGGCTCCGGTTATTCTCAGTTGGACAGGTAGCAGATTTTCCCGGCTTCCAACCAATCTATCCGATTTTTCCGGATGGTGGTACAGTATAGAATCAGCAGACTTGGATGGAGATGGAGATCAGGATTTGGTACTCGGTAACCGAGGGGAGAATTTTTACTTTTCCGGCTCGAAGGATGCTCCTGCCAAGCTCTGGGTTTCCGATTTTGACCAGAATCGAACTACTGAAGCCATTATTACCCGGCAAATTGATGGCAAGGACATGCCGGTTCCAATGAAGAGAGAACTGACCGAACATTTGGTTATGCTCAAAAAAGAAAATCTGAAGCACACGGACTATGCCCGTAAATCCATCCAGGAATTAATTGATCCCGAAATTTTAGACCAAGCTGATGTCAAATTAGGCAGCTATTTCAAGTCAGCCATAGCCTTCAATGAGGGCAACGGCCAATTTAATATGCAAGCCTTACCCACTAAAGTCCAACTTTCTTGTGTTTGCGATATCTATTGTGGAGACCTAAATGGCGATCAACTACCTGACTTGCTTATGGCGGGTAATGACGAGGGATTTAAGCCTCAGTTTTCCAAGTTGGATGGAGGGTACGGACACACCCTCCTTAATCAAGGGCAAGGTAATTTCGAATGGGTGACACCGGCAGTATCGGGCTTTTTTGTAAAAGGTCAGGCTCGCAATTTCCAGCCCCTTCAAGTAGGGGACGATCATTTTGTAGTAGTTGGATTGAACAATAAAAAGCCTAAGCTTTTCAAGTTGAAATAGCTAACGGAAAGAGGTAGAGATTATGAAAAAATGGAATTGGATAGTGATTTTTCCAGCCCTGTTGTTATTGGGTTGGGGATGTAATCAGCAGTCAGTTGAAGAAGCTCGGTTCGCCTTGTTGACAAGTTCGAAGACCGGACTGGATTTTGAAAATCCACTGACGCAAACCAGTGAATTCAATGTATTCAATTACATGTACTTCTTCAATGGAGGAGGGGTAGCTGCCGCAGATTTTAATCAAGATGGCTTGCCGGATCTTTATTTTACCGCTAATATGGCTTCCAATAAGCTATTTCTTAACAAGGGAAGTTTAACATTCGAAGACGTTACTGAGGATGCAAAAGTAGCAGGTGAAGGAAGTTGGAAAACAGGGGTTACTGTAGTGGATATAAACCAGGATGGCCTACTTGATATTTATGTGAGCCAGATGGGGGATTATCAGACTGCGAAAGGTAAAAACCAATTGTTTGTCTGTCAAAGCATAGAAAATGGTATTCCTGTCTTTGAAGAAAAAGCCAGCGCCTATGGCCTGGATTTGGTCGTTTTCGGTACCCAGGCTACTTTTTTCGATTATGACCTGGATGGCGATCTGGATTTATATCTTCTGAATCATTCCTTACATGCAAACGGGACATTTGGCCAACGGAAGGCGTTTGCGGAGGAGCACCCTCAGGCAGGTGACCGCCTATACCGAAATGATGGGGGACGTTTCAAGGAGGTAAGCCGTGAAGCAGGCATCAACAGCACTGCCATTGGATACGGCTTAGGGGTTGTAACCGGCGATGTGAACCTGGATGGTTGGCCTGACATCTATGTCGGGAATGATTTTCATGAAAATGATTATTTGTACATCAATCAACAAGACGGCACTTTCAAGGAGGAGTTGACCGACCGAATTCGCCATACAAGTCGGTTTTCCATGGGTGTGGATATAGCCGATTTGAATAATGATGCACTTCCGGAAATTTTATCTCTGGATATGCTCCCTGAAGATCCGTTTATCCTGAAAAGCTCATTGGCCGAAGATTCATACGGTCTATTTCATTTCAAACTGGGTTATGGGTACAACCACCAGTATTCCCGCAATAATCTTCAACTTAATAACGGAGATGGGACCTTTACTGAAATTGGCCTGTTCGCAGGGATAGAGGCAACAGACTGGTCATGGGCAGGTTTATTCCAGGATTTTGACCATGATGGATACAAGGATCTATTTATTAGCAATGGTATTCCAAGGCGAATGAATGACATTGACTATGTCAACTTCCGAGCTAATAATGAGATCCGGTGGAAGCAACAGACCGATAATCTGGAAGAAACAGATTTGGTAGTGGTGGAGAAAATGCCCCAAATCAAATTGCCCAATAAGCTATTTTATAATGCCGGCAACCTCCGATTTAGGGATGCAACCGATCAAGTGATCGAAAATAAACCCAGTTATTCCAATGGGGCAGTCTATGCGGATTTCGACCTGGACGGGGACCTCGATATTGTGACCAATAACCTGGAAGACGCTCCTTTCCTATATCAAAATCTGCTGATGGAGCAACAGCAGGATCAACCCAAAGATTACCTTTCATTCCACTTTGAAGGGGCAGCCGGCAACCTCCAGGGAATAGGTAGTAAGGTCCTCCTTCTTAAGCAGGATGGTCAAAAAGTATTTTTTGAGTATATGCCTGTTCGAGGATATCAATCTGCCAGCTTGACCCCTTTTCATGTACCCGTTGGTGATCGGGATCAAGTCAGGGACATTTACCTGATCTGGCCGGATAACAGTTATATCCGATTAGATGCACCTCAATTCAATCAGACAGATACTTTCCGATACAGAAAGGGATTGCCCCAATTCGATTGGTCCAGTCTTTCTCAAAAACCTGCTACACCGATGGTATTCGAAGATGTCTCGGAGGCCACGGGCCTGGATTTTGAGCATCAGGAGAACTTTTTCATTGAGTTCGACCGGGAAGGATTAATTCCATTTATGGTGTCGGCGGAAGGTCCTGCAACGGCAGTCGGTGATTTAAATCAGGATGGTCGAGCCGATATCTTTTTTGGATCCTCTAAAAAGAATGAAAGTGTGGTTTATTATCAAACCCCAAATGGCCGTTTTGAAAAAGGGAATACTCCCGAGATCTGGGAGGACGATCTTTGGGAAGATATAGACGCCGAAATCATAGACCTGGATCAGGATGGAAATCAGGATATCGTGGTGGCAACGGGAGGGAATGAGTTTTGGGATGAGCATGTCTCCCGAAGGCAGCGGGTCTACTGGAATGATGGAAAAGAGAACTTCATTTCAGATATCGACGCTTTCGGAGATACCTACCTGACAGCTGGTGCCGTGGTTGTGGCCGATTTTAATCAAGATGGTAAGCAGGATGTCTTTTTTGGTGGGCGGGCAGTGCCCCGAACCTACGGGAAAATACCCGAGTCCGGCCTTTTCTTCAACCAGGGAAATCGAAAGTTTAAAAATGTCACCGAACCCAATGCTCCTGGACTGCAAGCAGTTGGATTAATCAGAGACGCTTCGGCTAAAGATCTGGACCAGGACGGGGATATGGATCTCCTCCTGGCCATGGATTGGGGTCCCGTAGTTGCTTTTATGAATGAAGCCGGACTGTTTCAGAAAAAAGTGCTCTGGAATGAATATGGATGGTGGAATACGATTGAAACGGGTGACTTTGATGGAGACGGAGATATCGATTTATTAGCCGCAGGAATAGGAGCCAATTCAAAATTGCGACCTACCCCCGAAGAACCGGTACGGCTTTATTTGAATGATTTCGATAATAACGGAAAAATTGAGCAGATCCTCACTTACTACCGCAACGGTAAAGAGTATCCATTTGCAACTTATGCCGAGCTAACTACCCAATTGCCCAATCTTAAGAAGCAATATCTTTTTGCCAAGGATCTGGCAGCTGCTGAATTGACTGAGTTGTTTGGAGTCGAAAAATTGAACGCTGCAGAGGTACTAGTAGCTGAGGAAGGGAGGCATTTGCTTCTGGAAAACACAGGGCAACTGAGTTTCAAGAAGCATCTATTGCCTGATCCACTCCAGTTTTCTTTTATCAATGTGATTCAGCCCTTATCTAAGGCTAGTGCTGATCAATTTGTGCTAGGGGGCAATTTTTATAATAATAATATTGAGATGGGGCGGTATGATGCCCATACCGGGAGCCTCCTTCAAATTGGAAAAGACTTAAAGGTAGAATCTGGTCCGCTGGGACGGTTAAGGTTGGATGGGGTAGTCAATCACATAAGAACGATAGAAGTGGGCGGCAAACCGCATCTTCTGGTGGTCCTTAATGATGCTCCTGCCCAATTGATACGAATACAATCTGTAGAGCAAAACCTGACGATGGCAGACTGATTTGATGAACTAAATCCGTTGGGCATAGTCTCTTAAGTTCCTCCGGGTATTTAAAACAATCGCTTATTTTAAGGGTAAGTCATTCTGATAGCTAGATATCCTATTATCTTGGTATCAAGCGATCCACAAATCTCGACATCAACAACCCATGCAGTATAAACGACTGGGCCGAAGCGGCCTGTTCCTATCTGAGCTCACGTTGGGAACCATGCTATTTGGAGATCAGCGTAAAAAAGGTACTTCCGAGTCAGATTCCCTTCGCATCCTAGATCGATATCTCGATGCTGGAGGAAATCATATAGACACAGCCAATATCTATGTAGGAGGTGAATCCGAGCGAATTGTTGGAAAAGCCTTGAAAGGTAGAAGGGATAAGATTGTGCTTGCTACCAAGTGCAATTTCCCTTTGCAAGACGGACCCAATGAAAAAGGGCTGTCTCGCTTCTCCATAATGAAAGAAGTAGAGGCGAGCCTAGAGCGCTTGGATACGGATTATATCGACTTGTACTACATGCACGCTCAGGATTCACAAACCCCAGTTGAAGAGTCTTTACGGGCCTTTGACGACCTCGTCAGGCAAGGCAAGGTCCGCTATATTGGCGTATCCAATTTCTTCGCCGGGCGGCTTGCCAAAGCCATGGCCCTATCCGAATTCCGAGGATGGGAGCGTTTCGTAGCCGCTCAATATCAATATAGTTTGGTAGTACGAGATATTGAATACGAGCTGACTACCTTGTTTGAGGAAGAGAAAATTGGGTTAATGCCCTGGGGGCCACTTGGTGGTGGGTTTCTATCCGGAAAATATAAAAAGGGCGAACAACCCAAAGAAGGGCGCATTGCAGACCATCCAGATCATACGGAAGAAGCCTGGCATAGGCGCAATCGGGAGCGAAACTGGAATATTTTGGAGGAAATTGAAGAGATTGCATCCGAATGGGATGCCTCCTATCCACAAATCGCATTAGCCTGGTTATTGCACCAACCCGTTGTCTGCAGTCCCATCATAGGGACCCGGACGATGGCGCAATTGGAAGATAACTTGAAGGCCATCGATATCCAGTTATCTGAAGATCAGCTGAGTAGACTGGATGAGGCCAGCCAACTTCCTGAAATCTATCCCTATCGATTCATTTCCGTGTACGCCCGATAGAAAAATACTGATCATGCAGAAGCTTTATATCCTCGGATTTCTGTGCAGTCTCTTTTTAATTTCTTGTATGCGTGAGAAAGCACCTACCTCTATTGAGCTATTTTCGCCTGCCGGTAATAACCGCGTTGATTTTTTCCTTACTCCCCAGAATAACCAGGCTGCCTACCAGGTCTTCCATAAGGAGGAAATGGTTATCGACACCTCTATTCTTGGTATGGATTTTCGAGGACAACCGCCGCTATTAGGTGATTTGGAGATTTTGGCAACCGAGATGGATGAGTTTGATGAAACCTGGGAAATGCCTTGGGGCGAGGTGGAAACGGTCCGTAACCACTATCGCCAACTAAAGGTAGATCTCCAAGAAAAGTCGGAAACCAAACGACGATTTACCCTTCATTTTCGAGCCTATGATGATGGTGTTGCTTTCCGCTATTCTTTTCCGGAACAGCAAGGCCTTGAAGAAGTAGTCATTGAACAAGAGAACAGTCAGTTTTCGCTTACCGGAGATCATCAAGCTTGGTGGCAGCCCGGGGATTGGGATGTGTACGAGCATTTGTATTCTTCCAGTCGATTCTCTGAAATTGATGCCCTTAGCTTTGAGCCAGTCTCTGTAGCCATGACCTATATTCCGGAGAATGCAGTCAACACTCCGGTGACCCTTAAAACTGAAAATGGACTTTACCTAAGCT
>CAZXLD010000073.1:0-14086 GCA_964641965.1 uncultured Saprospiraceae bacterium | reverse complement strand
GTTTTTTCTTCTCTAGTTAATCCCTTCATTTGAATGGTCGTAATTACTTATCTTTATTTAAAGATGGCGAATTCAATCCTACATACAAAGCTATATCGTCCTCACATTGCTGATGATTTTGTGACCCGTGAAGACATTTTTAAAACGTTACAAAAATCATCTAAAAAACCATTGACTTTGGTTTCTGCGCCAGCGGGATACGGCAAAAGTGTTTCTGTAAGTGCATGGCTAAACAAAAGTAAATGTAAGTTTGCCTGGATATCGCTGGGCGAAAATGAAAACGATCTCCATCAGTTTTTGAGCTATCTTTTAGGTGGTATTCATGAGTATTTCCCAGGAGAGTTGCAAGATTTTCAAAAACTTTTAGCAGCCTCTGAAATACCACCTGTCGCGTTCATTGCAGAGGTGTTAATCAATGACTTAGACCTTATACCGGATGATTTTGTGCTGGTTTTAGATGACTACCATCGTATTAAAAATCAGTCTATCCATGATTTATTAGACGTTCTGATTAAGTACCCACCGCAGAACATGCATCTATTCATTCTTACACGAAGAGACCCGCCATTGAACTTACATAATCTTCGCATGTATGGCCGCATGAATGATGTGCGAATGGCTGATTTGAGTTTTAGTAAAAAGGAGATAGATCAGTTCTTATTAAACGTTTTAAAGGTAAGGTTAGAAGAGAGTACGATAAACAAATTACTTGAGCAAACCGAAGGCTGGATAACTGGATTACGTTTGGCTACCCTCATGGTAAATAGCAAAGAAGATCCAAACATAGGCTTGTCTAAAGTAAAAGGTAAGGTAAAGCTGGTTTCTGATTACATATTGCAGGAAGTACTTAAAAATTATCCTAAAGTTATTAGAAACACCTTACTAATAAGCGCCTTGTTCAACCGGTTTAATTCTAAGCTAATTGAGCACCTAAGCTCAAACCTACCATTTGCATTACACGCAAGTGATTTTACCCATTGGTTGCTTGAAGCTAACCTGTTTACAATCCCGTTAGATTCCGAAAATGAATGGTTTCGTTATCATCATTTATTTCAGGATATCTTAGTTGGTGAACTGAATAGGAATTTTTCAAAAACTGAAATAGAAGCTGTGCATGTAGAAGCAGCAAAATGGTTTGATGCTAATGATTTTTATGAAGAAGCCATTGATCATTCACTACTTGCAAATAATGAATCCTTTGCCATTGATATATTCATTAGAAAGCGCTATGACCTTATGAATACAGAACAATGGAATAAATTGGGATTATGGATTGATAAATTTCCTGAAAATGTTGTTAAAGCCAACATTTTAATATTGTCTGCTAAGTGTTTCTATTTGGATGTAAAGGGTAAGTTTTTTGAATTGATTCCCGTTTTTCTTCAGTTTGAAAAAAGTCTGAAACAAGACAATAACTTAACTGATGAAGAACAAAGTGAGATCCATGCCCATTTGGGCGAAATGTACATTTTTACCGATCAGAACCTTGCCGTTAAGCATGCTAAACTTGCTTTGAAGAAAAGCGCCATAAACGCTGTTTATGTGCGCACCATGGCTATGTACTGGGTGGTTATTGGAGCTGGCTTAAATGGTGATTTAGAACTTTCACAGAACGAAGTGAATCAAGCTAAGCTGGACGCACAACGTTTTCCAGAAAATTGCTTTTCACGATTAAATATTGGGCTTTCGGTTAGCCTGTTCATGGCAGGGAATCACTATAAGATGGAAGTAGTGGCAAAAGAGGCACTTAGCAATGGCAAAAAATTTGGGTTCCAAGAATCCATCGATTTGGGCCATTACTTCTTGGCGAGTTCATATTTTTTGCAGAACAGACAAGAAGAGGCTCAAGTTCATTTGGATAAACTAATTGAAAATTGCTACTCGAACAGACTGACCTATTCAGTTATTTCTTATTGCCTTTTAATTCTGTGCAACTACAAGACTAACCAATTTAAAAATGCTGAGAAACGTTTTCATGAGCTCAATGCATTTACAGGTGACGTAGATAGTAAAGCAACAAGTGGGTTTTTAAAAGGCATCCAGTTAGAACGTGCCTTGTACCTTAATGACATGAAAATAGCAAGGGCTTTACTTGCTTCTGCTGATTTGGTTTCTTTACCTCCACTTTGGTTTTCCTATTTACCACATATCACTAAGATTAAGGCGGAGTTACTCTTTGATCTAATAGAAGACCCACAACCCACCTTAGACTATGCTCAACAATTAATGACCTTTGCCGAAGAACGGAATATTGCACTTTTGAAAGTTCAATTACTCATTGTTAAGGCGCTTTATTTTGCCAAGAATAATGATTTTGAAACGAGCACCGAATTAATAGAACAAGCTTTAATGCTAGGAGAACCTGGCGCATTCACCGGGGTCTTTGTGCAGTATGGTGATAGAATGCAAAGTCTAATGGACAACATTCAATTGAATACCCCTAGAAAGTCTTACCTGGAGGATATTCACAGTCAATTGCAAATCAGTCAATCAACTCCCAAGTCTCAGGTAAGAAAACCAGACCATTTAGAACAGCTAACAGAACGAGAGCAAGAAACAATGCAGTTTTTAGCCATGGGCTTGCGCAATAAGGAAATAGCCGAACGCCTCTTTCTTTCCCCTGAAACAGTAAAGAAGTACCTCAAAAGCTGTTATGTAAAACTGAATGTCCATAACCGTATTCAAGCCGCCAAAAAGGCGCAAGAGTTAGGCATGATTTGAATTCCTAACAAGTTCCGTTATCCAATTTTCTCTGTTTTAGAAAAGTACCCTTTTGGGGGTGTTTTGGCTTTGATGCTCCCTATACTTTTATCAAAGTAAAATCAGAATTCTTCTAAACATGAGAAGTAACCTACGTTCAATTATTACAGTTGTGTTGGTGAGTTTATCATCAATGCTTATTGCACAGACTTACGATGTCGTTATTCTAAACGGCCGCGTAATGGACCCTGAAACCAATTTTGATGCCGTGCGAAATGTTGGCATCATAGACGGTAAGATTGTTCTCATCACCGAAGACAAAATCAAGGGAAAAGAAACCATAAAGGCAGATGGCTTAGTTGTGGCACCCGGGTTCATAGACACCCATAACCACAATACAGCTGTTCCTTTTGGGCAAAAATTGGCCTTAAGAGATGGTGTGACTACACCCCTTGAACTTGAGGCTGGAGTATATCCTGTTGCCGAATGGTACGCTGCCCTTAAAGGAAAATCACAATCAAACTATGGAGCCTCCGTTGGCACCTTAAGTTGCAGAGAGCACACTTTCAATAATGGTTACGAATCTAAATTTTCTGGGGACTTTCTATATGACATGCAGTTGCCAAAAGAAACGCATACTTCAATGAAGTGGTCTACTCACATTGCCACACACGAAGAAATAGACGAAGTGGCTATAAAATTAGAGGAGGGATTAAAAGAAGGTGCTTTAGGTGTTGGTCATTGCCCTGGATATATGGTGGCTGGCGTAACGCAACAAGAATCTACCATAGCACAAAAACTAGCGGGAAAGTATGGCACTTTTGTGGCCGTTCACGGTCGTTATTCAAGTCAAATGCCTCCAGCAAGCGGCCTGCTTGGCATGTCTGAAATGATGGGGCCTCAGGAGGCTTATGGCGGAGGACTCATTATTCAGCACATCACAGCTCAGACTTTATCTCTTACACCGGAGGCATTACAAATTATTGACGATGCGCGAGCCAAAGGCATTCAGGTAATTGGAGAAATATATCCATATAACTATGGCGGAACCATCGTAGCAGCAGATTATTTACACCCTGATAACTACCAAACAAACATGGGCCGTGATTACAAAGACATTATAGAAGTATCCACTCTAAAACCCTTAACCAAAGAGCGTTATGAAGAATTAGTAAAAACAGCCCCTGGTACATCTGTTATGTTTTACAATGCTACGGACGAGGTTGTTCATGCAGGTTTAGCGAACCCCAATACCATTTTAGGAAGCGATGCTTTCCCTTTTTCCTTAAAAGATGGAAGCGGCCCAGCACTGGCATGGGATACCCCTTATGATGCCGTAAATGGTCACCCACGCGGTGCAGGTGCACACGCACGCTTGCTTCGGTTGGCGAGAGAAAAGAAAGTAGATATTTCTTTGATGCTCGCTATTTCTAAAATGTCTTATATGCCCGCTCAATTCTTGCAGGACAATGGTGTGCCTCAAATGGCCAACAAAGGTAGAATGCAAGTCGGGAAAGATGCTGACATAGTGTTGATTGATCCCGAAACGGTTACGGATAACTCAACCATGCAAAATGGAGGATTACCATCTACTGGAATTCCATATGTGCTCGTAAATGGGGTTGTGGTTGTAGAGAAATCTAAGGTCTTAAAAGATGTCTATCCAGGCCAACCTGTGAGACGAATTAACTAGTAGCTATTATCTCTAAATATAAATCAAATGAAAAAAGTTAACACTCTAATGCTATCACTGTTCGCCATGTTAATGTCGGGCTTCATGATGGCACAAACTTACGATGTCGTTATTCTAAACGGCCGCGTAATGGACCCTGAAACCAATTTTGATGCCGTGCGAAATGTTGGCATCATAGACGGTAAGATTGTTCTCATCACCGAAGACAAAATCAAGGGAAAAGAAACCATAAAGGCGGATGGCTTAGTTGTGGCACCCGGGTTTATAGAAGGCCACCAGCATGCCACGGACGCCTTTAGCCGCAAGGTTGCCTTAAGAGATGGACTAACCACCATGATGGATTTTGAGGCAGGCATTCGTGATGCCGAAAAATGGTATGCCGATGCCGAAGGAAAAACCCAAAACAATTACGGAGCTGTCGTATGCGCCATGTTTGCCAGAGTTTCTGTTTTAGACGGACCTGAAATTGCAGAATTAGGGAACGATGCTGGAGGCTTATTTGGAGGAATCGTAAATGCCGCTGGAGCAAAAGCAAAAAAAGAAAACCGCCCGATGGGATGGTCTAATGCTCTATCTAGCCCAGAAGAATTAAAAGAAATCTTACAAATGATAGATGATGCACTCAGAGATGGGGCATTGGGAATTGGGATTCCGGTGGGATATATGACCAATGGCGTAACGAGTTACGAGATGTTTAAATATCAAGAGTTAGCTGCAAAATATGGCAGAGTGGCGAATGGTCATACACGTTTTGCAGGTATTCGTCCGCCTACTGAAGGCGCTTTAGGCATTCAAGAAATGCTTTGTAATGCTATGTTATTAGACGGTGCATTTATGGGTGCACATTT
Source organism: uncultured Saprospiraceae bacterium (assembly GCA_964641965.1). Lineage (GTDB taxonomy): Bacteria > Bacteroidota > Bacteroidia > Chitinophagales > Saprospiraceae > JAJDFU01. Next base: position 8,845 of record CAZXLD010000073.1, on the reverse strand, counting down.
AAATAGTATTCAGGATTGGGAATACACCATTCCTATGATCAATCACGCGCGGAAAATGGGAATCAAAACATGGGGCGAAGTTTATCCATATGCTGCAGGTTCTACAATTGCCTCTACAGACGTAATTGAAGAGAGCAACATGAAGTCTTTGGGAATTACATACTCTGATATTACCAATGCCTCTGATGGCAAGCGTTGGGATAAAGCCACCTATGAAGATGTTCGTAAGAACGACCCAGGCAGAGCGGTTATCATTTATAACAACCCTAAAGACGCAGTTGGCAAGTGGCTAGCCATGCCAGATGTGGTTGTGGTTTCTGATGGAATGCCCATTCAAGATGAAAATGCGGAATACTATCCTTGGGACACTCCATATGAAGGCAAGTCTTGCCACCCGAGAAGCGCTGGGCCTAGAGCCAAAGTGTTAAGAATGGTGCGCGAAGACAACATTATGCCGTTGATGGAAGCGGTTTCTAAAATGAGTTATCTGCACGCCAAGTTTTTTGAAGAGCTAGGTGGTATTCCACAATTTAGATTTAAAGGAAGAATGCAGGTTGGTTGTGACGCGGATGTAGTTGTGTTTGACCCAAACACGGTAACCGATAACGCTACCTACAAGGCAGGCGAAGGCGCCTTGCCATCAACAGGTATTCCTTTTGTACTGGTAAATGGTGTGGTTGTGGTAAAAGACTCTAAGGTTCAAAAAGGCGTGTATCCCGGAAAACCAATTCGTTTCCCTGTACTTCCTAAAGGAAAACTAGATGAGATTGAAATTAACCCAAGAGTATTTAAGAACTAATCACAATTAGTTCGTGAAACAATGAAAACAATGAAAACAATGAAAACCTATTTACTTGCCCTTTTGGCAGTAATGCTGGTTAACGTTACAATGGCTCAGGACCACAGTAGCTATCTCAAAGACAATGCACCTGCAAGCGATGTAGATCATTCAAAGGAAACCTTAATTAAAAACGTAAGTGTTTTTGATGGAGAAAACGAGAAGTTAATTACCGGTAAAGACGTGGTAATTAAGGGGAATAAAATTGTTGGGTTGGTTAATGCCGGAGGTAAAGAATCGGGTTACCATGAAGTAATTGATGGAAAAGGCGGGTATTTAACACCTGGTTTAATTGATGTACACTACCACACGGTATTAGGGCTAGAACCTAATGTAATGGCTTCCTCTCCAAAAACCTACGTAGTTTCATTTGGGATAAGTGAGTTAGAAGATGTTCTAATGAGAGGTGTGACTACTGTTAGAGATGCCGGAGGGGATGTTGCAGGTATGAAGCAAGCAATAGACAAAGGTCTTTTACGTGGGCCAAGAATTTATCCAAGTCAGGCAGTTATAGGGCAATATTCAGGTCACGTAGATTTTAGAAATGTAAACTACTTGCCTAAAGAATGGGGTGGTCCACAAGATGCTTTTGAAAGAGCTGGTGTAGCGCTTGCAGCTAACGGTGTGCAGCAAGTGCTTGCTGCTACCCGTGATAATCTTTATAAAGGTGCATCACAGATTAAAATTGCCGTCTCAGGTGGTGTAATTTCATTCACTGATCCCTTGTATGTTAATGAGCTATTTTCAGAAGAAATAGAAACTGCGGTACGTGCGGCGGCAGATTATGGCACCTATGTGATGGCACATGCGCACAGTGCAGAGCCTATTAAGCGTGCTATAAAAGCTGGTGTTAAATCGTTGGACCATAATAGTCAGGCGGATGAAGAAGCCATAAAGATGATGGCTGATAATGGTGTTCACATGTCTGTGCAGGTGCTTACTCCGGTTCAAATTGTAGCTAACTACCCTGCTGATGATGTTAGGCACATTAAAGCTCAACAAGCTCTAGATAATACAGGTCAAGTGTTAGAATGGGTAAAAAAGTATGGTGTTCATCAGGCTTGGGGAACAGATTTACTTAACGATCCGGAACAAAGAAAGCTGCAATTACAGGATTTAACCTTGCGTACAAAATGGTTTTCATCAGCAGAATTGATGGTTCAAGCTACAGGAAATGGTGGCAAAACCGTTGCACTTTGTGGTAAGAGGAATCCTTACGGAAAAGTTGGAGTAATTGAAGCAGATGCTATGGCCGATATCTTGATTTACAACCAAAATCCATTGGAAGACATCAAAATTGTTGAAGACTTTGAAAACAATTTGAAGCTGATTATTAAAGACGGCAAAGTTTACAAGAACACACTTTAAACTTTAAAGCTTTTTTGAAAATGAAAAAAAGCCTACTTATCCTCTGGTCGATTTGTTTTCCGCTGTTTGCAATGGCGCAAAACGAATCACCCGGAGATTCGTTGGTAAACGAAGCCGGTTCTGGCCCTGCCAGTGTAACGGGCCAGTTAAACAGCGATGCCAACCTCCAAAAGCACTCCAGCGGTTTTAAAGGCTATTTTGACTGGAAAGATGGGCTTAAGAATAAGAGCAACTTTAGTTACGGCATAGATTATTTTTCCATTTATCAGTATGCCACAGGCGGATTACCAAACAATGAGCAAGATGCGGCCAATGGTGTTTTCCGTGTGTTTGGTTCATGGTCGCCTGTTGGAGTTAAATCGGGTAACCAAGGTTCTTTAATATTTAAGGTAGAGAACAGGCACAACTATGGCGCTTTGCAAGCCACACAAGATTTGGGCTTTAATGTAGGCTACAATGGTTTAGTGGCTGTTCCCTTTAAAGATATGGGTTGGGGTTTAACCAACTTTTATTGGCAGCAGCAATTGCTAAACAACCGTTTGTCATTCCTTGTCGGTATTTTAGATCCAGCAGATTATACCAACGTTTACGGCTTGGTAGATCCGTGGAATGATTTCTTTAACCTGACATTCTCAACAGGTACAACCATCCCCTTGCCCAATCAAGGCCCTGGTTTAGCTGTACGCGGATTAATAACCGATAACATATATGTGCTGGCTGGTTTCGAAAGTGCCAATGGGGATCCCGCTGATCCGTTATGGAGTCTAGACGATTTCTTTTCAAACAATGAATATTTCTACCACGCAGAAGCAGGTTGGATCGGTGATTACGGAAATCGTTTCTCAGACAACATTCACCTTACCTATTGGTATTCTGCCATGCGCGAAGCGGCCATGGTACCCGAAGGTTGGGGATTGGCATTTTCGTTTAACCGGATGTATGATAAATGGACTCCCTTTTTTAGAGCAGCATATTCTGATGGAGGTGGAGCACTTTGTACACAATCTATTGATGTTGGCGTTGGTTACAAAATCAACCCGAAATCAAGAGCAGGCATTGGCCTGAGTTGGGGAAGACCCCAAGGAGCAAGTGAAAACAACTTGAGAGATCAAATTACTGCCGAAATCTATTACCGATTACATCTGTGGCGAGTGCTTACCATTACGCCAGACATTCAGTTGTTGATGAATCCAGCGCTCAATCCCGCTGAGGATTTTATTGCAGTTTTTGGTATTCGCGGCAGGATTGCGTTTTGACATTAGACCTAGACAAGACAGAAATCGCTAGGCTCTTTTGATGCAATGTATGGATTGATTTGAGTTAACGTTTTAAAAGTGTAAAAATATGAATAAGGAACATCAGCCATTAGACAGTTTTAATTTTAGCAGTCCAGGCATTTACAAAATAAAAATAGAAGGTGAGCTGCCGAAAGCGTATTCTATGAAATTATCCGGAATGCAAATCACTATTTCAAACCCGTCTAAAAAGAATAGCTATACCACCCTGGTGGGTATGCTTAAAGATCAAACGGCTTTGTCAGGTATCCTCAATACCCTTTACGAATTGCAGATGCCATTGCTGTTAGTAAAAAAAGTAGGTAACTAATTAGGGCACTTATGAAGAAGATTTGCTACACAGTAATTCTTTTATGTTTTGGCATAACGGGGGACATTACAAGCACAAGAATCAGAGGAGGAAAACGCGTTCTACAGATCGCGTATTTCTATCGCCACTGGTCATGCCCACATACCTTCGGCAACCAATATTGATTCGAAACGCTTTGTTACCATCATCCCTAGTTGGGGTTTAGACTATACATTTCGGTTTAGTGACAAATGGTCCATTGGGTTAAAAAGTGATTTTGAATTTTCCAACTATGTCATTCAGGATGATGAAGGACGCGAGATAGAACGCGAGAATCCCATTTCCCTAGCATTGGTTGTTGAGTATAAAATTTACCAAGGCCTTGGCGCAACCATTGGCGGGGGATATGAATTTGAAGAAAACGAAGATTTGGCTATTTACCTCCTTGGCCTTTTCTACGAAGTTGAGTTCCGTCAACATTGGGACTTAACACCAGAAATAATCTATGAACTCAAAGGCGGCCATACCGGAGGCGTAACAGTAGCGCTGGGTGTGGGCCATAACTTTTAAATAAACAAACATGAAAAATTACCTATTATCAATCATTTGCTTAGCCTTTGTTATGGCATCTTGCAACAATACACAAGAGAAAAAAGCAAAAGAAACTACCGAAGTGATTACGCCAGATGAAGCCAACCTTACGCATCTGGCTGAAGAAGCCTACATCTACGCTCTGCCGATCATCATGAGTTACAAAACCATGTATTTCTATGCAGTAGATCCAACTAATGTAGAGTTTAAAGCTCCCTTCAACAATATCTTCAACACGCGGCGTGTGTTTGGTCCAAAGGATAGCACAGTAGTTTCGGTTAACAGTGATACCCCTTACAGCATTATGTGGCTGGATGTCCGTGACGAGCCCCAAATTCTTACCATCCCAACGATTGAAGAAGGAAGATACTATTCCGTCATGTTTCAGGACCTAAGTACCTACCTGCTTCCCTACATTGGCACGAGAACGACGGGAAACAATGGAGGGAATTACATGGTCGCCAGACAGGGTTGGGAAGGAGATGTACCAGAGAATATTGACAAAGTTATTTACAGCAGTACGGATTTTATTTTTACCGTTTGTCGAACTCAGTTGATCAACAGTGAAGATATGCCAAATGTCGCCAGGGTTCAGGACGGATATCAGCTTCAGACGCTTTCAGATTTTTTAGGTACACAGGGGAATGAGCCCAAACCAGGATCCTTCATTCCATGGTCACAGAATGCTACCGGAAATGATTTTATCCGCTATATAAATTTCTGCCTGCAGTTTATTCAAACAGACCAGGAGGAAAGGGAATTCCTGGAAACACTTCGCCCTCTGGGGGTTGGCGCCGGTAAACCGTTTGAGTTCAGCACGCTGGAGAAATCTAAACAGGAGGCCATCCGCCAGGGCGTCACAAATGCCATAAAAAAAATCAATGACAACATGGATAAGATAGACCTGGCAGGACACACCGCGGAGGATTACAATCATGACTGGCTGTTAAGAGCTACCGTCACGCAACTGGGCTGGGGAGCGAATGATCCGAAGGAGGCATCTTACCCATTGCTGAATAAAGATGCTGAAGGAAGGATCCTGGATGGATCGGCGGGGGATTACACACTTACTTTCCAAAAGGATGAGCTGCCTCCTGTCAAGGCATTTTGGTCAATCACCATGTACGATGCCAAGACGAAACTCATGATTGAAAATCCTATTGACCGCTACATTCTAAATTCCCCCATGCTTCCCGACATGAATTTCAACGCAGATGGTTCACTAACCCTCTACTTTCAGGCAGACAATCCGGGAAAAGAAAAGGAAGGCAATTGGTTGCCTGCACCGGAGGGACCATTCTACATGCTGATGAGGCTCTATGGTCCGCAGGACGCCTTTTTTGACGGTAGCTGGAAGGTGCCAGAAATTGAACATAGAAATCAGTAAATCACATCGCATGAAGAAGATTATTTTAGGATTATTGGTTATTCTATCGCAGACAGGTGTGATTTCATGTCAGCAAGGTGGAACAGGTCAGGCCGAGGAAACCGTAAACATTGATTCCATAGGAGAACAGGCTTATTATTATGGATTGCAACAAGTCATTTTTTATGGGCAGCGATGGATTTATACACAAAACGATTCAAAGGATAACCTAAGTTTTCAGGGGGTCAATCGATTGTTCAATATTCGTAAACCACTCAACCCGAATTCAGGGTTTCCTGTGGTGACTCCAAATGCCACTACCCTTTACGGAACTGGAATTATTGACCTTCAGGACGAACCATTGGTGATCGAAATGCCCGAGATTACTGACCGGTACTTTAGCCTTCAGATCATGGATCAATATGGAATCTTCTATGTCATGAAGGGAAATCAGTTTAATGGAACGCAGGCCCGCCGGTATTTTGTCCGACCGGTCGGCTATGCTGGAGACATTCCCAAAGACTTCGTATCCTCCGATGTCATTCAGGCAACATCTGATATGGGCTACCTGTTTGTTCGGATTGCCGTTGAACATGGAACTCCGGAGGAAGTAAAACACATCAATAGGCTTCAGGATCAAATTACCCTGACTCCATTAAGTAAATGGCTGGAGAATGATCGAAAAGGCATCAGGAATTCAGATACCCCGGTAAGAAAGGGAGATTATCCCGTCTATCCCCGCATGTCAGAAATTGCGAATGCACAGGTAGATCATCAAACTCCTGAAGATTACTTCACACTGCTTCATATGGTCCTGAACGACCCGGGAATGACCCTGATTGCTGACTCCAGACAGGAGCAGGATTTTTTAGCAGAACTTGCGAAGGTGGGAATCGGCAAGGGACGAAACTTCCTCTGGGGTGATCTGGATCCTGGTGTTAAGGAGGGCCTTACAAAAGGGTTTAATGCAGGATTCAAACACGTTCGGGAAACGCTTAAAACGAACCTGATTGATATGAACAACTGGATGGTCATTCGAAATTCCGGAGGATTTGAAACCCGTTGGGTGGACCGTGCAGTGATGGCAGATGCCGGCTGGGCAGGGCCGGATAAGAATGTCTCCCATGCCGGAGCATTTAGATTTGTTGATGCTGACGGAGAGCAGCTAAATTCTGCAAATAACTACACCATCACCTTTAACATGGATGATCTGCCACCGGTTACTCAGTTTTGGTCCCTCCCCATATACAACAAAGACGGATATTTTGTAAACAATCCCATCAACAGGTATACGATCAACAGCTTCATGATACAGCAGGGGTTGCTGCACATCGAAGATGAGCAACTGATCATATATGTCCAGAAGGATAAACCAACGGATCCTAAAAAGCTTAAAAACTGGCTTCCTGCGCCCGAGGGAGATTTTAGGTTTACAGCAAGATACTACGGACCCTACATGTCTATCGTCAACGGAAGGTATAACATGCCAGAGCCGGTAAAGTCAGAATGATTAACTAACTATCTAACTATCTAAAAATGAAAAGTACGAAGTCCCTACTGTATAGCATTATTTTCGCTCATACCCTTACCCTATTCTTCGCTTGTGAGTCACAAAAGAAGTCTTCTGAAATTTCTCCAGATGAAGCCAAACAAATCGCCAAAGAGGCTTTCATTTTTGGCTTCCCCTTGGTGGTGAATTACAAGACGGTATGGAATTACACCTTAAACAAAGAGTCCGGTCAGTTTAAAAGTGATTTCAATGTGAAGTCCTGCGACAGCAAGGTTTGGACACCAAAAGACAAAGCAGTTGTTTCACCAAACTCTGATACGCCTTACTGTATATTTTGGGCAGATATAAGCCAAGAGCCAACAGTTCTTTCCGTTCCTAAAATGGATGAAAACCGTTACTACAGCTTTCAGCTGATAGATTTATACACTCATAATTTTGGATATGTGGGGTCGCTTACCACTGGCATAGAAGCCGGAAACTACCTGATTGCGAAAGAAGGATGGATGGGCGAAAAACCGGAAGGCATCACAGACATCATTTACTGTGAGACGGATTACTTCCAACTCATCGCGAGAACACAATTGTTCAATAGTGATGATATCGTTAACGTGCAAAATATTCAGGCCGAGTATGCATTTTCTTCCTTAAGTGATTTTCTTGGCGTGGATGGACCCGAGCAGAAAGTGTATACCGATTTTCCGGCATGGAACGAAGGCGATCAATTCACATCTGCGGCATTTGTCTATCTAGATTTCATGATGGAAAAAATGAGTGAAAACCCATTGGATGCGCCTATTCGCGAAAAGATGATGAAGATTGGAATTGGGGCAGAAGGCGCATTCTCCATGGACAACTTCTCACCAGAAGTCCAGACGGCAATCGAAGATGGCGTTAAAGAAGGGCTGGACAGAATCAACTCTTATTTAAAGGAAATTTCTTCTGACCCTTTAGTAACCAATAAGTTTTTCGGGACAAGAGATTACTTGACTAAAAGCGCCAAGGAAAACTACAATCAAGACAATCCATACCTTATTCGCTCTTGCGCAGCGCAATTGGGCTTGTATGGAAACTCAGGCCACGAGGCCATTTACCCTAGTTTTTTAGTAGATGCTGATGGTAATGCGTTTGACGCTTCTAAGAACAATTATACCATCACCTTTAAAAAAGGACAAGAGCCCCCGGTGAGAGCCTTCTGGTCTATGACCATGTACGATGGTCAGACTCAGTTGTTAGTAGACAATCCTTTGGATCGGTACCTTCTGAATACCACCACTAAGGACGATTGGGTTTATGCGGATGACGGATCCTTAACCTTTTACCTGCAGCATGAGTCACCAGGGAAGGAACTAGAGAACAATTGGCTGCCGGCTCCTGATGGCCCTTTTTATGCGGTTCTAAGATTGTATGGCCCCAAAGATGAGGCTCTCAGTGGCGCATGGACAACACCCGCTTTGGTGAAAAAAGAATAGATCTCGGTATCAATAAAAGATAATTGGTTTTAAAAGCATAAAATGGGACCAAGTATTTTAATTGGATTAGCGCTAATTGTTGTGTGCGTATTGATACACGCATTGACCACTCAAGTTTG
>CAZXLD010000072.1:0-14321 GCA_964641965.1 uncultured Saprospiraceae bacterium | reverse complement strand
ATGTCATAGATAGCTACGGTGCCTGAATCGGGAGTGATAAACCCCAAAAGCATATGAATGGTAGTGGATTTTCCGGCACCATTTGCTCCCAGAAGTCCCAATATTTCCCCCTCGCCAACCTCTAGATTCAGGTTTTGTACGGCTGGTACGCCCTTAAATGATTTGGAGGTGTTTTGGATTTGAATCATTGGATACCAAGAGTTTAATGCAACGGTGTTGCAAAATTAATAAAGCTACTATCTAATGCAACTTTGTGGCATTAAATTCGTGCGTGAGAACCTGTAGGGTAGGAGGTATTGCATGCCCTTGTCAGAGGGGTGACTTCCATCCTGAAAACGACTGGACCCAACTCAATAGGGATGGAGCTGGGAATTTTTGCACTAAATGATGAGCCTAACTACCTTTTTCATTAGGAGTTAAACCTTATAATTTAGTAAGTGCCCGGTGCTTGTAACCACTCGGGCAATATAGTCCTTAAAAAGAGTGTACTACCTATTCCAAGCCGGCAAAGGTGAAAGGTTCAGCGTCCTTAAAACTCATAGACGATTCACCTGAATAGTTCTCATTGTTTTCCAAACTGAGCTTCCTCACCTTAGCATTCTCGCTAAAGTCAATTTTATCAAATTCCACCCAGACCACATTTGGATTCAGGACGTTATCGAAATAATAAACCAGATTTTTCTGGTCGGCCACCGTTCTCCATCGAGTAGATGAAATGTTGGGTTCTGTCGGTGAGGATATGCCGAAAGGGACGGAACAGTTTCTGATCACACTGAAAACACTGGAGATAGCTACTCTCGTATTATCTGTTTTTGGTATTGAATTAATATAATAGGAAGCTCTTACATATCGATCGGCAGCTCGGTTTGTCCCGGGCAGCATAATGGTTCCTGGAATACCCTGCCAGTATGAATTAATCGCCAATTGCTCCTCAAATACAGGAGAATTGGTCATTGCTATGTACGACTTATCGTGATGAATGACCAACTTGCCATCTATAAATTCGAAAATGGCATTATCCCCGGTTTTATCCGAAATGGATAAATGCACCGTTACAAAGGTTTCCGTGCCGGGGATATTTGACGAGACGATCACAAACGCTTCTTCGCTTAGGGCAGCAACCGCCTCCTCAACTGTTGAGAAATTGTCAAGCACATATTGTAACCACAGCGAAACGGAAAGCCCCGGTATGTCTTTATCCTTTTCAAAGGTTGGATATTTCGACTCGACCAGCCAAAGTAAATTACCTACCAGCCCCATCTCATTCATCCCGTCTGAGGAGCCGATATCCCAAGAACTTGTTATCACGCTGCCGTATTTGGATTTCCACTTTATGGAGGTGGTTCCTACAGCACCATCCCTTTCCATTCCTTTGGGGAAGATCCAAAGGTTCGCAGGAATGTCATCTTTCCAGTCCATTGAGCGGGCCGTAATGACGTTTCCGTTAGGACCTTGATATACGACTCTGGTACAGGAGTAAGCATCAGCCGGGATTAGAAGCAGACAGAGGGCAGTTGCCAGGAACCCAAAAACGGGTAATTGGATCTTTTTCATTGCTTTCATCTTAGGCGCTTTAGTAATGGTTATCTATGTTGGTTATTAATCGTTTATCCTTTATCGGCCGGAATATACTGCTAATCTATTCCCGGTTCAAGCGAAATGGTTGGGAACTAGTTTGGAAAAGCTTGTTTAGGGGTAGGAGAGGGGAGTACCGAATGGTGAGTTACAATTGTCAAATGGCGAATTTTTTCGGATGTGGGAGCGTTTGGAGGATTGGGAACCCTCACATCTCAAAGTATTTTCTTACCGATAATAGATTACTGTTCGGTAGTTTCTAGTATAGGTTTGGTGTTGTTTGCTGTACGCAACGGAATGATTGATCTGGAATGAAAATTCTATTATTTTTGCCCTATAATTTATATTATGTTAAATAAGTGTTTCTAATATTCTCATTAAAGCCAGTAACATCACCAACCTTCCTTAAGAACAACTACCCGACTAAAGAAATTGAAAATCTTGAGTCTTACTTCACATATGCCACCTCTTTCACCGCTTTGATAATCTTGGCTGGATTCGGCAGGAACTCCTCCACAAAAACCGGAGAATAATGCAAACTGGTATCCGCGCTATTCACCCGCGCGATCGGCGCATCCAGGTAATCAAAGGCATATTTCTGAATCTCATAGGCGATCTCGGCAGACACACCGAACATTGGCCAGCTTTCGTCTACGACCACCAGTCGATTGGTTTTCATGACCGATCGGACAATGGTTTCATGATCCAGGGGGCGAATGGTTCGCAAATCAATTACCTCAGCCGAAATACCATCCTTGGCCAGTTCTTCAGCTGCTTCCAAAGCGGTGAGCATTAGTTTATTGAAGGAAACAATCGTTACATCACTACCCTCCCGGCGCACCACAGCTTTGCCGATAGGTACTAAATACTCTCCATCCGGCACTTCGCCTTTGTGACCATACAACATCTCGGACTCCATCATGCATACCGGATCATCATCCCGCACGGCGGATTTCAGCAGACCTTTGGCATCAGCCGGATCTATACAACTAACCACCTTAAGCCCCGGTACGTTGCCCAACCAGCTCTCGAACGTTTGACTATGCTGCTGCGCCAGTTGTCCGGCAGAACCACTTGGACCTCGAAAAACAATCGGACAATTGTATTGACCGGCAGACTGTGCCAGTGTTTTGGCTGCATTATTTACAATCTGATCAAACGCTAAGACGGCAAAGTTCCAGGTCATAAATTCTATAATAGGCCGCAGGCCATTCATCGCGGCCCCTACCCCAATACCGGCAAACCCGAGTTCCGCAATAGGTGTATCAATCACGCGCTTGGCGCCGAATTCATCCAGCATCCCTTTACTCACTTTATAGGCTCCGTTGTATTCGGCTACTTCTTCTCCCATGAGAAACACCGTTTCGTCACGGCGCATTTCTTCACTCATGGCTTCATTCAGGGCATCGCGTAAGGCAAGTTCTTTAGGCATACGAAATGATTTGCTGGATTCGTTTTGGTTAACAAAAATAGAAAAGGTAGGATAAACCTGACCCTATGTCATTGCAATAATAGCAACCTTATAGCACGCATTCAGGTTTATTGATGTAGAAGAATGACTAAAAAAAGAAAGTTGTTGATGAAGGTCGGTATAGATGGTAGTGACCCTTCGGGAGGTCGATCGTCTTACTCCCAACTTGGAAAATGGCAACATCCGTTTAGAAAAGCTCCCTGCTGATTCGGCAGGGTTTTATTATTTTCACTGAGCTTTTTGGAAAACTAAGGTTAACAAACACGACAAACGCAATGAAAAAGATCTCGGTTCTTAAACTAGCTGGCTTGGCTGCAGTTGTTTTGACTACATTCTCTTGCAACCGCGGCGTAGGATGCCCCACCAACTTCACTATCGGAGATGCAATCGAATGGGGTGCCCATGTTGCTGGCAGCATTATATTCTAAGTTCCCATTTTTCTATTCCGTATGCGCAGGGGTTCTTTAGTAGGTTAAAAGCCGCAGCCCCTATTCCCATCGCCGATCATATTGAAATCATATGCATGAACGGGAGTTAATTCTGACTCAAGACGGTTCGCATAGCCTGCTGTCCAACGAGTTTGGCGTGTCCTATCATAGCAAGTATGGCGCCATCCAGGAATCCAGACATGTGTTCCTCGATCAAGGCCTCTTTTCCATTGCTCCCGGCAAAGCTTCGGTTGCCGTTTTGGAATTTGGGTTGGGTACCGCCTTAAATGCGTTCCTGAGCTTGTTGGAAGCCGAAAAAAGAGGTTGGAAAATATATTATGAAGCCCTGGAGGCATTTCCGATTATGCAGGAAGAGGCAGCACAATTGAACTACCCTACCCTACTGGATGTGCCTCAAAAAAGGACTGAATTCCTTTCCTTTCACACTTCTGAATGGGAAAAAGATCATCCGCTTACTCCCAACTTCACCTTTAGGAAACGAAAAGTTCAATTTGAGGACTATCAAGCTGATAATCAGTTTGATATTTGCTATTTTGATGCCTTTGCCCCCAACGCCCAACCCGAATTGTGGGAAGAGCCGGTCATCGAGCAGATTTATAAGGCTTTGCGACCTGGAGGCACGATGGTGACCTATTGCGCCAAAGGCGCCTTCAAGCGAACAGCTCGTGCGGTTGGCTTCAAGACCGAATCCTTGCCCGGACCTCCTGGAAAGCGAGAAATGACGCGTTGCTGGAAAGAAAGTTGATCAACCTTCTTCAACCATAGCTGATTTGCGCTGGCTAATGACGTTGATCTTGCCATCTTCTCCATAAAGCTCTCTCGACTTTTTATTGTAAGCCAGAGCAGCTTCCTCTGCAGTTGCGAACATGCCAATGTGAATCGACTTTCGATTGACTGAAATCACGGCGCGATACCGGTTATTTTCCTTGTACACTCCGGTATAACCAACTTTACTGCTGGTTTTGCGCTGGCGGCTGGCTACAGAACGGGACCGGTAGATCAGGTTTTCCAATCTGCAGTCTAGTTTATTGCCATTTTGGGCACCGACTAACTTCTTTTTTGGCGATTTGGTGTGGCTGAGGAACTTCTCTGCAATCAACTTATGCAGGTAAATGGTTTCGGTCTTGTAGCCGCCGGTAGCCTTTTTCCAGGTCTTTTGAAACACAGCACAACCGCTGGAATGTTTTCTCAAGTTGTTTACCAGGTCAATCCTTACCAGATACGGGTCATTGATCAAGTATTCGTACACAGCATCGTCTACCAATACAGAATCATCCGCATTCTTTAACTTAATCTTGTAGAGCACTGTTTCCGGTTTAAATATGTAATATGGCTATATGCTGTTGACTTGTTTAAGGTTTTACAATGGAATAAGATTGGGAATAAGGAATGCCTTAATTTACTGAAAAGGAAGATTGGAAAGAACTAATAGGCAAGATGTTGGACAAATGGGTGCATTGACCTTTGAAGAACTGGTGATGAGGCGCTGTTTTCAACTCGCCCGGCTCGGTGCAGGCAGGGTAAAGACCAACCCCATGGTGGGTGCGGTATTGGTGGTGGATGATCGGATTATCGGCGAAGGGTATCATCCAACATTTGGTGGCCCCCATGCAGAAGTACAAGCTGTTGGTTCGGTACCGGCTGCCAACCGGCACCTGTTCAACCAAAGCACTCTCTTTGTGTCTCTGGAGCCCTGCTGTACCTATGGCAAAACCCCTCCGTGCACCAAATTAATCCTGGAGCACCAAATTCCTCGCGTCATTCTTTCCAGTATAGATCCGGCCCCAGGTGTGCAGGGAAAAAGCATTAAATTGCTACGGGAACAGGGCGTACAAGTAACCCATGGCATACTGGAAAAAGAAGGAGAAGCCTTGATCCAACCTTTCCGGACCAATCAACGGGAAAAGAGGCCGTACATCATCCTTAAATTCGCCCAGACTACGCAAGGCTATTTTGCCCCGGCCCCTCCATCCCAGTTTTGGATCACTGATCCTGTCGCTCGCCGATTAGTTCATAAATGGCGGTCTGAAGTAGATGCTATCCTGATTGGGTACCAGACTGCGCTTACGGACAACCCCTCCTTAACCAATCGGTATTTTTTTGGCCCCTCTCCTATTCGAGTGGTACTTGATCCCAAGTGTGCTTTGCCAAATGGGTTGAACCTGTGGCTGGATCAGCACCCTACTATTCGGGTAATCCAGCCTGGAGCCACCACAGAACCCTATCCTTTCTCCAATGTCGAAATCCTGGAAGCGGCCGGACTACAGGCCCTGCTGGGAGCCTTACTGGATCGCCAAATAGGTACTTTACTGATCGAAGGCGGGGCTTACACGATTCGGCAGTTTATGGAACAAGACCTGTGGGATGAAGCCCGAATCCTCACGGGGCCAAATACCTTTTCTGGAGGCATTCCCGCACCTAGCCTGCATTTCGCTCCTGCTCAATCCTATCAAATAGGAGAAAATCGACTGGATGTATATAGGTATCCCAGGCTTCAGGTTCGTTAAACTTAAATTAAAATGCCCCCAATTATCCCGCTCACATGTGGAAAAGGTGTTTACCTATTGCTATTTTCGTACACACAGTCGGAATCAGGAAACTTACGGGATGAAAGTATTTGTACTCACATTTGTCGTACTAGGGTTGCAGCTATTCATTGGAGACCAGTCAATTGACCATTTCTACAATTTCTCTTCCGAGCAAGGCGAAAAAGTGATTTGGCGAGATTGGGAAGACTTTGTTGAAGCTGACCTGGGCAGAGACCGCAAAGTGGTCTTGAAGGTGTATACAAAATGGTGCACCTGGTGCCAACGGATGGATTCTCAAACCTTTAGCGATCCTCAGATTGCCGCATTCCTGAATGAAGAGTTCTTTCCCGTCAAGTTTGATGCGGAGACCAAAAAGGATATCAAATACAATGGAAAAACCTACAGCTTCGTGAGTACCGGGAAAAGAGGGCATCACGAACTCGCCGCTACTTTATTACGAGGTCGATTAAGCTATCCAACCATCATTTTCCTGGATGAAAATGGGGAATACATTCAGTCTATCGTAGGTTTTAAATCTCCCGAGGAGTTTGAAATGATCCTTACCTACTTCTATGGCGATTATCACAAAACCAAACCCTGGTCCTCCTTCAAGCGCGACTATCAGTCCAGGTTGATCATGGTAAAAGATGAATAGGACACTCCTATCTTTTGGTTCGTTTGCGGGTATATCCAATACCCAATACGCCCATGATGCCTCTTGTTAATTCCCGAGCAACCGTATTCCCAATTCGTCGCGTTGTAGGGTTACTCAAAAAAACTTCCAAGCTGCTTTTTTCTGCTTTTCGAGATCGGGTTTTCTGATGCTCTTCCTCCATTCTTTGACGATGTGCTTCTTCCTGCGACTGCTCAATTTTCTTCGTCAGGATCTCATAGGCACTGTCCCGGTCCAGGTCTGTATTGTATTTATCCAGCAAGTCGGAGCGGTCCAGAATCTGATCAATTTCTAGCTGGCTCAACACATCCATTCTGGATCTGGGAGCCCTCAGCATAGTGTGTACCAGAGGCGTAGGAATCCCTTTTTCATTGAGCGCCGTAACCAGGGCCTCTCCGATTCCCAGCTGGGTAAGCAATTGGTCTACTTCGTAAAATTCTGTAATTGGGAAGTTCTCAGCTGCCAATTTGATCGCCTTACGGTCCCTGGCGGTGAAGGCCCGCAGCGCATGTTGAATCTTTAGCCCCAATTGGCTCAAGATAACGGGCGGAATATCAATGGGGTTTTGCGTGACAAAGATGATGCCCACCCCCTTGGAACGAATGAGTTTAATGATCATTTCTAATTGGTCCATCAGTGCATCGGTAGCTTCTTCAAAGACCAGGTGTGCTTCGTCGATAAAGATGACCAGTTCGGGTTTATCGCTGTCCCCTTGCTCCGGAAAAGTCGAATAGATCTCTGCCAAGAGCTGCAGCATAAAGGTGGAGAACAGCTTGGGTTTGTCCTGCACATCGGTCAGGCGCACAATCGATACCATTCCCCTACCCTCGCGGTCTTTCCGGAGCAGGTCCTCCACCTCAAAGGAAGGTTCACCGAAAAAGCGATCCCCGTCTTGTTGCTCCAGTTCAACGATTCTGCGCATAATAGCACTGACAGAAGCAGTCGAGATGCGGCCGTACTCAGCCTCAATCTCCTTTTTCCCTTCCGTAGTAAGAAACTGCAACGTTTTTCGAAAATCCTTCAGGTCGATCAGTGGGATCTTATGATCATCGCAATA
The DNA here is from genome assembly GCA_964641965.1 of uncultured Saprospiraceae bacterium. Classification (GTDB taxonomy): domain Bacteria; phylum Bacteroidota; class Bacteroidia; order Chitinophagales; family Saprospiraceae; genus JAJDFU01. The sequence continues at coordinate 6,568 of CAZXLD010000072.1, read as the reverse complement.
TTTAAACAGCACGGCCACTATGCTGGTCTGGGTCTCGTTCAAGTCCAACATTTTGGAAAACAGGACGGGGCCAAACTCCGTAACCGTTGCCCGAAGGCGTAAGCCGGGCTCATCGGACAGGCTTAAAAATTCTACCGGGCTATCGCCTGCCTCAAACGGAAATCCGATTTTCGCATGGCGCTCATCAATTTTAGGATGCCCGTCGGAGGCCACTGCTATGCCACTAAGGTCCCCTTTGATATCCATCAGCAAGGAAGGAACACCTTTAGAACTTAGCAATTCTGCTACGATTTGCAGGGTTTTGGTCTTGCCCGATCCGGTGGACCCGCTAATTAACCCATGTCGATTCAGGGTTTTGAGTGGGAGCCGCACTAAATGATCAGTCAGGGTTTCCCCCTCGAGCATGGCGCCGCCTAAATCAAGGCTTTCCCCTTTAAATGCGTATTTCTCGTCAATAAGATCTGTAAAAGCAGACAACTGATTTGCCATATCGGATATACTTATTCGGGTTATTGGTTTGTCGTTCTGGTAGAATCAAAGTAGGTCCCTACACCGCTCCAAGCCAAAGAATCAATCTTTCCTTCCAGGCTATCCTGCAAAACCGGAGCAATAAATTCCGGAAAAAAATCCAGGCCGGTAACTTTTTCAATAGAATCAATCGGTAACATACGCACTCGACTGGAAAGATAGGGTTTCGTTTTGGCCCATAAAAAACCTACCCCTTTTTGCTCTGGAGGGTTGAGGTCCAACACGACCCGATACCCTATCGAATCTGTGACACCCGCTATCACTTGCAAGGAACCAAATTCTGTTGCCCAGGCCGGCAAGCTGGTATCCGGGAAAACGGTATACCAGGCTTCGGGCAGCGGAGGCATTTTCGATGCCTTGGGACCCAATTCCCAGGCAATCCATTCGGGCGACCCGTCTTCCAGCTCTGAAATCGCTATTCGCCCCGTTGTACTTACTTTACCCTTACCTCCAACGGGTAAAAAATAGAGCGTCTCTTTTGCCGGGACGGCATTCAACTGGTAAAAGATAAATCCCAATAGGGCTGCAAAGACAATCAGCATAAACAGTAAAAGGCGTACTAATGAGCTCGCCCCACGTCCGGATCGTTGATGATTTTGCCTAAATCTTGCCATACCAGTAAGCGTCAAAATACAAAATTGCCAATCTGCTCCTTTATTAGATGGGAAAGCGCTCCATCACCAAAATGGGTAACTTTTAGCAAAGCTTATGTGTCCAAATTAGCTACTTTAGTCTTCCTTTCTGTTCAAGCTATGCAGCACCTGGGAATTACCGGAGGAATAGGCAGCGGTAAGACTACCGTTTGCCGGATATTTGAAAAACTGGGCATTCCAGTGTACTACGCCGATGACCGCGCCAAAGCCCTTATGGTAGCTGATGAGTCGTTGAAAACTGCCATCACAAAGGTATTGGGGGAACAGGCTTACCTGGAGAGCGGGGATCTAAATCGGCCCTGGATTGCGCAACAAGTCTTCGGGGATGCCCAATTGCTGGAAGCACTCAATGGCTTGGTTCACCCGGCTGTGGCGAGGGATGGGTTGCAATGGCAAGCTGAGCAAGCCACCAAAGGAGTCCCCTTTACCCTTCGGGAAGCGGCACTGCTTTACGAAAGTGGCATTTATAAGACCTTGGATAAAATCATAGTGGTTTCGGCTCCTGAAAATGTCCGTGTCCGGCGAGTGATGGAACGAGATGGTGTAACGGAAGCAGCGGTGCGAAGTCGAATCGACCGACAAATGCCGGAAGCCGAAAAAGTAGCTAAAGCGGATTATGTAATTGATAATAGCGGTCAGCAACCTTTAATTCCCCAAGTAGTCAACCTGTATCGCCGGCTAAAACATGGAATCTATGCGTGATGAGCATCCCGTTCCTGCCCCACGCTTCATTAAGCGAGCGGAAGTTCGAGCCCACCTGGATCAGTTCAGGTCCCTAAGAGGTTGCACCCTGGCGGGCATTGATATGACCTCAGATATGGACGACCTGGCTCTGATGGAAGCCGATTCGACCACCGTTTTCCTGGGATGTAAGCTTACTCCAGCCCAACATTTCTTGTTATACCAGAAAGGGTGTTATTTGTATGCAGCTCCAGACCATCTGCCTTACAACCCTTTCCGCAATCAATTATACACCTGGCAGGAATTGCTGGAGGGAGGAAATGGTAGTTTTGTGAATAGCCGGGATGAATCTATCTATCGCCATTTTCAGTATTACCGAAAAAATCCACCCATTCAGGAAACGCTCTGGCAGCGCATACACGACCATTCGATTGACGAATCCTTGCGCACCTTGTTAAATACACGAGATAATGGGCAGTCAGAGAAAAGGTGTGTGGGCTTTATGGGTGGGCATGGGATACTGCGGAATGATCCCAATTACTATCGGGCAGCCAGAGCAGCACAGTTGTTATCTGCCGATGGATTTTTTATCGTCTCCGGGGGCGGGCCTGGCATCATGGAAGCCGCCAACCTGGGCGGTTGGATGGGTGAATATACGGACCGGGAACTGCGAGATGCCATTGAAATCCTTTCGGAAGCGCCTCATTTCACCAGCGATGGGTATCATCAACAGGCACTGAAGGTATTGGATCAATATGCAGGCGGAAAGGCCAGCCTAGCCATACCAACCTGGTTTTACGGCCATGAACCCAGCAATGTATTTGCGACCAGTATTGCCAAATACTTCAGCAACAGCATACGGGAAGACACGCTTCTGGCGATCTCCGTGCACGGGATCGTATATGCTCCGGGCAGCGCGGGTACTACGCAGGAAATCTTCATGGATGCCGCTCAAAACCATTATGGCACCTATCACTATTTCAGCCCTATGGTATTCCTCTGCAAGAAACGCTACGAGATCGATACCTTGATTTTTCCTTTGTTGCGTCAGCTCGCCTGGGACCGTCCCTATTTCAACCTCCTCCACATTACGGATGAGCCGGAAGACGTGTTGGATTTTATTCAGCACAATCCTCCTATTCCCAAGGAAGAATAGGGTTAAGCTTAATTAACCCCTGCTGCATCTGCTTCAGCCAACCCTTCCTTGTAGGTTTCCAGACAACGTTCGCGCGCAAACTTATGCTCTACGATGGGATCCGGATAAGCCTCGGATTCGAATTCGGGCACCCACTCGCGGATATACTTGAAATCCTTGTCGAATTTCTTCTGTTGGCTGTAGGGATTAAACACCCGGAAATAAGGCGCGGCATCCGTTCCGCTACCGGCAGCCCATTGCCAGCCGCCATTGTTGCTAGCCAGGTCAAAGTCGAGCAGCTTTTCCGCAAAATAAGCCTCGCCCAATCGCCAATCGATCAGCAAATGCTTGGCCAAAAAACTGGCGGTGATCATGCGGACCCGATTGTGCATGTACCCGGTCGTATTGAGCTGCCGCATCCCGGCATCCACGATCGGGTACCCGGTTTCCCCGGCACACCAGCACTGAAAGCCTTCCGCATCGTCCCGCCAGGGAATGTAATCGTACTTTGCCCGAAACGGCGCTCCATCTACATGGGGGTAATGATCCAGGATCTGGGAATAGAAATCCCGCCAGATCAATTCATTCAAAAACGTATCATTGAGCTGTTGGGCACGCCTGGCTTTCTCCCGTATACTGATGGTGCCAAATCGAAAATGAATGCCCAACCTGGATGTACCTTCAACTGCGGGAAAGTTTCGGGTTTTATCATAGTCTTTAATGCGCTTTCGAGGAACTTCGCGAGGGGGGATGGCGATACCAGCAGGTTCGAAACCCATTTCCGAAAGGCTCGGCATCGGAAAAGGGGGCCTTTGCCAATATGCCTGCAGGTAGTCTTGCGTAGGATAGGATTGGAAAAAATAAGAATAAGGATCTTCTCCCGCACCGAGTTCAGATGCGGGCACCATATCCTGCTTAAGCACAGACCGCCATTTACGACCATACGGAGAAAAAACGGTATACGCTCCCCCATCATTCGTCAATACCTCATCCCGGTCAAATATTACATGATCTTTGTAAACATGGAACTCTATCTCATTTTTATTCAATAAGTTAAATACTGCTTTATCCCGTTGTTTTGCATAGGGCTCATAGTCTCTATTGGTATAGACAGACCGGATTGGAAATTCTTCAATTAGCTGTTTCCAAATAGCCATAGGTTCTCCATATCGTACCAACAGGGTACTGCCCATTTGCTCCAGTTCTCGCTGTAGGCGCTGTAGCTCCTGGTGAATAAATTCTACCCGGGCATCCTTTCGAGGAAGTGGGTCAAGGATCGCTTTATCAAAAATAAAGATGGGTAAAACGGGATTGCCGGATCGAAGGGCTTGATACAATCCCGCATTGTCTTCCAGTCGAAGGTCGCGCCGATGCCAAAAAACGGTTAATGCTTCCAATGGTGTTGTTTTTTTCCTGCTGGGAAATCAACAGACACAGTTGGACTTGGTTGAGCGAAGATTAAATTATCGCTTGATCAGGACCGGCTTTCGGTCAAATGGATTGAGCGCCACGCCTTTTACCTTGGCCTCTGCAACGATTATATATTCGGATTTCACTTTCCGGAAATATTTAGCAGCACTAACCATACCGCCCAATACGAAGTTGCTCCGCTGCAGCCGGTCCATATCGGATAAGGCAAGTAGAAAAGGAAGTTGAAAAGGCACTTCCACAATTTCGTTCGCAGGAATGGAGATGGAGGTATTCAGGGAAACTTCGCCGAGTTCGTATTCGTCAATTCGCTTTTCTTTTCCCCGGCCTCTGGAGAAGCGTTCGATAAGAATGACCTTAATACCGGTTACCTCTTGAGGATTTAAGGATTGAAATCGGAGGCTCCCTTTTATTTCCCCTTCGACTTCTCTTACCTCCTCGGGAGGGATTACCTCTAGTTTAACCCCTTCAATTCCAAGCCACTTTTTTACGCGTCCGATCATCGCAGCAGACGTTTAGCATTTTGTACAATAAGAGAACCATTAAAAGTAGCGCAATGGATGGATGTAAAGCGGGATATTCTACAAGTAGGTTTCAAACAGGGACTAAAGCATGCGTTTGTGCCAGCTTTTGCCCAGCGGCTTTACCCATTGAGCTTCAAAGTCGCCCTTGTTATTCACCAGGGTATCGAATACGGGCGTGTTCTCCGTGAGTTTACCTTGCTGATAAAGGGACTGAAACTCTGCTCTGCTCACCGGCACGGCCTGGTCGCCTTCCAGATAGGCAAAGGTCATACGATCAAATAGGTCTACCCCATAATGCTGTTGTAATTCCTTTAGGAAATAAACGGACTTATCAATAGAACAACCACTGGCACCAGCCTGGCTCTCGTCTACCATGAGTACCACAAACAAGTTGTGCAACACGTCACCATATGCCCGGAGCTGCTGATTGTGACTCACCCACCGATTAACAAACTGTTGTATGAACTGCCGGACTTGGGGAATGTCTTCCTCGCTAAAGGGTGCGTTGCTTTGGTAAATCCAGACCCGGGTAGTAGCGGGGAGTTCGTGATAAGAGGAGACGACCATGGGTTGTAGAACTTTGCTTCTGTTGGGAAGATACAGTGTGAACGGCTGAAAGGTTCATGGGAACACGCTATCGCACAAGGATGGTTACATATGTGCTAGCCATCATCCCTCAGATTCCATTCCCTTCCACGATTAGTTCAGCCAAGTCATAAACCATGACTTCTTCTTGCTTATCCTTTGCTTTCATCCCATCGGATAGCATGGTCAGGCAGAAAGGACAATTGGCTGCCACAATAGTAGCTCCGGTATCCAGTGCTTCTTCCACCCGTTCGATGTTGATCCGCTTGTCACCGGGTTCATCTTCTTTCCACATCTGAGCGCCACCGGCTCCGCAGCAGAGGCCATTGGTCTTGCAGCGCTTCATTTCCACTAGGTCAGCATCCAGCTTTTCCAATACCTGTCGGGGAGCTTCGTAAACTCCATTGACTCGACCCAGGTAACAGGAATCATGATAGGTGATCTTTTTTCCTTTAAAGGAGCCCCCACCCTTCATTTTGATACGGCCTTCCTGGATCAGCTCTTGGAGCAATTGGGTATGGTGAATCACCTCATATTGTCCGCCCAGGGCCGGGTATTCATTTTTCAAAGTATTAAAGCAATGCGGGCAGGCAGTGACGATCTTCTTGATCTGGTATCCGTTCAATACTTCAATGTTCTGTAAGGCCGACATTTGAAAGATGAACTCATTTCCGGCCCGGCGTGCCGGGTCTCCGGTACAACTTTCCTCATTCCCCAGGATGGCATAATTGACACCGACCGCATTCAGGATTTTGGCAAAGGCAATAGTCACTTTCTGCGCTCGGGAATCGTAGCTGCCGGCGCAGCCCACCCAAAACAGGATATCGGGTTGCTTGCTTTCGGCGGCCAGTTCAGCCATGGTGGGAATATGCATGGTTTTGTTACTCATTGAGCTGTTCCAGTTTTGTCTTTTCCAGTTCTTCAATTTCTTTTTCGATCCATTCTACTTTAGGAATGGAACTTATTGATTTGAATAGGCTCAGGGCCTCCTTCAGGTATTTTAGCGCCTCATCCAGATCGCCCTTATCAGAGTA
>CAZXLD010000071.1:0-14337 GCA_964641965.1 uncultured Saprospiraceae bacterium | reverse complement strand
GCAGTTTGCAGGACTGCTGTCAACAGACCCTATAAATCAAAACGCAAAAATAAGATATTTGAGCATGCTTTTTCATTTAGAACATGTTGAAATTTAACACTTTGGGCTACACTCACCAAATTTCGTCCTGTGCAGCGTTCCTTTTCGGTTGCGTAGCTGTGGCTATGTGTTTCAAGAAAGGGGCCCCTGCCCCTTTCTTGAAAATAAAGCGCCTTACGCAGATGCTTGCATGCTGACACCCGAAGGGTCGTCATGTAACAAAATTTGGGGTCTTTTGCTCCAATAGCCAAATCTCAAAATGTTCTAAGGTTTTAGGGATTCGGCTTGATGTTGCCTACATTCCTATAACCTTTGCATATTTGGAATATTTTATAGTTGACAAGCATGGAAATAATAGGAATGAAACATTTAAGTATTTGGCTTTTTTTCATCGTTTTGCTCTTCTCAGGCTGTAATAAAAAACAGATGGAGTCGCTCCAAAACGAACGGGATCGATACCAAACGGAGTTGAATAAAACCCGATCCGAATTGGATGAGGCGCGGCAGCAGTTATCGGAAGCAGAGGCTGTTCGAGACAACCTGTTAGTTCAGCAAAATGAAACTATTGCTACAATGACCGAACTGCAAAGTCAGAATGCCGACTTGCAGGAGCAAGTCACTCGATTGACCGCTTCCCAATCAGATCTGCTGAAAGTACTCCAGCGGCTTACCGTAGTCACACCCAACGATGCTGCTACTATTCAGGAGTCGGTCGGAGTGCTGAAACAGCAGGATGAATACCTTTCCACTTTGGCCCAAAACCTGACAGGGTCCATAGGGCCTAACAGCGATGATGTTCAGGTCGAGATTGTAGAAGGTTCTGTCTTGATCTCGTTGTCTGACAAGCTGTTGTTTCCATCTGCTAGTGCGGATGTTCAAGCGACTGGCTTGCCCGTGTTGGGAAAAGTAGCACAGGTGGTCAAACAGCAGCCCAACCTGGAAGTGGTCATTGCGGGCCATACCGATAATTTACCAATCAAGACGGATTGCCTGAAAGATAACTGGGACTTGAGCGCTAAACGTGCAGGTTCGGTGTTGCGGGTGTTGCGCTGGCGATTTGAAATAGATCCCGAGCGAATGATTCTGGTTGGTCGGGCCCAGTATGATCCGAAATCCGATAATTCCACTCCTACCGGCCGCCAACTCAATCGGCGGACGGAGATAATTCTACGACCTTCTCTGGAACAATTGCTGAGTTTGGTAAAAGCACCAGCTGCAGGGGGCAATTGAACAGACTAAAACCTAAACGCCCCGGCTTGATCAAGCCGGGGCGTTTAGGTTTCCGCTTTTGAATTTCCTATACGCGGGGTACCACAATTAAAGGCTCCGTTTTAACCTTGTTCTCCTGGATAACCCGAATGTAATAGGTTCCGGTAGCCAAACCCTCCAGGTTTAGGCGTTTGTTATAGATACCATCGAATTGATTCTGGATGTCTTCATATACAACCTGACCCGTATTATTGACTAGTTGTAGACGCATCGGTTTTGCCTCTCCTTGGAAACGCACATTGACATAACTAATCGTTGGATTAGGAAAAACCTGATAATCCAACAGGTTTAGCTCTCCAATGCGCTGCTCTTCTAATGGGGCTGCCTCCTCACGAGCCGCAGGTGCTTCATCTTGGATAATAACCTCTTCAACAATTGTCGGTGCTTCTTCAGTGGATGCTTCTTCGATTTCGTTACAAGATGGGAACTGCGATTCAATTTGCATGAACTGGCCTTCCCGATTGATATCCAATGTGAAATAATCACCTAGTTCATGTTTGTTGCGCTCTTTTAATAGTTCTTGGTGAGTATTTACCTGAATCCCGTCCATGGCCAGGATCACGTCGCCTGGTTTTACGCCGGATTTGAATGCGGGTGTACTGTTAATGACACCTCTAACATCTACTCCACCACCATGGAAATTGGAAGTATATACCCCAATGAATACTTTACAAGGGTTTTCTTCATAGTGTGCAGCGTAGCGGTACCCTTTGCTGGTAAGAGTGACTTCAGTGAATCCTTCCCTGCCTTTGCGGAGATAGCCTACGGTTACCGATTGACCAGGTTCAAACTGGTCCAATGCCTTACTAAGGCTTTGTTCGCCTGCTACTGAAATTCCATCCATAGAGGTGATGATATCGTCACCTTCCAATCCAGCTTTTTCAGCTCCACTTCCAGCTACTACACCGGAAATACGAACTCCCTCGGCTCTACTCCCACCTAGATAAACACCTACAAATGGTTTGGTGGTGCTTCCTCTGGGGGATCGGCTTCTCATAAATGATTCAGCTCTTGCCTTGCGTTCACTTTCATCTTGGTCTATCTCCACCTCAATATCCATATCTACCTCTCTTTCGGTGGCCGTCCGAATATAAATGAGCTGATCTTGATCCAGCTCTATTTGCTCAGGCGATTGGCTTCCTTTGGTCACTTGAACCTCCCGGATGGAGCTTCCATCCAGTCGTCCAAAACTGGACATCATATCTTGGACCTCTTCTTGAGTACCTCCTCGCTTTTTAAGTACGGTAACAGTACCGTCTGTATGGGTAATTTTAACAGTGATCAGGTTGTCGGCTGCTTCTTTTTGACCAAATGCGACAAGATGGGATAAGGCTAAAAAAAGGATGGAAAAGAATAAGACTGTGTGTAAAGTCGGATGCTTCATAAAATACAGTGTTAGATCATGAAATGTAATTCACCGCTAAAGACCTATTCGTTAAGGAAATGTTGCATCCATGGGAAATAAAAAAAGTATGTATGTAAATATTCTTTAGTTACCCAAAGTAAATTTGGTTAAAATGGGGTGTCAGTACCACTTCATCGTAATAGCTAAGTCTTGAATCGGTAAAAGTTTTGTTAAGCATAGGATCTCGCTTAACTCTCTGCTCAAGAAATTCATTATAAATAAGTAATTTATCCTTAAGACCATGAAGAAAGTCTGTTTTTCCAATCGCCTGGAAGCTATCGACTGGATCGCTGATTATGCTAAAGATGAAGGGCAATTCGAAGTACTGCGAGAGCAGCTTTTGATGAACTTTTGTCGCACCGGAACGCTCTTTCTGCTCCTAGAGGAAGAAATAGGGGAAGTACTACTTTTATGATGCCTCGATTTTGGGATCAGTAAATGTCCACATTCCCTTGCGTGGAACAGCATATTCTATTGGCTTCTTGAAGTCGAATTACCTGAATATTACCGTTTTTCCAGGATTCGGTTTGCCTTTTCCAGAAGCTCAATTCGGGAGAAAAACCGCCATCCGAATAACAACTTGATCTTTCCGACCTGATATCGATATTGGATCTCAGAAGTAATATTGGGGAAATAGAAATTGCCATTACCTGTTAACCCCAAATAAAACCGGGGATGCGTATACATAATGGCAGCCTGTACATTTATTTTGCTAGCAGGCCTCCATCTGGGTTGGAATGACGTACCCCGGGCTTCCACATTTCCCCATTCGAACCCAACCCCAGGCAGGAAGCTTCCAAATAAAATAAGGTTATTGACTGCCACCCAGCTCCCCGCGATTCCTGCTTGAACTCCCGAAACCCACGTGTGAGCATCCACTATTTGCCCTTCCATTACAAAATCGGGCCTAGTGATCAGGTTGGAATCCGATCGGACATAATCAGCGGATAGGAATGCCCCCAAAATTGGCGAAAAGGAGGATTTCAGCTGCCTTAAATCGCCCCTAAAAACAGCACGCATGGATAGCTTTCGGTAATTGAAATAATAGGCATAATCAATCCCTCCGTAAGCTACCCGAAGATCATCTCTAAACGGGTTTGTTTCAAGCCCTCTGGTCTGGAAGCCGCGATACCATTGAAGTCCAAAACTGAATAAATGTCTGGATCCAAGAATAATACTAGTCTGAAGATCAAAGGATTCAGTTCCGTTATCTTGATTGGGGCTAATGCCAAATCCGACATCGATCAGCCAAAACCGATAGGCAAATCCTACCCCAACAGCAAATACATTATTTGGTGTGAACCGAACTGTTTGCCCTAGATTTTCATCCCTGATAAATAGCGCGTGGTACTTCATGGATGAAAAGGCCCTTATGGACCATTTATCTCGCTGAAGATCAATGAAGTTGGTGTCAAGGTCAGGAGCAATGAATATGGGTAAGATGGGCTTCTCCTGAGCTTCTGAGACCCCAACGCACCAGACTAATAAAACCAGGGAAACAAACCATTTCATTCCTTAAATGTAAGTGAAAAGGAAACAGGCTCCTACTACCGAATTACATAAGGAATATCTAGTTGGTCGAGCGCTTGAACAAATTCCTGGCCTGCAACAACCTTTCGTTCTCGCGCTTTCATGGCTAGTTTAACCTTGCGCTGCTTATCGATAAGATGAATTCGAAACTGATGCTGACCGGGATGTCCTTGACAAAGTACGTCCAACTCCTGCACCAGTGTCGGATCGATCCGTTCCACAGGCAATTTCAGGGTGATCTGTTTGGTCCGTTCAATAGCTACACCTTCCAGAAGCCGGATGTCTTTTACTTTGAATTCCAAGTCTTCATTGCGCCAGGATTTCTGGAAGGCGCCGGTAATGTAGATGGCTATTCCAGGTTCCAGTAAATGCTTAAATCGCTGGTAATCTTCACCAAAGAGCCTGAACTCACGGCTTCCTTCATAATCCTGGACGGTAAAAGTACCCCAGCCATTACCATTTTTACTGATTCGATGCTGCGCATCTACCATCACCCCGGCTACATAAATCGAAGAACAATGCTGGAATCGATCCACATCATTCAGGGAAGAGGTTACAAAGTATTTCATCTCCAGCTGGTAGTCATCCAGTGGATGCCCACTCACGTAGATTCCGGTTACAGCCTTTTCCTTGTTCAGGGACTCCAACAAACTCCACGTCCGGCATTCTGGAACTTTGGGTTCAGGGATCATCACCTCATCAGATTCACCAAACAGAGAAGCTACTGCTTCTGCTTTTTGACCTTGATAAGCATTCCCATATCGCAAAGCATGTTCCAGCAGGCTGTCGTATTTTTCAGATGGAGCGAAGTATTGGGCACGGTGGAGGTCTGGAAAACAATCGAATGCTCCTCCTAGAGCCAGGCTTTCCATTACTTTTTTATTGATAGAACGTAGGCTGCACCTCCGAACGATGTCAAACACACTGATGTATGGGCCGTTCCTTCGTTCTTCCAATAGTTCTTCCACAGGCCCCTCGCCAACTCCTTTTAAGGCTGATAACCCAAAGCGGATATGTCCTTTCGTATTTACTGAAAAATCGGACACCGACTCATTTACAGAAGGCCCTAAAACAAGGATACCCATTCGCTTACACTCTTGCAGGAAGAAGGTAATCTTGGAGATGTCATTTTTATTATGAGTTAGCACCGAGGCCATAAACTCAGCTGGATAATGCGTTTTTAGATAGGCGGTTTGAAATGCCACAAACGCATAGCAGGTAGAGTGGGATTTATTGAAGGCATACGAAGCAAAGGCTTCCCAGTCCTTCCAGATCTTTTCCAGCTTTTCCTTGGAATGCCCCCTTTCCTGGCCCCCGGCCATGAATTTGGGATGAAGTTCATCAATAAGGGCTTTCTTCTTTTTCCCCATTGCCTTGCGAAGCAAATCAGCCTGCCCTTTGGAGAAACCAGCCAGCTTTTGGCTAAGCAGCATTACCTGCTCCTGATAAACAGTGATTCCATAGGTGTCCTTCAAAAACTCTTCCATTTCGGGGAGGTCATAGGTGATCTCCTCCCGACCGTGCCGCCGAGCTACAAAGTTGGGAATATACTCCAAGGGGCCGGGGCGATACAGCGCGTTCATGGCGATGAGATCCTCGAAGGTGTTTGGTTGGAGTTCTTTCATGTATTTCTGCATACCCGAACTCTCGTACTGAAAAATCCCAACCGTTTCTCCCCGCTGGAACAGCTTGTAGGTTTTTTCATCATCCAGGGGTACTTCGTCCATATCCAACTCCAGTCCATGATTCTCTTTGACCATGCGGACTGCGTTCTTGATAATGGTTAAGGTTTTCAGGCCAAGGAAGTCCATTTTCAAAAGTCCGGCTAACTCGGCCACGGAGTTGTCAAATTGGGATACGAACATTTCTACCCCCTTATCCACTTTGACGGGTACGTATTTGGTAATCTCATCCGGAGTGATCACTACTCCGCAAGCATGAATACCCGTATTGCGCACAGATCCTTCCAGCCGTTGGGCCGTTCGGATCATTTCCCCTATGGTATCTTCTTGATCAGCCAATTCCCGAAACCGATAGGCCTTTTCCACATCGTCGGAATTCATCTGCCCCTTGAGCTTCGCATTAATATCTTCGGCTTCCAACACCTTTGCCAGGGTAGCTTTCAGGTGAGTTGGAAAGGTTTTGGCGACCCGGTCCACATCAGAGAGCGGAACATTCATCACCCGCCCCACGTCTCGCATGCTTGACTTGGCAGCCATCGTACCGTAGGTGACGATCTGGGCTACTTGGTTTCGCCCGTATTTATCGATCACATAATCGAGTACTTTTTGCCGACCTTCATCATCGAAATCAATATCAATATCCGGCATACTTACCCGCTCCGGATTGAGAAAGCGCTCAAATAGCAAGTCGTATTTGATAGGGTCCACATTCGTAATTCCGATGCAATAGGCTACGGCTGAACCGGCAGCTGACCCCCTGCCTGGTCCAACACTGACATCCATTTTTCGGGCCGTATTGGTAAAATCCTGGACGATGAGGAAATAACCCGGATAGCCGGATTGGCGGATAACTTCCAGTTCGAAGTCCAGGCGCTCTTGAATTTCAGCAGTAATGGTCCCGTACCGTCGCTTGGCCCCCTCATAGGTTAAGTGCCGCAAATAGGCATCCTGAGATTCAAAGCCAGCAGGGATGGGAAAAGCTGGTAGCAATACGTCGCGCGCCAACTCCAACGTGTCGACCTTGTCATAGATTTCCATGGTATTGTCCAAGCCTTCAGGGACATCCTGGAACAGACGAGCCATCTCCTCTTTGGACTTGAAGTAGAAATCCGAACTTGGAAATTTAAAGCGATCTTCTTCTTCCAGGAGGCTATTGGTATTCACACATAAGAGGATATCATGCGGCATCCAATCTTCCTCCTCTACATAATGTGAATCATTGGTCACGATGGTTTTGACTTCAAACTTCTTGGCCAAAGCCAATAGTTGTTGATTAACATCCTCTTGGCTAACCCCAAGACCATTGATGTTTTCCATCCCCCGGTGGCGCTGTAGTTCGATGTAGTAATCTTCTCCAAATAACTCCAACCACCATTTCAGCAGTCGCTCGGCCTTCTCAGTCTGCCCATGCAACAAGGCTTGCGGGATTTCAGCGCCAATACAACAAGAGGTAGCAATTAAACCTTCGTGATGTTGTTCGATCAACTCCTTGTCGATGCGCGGAAATTTCCCGTAAAGGCCATCAATAAATCCGAGCGAACACAACTTGGAGAGATTTTCGTAACCGATTTGATTCTTTGCTAGCAGTAATTGATGAAAACGTTTATCCGATTCCCCATTGGCCCTGGAGAATGCTTTCCGGTGCCGATCTTCTACCAGATAAAATTCACATCCGATAATGGGTTTGAGATCGCGCTTTCGCGCTTCGGCTACGAATTTGAATGCACCGAACATATTGCCATGATCGGTCAGTGCAACCCCTTTTTGGCCATCCTGTTGGGCTTTATTCATCAAACCTTCAATGGAGGCAGCTCCATCTAGCAGCGAAAATTGGGTGTGGCAGTGCAGGTGGCAAAAGTCGGGCATCGGGATTCATTATTTACAAGCCGCTACTGCAATTGAGGTCAGGCTTCATGTGGAAAATAAGAAGGGCCTAAAATTAAAACGATCTGTGTTTCACAGTACTTATAAAAAACAATATTGTTGTAATATACAAAAAAAGAAGGGTATCTGTTTGGATTAGTTATCCACAAACTGTGGATTCCAAACAGAAATAAACATGTATGTGGATGAGGTTAAGCATCCAAAGAGCAAAAAGAGGAGCGTCCAAAGCGTATTCACACACTTTTGGACTATTAAAAAAGCCGGAAGGAATACTTGTTGAAGTTGAAAAAAAAGATCAGGCAGCCGCTCGCCGAAGGTTGAAGGTCAAATCCTGGACTGTATCAATTGCTGAAGCTTCTTCGTCGTTCAGATAAACACCCAAGTGCAATTCCAGGGTGGAGATGAGCAACTCTAAATCCAGTTCGTCGAGCAATAGGTCATCGCGTAGACTGGTTAAGGGGTGGATATTATGCGTTTCTATTCGCAACAGCCAGGCCAAGATTTCTTTCATTTTTTCTTCGGGCAAAAGCATATGTCAGGTATTTTGGACTTTTCCTCCACTAAACGTATGCCAGGCCATTTTCGTTGCTAGGTTAGTCGGCTAGATGACTTTTCAATCCTCATGCAAGTCTGAAATCCAATATTCTTTTGTCTATAAGTAATTGTTTTTAAGGTGTTTACAATTGGTAATTTGGGCCTAATTGGTCTGCTTTGGATAGGTAATATCTATTGATGATTTGTACGGCTTCTTCCGGGCTGTCAGTTACAGGAATCAGGTCCAAATCCTTTTCACTGATGTTCTGATACTTTTCAAATAAAACCTGTTGAATCCAATTTCTTAGCCCTTCCCAAAAGGCAGTACCGATTAGAATGATGGGTACTTCCGAAATCTTTTTGGTCTGCACCAGGGTGAGTACCTCAAATAATTCATCCAGGGTGCCAAAACCGCCCGGCAGGACTATAAATGCCTGTGCATATTTGACAAACATGACCTTCCGAACGAAGAAGTAGCGGAAACTAATTACCTTATCAATATCTACATACTGGTTATATCCCTGCTCAAAAGGTAGATGAATATTGAGTCCTACCGATTTGCCTCCCGCCAGGCGAGCCCCTTTGTTTCCCGCTTCCATGATCCCGGGCCCTCCTCCGGTTATTACCCCATATCCTTCTTCGGTAAGCAAGCGGGCAATTTCGACTGCTTTGATATAGAACGGATCTTCCGGCTTGGTGCGGGCAGATCCAAAAAGGGAAACACAAGGTCCTATTTCGTTCAAGGTTTCAAATCCCTGCACAAATTCAGATTGTACTTTAAACATGGTCCAGGAGTTCTCTCCTTCTAACTTTTTGGACCAACTCTTCATTCGATTTCTGGGGGAAGGCGGAAGGCCGTTATCCTTCATGATAATTGATTTTTGTTGATTTGGCGAACAGGTACCCATTTTGGGGAATACAAAATTTGAAAATGAGGTACGGTTTTAGGCTGCTAATTGGTTAATGGCAAGCCAGGCCATAAGTCCCGACCCGGTCACCAGACAATCCTCATCCACATCGAAGGTATTCGTATGAATAGGAGACGTAATACCTCTTGACACATTACCGGTCCCCAATCGGTAAAAGCAGGCTGGCATTTGCTGGGAAAAGTAAGCAAAATCTTCTGCCGACATCCGAAGAGGAAGGTCGACTACCTTGTCATCCCCTAAATAAGCACTTGCGAGCGTTTTTACCTGTTGCGTCAATCGCTCTTCATTGTACAAAGCCGGGTAGCCTACCCTAATGTCCAGTTCGGCAGTCCCTCCCAATCCTTCAGCAATGCCTTGAACCAGCTGCCTCAGCTTATGGTGTGCATCGAACCGCCATTCTTCATCGAACGTGCGGAAAGTGCCTTTTACATGAACCGAATTGGGGATAATATTGGTAGCTCCCCCATCCGACTGGATAAACCCAAAAGTTAAAACGGATGGTTTGGTTGGATTGGCATGCCGACTTACAATTTGCTGTGCTGCTGTCAGGATTTGAGATGTAATTACAATGGGGTCTATACAATTATGAGGTAAAGCTCCATGGCCACCCTCTCCTTTTACCGTAAGATAAATTTCGTCGGCTGAAGCCATATAGAAACCAGGCTTCAATCCAATACTGCCGGCTTCCAGGGGTGGATGGACGTGCTGTCCTAAAATGGTAGCGGGCTTGGGATCCTCCAGTACCCCTTCTTGTATCATAATCGAGGCGCCCCCGGGTAATTTTTCCTCTCCCGGTTGGAAAATCAATTTTACGGTTCCTTCGAATTCGTCCTTTAGCTGTTGCAAAATGCGGGCTGCCCCTAACAGCGAGGCTGTATGTACGTCATGCCCACAGGCGTGCATGACACCCTCGTGCTTCGACTTGTAGGACACATCGTTGGCCTCTTGAATGGGTAGAGCATCAAAATCAGCTCGAAGGGCGGTCGTTTTTTTATGTGCATTCTTACCTTCTATCAGCCCGACCACTCCATTTTCAGCAACCCCATGCGTGTGAGGTATATCCCATTCTTTTAGTTGTTCGGCAATAAATCTACCGGTTTGAACTTCCTCAAATGACAATTCGGGATACATATGTAGGTGGCGCCGAATAGCCTGCGTATCTGGGAAAAAAGAGGCTGCCAGCTGTTTTATTTTATTCTTCACTATTTACAAAGTTTGCTATTAAAATCTGGTCGTTCTCTTGTAGAGTAAACCTACCCTTTTCTGGCCCCAATGCCTAGGATTTTCTATCTTCCTTCAGAATGAGAAACCCTACATCCTAAAACCTGATGGTGCGACCGGCTTTCAAATGGACCCTAGCCTTATTTGGTTTGTTGTGCGTTAACTCCCTGTGCGCACAGACCAATCGATACTGGCCGGTCAATTTTGACCAAGAGAGTTTCCTGCTATCCGGTGCCGTAATAGCAGGAGGGTCAAGCCTGGGGTCCATTTATTATAATCCCGCCAGTGTAGCCTTTAATGACGAAACCAAAGTTAGCCTGAACAGCTCTATTTTCAGTTTTAGCTGGTACGTATTCGAAAATGGATTAGGCGAAGATTTTGATATCCGATTTAATCAAATTTCGGTACTCCCTCCCTATGTTTCCTTTTTATTAAAAAGCAAGAAAGACCCTAAGCTATCGGTTGAGTTTGCCGTATTTACAAAAGAAGACCAAGACCTCTACGTACAGGAAGGCAGGCAACAACGGGCCGATTTTTACCTCAGTATCCCCGGGGAAGAAGTCGAAGATCTGTTTTTCAACTATAGTCAACGTTTTTCCAATTTGTGGATCGGGGCTGGATTGGGATATCAGCTGAATGATCGATTGGCGGTTGGGCTAAGTAATTTTATCATGTTTAAATCCAATCGGTATATCAATAACACTGATCTTTCGATCTTCTCCCTTAATGATACGCTTACTATTAATGGAGTTCCTTCCCGGTATTTCGCCACTGGTATTCAAGTGAATGAGACTACCCAATCTTTCAATGCTCAGCTCCGCTGGAAAATTGGATTAACGTATCAATATGAGCGGGGAAGTATTGGGTTTACCATAACCACACCCAGTTGGAATATCATAAACTCGGCTAAATCCTCTCTTAAATGGAGTTCTACCAATGTACTGGAATCCAATGGGGCCTTTGAGGACGACGTCATCGTAAGAGACCAGTCGGATCAGTTGAAATCCGATTTCAAAGATCCATTTTCTATTGCTTTTGGTTTATCCCATTTCTTTCCAAGAAAAAAGTGGGAGTTCTACTTCACGGCTGAGTTTTTTTCCGGAATAAATCTTTACAAGAGTATTGAAGGTCGTTCCAACCCCAATGCCGGTACTCCTGCTACGCTAGAGGAACTCGGCACGGATGATATATTGACTCAATTTAGAGGGGCTAATCCAGTGGTAAATGTCGCATTCGGCTTAAAACATACCCTTCCCAATAATCATTTTTTGATTTTAGGTACTCGTACTGATTTTAGCTCCCTAAGTGGATTCAGTTTTGAGGAGACTCCTTCCGTTAATATACCGATCCAAAGCAACTATGATGTCTATCATCTTTCTTCAGGTTATCAATTTGTGTTTTTAAAAGCCAAATGGGTAGTGGGTTTAGAATATGCCTTTGGGAGAAGGCGTGATGATTTTCAATTTTTCGATGCTGAGGGTTCTGATGTTCAGGCTAACCCAGGAGTCATTAATAATTTTATTCGGCCCAGGAATATGAATACTCGATTTAATTCGATGAGCATTTTCCTTGGTTTTGACTTTAGTTTTGAAGGGAAAAAAGGAGAAGTTACAACTAACTAAAAACCAAATGGTATGACTATCCTGAAAGCCGCATTTATCATTTGTTTACTGCTCTTTAGCAGGTGGTCGTTTGGACAAATCCCTGATTCGATCGACTGGGAAAACTTATCCAAAAAGGAAAAGCGACAACTCAGAAAAGAGATCAAAAAGCAGCAGGACCTCGAAAACCTGGAAGTGGTCAAAGAAGTCTTGGAATCCAGGCAATGGATATTACACCTTTTTAATTATAAAATGGTATTCGCCGGAGGCGAGCTCGATTAGATTAATTGAAACGTGAGCCGGTTAATTGGCCAAGTTACCGGGTAACTTTTTTCCTCTTGAAACCCTATTTCTTGGTGATTCCCTCTACACGCGTAATCAGATGTTCAGCGATAAAGCGGCCTACGCGCTCCCCTTGCTCCACCCCATTGTAGATCGCGGGCTTGTAGTGAATACCCCCGTATAAACGACTGACGGCAGCCTCATCGGAAGCATGAAAAAACGAATCGAACGAACGAGCTGGTAAACCATAGATCTCTTCAGTAGTGTCCAGAAAAGCATAATCCTCTTTCAACAACTTGGTAAGGGTCACTGCCGCAGCTCTGGATATTACACTATGGCCTGAGGTGTATTCCGGAAATGGAGGGGTTTGGAGGGCTGGCATCCAGTCGGGATCCACATATTGATTGATAACCGTTTCAGGGCGAACCAAGTTGCTCCGGTATTTTTCGTCCCAGCAGCTGATAAATGCATCAAAAAGAGCAATGCTGGTCCGTGCATATATTTCGGAAGATGTCAACATGGATAGCCCGTCCTGGCGACTGACCAAAGTACTAATGGCCATCCAGTGGCCGCCAGGAGTGATCTTTTTCGTAGCATACATTACATGGCCCGTTTGTTGCATCACGTAGGGATTGCAATCCCAAAACTTGGCAATTGCGACTCGCTCAGCGGCATCGGGCGCGTTCAAAGCTTCGTACACTTCCATCGTTTCGCGCATAAATTGTCCATCCGGGTCAGTATTGAATGGGGTGGGGGGCTCCGGTTTGAATTGCTGGGCTGAGTCCAATACCATTGTCCGGATTTCACGCCAATGGGGTTCAATGCCGTCCATATAGGCTGGAGGAGTGGGTACCCAAAGCTCTGGCTCATCTTGGAGCGAATATTTGGGGTAGGAGCGGGTTTCAGCGTACTTGTCATTTTTCGCCCATTCTAACATATGGGCTGCTACTTCGTCTCCGTACTTGATAGACCTTTTCCAAGCATCCTTTGGGATACCTATTTCCTTCATTTCGCCCATTAGTTCCTCCTGAAAGGCTTCCATGGTTTCGCCAGAGTGCACGAGCACTTTCCCGGTTTGTAGAAATGCCTGAACAGCTGCTACCGGTAAGCAGTACTCCAGATCGGGATCCAAAACAGGCAGAGGGGTCAACTCATTTAACTGATCGGCTAGGCTCCGATAGGCGGGATCTCCCTGGGCAAGTACTTCGTAGGCAGCAATACTTGGGTATACATAGACCCGGCTTGCCACAGGAGGAGAGAAAATATCATGGACAATGAGCTCGGTTAATTTATCAACGGAGCGATGCAGGTATTCAGGGTTCCTAGCTTCCTCCTGAAAATCGGGATTGACTTGGCTGCAACTGAAGCCGAGGCAAGTAAGAGCGAGTAAAAAAAGGATAGATCTAGACATGTGCTTCATCTTCAAGTCTTCACTTTCTGGTTGTCTTGGCAAAAATAGAGCGAAATAAGCGCATGATTGTCAGGAAAGCGGAAAATGTCTGTCAAAGGCTAAGTACAAACCCATAAAAAATGCAGGGTGTCAAAAAGTTGATACCTTGAAGGTATGAAACCAATTTTACTTCAACTGAGTGAAGAGGAGTTGAGCTCTTTAGCCGAGGTATATCGGCAAACTAAAGAAGCTCGCATTCGAACGCGTACTCAGATCATACTTCTTAATGCGGAGCAGGGTTTGGTTTCGAGCTCTATTGCGCCTATTGTACGAATGGAGGAGGTGAGCGTTCAACGTATTTTACACAAATATGAGGCCAAGGGTTTAGAGGGGCTGGAAGATGAACCTCGATCAGGACGCCCGCGTAAGATGACCGAGGCCTATTTGAGTAAACTGCTCAGTACGGTAAGGCGTAGGCCTCGATCCCTGGGACTGGATTTTTCTATTTGGACGCTGGATTATTTGAGGGATTACATGACTCAACAGACTGGACTGGTGCTGGCTCGTGAAA
>CAZXLD010000070.1:0-14503 GCA_964641965.1 uncultured Saprospiraceae bacterium | reverse complement strand
ATATTTATAAACAATGCTATAAGCAATCGTGTTCGCTATTTTTGATCATTCTTTTCATGTGGCCCACATTGCGTAAAGGAAGAGTTTTGCGTTGGTTTCTCATTAGTTCCGGATCTCTATTTCTATTGATCCTGGCCCTCCTCCTGTTCATCAACGCCATGGGCTGGTTATCCTTCCGGGAGCCTACTTCCCAGCTTATTGAACAATTGGAAACCAGGACTACCTCCGGCCAGCCCCGAATGGACACCCTTCAGCTCATCAACGGCAGGCTATGCTACGCCTCCATGGAACGGCCAGGCGAAAAACGTCCGGCGGTCCTTTTTGTCCATGGTACTCCCGGCTCCCTGAGCGCATTCACCCCCCACCTGACCAACGATGCCCTGTTGCAACGCGCTAATTTATACGCCCCCGACCGACCCGGCTTCGGGGATTCCAATTTTGGCGAAGCCATGCCCAGACTAGCAGACCAGGCCGCTGCCCTCAAGCAAATGGTAGATCAACTACATCTAGATCCGGTAATACTCGTCGGCCATTCCCTTGGCTGTTCTATTATTGGACGCTATGCCATGGATTATCCAGACCAAGTTGACGGCCTTCTTATGATTGCCGCGCCCATAGATCCAAACCTGGAACCTCCCAATTGGTGGCGAAAAATAATGGCTTGGCCCATATTCTATCCTTTTATCCCCACTTCCTTTTGGGTTTCCAATGAAGAATTGGTCATCCTGGAAGATGAATTGAGGGAAATACAGAACCGTTGGAACGAAATCCAGGTTCCAGTCATTTTCATGCATGGTACGGAAGATATGTTGGTTCCGGTCGAGAATATGGTATTCGCAGAATCGCAAATGCAAGGCCAATCCAATGTAACCATAGATACGCTCTCAGGTGAAAATCACTTTATTGTCTGGTCTCATATGAATGAAGCGAGTAGCCGGATTTTTAGGTTGATCGATCTTGCCCTCATTGAAAAATGAGATTTCCTACCTGGCTAGCAGCAAGTATCAAGAAGGTAATACCGACCAGATTGGAAGCCCAATGGGATATCCATCCAGCATAAGTGCGAGCCCATACACCTAAGTAGGCATATCCAAATAGCACACCAAACGTTCCAACGGTCACACCAACAGAAAAAGCGATTATCCCCATCCAGTTCTGGATTGCAATCCATTCCATTCCCGATAGGTAGGTAGCATAAAATACCCAAAAGGGAATTGCAAGCATATTTGCTCCGCTAATCAAGGCACCGGTCCAAAAGCTTTGGCGAACAACACCTACCTTGACCGTTGTTGATTTCGTTGTGGGCTTGTCAACAGATGTAGGCTTTTTGATCAGGTAATAACCACCCAGAAGGATAAATAGGGGAATGGTAAGCCCGGTTATCCAAGTTTCTATTTGAGGGTGTTGGATGATCCAGGCCGAAAACCGGACCGCAAGTACGGCCTGAAAAAACTCTACTAACGCGGCACCCAAGGCTAAAGCCAATGCAGATTTTATTCCCTTGGTCACTACTGCCTCCACGATACTCATACTAATGGCACCTGGGGGTAGCGAACCTAGCAGGCTTACAAAAAAGCCCCAAAGGAAAGTGGTGACTAGATCAATAATGGTTGGGAGTTTGAACTTGAAGATTTGAGCTTTGGGCTGTTTTCTTGTATTCCCTGTAAACCTGGATGTATTGCCAAGCTTCTAACCAGCCCATTGCTTTAACTCCTTTTTGTCGTTGAGCCTGGTAAATTTCGCGCATGATGGTAAAATGCCTCCAGATGGTTGTATAGATCGACGAGATCGAATGTTTCGGATCATACAAATGAGCAGGATCACTTCCTACGCCATTGAATTCGAATATTTGGAAATGCTCCCCTTGCCGCAAATCTTCCAGGCTTTTTGTCCGCAAATCAAACCTTCCGTATTGAATATCCTCCATTTGATCTAGTAACCCGATGAGGACCTTTGTCAATTGATCGTCAATCTGGTGGTTGACATCAATAAATTTGGTACCCCGGCAATGATTGCCGATGGGTTCTAACAGGAGTGTAGTACCCTCTGGGACCACTTGTTTCCATTGATTTTGAAATTGATTACGAAGTTCAGACAAGCGGAGAATAGCCCTGGGTTTTTGTAGGATCAGCTCTTCAAGGGTATGTCGTCCATCTCCTACCACCTCAAGGAATTCCTTGATGCACAGGGAAGTGACCTCAGCCTCCTGCGTCACTGGATTACGATAACATAAGGCGCTTACTTCCAGGGGTAAGGGTATAAAGGCCTGGATCATCATGTCGGCATTGACCCGGTTAAAGTGTGCCTTCAGCTCCTCCTCATTCTGGATGTGCTGGACCAGGAATCCACGTTCGCCCACATCCGGTTTCGCAATGAAGGGGTATTGAATTCCAGCATGTCGAATTGATCCTAAAATGGATGCTATGTCCGTTCCTTTGGGGATAAATAAGGTTTCAGGATACAGGTTCTTGGGCATCCGATTTAGGATATCCCATTTCGATTCTCCTAACCAACCGCCGGTAGGGATGGCTGGATTGACGGCGGAGAAAAAAAAGAGCTTGCCTGCCCGGATCGCCTGTAAAAGCCAAATCAATACCACCGGTCCATACATCAACCAACTGGGCCAGAATTCCCAGCTGGAATACCGAATCCAGAGCGGATGTAATCGAAAGTTATTCAAATAGCTCACTGGCCGGAGAAAGCCTGATCTTTTGTTCAGGGCGTGGTCCATTTTCCAAGTCTATATAGCGCAATTCAAAAAAATCTTCTTCTTTCCGTATAGTCGTTACACTCAGAGTTTTGACGATGTCATTCCGGTTCATCAGCAAACCATTCAGCATATCTTCTGCACCTCCTGAGGTATGAAATGCCAAGATCTCTTCCTGAGAGAAGGAAGTTCTGCCCCGGAGCCATTCCCGAAAGAGGTTTTCCCTCCACTTCCGTATATCGGGAGGATAAAGAGTCACCGAGGACCAAAAATGGGGTATAGTCGCATCCAGTTCTTCCAAGAAGGTTTGTGTGCCGTCCCAAATCAGTTTAAAACACTGCCCATCCTCCAGCACGACCAAAGTGAAGGGCGCCATGCCATCCATTTGATAGTCGGATGCAAATACAGCTGTGGATTCAAACTCAAAAAAATCAAGGATTACATTGCCCCTGCTTTTTGGATAGCGCCTGTGATTTGGGCTGGGGTCAAATGCACCGTTTAGCAGGCAAACCGTTTGCTGGCGGTCTGAAACAGAGATCCAGGATCCGGGCGTGTTTGGCACATCAGGATAGAAAATGGTCCTGTCGTTTCTTTGCGTTTTTAGCAAGCCATTACCATGTCTGGCAGGGGCCTCATCGCGATTGGAAGTAAGAATGAAATTTCCTTTTTCCTTTGGTAAATAGCTAACGGTGCACATTATTCTTGATACTGAATGGTAGAAGGCATATACCCAAAGTAGGGGGGTAGGTCGAACTGAGGATTCTTGGCCAGCAGGCCTATTTTAATGATGGCCAGATGGTGAATCGTGTGATCAATGTTGTACAGCAGCTCTCGTTCCAGATTCGTTTCGGTCAGGTAGGAACTAGCTGCAGAGAGGTGTTCTCCACAATTGATCAAACAGCTTTGATTTTCTTTCAAGGCATTCAATTGCTTTTGTAACTGCCGTACCTGAGTGGCGGCATGCATTGGATCTTGCTCAATCCCATAATCCCTTTGGCGGAGCGCATAATTGATCACGCTGGGAGAACCCTGGATCTGATCGAGCAGGCATTGAAAGAACTCGATAAAATGCCGGGTGTGTTCTCCTATGGAAGCTCCAAGCAGCAACTCTTGTTTCTCACTGTAAAGAGAAGGTTGAATATGGACCAAGTATCTCAAGGCATCATCGAGCAATCGATGTGCTATTTGAGGTAATGGGAATGATGGATTCATACATGACATGGTTGGACAGATCGATTCCCTACTATTAGGAAATCAATCCGATGATCGATTTTAATTTTGGCACATGGGAATCTTGGTTGTCTGTTCTGTACCGGAAAAAAGTCCAATAGATAGACGCAAAATATCTTTTGCCGGATCGACCCGGATTACTTCCCAATCGTCTACCTGGGACAGCTCTCCGCAGATCCGTACTTGATCGGCTACAAAAGGTAGTATTTCCTGGTTCACCGCTTGCCCGCCCGGGCCGGTCACCAAAAAATGTCGAGCGGTACCATCATCTTCCTGAATACGTAGTACCGGGGGTATGCCGCCGGAGATACATCGAATAGCGCAAGACTTGTGTGGTTTTCCAAAGGCGGGTTTCATAACGCCGAGCGCGCATTTAGGGTCCAAGATCTCACCTACCAGCCGGTGTCTTCCTTTCTCTACCATCTCCGGTTTTGGATACACAATATCTTTATTACCAAGTCCTTTATAAGATGCCGCCCCATTGGTTAATTCCAGAGCTGTTTTTCCCTGATCGTAAATTAAAGTTCCTTCCAGTCGGATGGGTTTGTTCCAAAGGGGGCCATGGAGTTCTTCTAATTCATCAAGGGTTTTTCCAGCTCCCTTTTTACCAAAACCAATGAGCAGGATCCGCTCAAAAGACGGCTCCATTGGACTGGAATTGGTTTTTAGGACTTTTAACATGGGGAAGGGGTCCTGGATCAAGACGCCTTCTATCGTTTTCAAATTGCCGAATTCGAAGACCGAATCGGCAAAGCCTCTCTGAGAAAGAACTAGAGCAACTGCCACTAATCCGGCAAGCAGCCCCAGACCCCAAATAGCCTTTCGCAGATAGGCGGCCTGGCCAGATGGTAGCTTATTCTCCCAGCCTACAAAGAACTCTTTTTGTTCAGGTTTCTGATTCATAGGGTTCCGGATTTTGAAGATGGAATAAGGGCACCAGGACGTTCAGTACCTTCCGGGTAGGGATTTGGATGCACGAAGACATATCCATCTTTCAGGCGTAGATCGTAAGTGTTTAGTTTTTCGGTGTATGGAGGTGGCGATTGTCCATTATGGGGTAAATATTGATAGCCGTGCCAAGGGCAAGTAATACACCCATCGATTATTTTTCCTTCCCCTAATGGTCCATGCTGATGGCGACACAGGTTGCTAACCGCAAACAGTTTGTCTTCATGACGAAAAATGGCGATCTGTTCTCCGTCTAAGATGGCAATTTTGGCCCTCCCTTCCGGAATTTCTTCCAGCGATGCCACCCGGACAAAGCCTTCTTCTTCTACTCCACCACTTTCTTTATCCAGCTTGGAGGATTGCCTGGCAGCCGCCAGGTGGAGTCCGCTTATTGTGACCAAGCCCAGCCCCACGAATCCGGACCAAACCGGAGAAACCTCCAACTGAATCACGCCCAGCATCACATGCAAGACCAGGAGTCCATAAACCAAATAAACGGCCATGTGTAGTCCCTTCCATACGTTTGGCCCCAGGTTGTGCAACCAGAAATCATGGCTGGTGGCTGCCATCAAAAACAAAATTAACAAGGCGAAAAAACCAAGTATTTGAAATGGGAAATTAGCCAGCGATCCGTATTGCATATTGGAGGTAAACAAGGAGACGAGTGGATCTACATTGCCAAGAGTATGAAATTGCAGAATATTAAAAATACCATGCACGGCAGCGATCAAAAACAGGGTAACTCCCAAATGCCTTCGATTATACAGGAGTGCCGAAAAGCGCTTGTCCAATCGAGCTAAAGGACCAATGCAAAGTACTACATGCAGCAGTAGAAAGGCCAAGGTTCCAGTGGCCCGAATTACAAGTGTTTCGCCTGTGATACCCGGAAAAACCAGCAATTGAAGGCCAATAAACAGCGTCAAGTACAAGACAATAAGCCCAATCATTATTCGATCGTACCTTCTCTTCTGTCGATTCCAGATAATTGGAGCATAGTGATTTGCCATAGTAATTTAATAGGGAGCCGAATTAATAGGGTTGACCGTAGTGTCCAGGGTAGGAGGGGGTAGCGGATCGGGTTGATAGATCACCGGCTTGGGAATAATCCAGACTGCACGCACAAACAATACCAGAAGAATGGCGGAAAGAAATACCCAAATAATCCGATGTCTTTTGCGAAGCTTTAGGTCCATAACTAATTAAAGGTCTATTGCGAAACGTCGTTAGCAGGATCACTTTTTTTGAAAACTATTTTTCGGGTCAATACCGGCCATAACAGCATAGACCCAGGCAGCCATAAAAGGCGGGTAACCCAATGGGCTGTCCGGGATTGTTCATCTAAACGGTGCACACCTCGAAAAACGAACCATAAAGCAAACAAGAATCCTATAAGGAGGTAGGCATACAAGCCGAAAACAAAAATTTGAATCGCGATCATGAACAGTATATTGGGCATCTCTAAAAGCATTTTGAGTATTAGCTTTTGGAGTCATGCTCCAAAGGGTCAAATCTCAACATGCTCAAAAATAAGGACTTCTATGCCTTCCTAAAAACCAGGTTTGTAGTCTGTTTGAGATCACCCACGTGTAAATAAAGCGTGATTAGCGCACAAATTAACACTGTTAATCCGAGAATAAATAAGGTGCCTCCGTCACCCATGACTTCAATTCCTAAAACCAAAAGATGAGAGAGCAAAGCACCGACCATCAATCCGATAGCAGCTATTGCTCCCAGGTGAGCAGTCTTGGGGATCAGAAGCAATATGCTTGTAAGTAGCTCGGCAATACCCGTACCAATTCGGCCCCAGGGCTCAATCCCAAGGCTAGAGAATATGTAAACACTTTCTTCAGCCCCCAGAAATTTGAAGTAGAGGGTTTGGAGCAATATTCCTGCTGCAATAATTCGGACAGACCAAGAAAGGATGGATTTCGTTTGCATAGATTGTGGCATGTAACCAATAAATGTATCACTATCAAAACTATCCCTATCGCCTGGCCTGAAGTGTTACAAAAGTAACATCTCTACTTTCATTAACAGCGAATTAAGGAGTAGGGTAGGAAAAACAGCTTAACTGGATTTTTTTCCTCCAAGCCTGTCCCAATAGATCTTAGCGGTGAATCCTTCTTTTTTTGTAAAGGCCTTATGTTGGTTTGTTAAGTGAAGTTTAACAGATTGCAGGCGTCTACTTCTGTATCCCTAACCCTTTGTCCAGGATGCGGTCCGCCTTAAACGTCATGAAAAAATCCATTCCATTAGCGATGGTACCTGTCCAACCCGTTTGGTGGCTGGCACCTAAACCTTCTCCGGTTTCGCCATGGAAGTATTCGTAGAATTGCCAGAGATCTTTCCAATGCGGATCCTCTTGGTAGAGAGATTGCCTGCCTTGAAAGGGGCGATAACCATTATCTTCCTTTTTAAAAATCTTCAATAGTCGGTTTTGTATGGCATGCGCTATTTCGTAAAGGTTATACAACTGTCCGGAGCCGGTTGGGAATTCCATCTTGAAATCATCGCCGTAGTAGGAATACTGAACAATAAGGGCCCGGAGAATGAGGAAATTCATAGGGAACCATACCGGCCCCCGCCAATTGGAATTACCTCCAAACATTGATGAATCGGACTCTCCCGGCAGGTATTTAACCTCGTACGTTTCTTCACCCCACTCAAATTGATACGGGTTTTCGCCGTGGGCCTTGGAAAGGGACCGAATCCCATAGGGGCTTAAAAATTCTTCTTCATCCAGCAACCGTCTAAGGACCCGTACTAGCTTGTCTTGATCCATTACTGCCAGTAGCCGCCTGCCTTTAACTCCAGGTTTATCTGGGCAGGCGATATTTTGAGTCAGGTCCATACGGTGTTCGATCAGCCATTCATATCGTTCTCTCAATTGAGGAAGTTTGTCAAAATAATTCCGCTGTACCACGGAGACTGCACAAAGCGGAAGTAAACCCACCATAGAACGCACTTTAATCCGCATCGCGCTCTGATCGGGTAGTCTCAGGACATCATAGAAAAATCCATCTTCCTCATCCCACATTTCATCTTCCAACTCTCCAACCTTATCCATCGAGGCCGCTATTTGTATGAATTCATCCAGATAGCGTAAGGCCATGTATTCGTATTCGGGGAGGAACTGGGCAAGCTCAGTAGCAATCTGAAACATATTTTGCGCATAGAGGGCCATCCAGGCAGTGCCATCAGATTGCTCAAAATAGCCTCCGGTAGGTAACTCATGGCTTCGGTCAAAAAGACCGATATTATCCAGCCCTAAAAACCCCCCTTTAAACGTTTCGCCTCCACTAGCTCCGTGGAGCTTTCCCCACCATTCGAAATTCCGATCCAGCCGATCAAAGACCGTTTTCAGGAATTCAACATCCGATCTCCCGTCAACATGATGCGTCCGATCTTCCTGATAGACCATCCAGGCAGCCCAGGCATGAACCGGCGGATTCACATCATTAAAATTCCATTCATAAGCAGGAATTTGCCCATTGGGATGCTGGAAGCGTTCCTCCAGGAAGAGGGCAATCTGTTTTTTTGCAAAATCCGGATCTGCCAATACCAACGCCACCGTATGAAAGGCCGAGTCCCATACTGCAAACCAGGGATATTCCCACTTGTCGGGCATAGATATGATATCTCCGGCTTTCATATGACTCCAATCGGCATTGCGAACGGCAGTGGCTTCCGGCACGCGTTCTGAAAGCCATCGTTCCAGGTCAAAAAGGTAGAACTGCTTTGTCCACAGCATGCCGGCCATAGCTTGTCGGAAAATGGCTTGCTCCTGCGCTTCCAGACCTTCCGGGTAAATATGGTGGTAGAATTCGTCGGCTTCGTGCTTACGGATTTCAAAGGTTTGCAGGGTTTCTCCTGATAACGGATAGGCAACCGGCTGGTCGGATTTTGAAAGTCGGAGGTGGACTACAGCAGGCGATCCCGGGTTAACCGTCAGCTCATACCAGGCAGCTACTTTAGTACCTGCTCGATCGGGATTGATGGCTTCCTGCTTTCGGTCAATCAGGTATTCGTGAAAACCATCCTTTACATGGGGAGTTGGGTTATCCCCCTCAAAGAGCCTATTGTTGTTCGTTTCATTTTCTGTAAACAGGAGCTCGGGTCTGCCTTCGCAATACCAATGAAAAGACCCTAAATCAGAACGCTCCGCTCGCACTACAGCTGCTCCGTGCACCGATTCTGTGGCCCTGAGGTGCGGTTTTGCTTGGCCCGGGTTCCAGGTCCAGTCATTTCGAAACCACAAGGAAGGAAGTAAGTGTAATTGAGCGGGTTCCGGTCCCCGGTTGTGCACCTCTATCCGAATTAACAGGTCCTCAGAAGCAATCTTGGCGTATTCCACAAACACATCGAAATATCGATTGTCTTCAAATACCCCAGTATCCAATAGTTCATATTCCGGATCGTGAAACCCGCGCTCTGCATTGGTGTCTACCAGATCTGCATATGGAAAGGCCTGCTGCGGATATTTGTAAAGGTATTTCATGTAGGAATGGGTGGGTGTGCTGTCCAGATAGAAATAGTAATCCTTCACGTCTTCCCCATGGTTACCTTCCCCATTGCTCAACCCAAAAAGGCGTTCTTTCAAAATTGGGTCATTCCCATTCCACAAGGCTAAAGCAAAACACAGAAACTGGTTTTCATCACAGATTCCGGCTAGGCCATCCTCGCCCCACCGGTAGGCTCTCGACCGGGCTTGGTCGTGGGTGAAATATTCCCAGGCACTCCCGTCCGGGCTGTAATCTTCCCGTACGGTACCCCATTGGCGTTCACTCAAGTAGGGGCCCCATTTCTTCCAAGGTGTATCTGGGTGGCTGGATGCTTGCAGGCGCTGGTTTTCCGGGTTGGACATAGTTTTGGTATGGATTTATTCTTATTGTATAAATATAAACGTTAGCTGATTTTAAAAAAGGAATAGTGCGAAAACTGGAAAATTGAAGCACAGTAGGCCGGAGAGATGTGGAATGTAAAACTGAAGAATTGTGAATTCTAATTGGAAAAAGTAGATTGACAAAATGGAGGAAATGGTTGTTGCTGCGGTATATCCTTATGTTATCGATGAATTGATCAATGCCCCCTTTCAAGGATCTACCTGAGTACAAATTCGAAATAAACTCCTTGCCGTATCAACCTAGTTTCGGCCAAAGGTTGAGAAATGCCTCAAAGGCACTAGCATCTGTTGGTTAAAGATCAATAACCCTCTTCGACTATATGAGGATCCGGATTAAAAATTCCAGGTTTGTAATTAACCACCACCTGGCATCTATTGTGGCAAGTAAGGCCCAGTTAAAACTATCCCGTTAGTCGCCATCTGACAGATGCGATGCCAATAATTTCACCGTCTGTATTGGATGAATGAAAAAAAGGTTCTATCCTTGCCCCAATGGCGAAACTAGATTTACATATTACGTACACACGTATTGATCGCCGACGCTTCTCTCGTCGCCCTTAGGGGCGTTTATATTCATATTATCCTGAAAGTCGGGTTAGTGGTTACCCGCAATCTGATTGAGCATTCCCTGTTCTCAATTTTGCTTAATTTTTCTTTACTCCAACTTTTTAAAACTATTCTGGCATGGAAATTCTGGTAGCAGAACCTGCCTTGGTCCATTTCGCAGAAGAAATCTGTGAGCTCATTGCGCTGGCAGCCCGCGACCGAAAAACCGGCATTGCCAAACGGGATCCTGCGTACATCCGTGAAAAAATTAACTCGGGTAAGGCGGTAGTAGCCAAGGCTGGCGATCGTCTGGCGGGATTCTGTTATATCGAGACCTGGAGCCATGGAAAGTATGTTGCTAATTCCGGACTGGTTGTCCATCCTGACTTTCGGAGATTAGGCCTGGCCCGGGGCATCAAACGAGAGGCCTTCCATCTGGCCCGTAAACTTTTTCCGGAAGCACAGGTCTTTGGAATCACAACTAGCCTAGCTGTTATGAAAATCAATTCCGAGCTCGGCTACCAGCCGGTTACCTATTCGGAGCTTACGCAGGATGAAGCCTTTTGGAAGGGGTGTCAAAGTTGCCCCAATTACGATATTCTGATGCGCAATGAACGTTCGATGTGCCTTTGTACGGCCATGCTGGCTCCGTCCCAGAATGACTATATGATGAAAAATGATCTTTCCCACTTAATTGTAAACAACAATGAGTAAACCCAAAACGGTACTGGCTTACAGCGGAGGCCTGGATACTTCCTACTGCGTAGCCTGGCTGACCGAACAAGGAGAAGAGGTCCACGCTTTGACCGTTAATACCGGAGGCTTCACTGAAGATGACCTCAAAGCCATGGAAGCCCAAGCCTTTCAATTGGGAGCTGCTTCCTTCCAGGCAATCGACGCTACGCGTTCCTTCTATGAGCAGTGTATTCGGTACTTGATTTTCGGAAATGTGTTGCGCAATAACACGTATCCCTTATCAGTGAGTGCCGAACGCATGTTTCAGGCATTGGAAGTTGTACGGTATGCCCAGGAAATCGGAGCCAGTAAGGTAGCGCACGGGAGTACGGGAGCGGGGAATGATCAGGTTCGCTTTGATTTGGTTTTCCAGGTTCTGGGACAAGATTTAGAGATCCTGACTCCGATTCGGGACCAAAAGCTAAGCCGGGTGGAAGAAATCAAATACCTTAATCAAAAGGGTTTTCCCTGGACCAAGGAGAAAGGGCAGTATTCCATCAATCAAGGAATCTGGGGTACGAGTGTCGGAGGTGCAGAAACGCTGACTTCGCATCAAGCGTTGCCTGAGCAGGCTTTTCCAAGCCAACTTTCAGCGGAAACGCCCAAGGATATAAGCTTACGATTTGAGAAAGGTGAATTGATCGGAATCAATAGCCAGGTTTTTACGCATCCGGTGGAAGCTATTCAGGCCCTGCAAGCCGTTGGAGCCCCTTATGCTATCGGACGCGATACGCATATAGGCGATACTATTATTGGGATTAAAGGCAGAGTTGGTTTTGAAGCGGCAGCACCTCTCCTTATTCTGAAAGCCCATCATTTGTTGGAAAAACACGTCTTGACAAAATGGCAACAATACTGGAAGGATCAGTTGGCTAACTGGTATGGGATGTTGCTGCATGAGGGGCAATTTCTGGAGCCGGTACTTCGAAATATAGAGGTCTTTATGTTGGATACGCAACAACCGGTAAGTGGTAAGGTATTCGTCCAATTGTTACCCTATCGCTTTGTGTTGCAAGGTATTGAATCCGAATTTGACCTTATGAACGCCGGTTTTGGAAAATACGGGGAAGAAAATACCGGTTGGAGTGGAGATGATGTAAAAGGATTTACCAAGATACTAGGGCTCCAGAATAAAATCTATCAGGCGGTGCATACTGAAAAGTCGAACACATGATCAAAGCTGGAATTATTGGTGGTGGGGGTTATACCGCCGGCGAACTGTTGCGCCTGCTGGTACATCATCCGGAAGTAGAGGTCGCCTTCATTCAAAGCGAAAGCCAGGCTGGAAATCCGGTAGGGACGGTGCATGAAGATTTATATCATCTTTCCCTGACCTTTGAAGGTGAAACGAACCCATCCGAAGTGGACGTCCTCTTTTTGTGTGCAGGGCACGGGCGATCCAAAGAGTACCTGGAGCATGCTCATATTTTTAAATCATTGGTGGTGATCGATTTAAGCCGGGATTTCAGGCTGGACTCCGAATGGACCTATGGGCTTCCTGAACTCAACCGCCTTTCTATCCGGGAATCCAACCGTATCGCTAACCCGGGATGCTTCGCGACGGCTATTCAGCTGGCTCTTTTGCCATTGGCTACCGCAGGGCTTTTGCAAGATGATGTACACATCCATGCCATTACGGGATCTACCGGGGCTGGCCAATCCCCCCAACCAACTACGCATTTCAGTTGGCGGCAAAACAATGTATCCATCTATAAAGCTTTTCGCCATCAGCATTTGGGAGAAATCCGGCAAAGCCTTCATCATTTGCAACCTGACTTTCCCGCCCGGTTACATTTCTTACCTATCCGGGGCAACTTTGCCCGTGGTATTTTTGCCAGCTTGTATACCTCTTTCGATGGGGAAGAAGCGGAAGCAATTGAACTTTATAGGGATTATTATACAGAGGCTCCTTTTGTGCACCTAACCCAAGAGAACGGCAGCCTTAAGCAAGTGGTCAACACCAACAATTGTGTCCTCCACTTAGAAAAACACGAAGATCAATTACTGATTGTGAGTGCGCTGGACAATCTATTGAAAGGGGCCTCCGGCCAAGCAGTTGAGAATATGAATTTGCGGTTCGGTTTGCCTGAAACCATGGGCCTGCAGCTCAAAGCAATGGCCTTTTGAATGTAGTATGCGCCACGGAGGAATTTAGAAATTAGAAGGTTATGAGACCTCTATCTTAAAAGAAAAGATAAACTCATTTTTGTGCAACACTTCACACAACTCGCCGACGTAGCTAATCCGGAGCAATTATTGGAGTCCGCTTTGGAATTGAAAAAAGACCCTTTGGCTTTTGAGAATCTGGGCAAAGGTAAATCCATCGCCTTAATCTTCTTTAATCCCAGCTTACGCACATACATGAGTAGCCAAAAGGCAGCGTCTAATTTGGGATTAGCTATATTTTCACGGGACCCGGGCAGTGGATGGCAATTGGAGTTTCGCGAAGGGGTGATCATGAATGAAGATAAAGCCGAGCACATAAAAGAAGCAGCGGCTGTTATAAGTCAATATGCCGAGATCATTGGAGTCCGTACCTTTCCAGGGCTCGATGACCGGGAGGCAGACTATCAGGATCGAGTATTGGCGGCTTTCCAGAAATATGCCTCTGTGCCGGTAGTCAGTTTGGAATCGGCCATTCGACATCCTTTACAATCACTGGCGGATTGGATCACTATTCGGGAGCAAAGCCAAGTAAAAAAACCTAAGGTGGTGCTAAGTTGGGCTCCCCATCCCCGGCGGCTTCCTCAGTCGGTTGCCAATTCATTCGTAGAGTGGATGCGTATTGCCGATGTGAATTTACAAATAACCAACCCGCCGAGTATGGATTTGTCGCCTGAGTTTGTGGGAGATGTACCCATTATTCATGATCAGGAAGAAGCTTTGGAGGGAGCAGACTTCGTATATGTGAAAAACTGGTCTTCGTTTCAGGACTATGGGAAGGTGCATCAGGACCCTAGCTGGCAGATTACTCCCGAAAAAATGGCGTTAACCAATCAGGGTAAGTTTATGCATTGCCTACCCGTACGTCGAAATGTGGTGGTAGCGGATACGGTATTGGATAGTCCAGCTTCTTTAGTGCTTGAACAAGCAAATAACCGGACCTATGCGGCACAGGCGGTTTTTAAAAGACTATTGGAAGGTGTATAAGTTGGGTTTTGTATTTATTTAAAAATGAGGTTTAATATTTGTTCTTCGTGGGTTTTAAGCTAGAAAAGCACGCCTGGAAGGGGTCCGACTTGAAGTGGTACTCCTGTGATCCATGCGAAGCTCTAATGATTTTTTTATTAAGCTGCATGTCCTTTTTTGACTGGCCAAAAAAGAACGAAAAAAGCCTGGGCTGAGCCTGTCTCGCTGCCGGTCCGCCAGCCACCCGCCGCAATCCGAGCCATTCGCTTGGCAACTCTGTTCAATCGGCTCAAATTGGCATCGGC
>CAZXLD010000069.1:0-15788 GCA_964641965.1 uncultured Saprospiraceae bacterium | reverse complement strand
CTATCTTCAGAACCAAGCATTAACTGGTTACCCTCTTCCCTAAAAGAGCCCATTATAATGAGGTTTATCGTTCTTGTATTTCTGCTCCTGGCCTTGAGTAATACGCGAGGCACTAGCCAACTTAGTTTGGACCAACATCAAGAGCATGTCCGTCGGACCTTGACCTATCAGGAGTTATTGGACGAAATGATACACTGTCAAGACTCTATATATCTGCTCAGGAATGCAGTCATCCAATTTGATCCAACAAAGGATCAACGCTTCAAGGCAGTTGATTCTGCAGCATTAGCTGCTTTTGACACCATAGCCATTCAGGCGCAAATCCAATTGGAGGACATTACTTTCGAAGGAGATCAATTCATTGCTTTTTCCAAAATAAGTTTTGAAAAGAACATTTCGATTGAAGAAAACGGATCTTCGGATTTAATCCTGGTTTATAATGCCGTTCAATTCCAATCGGGCTTAACCCTTAAACGGAAAAAGGAGTCTTCAGAATACAAATTGGCTTTATTTTACTCCGACATCCAAGGGGATGTCAATATTGAAGTAGCTACATCTGTTGGAATCTCAGATTGTAAATTTGGAAACCAGAATAAACCGGAGCCTATAGATTCAGATACCTGGGCCATTTCCATCGATCAGGAAGATGCTACGCTGCGGATCGAAGACTGTTATTTTTATCAGCAGCACCAAAAGGATGCATTACTCCTTAATGTAAACAAGATCTACTCCCTAAAAATTTTTGGCTCCTATTTTGAGGTTGATCTGGATTTATCCGAATGTACCATTAGCGATTTGACTTTACATACGAACTCCTTTAAGGCTTTGGTCGATTTGACCAATATCGAATTTGGATCTGCAAAAAGTGAAATTAGAATGGTACCGATGAGCAAGCGTATATGTGTATATTCAAACGATTCCCTATGGATTCCGACTAATATCCAAGTGTTTGAGGATACTACTGCTTCCGAACGTTTTTTCGCAGTCTATCGAAAACTAATTGATTTTTATAAAACCCGAGGCAATCGAAAAGAGTACAATCTGGCGTATACCGAAATGAAGGATTATGAGACCTTGTACTTACAATATGACTATGTACAAAATCCGAATTTGGAGAATTGGTTTATCTGGAAAATGAATCAGTTTTTGGCCACCTTTTCAAATTATGGAACTACCCCGGTTAAAGCCATCCTTTACGCCATTCGGGTAATCCTTCTATTCACCTTGTTTTTCTTCTTTTTTCATAACGATTGGAACACCTTTACTCAAAGTAAGCTAATGGCCCGCATGCGCTTATTAAGCCGTTACTTTCGGTCGGAGGAAGGTATAGCCCAACTCTATGAAGATCAGACCAAACCCCAATACGAGAGTTACGAGGAATTTTTACAATACATCCAGGATGGAAAAAAAGAACTTCCCCGGATTTTCCTGTGGATAGCCAAGCCCCTCTATACACTATCTACCTCAGGCATGAAAGTCACAAATACCCTTCTTCGACGTGCGGAATTTCTGGACGGTAAATGGGTCGATTTGAATAAAAAAAAGAAAGGACGTACTGCGTTTTGGACTGGCCTCTTTCTCCTAGGTTCTCTTCTCATAGCCCTGCTTTTGAGAATAGTAAATGCCCTGATGCTCAGCATAAACTCCTTTACCACGCTCGGATTTGGAGACATTCCAACTAAAGGATTAGCTCGGTACGGTGCCATTATAGAAGGATTTATCGGCTGGTTCTTATTGACCATCTTTAGTGTTAGCCTGATTAGCCAATTGTTGCAGTAAGCGTATCTCCACTAGAAAATGCCGTTAGATTCACTAAAAAGAGAACCTCTTCAAACACCATTTTACAATTGGTACTGTTTTTTTAGTGAAGAAGGTAATGGATTGCCACCATTCAATTACGATCCTGATTGGGAAACATTTTTGAAAAGGTAAGTCGTGGGACTTTCCTACCTGAAGACTCGATCTTCGACCAGGCAGGAAAATAAAGCAGGGCTCTCACACCCGGCTTTCCCTCATTTCATGCTACCAAATACAGTTTCCCAAAAAACCACTAGGATCAATTTAGGCTAAATCCTATTTTAACCTACTGTTAAAAGCTTAACATCATCGTTTCATGGTCAACGCCAAAGGACAGGTACATAGCGTAAGTGAATCATTAATAGGAGTAAACCGGACAGAAGGGGCCGTCATGAATGGAGAGGTGGCTTATGTCCTGGTGGATAACGGTGAGCATCTCAAATCTGAGGTGATCGATGTCAAGCCGGGTGGGATGGTTTACATACAGGTTTTTGAAGATACGAGTTGGGTGAAAGTTGGAGATCCGGTAGAATTTACGGGCCTCCCCCTTTCCGTAAAACTCGGCCCCGGTATCCTTGGTATGGTAACCGATGGCCTTCAAAATCCTTTGTATGAATTAGCCAAAAAAGAACAGTTCCTGGAGCGCGGCCTGGAGGTTAAGCCGCTGGATACCTCGATTAAATGGCATTTTTCGCCCCTGGTCAAAAAAGGGGATGAAGTGGAGGGCGGCTCCGTACTGGGTACGGTACCCGAGAAAATGTTTCAACATAAGATTTTTGTACCCTTTTCCATGACCGGCCATTACGTCATAGAAAGCATTGCAGCCGAAGGGGACTATGCGGTAGATGAAGTGATCGCTAGTGTTCGGGATGCATCAAATGAATTACAAGATCTGCGAATGTCTTTTGATTGGCCGGTGAAGGTGCCCATGCCCTTTCACAGACGTTCCGTTCCAATTACCCCTATGCCGACCGGGATTCGAGTCATTGATAGCTTGTTCCCGATTGCTTATGGGGGCACCGCCTGTAATCCCGGTCCTTTCGGGGCAGGCAAAACAGTTCTTCAACACAGTTTGGCTAAATTTTCCCAAGCCGACATTGTCATTGTGGCAGCCTGCGGAGAGCGAGCGGGAGAAGCCGTAGAGGTTTTTAAGGATTTTCCCGAATTGGTTGATCCGCGGACCGGCAATTCGCTTATGGATCGCACCTACATCGTAGGCAACACCTCCTCCATGCCGGTAGCTGCGCGTGAAGCTTCCGTGTATATCGCTTCTGCAGTGGGTGAATACTACCGGAAACAAGGGCTGAACGTACTCATGCTAGCCGACTCTACCTCTCGCTGGGCTCAGGCATTGCGGGAAATATCCGGGCGAAAGGAAGAGATCCCAGGTCCGGAGGCCTTTCCCATGTATATTTCAACCCTTATTTCCGCTTTTTACGACCGAGCCGGTGTGGAGATCCTTCCGGATGGTAGTCAGGGGTCGCTCAGTATTATCGGAACGGTTTCTCCGGCCGGAGGCAACTTTGACGAACCGGTCACCCAGGCTACCCTATTGAGTACGGGTGCCTTCTGGGGTCTTTCCCGAGCATTATCCGATGCCCGTAAATATCCGGCTATCGATCGCCTTGATAGTACCTCCAAATATGATTCGCTGCTGGAACCAGAAGAAGTAACTTATTTAAAGGAACTGCTCCGCGATGGCAAATCCATTTCCTCCAATATCATCTTGATGGGAGAAAAAGGGGTAACGGACGAGTCCTACATCCGTTACCAAAAAGCGGAATTGCTCGATGCTGTTTTTGTACAACAGAATAGTTTTCACCCAGTCGACGGGATTACCTCACCTGACAGGTTGCGCATCATGTTCGATCTGGTGCACGAAATAACCGAAACCCCGGTAACCATAAACGGAAAAGAGGATATACGCTCCCATTTCAATTTTCTCCGGCAAGCTTTTATTGACTGGAATACTATACCAATGAGCGACGAGCGGTTTGAAGAGCAAAAATCACATATCCATAACCTGATCAAGCAAGGAACCCATGTTCAAGAAAACGTTTGAGAACATCGATAGCATCGGACGGGCCATTCTTAAGATAAAGGCCAAAGGCATCCACAATAAGGAACTCGCCGAAGTTTTATTTCCCGATGGGAAAAAGACCCTGGCACAGGTCATCGCTCTGGATGGAGAAGAGGTAACGCTGCAGCTTTTTGGAGGAGGGTATGGGGTCTCTACCGACTGCAAGGTTCGCTTTATCGGAAAACCGGTACAAGTGGGGTTTTCGGAAAATATGCTCGGCCGGATCTATTCGGGTACCGGCCAGCCCATCGATGGAGGCCCGGAGTTATTAACGGATTTGATACGTATTGCAGGCCCCTCCATCAATCCGGTAAAACGCTTGATCCCCAAAAACATGATACGGACCGGCGTACCCATGATCGACGTATTTAATACACTGGTTCGCTCCCAGAAGATTCCCATTTTCGCTAAGGCCGGTGAACCCTATAACCGTCTCTTGGCCAACATTGCTACGCAAACAGATGCGGATGTTATCCTGATTGGAGGAGTGGGCTTGAAATATGACGAGTTTCATTATTTCCGACAACGCATCGAAGAAGCTGGTAGTGGAAACAAAACGATTATGTTCATCCATACCCATCGGGACTCCAT
Organism: uncultured Saprospiraceae bacterium; assembly: GCA_964641965.1. Lineage (GTDB taxonomy): Bacteria > Bacteroidota > Bacteroidia > Chitinophagales > Saprospiraceae > JAJDFU01. The sequence continues at coordinate 11,320 of CAZXLD010000069.1, read as the reverse complement.
CGTGGAAGGGCTAATGGTACCGGATTTAGTACTGGCAGTAGGAGAACGGTTTGCACTTCAGGGTAAAAACGTATTTGTACTCTTATCGGATATGACCCAATGGTCGGATTACCTGCGGCAGGTTGCTAATGCGCAGGACCAGATACCTGCCAATCAAGGCTATCCGGGCGACCTCTATTCCCAATTGGCTGCTCGCTATGAAAAGGCGGCCGATATTGACGGAGCCGGCAGCATTACTATTCTTGGCGTAACTACCATGGATGACGTAACGCATCCGGTTCCGGATAATACCGGTTACATCACCGAAGGTCAATTTTACATGAAGGACGGTTACCTGGAACTGTTCGGTTCGCTCAGCCGACTCAAACAGCAGGTCAACAATAAAACCAGACCAGACCATCGAAGCATCATGAATGCCATGGCCAGGCTGTTATCCGAAGCCGAGGAGCGGGTGAAAGCCCAAAAATTTGGTTCGGTCAAAGACGATTATTCGCTGCGCCTCCTGGAATATCGAAAGACTTTCCAACGGGAATTGATGGACCCCTTCCGCTACCTCGAATTGGAGGAGGCCCTCGACCTTTGCTGGGAGGTATTGGCGAAGCACTTTAAGCCTGAAGAGGTGGGATTATCTTCAGATTTGATCCGAGATTACTGGCCGGAAAAAAAGAAAAAAGAAGAAATGGTTCCCCAAGAACTATAATTAAGAACCTACCACAAAGTCCACAACCATGAGTGAACATACCCTGGATCTATTAATCGATAGGCTGAAAAACGAAGCTATAGAACAAGCTGAAAAAGAAGCTACAACTATCGTAGCCGAAGCTCAGGCCAAAGCTCAAAAACTGCTAGCCGAGGCGGAAGAGGAGAAGCGTTCCGTGCTACAAGATGCCCAAAAAGAGGCTCAAGCAATTGTGGAAAACGGAAAAAGCGCCTTACAGGTAGCCGCCAGGGATTTGAGCCTTTCGGTACAACAGGATCTGCTTCAGTTGCTAAAAGAAACTCTTGAGGAAGAAGTCCAACAAAGCTTTTCGCCCGACCTCATGAAATCAGTGCTGGCGAATGTAGTAAGCCATTTTGGTGATGATTTGGAATTCCAATTGCCTCCTGAACATGCGGAAGAGTTGGCTGAATATGTTCGTCAACAGCTTCAGGCATCCGGTCACTCGATTTCAGTGATGGAAAAACCGGGTGCTTCCTCCGGCATTACCATTTTAAAAAAGGATCAAGGTTGGAGTTACACCATTTCACCGGCCCAAGTCACAGAGGCATTGCTACCTCAATTGAATGCCAAATGGGTCCAAATACTGACCGATAAACCCAAGGTATGATGATCGGAGACCTCGAATATCTGATGACCAGCTTGCCTCATCTTTCCTTTCAAAATACGGAAGAAGAGCGCCGCCGCGTAGTGCAACTGCTGGAAAGGTATGCCGGGCAATCAGAACCAGTCAGTGTGGTCCAATTACTCGACCGGGAAGCCAAAAAATTCCTGTCCGATAAAGCGTATTCAGTATTTCATCGGCTAGACTTGGATACCATCTTTCAGCCTGCTTTCCAACAAAGTGAGTCTGCCGTTATTGCCCAGTTTTCAACCTATGTACGAGGATTGAAGGAAGAGGTTCGACTACTGCGTCTTCGAAGAAAAGAACAATATGCCGGGAGCGAACGGGAACATAAAACTTCGATAGCATTGAGCGGAACACCCTTGGAAGAGGAAGTACAACTCCTGCGATACCAGTGGGACAAATTGGAGGAACTTTCGGTGGGTCATTATGCCGACTTGGAAGCCTTGGTCTTATACAAACTGAAACTGCTGATTCTCGTTCGTTGGTGGCGTTTTGACAGCCAGTTGGGATTTCAAAAATTCTCGCAATTGATAAAGGAATACTGAAGATGGCCGCTAAGATCTTGATGAATAAAAATACGCTCGCTGCCTTGAAGACCGAGCTAGCCGAGTACAACAATGCTTTGCCCGTCTTTGAAATGAAAGAGCAACAGCTAAAAAACATCGTTCGCTCTATTGAAGAAAGCATTGTGATCCTTCGCCAAGAAATTCAGGATACGAATAGCCAACTAAAAAACTGGATTGGGGTGATGACCGAAGAAAACCCTTCCTTGACAGAAGCTGTGAAAATAGATCAGGTAAAGACCCAGAAAAAAGAAATCGCGGGGATTACGGTAGATATTTTCATGGATATCCGGTTTAAAGAAGTGGAGCTGGATTTATTTACTACCCCTCTTTGGACAGATGCGGTTCTGGGAGTAGCCATTGACCAGAAGACAAGGCTAGTCATGCTGGAAATCGAACAGAAGAAATACGAGCTGCTTCAGGAGGAGTTGGCAGAAGCCAGACGCATGAAAAATGCCCTCAAGGAGGTCTTTATACCGGAGACCAAAGACAATATCCGGAAGATTGAAATTTACCTGGGCGATGTGGAACGGCTCGCCATCGGATGCGCTAAATTGGTAAAAAAGAAAAAACAGGAAAAAAAGGTGGAAGCATGATCGTCAGGATGAAGGAAATAGCGCTTTTTACCTTGTCCAGTTCCATGGATGAAACGGTATTCCGACTAGGAGAACTTGGAGTAGTCGATATCCGAGAAGTTATTTCACCGGAAAGTGAGGTAGTACACTTACGGATGGATGAAGTGGCTAAGACCGAAAAAGCGATTGCCCTCCTGGAACAGAATGGAAAGCGTTCTACCAAGGGACCCTCCGAAAATAAATACCAGTTTCACGATCCTAGGCGTCTGACAAACCGACTGCTCGCCTCGCTGGAGATCAAACAGCAATGTCTGGACAAACTCGAAAACCTCCGAAATCAATGGGACTGGTACCAGACTTGGGGAGAAAATGTCAATCCCAAAGACCTTGACTTTTTGCGTAGTAAAGGAGTTTTCATCCGTTTATACCAAGTCAAACGATCGGCTCTTTCTACTTTAGGTGAAGATCAAACCTTGGTGAGCTTCCCAGAGCGGAACGGTAAGATTTCAGTCGCCTTAATTACAACGGATTCCGCCCATAAGCTGGGGCTTCAGGAGGAAGAGGTTCCTAGAATGCCGTTTGAGGTTGTCAAACAAGCCTTAGTCAGGAAAGAGCGGCAACTGGAACAGATCGAACAATACTGGTCGGATCAAGCTGAGCACCTGGATGCCTTGCGGGACTACCAGATGATGTTGCAGGACCGATTGGATATCCAACAGGTCCTGGAAGGGATGGGCGATATCAAGGGTACGATAAAATACTTGAGAGGTTTTATTCCAACCGAAGATATAGATGCCTTCAAGGCCGTTGCCGAAGAGGAAAAATGGGGCTTCCAAATTAGGGAACCCGAGCAACCAGAGGAAGTGCCGGTGTACATCCGAAATCCCAAATGGATACGGATCATCGATCCGGTAATGAACTTTATCGGGATTGTCCCGGGCTATAAAGAGTTGGATGTATCTATTTTCTTCCTCATTGCTTTTGCTCTGTTTTTTGCTATGTTGGTTGGGGATGCAGGCTATGGTGCCGTATTTCTATTGCTAACACTGCTGTTTCGCAAAAAACTGCCCTCCGAAGTTCGATTATTGTTCTATGTGCTAAGCGGTGCCACTATCGTCTGGGGGGTGCTCAGCGGGACCTACTTTGGTGCTGAAGAGATCGCTGCGCTTCCCTTTTTACGGGATTTGGTAGTGGATGAAATAGCCAGTTTTGGAGTAGATAATATTTCCTTCATGATGCATCTATCCTTTTTGATCGGTGCCATTCACCTTACGGTAGCACACGGCATACAGGTGTTTCGGATGCTCAATTCCACCAAAGCCCTAAGTGAGATTGGATGGATTGCATTGGTGTGGGGATTGTTTTTTGTAGTAGAAAAATTGGTTTTGGGAGCTGACCTTCCAGCTTGGAATACGTGGTTATTTGTAGCCGGCGCTTTGCTGGTAACCCTTTTCTCCCAGGAAAGTAAGAACCTCGGCCAAAGCATGCTCATTTCCATTGCCAATTTACCCCTGAGCCTGATCAACGGTTTTTCAGATATCGTCTCTTACGTCAGGCTCTTTGCAGTGGGCCTCGCTACAGCCGCAGTGGCAGCTAGTTTCAACAAAATGTTGCTGCCCCCCGGGGCGGACCTGTCCTTCCTGGAATTAATCCTTGCCGGCTTGGCTTTAGCACTTGGGCATGGTTTGAATATAGCACTAGCGCTTATGGCAGTGATGGTCCACGGCATTCGATTGAATATGCTGGAGTTTGCCGGACATTTGGGCGTACAATTTTCAGGGGAGGTTTATAACCCCTTCAAGTTGAAAGCGCTGCCCCAGGGAAGAAAGCCTGCAGAAGGGCGGCAAGAATTAGCCGTTCAGAGAAAAACGGAAACAAATGAACATACATAAAACATAGCAAAATGACATTATTTGTGACGGCAGTAACAGGACTTGGTGACATGGGGATGTCCCTGATTATCGCTTCAATCGGTTCAGCTATCGGAACTGGCGTAGCAGGGATGGCAGCCATCGGCGCCTGGAAAAAGATGATCTCAAATGGAGAAAGGGCGGCAACTGCATTGTTGATTTTCGTAGGTGCGCCGCTATCCCAGGTTATCTATGGCATGATTTTAAAAAATGCTATTGCAGGGGCCAACCTGAATCCGGATTCCTACCCTTGGCAATTACTCATGGGACTAGGGGCAGGAGCTGCCATGGCAGGTTCCGCCATTTTTCAAGGGAAAGCAGGTGCAAGAGCCTGCGATGCGATTGCCTCCGGAGCAAGTGATATTGCCAAATATATCATGGTGATCGGGATCGTCGAGACCGTAGCTCTTTTTGTTATGATTTTTATGATGACGGGCTTACCTGCGGGGTAAAAGCATAGACAAAAGAACTATACCGAACTATGGCCGAATAATGGTAACCGTGTTACTTACCGTACACCTTTCCTGTTCAGCCCGTAAAGCGAGCAGATACAAGTATGTTCCGGCAGGCAGAGGGGTATCCTGGTAAGTCCCTTGCCAATCATTTTGGTAGTCTAAAGTCTCGAAGACGGTCTGTCCCCATCGATTAAACACCGTCAGTTTGGATTCCTTGAAAAAAGATAGGTCCCCAAAGACCAAAGCATCGTTTACACCATCCCCATTTGGGGTTATCACATTTACTGCAGCAAGATTGCAGTCCACCAAAGCCGGCACGGGCGTCGGAAACACAGGAGGTGGCGGAGCAAGTGTATCCGGGGGCAAAACGACAACCGTTATGTCCAAGGTATCCGAACACCCATCCAGGTTACGCCCTACTACCTGATAAAGGGTTGTCTGTATGGGTGAGGCCAATGGATCAGGGCAACCTGAACAACTCAATGCAGATCCTGTCCATACATATTGATCAGCTCCTTGGGCCTCCAACTGGCTAGATGCTCCCTGAGCGATGGTTTCAGGGGTTGCAGCAATAGATAAATCGGGTACAGGGTTAATCTGTACCAGAATGGAAGCCGTATCTGTGCCACAACCATTAGAGGCAAAAAGCAGGTATTCCTGAAGGCCGACATCAGGGGTTAGCTTTATGGCTTCCGGCTCCAGGGTATTAATCGGGTTTCCGGAATGCTCCCACCGAAACGCCCCTACCCCATCAGCAAACAAGGTAATTGAGGCCCCCAAACAAACTTCGGTTTGGGAAGCTGAGATTAGAGCTTCGGGCGCTTGGTCGGCTACCACTTCTATACGGCCATCATAACTACAACCGTCCAGGTTGGTCACGCTTACTCCGTATTCACCGACCTGATCCACTAGGATGGTAGGAGTAGTAGCACCGGTTGACCATTGGTAAGAGGCAAAGGCACCGACTTCGAGACGAGTGGAGGCATTACTACAAAAGGCAACAGCTGGGAGGATTGCGGTTAGGCTATCTGCACTCACCCGAATTTCAAATTGGGTAGCTCCACTACAACCGTTTTCCACCACCAATACGTCATACAATCCGGCTTCACTGACCTCTATCAAACGGGTAGTATCACCAGTAGACCACTGGTAGGAATCAAATAGACCGGCATCGAGCACTACAGTATTGTCGGGACAAATAACACTATCCCCATTAATGGTGGGCGAGGGTGCAGGTAATTCCGTTAATACAATCGTGTCCGTACTGGAACAGCCATTGCTGTCAGTAACCGTTACCTGATAAGTACCCGGTAACTTGAGGGTTACACTAGAGGTGGTATCATTGGTGGACCATCTGTAGGTTTCAAAGGGGCCAACTTCCAGCACTATTGAATCTCCGGGACAGATACTAAAGGTATCAGCCAGGGCAAGTGTAGGTTTCTGCAGTATCTCAACTCGTACACTGTCGGTGGCCGTCTGATTCACACCATCTATTACCGTTACTTCGTATAGCTCATTTTCTGTAGGGTTAATCCTCAAATCAGCCCCATTATTGGGATTAATGTCCCACTTGTAGGTATAATTCCCATCACCACCCGTAGCTACTGCAAACAGATCCAAGATTTCCCCTGCACAAACCAACGTATCCAGCCCGGCCTCCAGTCGGAGTGGCTCTCCTTTATAGGTCAATAGCACCTCGTTCGGCCGGTAGGTCAGCTCCCAGTGGGTGGAGTCAAATGGATAGGAAACGGATGCGAACTCCTCGAAACAGCCTGCATCACACGTCAGGATGGTATATGTTTCTCCGATATTCGGCACAAATCCGTCAATTAGATTAATGATAAGTGTTCCCCCGAGCCGGACCGTATCCAAGCCTCGAAGCTGATCGTGTCCGTTTGGTACCCCTGGGCCGTCATTGCCTGCGATTTCCAGATCAAAAGTTCCCTGGGAATGGTCATAAAAAGTATCAATCGTAAAGGTCCCAGGTGAAAAACCCGGCTTGAAGTGGCCAAGATTTTCAAAAAACTCCCCATCCAACACCCCTGTACCCCACAATTCTCCTGTACTTTGATTGGAAAACAAGCCTTCCGCACCCAACAAAGCATATGCCCCCAGGTTGGGTCCGAATGTAAGTTTACCGGCATTGGTAACCGTCCCTTTATCCAGAAAGATCGCTTCCAATCCGATATCCTGGATTTGCAGCTCGGCTCCAGCCTTATTTTCAAAGCTCCCGTTGAACACCAATTGTATACCTTGCTCTGGAATATTTCCGGAAATATGAAGCGCACCCGCATTGGAAAATGTGCGGCCGAAAATTTCCAGTCCATGTTTCCCGGAACCGTTGATATAGACTTTACCGGATTCCATGTTATTGAAATTTCCGCTAATATATATGCTGCTGCGGCCTTCAGTCCCTATGGATGGCCCCAAATCAATGGTGCCAAAATTCAAGAATTCGGCTCCTGGGTCGAAATTATAATAGATGCTTTCAAAACCAGTGTTGTTAATAGAGATCGTACCTGTATTTACCAATCGGGCATCTCCTAGGGTGTAAATACCGAAGCTTTGTATGCTATCAATTAGGATGGTCCCTGAATTATCGAAATAAGTACTATCGTACGTTGAACCGAATGCTTCGTTTCTAATTCCATTTGAGCTCGTATGCTTGATCTTGATAATTCCTTGATTTTCCAGAGAAGCCCCTTGTGCGTTCCAGACTCCGTAGAATCCATTATTGGTTTGCAAGATGCCCTGGTTTAAAAAGACTCCTGTGCTGGATTGATTAGTATTCGATCTATTTTGCAGGTAGTTTGAATCAATTTGAAGCATTCCGACAGGGCCATTGGTGAAACGGGCGAAATTGCTGAAAATGCTTTTGGTAATGATGGAATCATTATTGATAAATACGGCACCGGCATCATTGGTAAATCCATTATCTGAATCAATTTGGATCAGGCCGTTATTGGTAAAGGTGGCAGTACCAAAATTTAGAAAAGCGCCAAAGCCAGAATTACTTTCCGGGATAAGAATGGTGCCTGAATTGGTAAAGGATGGACCTGTATTAACCAGCCTTGCAAAGTTAGATTGCCCTAAAATAAGCCTCCCCTGATTATCAAAAGTCCCGCTATTCCAATTTCGGATTGCGCTATTGGAAATAAAAGTCGTTCCTGCGGTGACTGTAATTACTCCCAGGTTGATAAAGCTTCCTTCGTTTTCGATACCACTACCCCCACAATTGCAATCAACATCTGAGATGCGAATCGTACCCGTTGCCGTATTGATAAAACTTGCTTCAGAAAGGGTTCTTATACCATTTCCATTTATATCGGTATTCAGATCAATGGTACCTGAATTAGTAAATGCGGCATTAAGGAAGAGGCTTATACCATCAAAATTTAATCCACTATTTCGAACGGTAATCGTGCCAGTATTCTCAATGCTTCCCCAATTATCTATTCCATGTTGTGCAATTGCAGTATCAATGGTAATAGAACCTGAGTTCAATATGAATCCGTCGATCCAATTGAGTAGTCCATCCCCAGCACTACCTGAAACCTTAATGTTGCCGGCGTTCAATATAGAATCAGCATTGTATACTTGTGAGCCGATCGAATTGGTGGATAAATTTATTATTCCATTCGGACCATTAATCAGTAGATTTAGGTTGTCAATTAACTGGCTAAATCCATTCAGCACCTGAATAGTTCCATTATTCTCACATACACCAGTAGCAGAAATACTTACAGCATCAAAGAACAATACATCCTGAATGATCACCTCCCCGCCCTCGTTTTGAAATAGCCCTGCTATGGACATGCGAGTGTCTATTTCTAATAAACCCTCTAATTTTAAGGAAGCTCCCTCTGCTATGCTTACGGCCTCGGCCTGGGCAGTTGTACCTGCAAGGATAGTCACTGCACCGGTATTAATTCTTGCAAAATCATTGAACGTAGGAACACCAACAGGGTCCCAATTGGTGGCAACATCCCAATCTCCTGTACCCCCAACCCAAAACTTGTCGACGGCATAGCCGAATCGGGAGATGAGCAGGATCAGGATAATAGGTAGGTATCTCATAGTATATTGCTTTTTTCAAGATACGACCTATTGTTGAATTCTGAAACTCCTCTCTGCTGAGTGGATAAACCCTGCCCTTTTTACCAGTCCATTGGTTAAAGTAACTTATCCTTCTTTAGGCGGCATCTTAAATCAAAAAAAGGGGAATAAAAGTATGGTACTTATTTGGATAGGACTGTTCCTGCATTTTCCCGTTCGAATATTTCGGGTCCGCTTATCTGAACTCTTGAAACACCATGCTGTAAAGCCCGGAAGGCATTATCTAGTTTGGGTAACATTCCGGCTTGTACAGCTCCTGTCTGCTTTAGGTATTCGTATTGGGTTGAATCCAGGTGGGAAAGTACGCTTTGTTCATCCTCCGGGTCAGCTAACACCCCCGGTTTCTCAAAACAGTACACCAACCGAACAGGAGTTAAAACTGCCATGGCTATGGCCAATTCAGTGGCAATGGTGTCTGCATTGGTATTGAGCATTTGCCCTTTTCCATCGTGCGTCAGCGCACAAAAAACCGGGGTCAATCTGGTTTTCAGCAATTGACTGATCAGTGCTGCGTTAACTTGGTCAATATCCCCCACAAATCCAAAATCCGTATCACCGCCTACCCGTTTGTGGGCCAATAAAGTGTTTCCATCTGCCCCACTTAAGCCAATAGCATTACATCCCACCGCCTGTAATTTACTCACCAGTTTTTTATTGAGCAATCCACCATAGACCATGGTTACCACCTTTAGAGTTTCGGCATTCGTTATCCGCCTACCATCTTTCATCCGGGCAGGGATCTCCAATCTTCTGCTGAGTCGCTCCGCTTCCTTCCCACCACCATGTACTAGCAGTTTTGACCCTGGCAGATCCGCAAACCGGCCAAGGAGCCGATCCAACTGATGGTCGTCTTCAATTAGTTTTCCACCGATTTTCAGGATTAAAAGCGCTTGATCCGGATTCATATTGCTGTGTTACAAGGTTGGAGCCAAGGGTTTGAATTTGTAATTCCGCAGGAAGCACTGTTTATTTGCTTGCATTTCAAGTTTGAAAATTAACCCTTTCCTACTGGCTTATGCATGCTTTCCAAAAAATGGGTCGGCTGCTGACCTTCCCCGGCTTAATCATAGGCCTGTCCCTGGTAGCTACACTCATCATTTCAATCCATTCATTTTACAAGCCGGTTTCCGATATTCAGGTATTTGGCTTGTTCTTTCCCCGAACCGGCTACAATAATTTTGACATTTTCAAGCAGTCGTATGTTCATTTGCTCCAAGATCAAAACCTGTACCAATATTATCCTAATCAACATTGGGATTTATTTAAATACTCGCCCACCTTTGCCTTGTTAATGGCACCCTTCTATTGGTTGCCCACCGGTATTGGTCTATTTCTTTGGAACCTGCTCAATATTGGCCTTTTTCTCATCGGTCTGTATGCATTACCCAGATTCCCGCTTCCGGTGAAGGGGGCTGTATTCTGGATGGTCAGTTTTGAGTTGTTTGGATCCATGCAGAATGCCCAATCCAATGCTATGATCCTGGGATTAATCTTGCTGGGCTTTGCCTTGTTGGAGCGCAACTTTTACTTCTGGGCTGTCGGCTGCTTGATGGCAACCGTATACATCAAACTGTTTGGATTGGTTGCTTTTTCTTTATTGCTGTTTTATCCCGGAAAGGGCAAGCTTGCCGGCTATACTATACTTTGGGCTTTGCTCTTATTTGTTATACCCCTCCCCTTCATCGGGTGGGAGGCCTTGAGCAAACAATATCTGAATTGGCAGCAGCTATTGCTCTGGGATCATTCCGAATCCATTGGCCTTTCAGTCATGGGCTGGATGGAGGCTTGGTTTGGATGGGTAGCTAAAACCGAGATCCTGTTGGCTGGTATTGTTCTTTTCTGCCTGCCATTACTTCGTTTTTCAGCCTATTCCAACTATCCATATCGCTTATTAGGTTTAGCCTCTGTGCTGATTTGGGTTATTATTTTTAATCACCGGGCAGAGTCTGCTACTTTTATTATCGCCATTGCCGGGGTAGCCATCTGGTATTTCACCATTCAACCCCACTGGACAGATCACTTTTTGTTGGCCGCCTCAATCCTCTTTATGTCGCTGGCCTATAGTGATCTTTTTCCTCCCGGCTGGAGGGAAGGCTGGGTCAAACCCTGGGTGTTGAAAGGATTAATACCCAGCCTGGTTTGGTTCAAGCTGGTTTGGCAGCAAGGAAGTGGCCGTTTCAAGGCGAGAGGGTATTTAGCTGAAGCAGATCAAAAAACAGGTAAATCCGAGCCCTATCTCAATTGGAATGCGTATAAAGGGATATGGGCTGGTCAAGCGTAAATGCGCCCCTACATGTCAAAGCCCATCCAGACAGGCTTTCGTATTTTTTACACCTACAACAAGCTGGAATATAG
>CAZXLD010000068.1:0-16255 GCA_964641965.1 uncultured Saprospiraceae bacterium | reverse complement strand
AGTATAACCTTCTGATAGCTACAAGTCAGCTTAAACGGATTCAGAGGCGAATGAGATACATCGATCCTGATTTGCCTATTGTTTAAAAAAGGAATTCAATTATCTTAAAGAAGCTGTAGAGCCCTGATCAAACGAGTAGGCTCAAATATATAGCAGGCAGTTGCTTGTTAAGTATACACCAAAGAAAGAGCGCATGGACCGAATGAATGCATTAGGCTATCGACCGGACCGTTATGGTGCCTTCACGCATGAATTGTTAGCGGAGACTGATGATGCTGAGCTTCAGACTATTGTCCAGCAAGCAGCAGCAGAACTTTCAACCCCTATCGCTCTGGTCAGTCTCATACTAGATCAAATTCAGTTCTTTAAGGCCTCGGTTGGGTTGCCGCCCGATCTGGCAGCGGCGCGCGGTACGCACCGGGATGTTTCCTTTTGTCAATTTATCGTGCGGGATGGCCAGGCGTTTGAGGTAAATGACGCCTTGAATGATCCCAGAGTTCCCCAACATGTAGTTAAAGATTACGATATTCGATCCTACCTGGGTGTCCCAATCCGGGTAAAGGATACGATCGTGGGTTCGCTTTGTGTACTCGACACCAAAAGAAGAGCGTTTTCCGAACGCGAAAGAAGCGGCTTGAATAACCTGGCTACCTTGGTGAATAAGCGGTTGGAAATACTTACCCAGACCCGTAGACATCGTAGACTCGACCTGACCGAGCGGGCCTTACAGCCTGGCCTAACCGAACTAACAGAAACACTAAGGCCGATTCCACATCAGGTAAACGCGGGCTATTCAGCCGTGGCTGCGATGCGCTCCTTCCTGGATCTGGCCAAACACTTGATGCAGCAGGACGGTAAATTTCCGGATGCTTTCAAACTCAGTTTTGAAGCAGCTCTGGAAGCCAATCAAGTGATCAATGAGCTGCTTTACGATATCGAGGCGGCCGCAGCAGACAGTCAGGATTGCGTTAATGCACTGGAAAATCTAACTATAGACGTCGGTTCCTTAAGCCTCTCTGAAGTTGTTATCGCGGCGCAGGATCTGGCTCGAAATGCCACTAAACTAATAGGGGGGTGCCCATTGCCTGAATTTACCCAAGACCCCATCGTTTATACCAACGGGACACTTGCCGTGGCTATCGTCACGAATTGCCTCCTCGCAATGGCAGCCGCCCTGGGTGAAAAAAATGCTACGAGAGGTATTGACCTTGGAATTCATTATCGTCCTGAAGCTGTGGATTTATCTTTTACGGGTACTGAACTGGAGCAAGCTGATTATGAAAAGGCCCTACAGCAACTTATTCTTCAGCTGGGAAGCGATCCATCTGTATTTGTCGATACCATCGAGATGGGGATTGAGATCACCTTCAAAACAAGGGCTGTTGCTAAATAAATGCGTTAAACGCTCATTCCATATTTTGGAAGTTATGGTGGATGTGCACTCAAAAATAGATGTTACTTGAACGTGCTCTTTATTTGTAGTAAAAATCAATGGAGAAGCCGCACGGCAGAGGAACTTTTTAAAAAAGACCCTGATTTTAAGGTTAAATCAGCAGGAACTTCAAGAACTGCCCGGATAAGGGTAAACAAAAACTTAATTGCATGGGCCGATAAGATATTGGTTATGGAGGATGAGCATAAAAAGAGAATTATTGAATTATTTGAAGCCCAATTGGATACTATTGAGATTATCGTACTCGGCATCCCGGATGAGTACCCATTCATGGACGAAGAATTAATAAAGGAATTAAAAGATAATGTAAATTATTACCTGAGGAAATAAATAATACTGACACAAGTTTAAAATAGTACCATTATAAATAGCTCGCCGACTTTACACACTAACCTTTAAATCGGCCAAGTTTTAATACTTCCAAACAAAATGAGCCAAACTATTGAAAGGATCACAAAAAAGCCTACCTTAATCTGCAATAATTAAACCATTAGATCTAGCCTTGGAAAATATAGAAACAAAAGAGATCATAAAAACCCTTGTTACCTCTTCCAATAGCAACAGGGCCTATATCAATATTAATAAATGGTCTCGTGATAATAGTTTTATTGAAGGAAACGAGCATGGACTGCGCTTATTTGCAGCTGCCTTACTTCAAGCCACACAAGAAACTGAAGAAGACTCTCTGAGCTTGGATTCGGAAGAAATGAAATGGATCCGGGAGCAAACGGGTATCGACTTTATTGCTGAGACTTCCAAAAGTCGTCCGACCTTTGTAGACAAGCAAGAGCCCGCAAGCGGATCCAAGTGGGTCATCATTGGACTTATCTTGCTGGGCTTTCTCAACTTGTATCTGATAATCGCTGGTATTATCTATACTATGGGGCTTTTTTAATCCAATACCTGGTCTTGACTTGAATGGGAACCAAAAATCTTTTGCCCCACTTGCGCAAGTGATTACTTGCAAATAAAGATGCGCAGAGATGTATTTCAAGCTCTTGCTGACCCTACACGGCGAGCTATTTTGATTTCGTTGCAGAAAGAAAGCCTGAATGTCAATACCATAGCTGAACAGTTTGACATGACCCGTCAGGCTGTTTCCCATCATGTCAAATACTTGAAGGAGTGCGGCGTCATAACCATCCAACAGCAAGGCCGCCAACGATTTTGCCGCCTTGAAGCACAGGAGTTAGCCAAAGTGGATGATTGGCTGGCCCCATTTAAAGAACTTTGGACTAACCGATTCAAAGAATTAGACGGTCTGCTTAATGAATTAAAAGAATCAAAACCTGACAAAGATGAATGACCCAATTTTCAATTCCGACAAGGGCACCTTAACGATTAAAAGAAGCTTTAACGCCTCTGTCCAACTGGTTTGGAGGGCATGGACCGAACCCGATTTAATCGATAAATGGTGGGCACCAGAACCTTGGAAATCCCAGACTAAGCGCATGGAGTTCAGGGAGGGAGGAGTTCGGATATATGTCATGATTGGTCCGGAAGGAGAGGAGCATTGGGGACGCACAGACTTCGAATCCATCAAGCCATTCCAGGAATTCGGTGGAAAGGATTCTTTTTGCGACAAAGAAGGGGTGGTCAATCCCGACTTTCCGATTGGAAAATTTACCTACACTTTCATCGAGCGTGGAGAAAATACGGATATGATTATGATCACAGCCTATGAATCTGAAGAAGCCCTGCGAAAACTGATCGACCTAGGTATGGTAGAAGGATGGCGAATGGTTTTCGATAAACTGGATTCCATTTTAAAGGGCATGACTACCAGTCAGCATTAGAGCGAATCCCGTTGCCGGCCCTATGGGCGTATGCTATCTTGAACTTATCTATTAGATTTGTCCAAATACGCCTTACCTATGCTCCGTGCCATACAAGAAAGCCTGTGGAAACAATTCGGTGCCAGTATCGATATGCTTGAAAATGCAATTGTCTCCTGTCCGGAAAACCATTGGAATACAGACCGAAAGTTTTGGTACAACGCCTACCATTGTCTGTTCTTCCTGGATTATTATCTGACCCTTTCACCCCGACATTTTGCTCCACCCCATCCATTTACTTTATCCGAATTTGAGGATTCCATGCCAGAACGGGTTTATTCAAGAAGCGAACTCCTTTCTTATCTAAATAGTTGTCGAAAAAAATGCCATGGCCTGATCCATGATCTTACCATCGACCAATTAGAGGATCGCTGGATGAATACATCTGGCACCATGGATTATTCCATTTTCGAAATTCTACTCTATAATATGCGCCATGTCCAACATCATGTCGGACAATTAAATCTCATGTTGAGGATATCCATAAACAAGGCTCCGAATTGGGTTTTTGAAACAGATATCTCTTTACCGTAGGTTGCATATTGTGGGCTGGAGGACCTAGGGCATGTTGAGATTTAATACTTTGGCCAGCACTAGCGATTATGTAGCTGTGGCTATATGCCCTCAATGTACCTTGTACAGAGCTCAATTTGATTTCATGCATTTCCAAAAGCTAAAATTCAACATGCGCTCTTGACAACCCTTCCAGAGCTTCCTCATTTTATTGATTTTGAAAAATGACCTCCAGATACTCATTGAAGCATGGCAAAGTGAGTCTGATCGGCTCGAAACCGAGTTGCATGCTTGCGTGAAAGACTGGGATTTCAAAAGAGCTGAACGGTTTCGAGTGGCGTTGGCTTACACCAAGAAACGCTTAAACATCCTCCAAAACTTAGATGACCCGAACTACGACCACCTAACAAGCTTGAAGGACCATAATAAGGGGCTCCTACCTATTTTTCAAGAGCTAAAGGAAAAAGATGATAGCAGGTCTAGAATTCACAGGGAGATCTTGAAGGAAATGGCCATAGCGAATGAACGTGAACTAGTTTCGCTTGGGGGCACGTTTCCTCCTCCTAATATAGAAAGTGACGAACTGATCACCTGCCTACATGATCTCTTATCCAAAGACACAAATTCAGTTGAAATTCAGCTCAATGATGGAGATCGGAAAAAAATCTATTTAACCCGATTGGATTTTATCCCGAAAGTAGCTGTTCAAATAAAGGTCCTCCTTCCCTCAGCAGATAAAATCTCAAGAAAAGAGGATGCCAATTTGAAAAGAATGGGTTTTCAAGTTGTCGGGGATGCAGCCACTATGACAATTGAGCCTTTGCAAAAATCCAGCATCTTGACAATCCTGGAGATTCTGGCCAAAATCAGGTACGAAGTGTTCGGCCTCTACGGAGGGAAGCAGGCTACCATTATCTCCAACCTCAGAGTTTCCCATCAAGAACCCAAACTTGAATCCTCATCCATCTTCTTTGTTAAAACCAGATGCAAGAGCAAACCATTGCCCGTCACCTGATCCAACTAAAAATCCAGGAAGTACTCAACCGATGATTTACCTCCTAAATCATCTCCAAATTTTTTGAGGAGGTATATAAAAATAGGTCCAAGCGTTTTTGAACGGTTCCTTTTGCGCAAAAAAAATCATTCAACCTGCTGAAAATCAATTAATCCTGATTAAACCTAGCAGATGAAACTTAACCGGCGTCTGGTTGAGTAGGAAGTGTAAAACAACCGTCAAATGCTAACTAGACTAAATCTAAATAAAATTAGATGTTATCTTTCGGCAGCAAAAAGATTCACTAATCCTAAAAACGATGAGTCCAATGAGACGTTTCAGCTACCTATTTCTTTCATGCTTGATTGCCGGATTGGTATTCGTGAGTTGTGACGATGATGACAATGAAGACCAATTGGTGATTCCTGATACCTATGATGGCTCCAATTTCTTGGCCAATTCTACGGCTGAGGCGGCAGTCCGCACCCAACTCAGCACCTTTGTCAACAAAGCCAAAGAAGGGCGAACTACCGGTTTGACTGTAGCGGCTGCCGATTTGAACCAATTGTTCACCACTGGAAGCCCAAGTCTCCAAGCAGTGACCACCTCCTACTATTCAGGTCGGGTTACCAGCTGGATCGATGAACTTGCTAAAGCCAGTGGAAACGTATACACAGCAGGTCCTCCCACAGGTGATGGAGGTACCATTGGCGGATATCTGTTAGACGAAAATGGTCTTGAACTGGAACAAATGCTCGACAAAGGACTATACGGGGCCGCAATGTATAATCATGCTATCAGCTTGATTGATGCCGGAAACCTCACCCCTGCCACGGTTGACCAGCTTGTCCAGATTTTCGGTGCACACCCCGATTTTCCAAACACTAACAATAGCAGCTCAGCCACCAACCCAGATCAGTTTTTGGCCAACTATACTGCTCGTCGGGATAAGAACGATGGTCAAGGACTCTACACCCAGATGGAAACCGCTTTCATTACCCTTCAGGCGGCGCTTCAAGCCGGTGATTCTTTTACTGCAGAACAAGACCAAGCCCTCGAAGACCTTTTAGACACCTGGGAAAAGGCCAATGCGGCCACCGTTATCAACTACTGCCACCAAACGCTCGACAAATTAAGTGAGACCAACCTGACAGATGATCAGATCGGGAGCGGTCTGCATTCCTACGCTGAGGCAGTAGGTTTTCTGCACGGTTGGCGTACCATCCCGGCGGCCTACAAGCTAATTACAGATGCTGAAATCGAAGACCTGTTGGTCAAGCTTAACGCCCCATTCGATAGCACACCTACTTCATACAAACTGATTACAGAATCAGCTACCCAACTACCTAAAGTACAAGAGGTAATTGACGACTTGCAAGCCCTATATGGATTCAGTGACCAGGAAATTGAGGATTTCAAACAAAACTGGGTCGCTGTCCAAGGACGCTAGAAATAAACAATGATCTGCTTGCTAATCTTATCTGATCATCTTGGTGCTGAAGCAATTTAATCTGACTTCAGCACCCTTTCAGATAAACTCCCAAGTTTAGCGTCGCAGACTATCTAATTTTCCTGTACTAGAAAAGCATGATCACTTTCGAACAATCCATAATTTCGCAAACTATGAGATCCAAGATCTTTTTTCGCCAATGGGCCGGGGTAGGCTTCCTTGGCTTATTGCTCTGGGGATGCTCTTCTGAGAATAGTTCTGAACCCGATTTTGATCGGCAGGAGTTGCTCACCGAGTATGCAACCAATCTCATCCAGCCTGCTTTCCGAAATCTGGAAACCCAAGTCATTCAATTAAACGACCGGGCAACTCAGTTTGCCAACAATCCAACTACCTCAACCCTGACGGATCTGAAGACTAGCTGGTCTGAGGCCTATTCCAGATGGCAGGGGGCAAATGCCTATAATTTTGGCCCAGCCGGGGAGGCAGGTTTACAGAAAGCCCTCATCGAAGAGGTTGGAACCTGGCCCGTAGCAGAAGATAAGGTAGAAGCAGCTATCGCAACTGGTGATCATTCCCTTTCCGGCTTTGATCGGGATGCCCGGGGTTTTTTAGCGATGGAATATCTCCTATTCGGTGCCGGATTAGACGATTCTGAAGTGGTAGAGCAGTTTGTACAATCGGAAAGCAGGCGCGATCATCTGCAGGCCCTTTCCAGTGACCTGGTCAGCAGGATCGACCAGGTAGTTACAGATTGGACTGGTTACGAACAGGATTTTATTGCCAACGATGGTACGGATATTGGCAGTTCGATCTCCCAGCTTTACAACGAGTGGGTCAAAAGCTTCGAAAGCGTCAAGAACTTCAAAGTTGGTTTGCCGGCCGGCAAACGTCCTGGACAAACTCAAGCCGAGCCCCTACTGGTAGAATCCCGGTATGCTGGAACTTCCTTAAGTCTGATCAAACTGCACCTGCAGGCCATTGAGGATATCTATTATGGCGGCAGCTCAGGGAATCGGCTGAATTCCAGCCTCAAAACTTACCTGGAAAATGTAGTTGGGGGCGTTGAATTAGTAGCTGATACAGAAGCCCAATGGGCTAAGGTTCTGGCGGCATTAGAGGCTATACCTACGGACCGCCCGTTCCAGGAGTTAATTGCTGAGGAACATCCCAGCGTAGATGCATTGCATACTGAACTGCAAAAACATACCCGTTTTTTCAAAAGTGATATGTCTTCCTTACTAGGCATCGCCATTACATTTAGCAGTGGAGATGGGGACTGAATACAAGGGTTCTAGGTCCACCCCTTGTGTAGGTCAACCCGGGAATAAAGGCATTCTTTGATCCTGATTAGACCAAATTTTAGATTGGCATGACAGAAATGTCTGATTTAAAGATTCACCAAAAAAAGAACTGGATAACCGGTTGGATCCATTACCTGGACCAGCCGGTTTCCATTGCGCCCCTCGTTTCTTTTCGACTCATTTTTGGGTTAGTCATGCTGTACAGTACCCTGCGCTTTTGGTCTTTGGGTTGGATTGAAGATCATTTTATCGACACCCAAATCACCTTTAAATACTTTGGATTTGAATGGGTCCAGTTACTACCTCCTTTCTGGATGTACGCCCTTCATGCCGCCATGGTACTGGGTGCATTGGGCATTACAATTGGTTTGTCTTATCGGTTGTCTGCGGCCTTATTTTTCTTCTGTTTTTCCTACACCGAACTCATCGACCTCACCTACTACCTGAACCACTACTACTTTGTCAGCCTGGTCAGTTTTCTACTTATCCTGGTACCCGCCCATCGAAGGTTTTCAGTAGATGCCTGGAGGCGACCCTCCATTCGGCAAATGCAGGCCTCCCGATGGACCATCCTGATTTTTCAAATTCAACTTGCAGTCGTTTACATTTATGCAGGCCTGGCTAAAATAAACGGGGATTGGCTGCTCAGAGCCCTCCCCTTGCGCATATGGGTACCTGCCAATGATGCCCTTCCTCTCATTGGGCCCATATTCAGCTGGAAGATCACCCCTTACCTATTCAGCTGGGCAGGTATGCTATATGATACGACTATTGTCTTTTGGCTTTTGTGGAAAAGAACACGGCTTCTGGCTTATTTAACGGTAATCCTTTTTCACACGCTCACCGGACTAATGTTTCAGATCGGGGTTTTTCCCTTGGTCATGATTGGGGCTACCTGGATCTTTTTCTCTCCGGAGTTTCATGAACGATTTATAGGAAGACTGGAGCGCATATTCCAAATCCATAAACCAACCCCCACTACACCTCCGGCATTTCCCACTTCCACGCAGCGTACTCCAACATATATGGGCCTATTACTGGGCTGTTTCTTTGCTTTTCAGCTGCTATTTCCGTGGCGCTACCTTTTGTACCCTGGAAATGTATTCTGGACAGAGGAAGGTTACCGATTCAGCTGGAGAGTCATGCTTATGGAAAAAGCAGGCACGGCTACCTTTTATGTCACCGATAGCTCAACCGGTCGCCGCGGTGTGGTTGATAATGCAACCTTTCTTAAACCCCACCAAGAAAAGCAAATGGCTATGCAGCCGGATTTGATCTTGCAATATGCCCACTTCCTTGCAGACCATTATGCAAAGCACGGAGTATGCGCTCCAACCGTGAATGCGGAAGCCTATGTAACCCTCAACGCACGACCTAGCCGACTGATGATTGACCCAACTGTTGATCTCAGTAAAATTAAAGACGGATGGAAGCACAAAGACTGGATTTTACCTTATGAAGCGACCAAATAGACATTTGTTACTCCTGTTTCTTTTGCTACCTGTGTTGGGCTGGGGCCAGAAAGGTACTGTTTTGGGAATAGTACATGATGTAAATACAGACCGCCCCCTCGCTGGTTCCACGGCGGTAATTCCGGAACTGAACCGCAATGCTGTTGCAGATGAACAAGGACGCTTCCAATTCGACCAATTAGCCTACGGCGAATACCGCCTGGTGGTTTTCACCGCTGGAAAGGCCACATGGCAGCAGACAATTTTACTCGACCAATCGATATTGAAGCTGGAGATATCCCTGGAAGACCTCGCTGTAGAACTGGACGCTGTAGAGGTACAAGCCCGCCGGGAAGAGACGTTTGGTATCACCCGCTTACGAGCTGTAGAAGGTACCGCCATTTATGAGGGGAAGAAAAGCGAGGTCGTGGTACTGGATGATATTGTGGCAAATTTGGCTAGCAATAATCCCCGACAAATATATTCTCGCATCACAGGGCTTAATATTTGGGAAAGTGATGGTGCAGGGCTGCAGTTGGGTATTGGCGGTCGTGGATTGAGTCCCAACCGGACCAGCAATTTTAATACCCGGCAAAATGGCTACGACATCAGTGCAGATGCGTTGGGCTATCCGGAAAGTTATTATACGCCTCCTGCCGAGGCACTTCAACGTATCGAGGTGGTGCGGGGGGCTGCCAGTCTCCAGTACGGTACTCAGTTTGGCGGCATGGTTAATTTTATTTTTAAATCCCCTCCCAAGACCAAACCTATCGAGTTGGTAACCCGTCAAACGGTTGGTTCGTTTGGCTTTTTTGGCTCTTTCAATAGCTTGGCTGGTACATTCGCAGATGGAAAATTTAAGTATTACGCCTTTTACAATCGGAGGCAAGGGGATGGATGGCGGCCCAATGCGGAGTTTACTCTGAATAACGGCTTCGTTTCAATGGGTTTTCAACCCAATGAAAAGCTACAAATTGGATTGGAAGCCACTATTATGGGTTATTTGGCTCAGCAGCCTGGTGGCCTTACCGATGCCTTTTTTGAACGAGATCCCCGCCAGTCGATACGCGAGCGAAATTGGTTCAAAATCAATTGGAACCTCTTTGCGTTGACACTCGATTATCGTTTCAATGACCGGACCAAACTCAATGTCCGTAATTTTGGTCTGTTTGCGCGCAGGCAATCCCTCGGTGCCCTCACCCCGATCAACAATGTTGATTTCGGTGGCAATCGAACCCTGATCGATGGCCAGTTCACTAATTTCGGATCGGAGGCACGCGTATTGCATCGATACCGACTCTTTGGGCGCGATCAAACGGCTGTGGTAGGAATGCGCGTCTACAGGGGTATGTCTGATGCGTTGCAAGGGGACGGGAATGATGGTTCCGGACCAGATTTTTACTTTCTCAATCCGGATGACATAGAAGGCTCGTCCTATATTTTTCCGAGTTTTAATCTGGCTTTTTTTGCAGAGCAAATCTTTACCCTGAGTCCAAAGTGGACCATTACACCCGGCATCCGCTTTGAGTATATTCAAACAGAAGCAGAAGGGTATTTTAAGCAACGCGTTTTTGATGCAGCGGGTAATCTGGTAGCTGAAAACCGAGAAGAGGAATCCTTGGATCGCAAACGGTCGCTATTCCTGATGGGCCTGGGTATCGCCTTCAAACCTCAGACCGGGATTGAGATCTACGGTAACCTCTCGCAGAATTATCGAGCTATTAACTTCACCGACCTGCGGATCGATAATCCCAATGGCCGGGTAGACCCAGACATCCAGGACGAGCAGGGATTCACAGCGGACCTTGGTTTTCGCTACCGAAACAAGGATTTTATATATCTGGATATCACAGCCTTTTATCTCTTCTATCGGGACCGGATCGGCTTATTGCTTCGCGCCGACGAACCCCCACTCTTCAATGATTTCCGGCTTAGGACCAACATCGCAGATGCGCGTATTTTCGGTTTGGAAGCTTTTGCAGAAATAAACATCTTGAAATGGATTGCTCCTAGGGATAGTAGCTCACGCCTCAGCCTTTTCCTAAATACGGCTTTTGTAGATGCAAGGTATATCAACACCCAGGACAACAGCATACGCGACCGGCGAGTAGAACTCGCTCCACCCGTAATGGTTCGGACTGGCTTCAGTTGGATCTACCGGTGCTTCCGGCTTAGCGGAAGTTGGGCATTCACCTCAGAGCATTTTACCGATGCTACCAATGCCCGCCGTACGGCTTCAGCAGTCAATGGTATCATCCCCACCTACCAGGTAGCTGATATTAGTGCAGCTTACCGATGGCGATGGTTTACCTTCGAACTGTCTTGTAACAACCTTTTCAATGCTGCCTACTTTACGCGTCGGGCGGAGTCTTACCCCGGTCCGGGTATCATTCCGGCCGACGGCCGTAGTGTATTCGGAACGATCGAGTTTCGGTGGTAGGCCAATGTGAAAAGCAAGCAGAATTAGGGAGTGGTGCATTATCTTTTCAAAACAGAAACTATCCAAATGCCGAACTTTAGCCTTCCCGCAAGTATGAACCTATTAAGCAAAACGCCAGGTATACTGGAAGTTTTGTTGGATGGCCTACCTGCCTCATGGATTGCCAATAATGAAGGAGCTGCTACCTGGAGTCCATTCGACATCCTGGGGCATTTAATTCAGGGTGAAAAAACCGATTGGATTCCCCGCACCAAAATTATTTTGAGCAACCAGCCGGATAAAACCTTCCCTCCCTTTGACCGATTTGCCCAGTTGGAAGCAAGCAAGGGAAAAACGATAGACGATCTCCTGCTAGCCTTCCGAACACTTCGAAATCAAAACCTTGAAATAGTGAAGGCGCTCGAACTCAATGAGGATAAGTTATCCCAAATAGGCTACACCCTGAATTTGGTGTGGTGAGCTTGCGCCAATTAATGGCTACCTGGACGGTGCACGACCTCAGCCATATCCATCAAATAACACGGGTTCTGGGAAAGAATTACAAGCAAGAAACCGGACCTTGGGTACAATATATTTCAATGCTGCATTGAAAGTACTTAGACCAACCGAATAAAGTAGGCGCAATAAATCATTGAAACAAACACAGGTACTTTTTCAAAAGACTTCGTATTTTTGCAACATCATTGCAAAAATACAGTACACTGTCTAATGACTTCAGTCCCACATAAACATGCGTCCTACTCCGGCCGACCCGATCGGATTGGCTTTTGGGTCAGCTCCTTGTGTCTTGTCCACTGTGCGCTCCCTCCGATATTGTTTGCAGCCTCTTCCACTTGGGAGGCTCCTGCAGGATGGGAAATGCTGGACTGGCTTTTTCTGGCAGTTAGCTTCGTAGCGGTTTGGTATGCGTCACGATCTGCTCAATCCACTTTTATTACCATCCTCCTCTGGGTAGGATGGCTCGCTTTGGTCTCCGGAATCCTTTTAGAACATTTAGAATGGTTTTCCGCAGAATACTTTCTGTATTCCGGATCTATCATCCTGCTTGTAACCCATTTTTGGAATTTGAGAGTGCATAAAAGGACCAAATCTCACTCCTTTTCCGATCCTAATTTTATCCCCATGGAAAGCAAAAGGGCTTAGTACTTTTATTTGGGCGCTTGAATGGTTTTTTCCCACAGCAAACCTCCATTCGAATTGAAGACTTCAATCTTCATTTCACGTTCGGCTCGGGGCCCGGAAAAAGTAAGAATCCCAAAGTTTCGCTGGGTTACCAGGGTTCCATCTATCCTTAGTTTATTGTTTTGTTCAGGATTAGTAGCTGCTCCGGAGGTCAAAGGAGAGATGGTCAGATCGTAGACGTCGTTTCCGGCTGCATTCCTGTAGTGACTCATTTCCGTATGGTGCCTATCGCCATCCAGGAAAACGACCCCTGTGATTCCTTCTTGTTCAATACGACTTAATAAATAAGCTCTTTCTTCGGGAAAATGATGAATGTAATTTTCATGTACAGGCGAAGTACTCAACACTTGTCCTCCAATTGCAACAAACTTGAAAGGAGCCTGGCTTTTAACCAAAACATCTATCAACCAGTCTATTTGATCCCTGCCTAACATAGTCTTTTCACCGGTTTTCTTGTAATTGGGCGTTCGGAAATACCGATTATCAAGCAAGAAAAAATCCATATCATTCCACTGAAAATAGGTGGTAATCCCGTGTTCGCCATCCAGGCCATAGGATGGATTTCCCCAAAAAAGGCGGAAAGCTTCCAGGGTTTTGTCCTTGTGGATAAAAGAGCGATCAGAATCGTTAGGGCCAAAGTCGTGATCATCCCAAATAGCGTAATGATGGGTACTAGCTAGTAGGGGCTGTAGTTCGGGTAAAGAACGAGCAAGAGTATTTCTGTATATGATACCTGTTTTAGTATACCAATCAGGCGCTCTTAAATAGACATTATCGCCCAACCATAGCATGAGATCAGGCCTTTTCTGATGCATGGAGGAAAAAATTTGATATGCTCCACCATACGGATTTCCAGGGCGGTCGACCTCTGCATCACTCAAAAAATAACAACTCCCTACAGCCAAGCTAAATTCAGGAGGGTCCGTACGATATTGCCAATGGGGCTGCGTTTGAAACTCCAATGGATAGTTGAAGGATACCGGTTTCCCATTAAGAAGCAATCGGTATTCATAAGTCTTCCCGGGCCCTACCTGATCAGCAATCAGCTTCACCGCTAAAGCTGATTGTAAAGAAGTCTGCCCTACTTCCGTACGCCGTTTATCATCGGGTGCCTTTTTATCCCAGTATTCGATCTGGACCGAGGTTGGCTCCGTAGTCTGTACCCAAAGCAATACTTCTTTCATTTCTGAATAACCCAGCATGGGGCCTGATTGAAGGAGAGCGGATTGAGCTTCTAGGAAATAATTAAAAAGCAACAACAACAGAAAACTGAGCAGAACGCGTTGCATAATACAAATTATTTAGCCTGTTAAAGATGTGGTAAGGAATACTGTTTAATTACAAATAAGCCGATGAAAATTAAAAAAGCCCGAAGGAACGCAAGCGTTCCTCCAGGCTAGAACTGAGACAATTATTTCTTTTATTAATCCACTTTGAGGAATCGTTGTGTCCAGCTTTGCGTGTTCGAACGCATTTGCAGGAAGTAATTCCCTTGTGGAAGTCTCTGAACATCAAGGTTTAAGATACCAATGGCACCCTGAGCTCTTTCCTTCATCACCAATCGACCAAAAGAATCAAAAATCATCAATTCAAGATCCTTTGGTGACTCAAATGATAAGTCCACATTCAACTGGCCCTTCGTTGGGTTAGGGAACACTAAAAGACTTCCCACCAGAGGTGCTTCCCCTGTAGAAGTGACCACGTTGTTGTATGGAAATGAGATATCAATGTCCGTTCCTCCGACAGTGACGTCTGAATCGTCGTCTTTTTCACCAGGCTGGTGTTTCAGTACGACCCGGAAGCTTCCGGAGAATGCTTCAGCTGCCGTGGTCCATTCGGTCTCGAGTCCTACCGGGCGTTGATTGTCATCAAAATCGAGGTAGTTGACCTGACCAAAAGGTTCCTCTGTATTTCCGTTGCCGGTTGGATCGCTGAAAAGACCTCCTGTCCATCCGAAAAAGAACTGGTGTTCATCATCTTCTTCCCGGATCTCATCGGTGATATCTTCTCCTTCAATCGTATTACGAAGCTCAATAAATAACTCGTATTCCGTGTTGGTATTCAATTCAATCCTATCAACCGTTGGGGGGAGAGGTGCTTCAGAATCCTCATCAAACCACTCGAACTTGAGGGTATCTGTAGTCCCTTTCTCTACAAAATTCAGGGTGACCAGATTGATTTCCTCTTCTTCGTTCTCACAAGGCGGTGCTTGTGGATCTGCGATAATAAGTGCGTCGAACGTAATGTCAATATCTGTCTCACCGGTATTGACATCTGAATCATCGTCTTTTTCACCCGGCTGATGCTTCAAGATTACCCGGAATTCGCCCGATGCATCACCTGTGCCTCCACGACAAATAGCTGCCCAAGCAGTACGAAGGCCTACCGGACGACCGTTATCATCAAAGTCCTGATAGTTAACGCGGCCAGGTCCTTCTGCATTTCCACTGCCGGATGGGCTGGCAAACAGGGAATCGGTAAAGCCAAAGAAGAACTGGTGTTCATCGTCTTCTTCCCGGATTTCATCGGTGATATCTTCCCCCTCAATCGTATTGAAAAGTTCAACAAACAGATCGTATTCCGTGCTCTCGTCCAATTCAATCTGGTCACTGGTGGGAGGCAAAGGTGCATCGCCATCCTCATCAAACCATTCGAAGGTCAAGGTATCGGTAGTTCCTTTTGCCACGAAATTCAGCACTACCAGATTGATCACCTCTTCTTCGTTCTCGCAAGGCGGTGCTTGTGGATCTGCGATAATCGTAGTCGGGAAGGTAACTGCAATATCGGTCTCGCCGGTGTTGACATCCGAATCGTCGTCCTTTTCGCCCGGCTGGTGCTTCAAGATGACCCGGAATTCACCCTCTGCATCACCATCACCACCGCGACAGATGGCTTCCCAGCTGGTCTCAAGGCCTAGTGGACGATCGTTATCGTCAAAGTCCAGGTAGTTGATCGGACCAAAAGGTGCCATGTCATTGCCATTGCCCGAAGGACTGGCAAACAGGGTATCCGTAAAACCGAAAAACAACTGGTGTTCATCGTCTTCTTCCCGGATCTCATCGGTGATGTCTTCTCCTTCGATCGTATTAAAAAACTCAACGAACAGATCGTATTCCGTACTCTCGTCCAACAGGACCGGATCAATGACAGGCATGCCGGGTGCATCGCCATCCGCATCAAACCATTCAAAGGTTAGGGTATCCATAGTTCCCCTAGCAACGAAATTCAGAACCACCAAGTTGATGACCTCTTCTTCGTTCTCACAAGGCGGTGCTTGCGGATCGGCTACGATGGTAGTCGGAAAGGTAACTGCAATATCCGTCTCACCGGTATTAACATCCGAATCGTCGTCCTTTTCGCCCGGCTGGTGCTTCAAGATGACCCGGAATTCACCCTCTGCATCTCCTGCGCCTCCCCGACAGATGGCTTCCCAACTGGTGGCGAGACCCAGCGGACGACCGTTGTCATCCGAATCCTCGTAATTGATCGGGCCAAAGGGCTCCATATCATTACCGTTGCCGGAAGGACTGGCAAACAGGGTATCTGTAAAACCAAAAAACAGCTGGTGCTCATCATCCTCTTCCCGGATCTCATCGGTGATGTCTTCTCCTTCGATCGTATTGAAAAACTCAA
>CAZXLD010000067.1:0-16384 GCA_964641965.1 uncultured Saprospiraceae bacterium | reverse complement strand
CTAAGGCTTGCTTGGGTTATATTGAAAATTGGCTTGCGTAAGGTCAGTTATTAAGCAGAATGAAAATTCCATTGGTTCAAATCCAACAATCCCAAGGTCAAATAAAAAGTGGCCTACCAACACCCCAAAAGTAGAATTCTTCTCTTTACTTTGCCAAATTTTTGGATTTGGGCAATAGTTTACAAAGAGAAGA
Organism: uncultured Saprospiraceae bacterium; assembly: GCA_964641965.1. Lineage (GTDB taxonomy): Bacteria > Bacteroidota > Bacteroidia > Chitinophagales > Saprospiraceae > JAJDFU01. The sequence goes on along the minus strand of CAZXLD010000067.1, from coordinate 16,191 downwards.
ATTCCATGAATTGATAATATGTTTACCCACTCAAGGGTACACGGTATACTTTGTTACTTAGGGACCGCAAATGGCTGCCTTCGCAGCTGTGGCACATTCGGCCTCAGAACCTGTATTGTTGTTCAAGCAGTTATTGTAAAAATCCAGGCACCGATCCCTCAGGTTATCATTTCCGGCACATGTCCCCTGGTTGCAAAGTACGTTGGGGTCAGTACTTTGCTGCTCACCTCCTCCATTGTCGTCTTTACTGCAGGAAATGAAAGTCACGGCTCCCAGACTAAAAAGTAGGGCAAACGCAAGAAGCAAATTTTTCATTTTTTAAGCTTTAAAGATTTAAGAAACTTGTTTTTCGTATTCGACTTCATTTCTCAAGTTGAAAATGAACGCCTAATGAACACATTTCCAAGATTTTCATTATTAACCCTTTAAAACAGCCCCAAAAGTGGAAGCATAGTGGTATTTCTTTGATCAGTAGATCAGTAATACCGGTTTAAAAATGAAATGTCGCATGCTGATTAATTTTTAAACCGAGTATTTACCACTTTCAAGACAAGATGCAGATAGGCAATGTGACATCTTATCTTTAAAATGGTATAATTACGAAAACGCGCTTTTCATTCTTCACTTTTGATGAAACCTTTGCCCTGCCGAAACTTCGTTGGTCAGGATTTCCGTGCTGACGAAGCAGGTTTGTCAGCATCCAATACTTCGATCAACCTTCACCTATCTATTCACTTTTCACTAAAAAAGAGCCCCCTTTACAGAAGGCTCTTCCCATGAAATTGCTATTCTATTATTGACTTATTCTTTTACAAAGGTCATGGTGTAACTATTACCGGCATGCTCCAGACTGAATAAGTACATACCCGCAGGCAATCCTTTCATGTTAATTTGGATGCGCTGAGAAAGACTTGCATCCATCCTTCTTTGGCGAATCACTTGACCAAATGAATTGATCACCCGGTAGATGGATTGATTAGACTCCAGCTTATCCTGGGTCCATTCGGCTGTAAGGATATCTCCCGAGGGTACGGGATACAACTTCAGTCCGATCTCCGAAGGAGACTGATTTCGGGTGGAAGTGACGCAATCATCTCCTGTCAATCGCACGACCCGGATAGAATCCGAAAAGTCGAAACAGCCCTGGATCTCGGAGACATTATTCCCTACCTCTATTCCTTGGGTACCCGGCCCAAAGCTAAGGTGCCAGATCAGACAAATTCCTTCGCCTGCCTCTTCAAAATTAAACGGAGGAGCGACTGGAGTCTCAAGAATCAAGCCCACGGTATCCGTGATTACCCAAGCGGTACTATCACCTACCGCACCTTCCAGGGTGACATCGACCAGGTCAGGTTGAGAATCACCGGAGCATATGGTGGTTTCATCCTGGGTACTGATGCTACCCCCGTTGACCGTATCAGAAAGAATGACCGGAATACCGTTAGACAGATCATAACAACCTGCAAGATCCCGTACATCGGCGCCAATCTCCAGCCCGCTCAGGCTATCGTTGTAGCTAATGTGGAAAATCCCATAGCCTCCCGGATCGGAAGTAGCGAAATCAAAGGAGGAGGAATCCGTAATATCCAGGATTTCACCTTCTGTATTGATGACAATAAAAGAAGAACTGTCACCCACAGCTCCGGTCAAATCAACATTTACTATGGAAGTCCCCTCACTACCGCATATGTTTGTATCATCAGTGGTACTGATCTCTCCGCCATTCAGATCCGGCGGACAGGCCGGAAGCGTATCTATTTCGCCATCCAAATATTGCACGACCGCGCGGATCAAGTAGGTAGAGTCCGTATTTCGACTCCAGGTTCCACCCGATTGGTCCAGTACCCAACTCCGGCCGTTATCCCCCGCTTCAATGCCCCAACGGGCAGCCGGATCATTAACCGAGGCATAAGCTACTACAAAATCACCGTCAAACTGGAGATTGGCTGCTGCCACTTCTTCATGTTGCTTCCATTCATCCCGAGTTAGCGGTGCAAAATCGATTGCTTCATAAATGGCATTGGTTCCGGGTTCCCCGGCATCATCATCCCATTCGTAAACCAGGGCTGAAAAATCCCCCTCTGTCAATCCGGTTTTCTTTTGCATGTAATACTGAAGGGCTACCAATTTGGCGGGACGGGCAGGGGTAAAGCGAACCCCGTAGGAGCGTTCGGGAAACCAGAAGAAATTGTCCGGATCATCAGCACCACTATCAAAAATCAGGGTGTCTATGAGCCCTTCTTCTCCGGTACATCCTGCTTGATCCACACTGACCAAAAGCCCGTTAGACAAGTCAAAACAACCCGAAAGGTCGCGCACATCAGCGCCGACTTCCAACCCATTCAGACTATCATTCGAACTAATGTGGAAGATCACATAGTCCCCCGGATTTGAGGAGGAGAAATCAAAAGAAGGTGGATCAGGTATTTCAAGGATCTCCCCATCCGCATTAACTACAAAGAAGGAAGAACTGTCGCCAACGGCTCCAGTCAGATCTACGTTAACCTCTAAATCGCCGCCTTCACTGGTACACAGATCCGTTTCATCCGTTGTACTGATCGTTCCACCATCAAGATCGGTAGGGCATCCCTCAATGGTGTCGACTTCTCCACTTATATATTGGATCACCGCACGGATCAGGTAGGTGGAATCGGGTTGTTCCTGCCAGGAACCGTCCTCATTGGGATCCGTACCCCAGGAGCGGTCATTCCCCCCTGCTTCTATTCCAAACAATGCATTGCCATCCGCAGATTGAAAGCCGACAACAAAATCCCCGTCGAATACCAGGTTCGCACCTGCAACATCGTTTTGTGAAATCCATGCCGGATTATTGTTTACAACAAAACCCAACTCTTCATAAACGGCTGTTGTGGCAGGTTCACTGTTTTGATCATCCCAGGGAAACACATAGGCAAAATACCCTCCTTGTGAAATCCCTCTTTGAACATAATATTGCAGTTCCAGGAGCTTGGCAGGACGATCGGTGGTCATCCGGACCCCAAAGGTCTTACCCCGAATGAAAACGAACTTGTCCGGGTTATCTGCTTCACTGTCATAAATAAGCGTTTCTATGGGCCCTTCTTCCTCGGTACATCCTGCCTGATCCACACTGACCAAAAGCCCGTTAGACAAGTCAAAACAACCCGAAAGGTCGCGCACATCAGCGCCGACTTCCAACCCATTCAGACTATCATTCGAACTAATGTGGAAGATCACATAGTCCCCCGGATTTGAGGAGGAGAAATCAAAAGAAGGTGGATCAGGTATTTCAAGGATCTCCCCATCCGCATTAACTACAAAGAAGGAAGAACTGTCGCCAACGGCTCCAGTCAGATCTACGTTAACCTCTAAATCGCCGCCTTCACTGGTACACAGATCCGTTTCATCCGTTGTACTGATCGTTCCACCATCAAGATCGGTAGGGCATCCCTCAATGGTGTCGACTTCTCCACTTATATATTGGATCACCGCACGGATCAGGTAGGTGGAATCGGGTTGTTCCTGCCAGGAACCGTCCTCATTGGGATCCGTACCCCAGGAGCGGTCATTCCCCCCTGCTTCTATTCCAAACAATGCATTGCCATCCGCAGATTGAAAGCCGACAACAAAATCCCCGTCGAATACCAGGTTCGCACCTGCAACATCGTTTTGTGAAATCCATGCCGGATTATTGTTTACAACAAAACCCAACTCTTCATAAACGGCTGTTGTGGCAGGTTCACTGTTTTGATCATCCCAGGGAAACACATAGGCAAAATACCCTCCTTGTGAAATCCCTCTTTGAACATAATATTGCAGTTCCAGGAGCTTGGCAGGACGATCGGTGGTCATCCGGACCCCAAAGGTCTTACCCCGAATGAAAACGAACTTGTCCGGGTTATCTGCTTCACTGTCATAAATAAGCGTTTCTGTTTCCTGCCCGAACCCTACGCCAACTGCGAGTAGGAGAAAGGCATAAAAAAGTAAAAAAAATTTCATCACATAAAGGTTTTAAATGATCGATTTTCAAGCTCTAATAGCTTAAATAATATTCAATTATATAACCCAGCAGAACAGCCCCAAAAGTGGAAGTATGGTGGTATTTATTTAATCAATAGATCAGCAAATACATTGAACTAAAATCCAATGTGTTTTATACTAAAATCTCCTTATCTGCTTGTTTTCTTATCTGCTTATTCCATCTCCTGATCTCGTTCCGCTCAACTTTAGCTTAGCTATTCACTATTTCACTTAAAAGACTTTTTAAATAAAAAAAGAGCCCCCTATTCAGAAGGCTCTTTCATGGTATCGCTGTTCTATTACTGACTTATTGTTTTACAAAGGTCCTGGTGTAACTCTTGCCCGCGTGTTCCAGACTGAATAAGTACATACCCGCAGGCAATCCTTTCATGTCAATTTGGATGCGCTGAGAAAGACTTGCATCCATCCTTCTTTGGCGAATCACCTGACCAAATGAATTGATCACCCGGTAGATGGATTGATTAGACTCCAGCTTATCCTGGGTCCATTCAGCGGTTAGTATATCTCCAGTAGGGACGGGATAGAGATTCAAGCCTATTTCAGCAGGACGTTGGGGTCGCACCGAGGTCACGATCTCTGCTTCCAGAAATTCGGACTGGCCGTCGACAGTCACAATCAGTAGTCCAACAGCAGGATCGTTCTGATTTTCCTCTTCAGCAAACCCAGGAGTCTCTTCCGTATTCAAAAATCCTGATGCCAATATCAGCGCAGATTGTCCTCCGAGCGTATCCAAGTCAGTATCAAATTTCAAGATGAGCGTATCCTCAGGCAGTGGTACGATCATTTCAAGTTCATAAGCCATGGGTTCGATTTCGAAATCCCCGGAATACTCACCAAATGAAAGTCCTACTACAATTGAATTGAACCCGGTGCGAACATTTACCGCTGGTGCATCCGAAATGCCATGGAAAAGGTTGATGGCTACCTGGTCTTCCCCACTGGCTTCTTCCAGAGCTCCTTCAAAACGGAATAGTCTGAAATCGATATCGATATCCTCTGGATTCGGATCGAAGTCATCCGGGTTCAGTACACCTGATGCAACAACGTAGTAAGTGGAATCAGCACTCAAGACCAACTCCGTACTCGAAATTCCTTCTTCAGGCCCATTGCTCCCTGCAGGGGCCACTACAATATTCAGCGTGTCTTCCGCCGGCAAGTCAACAAAAGGTGTTGCCTCCCGAAAGGCAAAGTTGTTGATCCCGAGCGTATCCTGTGGAGAAAGGATATAGATATCTACCGTATCCGCGGCCGGATCAGGAGCATTGTGTACGATCTGGGCTCTGGCCACAGGTGGTGAGCAAGCATTTAGCACTTCAGCCTCCGTAGCACAGCCCACAGCATTGTTGGCGATCGTAGATGTTCCACTCTCTGACAGGTATGCACAAACGGATTCCACCTCACATTCGCTCAAAACAACGTTGTCCAGAATGATCAGATTCGAAATAGACATCGGAGCAATATTGCCCAATCCGGCGAGACTGGTCAGAGAGTCGTTATTAATAATGGCCAATGTTCCACCTACAGCATTTACATTACTCAAAACGTCTAACGCGGTCAATAGGCCATTGCCTCGAATGGCCAACTCTCCTCCGACAGCGCTAAAGCCGCCCAGGCCTGTTAGGTTGGAAAGGGAATCACAATTGATCACATTGAGGGATCCACCAATGGTATTGATATTACCTAAAGCCCCCAGGGTGGTCATGCGGGCATTTTCTTCTATGACGAGGTCCCCCCCAACCGTATTGAGGTTGCCAATGCCTCCGGGGCTAGGAAGCGATGCACAATTAGACAAGAAAAAGGTCCCGTTTATTTCGGTGATACCGCCTAAGCCGGATAGGGTTGTCAGTTCCGGATTATTCGCTATTTCGAGGTTCCCGGTAACCCGGGTGATATCAGCTAAGCCGGTCATCGCGCTCAGGCTGGGGCAATCCCTGATGACCAGATTTTGGACGCTATCCGATACATTGCCCAGCGCTCCTAAGGTAGTCATGAGGTTATTACCCTCTAGCACCAGGTCCCCACCAATGGAAGAAAGGTTACCAATACCACCGGGGTTAGGCAAAGAATCACAATTTTGGATCATGAAGGAGCCACTAATCTCGGTCACGCCACCCAGGCCAAACAGGGTCACCAAGCCTGCGTTGTCGGACAATTCCAGGTCGCCGGGAATGACATTGATCCCATCCAATCCACTCAGGCTTTTCAACCCGACATTGCTCTTGATGGCTAAGGAGCCTCCTAATGAATCCAGGACGGAAAGTCCATTAAGGCTAAGGATTGTACTATCCTCCGTTTCTTCAATGGTAACATCGCCCAGGATGGTTGTACAACCTGGGTAATTCACTACAAAGCTGTCGATCTGGTTCTGCGCGGAGAAGGTTAATCCATCCGGCAAGCAGGATCCTGCCGGAACCTCAATACAATCTGCCAGGCTCAACTTGACCACCCGGATAGAATCTGAAAAATCAAAACACCCCTGGATATCAGATACATTCTGCCCCTCCCGAATACCACTAGTGCCCGGGGTGTAGGACAGGTGCCAGATCTGGTAAACACCGGGGTTCTCATCTCTAAAATCCAGGGAAGGAAGCCTCGAGAGCGAAAGGATCTCTCCCACGGTATCCGTGATCAAAAACGTCTGTAAAGGCCCAGCATCTCCACTCAAGTCTACAACAACTACATTATCTGATTCTCCCGTACAAAAAGTGGTAGTATCCATGGTGCTGATCGCCCCTCCATCGGGGGTGGCTCCCGACACGATGACAGGGATACCATTTGATAAATTAAAACAACCGGAAAGATCATTGATATTATTGCCTACTTCCAATCCTTCCAGACTACTGTCGTAGCTGATATTCCAAATGGAATACCCGTCAGGATCTGAAGCGGCAAAATCAAAAGTAGTAGCATCGGTAATTTGGAGGATTTCCCCTTCGAAATTGACGAGCACAAAGCTCATACTATCTCCACTCGCCCCGGAAAGCATGACATTCACCTCATCTCCCCCCAAAGAGCAGAAATAGGTCGGGTCCATCGTGCTCAGGGTACCTCCTTGAAGATTGCCCGGACAGCTCTGGTCAGGATTATTGAACTGGACCGCATCCACAATAAAGAATGCATTGGTATTTGGTTCACCACTAGAGGGGTCAAAAAGTCTAAAAGAAATTGATGCAAATCCCGGCTCGCCATCCGAAGCCGTGTAGCTGGGCAAAACAATACCTTGTGTCCAGTCGTCGGCATCAGTGGTAAATGTTTTGGTCCCGTATGCCAGGAGGATGCTTAAGTCCGCATTATATAACTCATACTCAACCTCAAAGTTGCTTGGCATGGGTACGTCGCCGGATTGGAATTTGTACCAGAAGTACAAGGGAGCAGAGGGTTCGGTGACGGGGGCACCAGGACCGATGACATCCAAGGGGCCAGTGAAAGTCAATTGTACTGGTGTAAAGGCATCTGATTGCCCCCGTGCTGCGTAGGCGCCTTCATAGGCATCGGAGGACCGTGTAATTTCCGCGTTCCTTTCCTGGGAATTATTAGAAGTCAACCATTTTTCCGGTCCGGACGAGGTCCAATCCTCAAAGCCCCCATTAGGCACATTCTGAGCCATTCCGATCGAGAGAAAAACAAATAGAAATGTAAATACGAGTAAAGCCTTTTTCATACATAGAAGTTTTAGCTCAAAAAAATCGACATCTAAATGTCTTTCCTCTAAAGGCTTTAAAACACCCCCAAAAGTGGTAGAACAGTGGAATATTTGCAGATGCGGGAATAAACTATTCACTCTTTCATTTCAAAAGCCCACCTTTTTACCACTTTTGCGGGTGGTAGACTCCTCAAAATCTTCCTATCTTGAATCAATGTTTCTCCCAGGTCTTTGGGAATCAGGTATATCACCAGATAATATTCCATTTTGTTGAGCACCCAATGCCTATGTCCAGTCCAAAAAACATTCTATATGTTGATGATGAGCGAAGTAACCTCAATGCATTTCGGCTTCTGTACAGGCGTAAGTTCAACATCCTCACTGCCGAGTCTGCTGAGCAGGCATTGGATCTACTGGAAAGGGAAAACATCCAATTGCTGATTACGGATCAGCGTATGCCCGGGATGACTGGCACGGAATTCCTGAAAATCGTCCGGAACCGGAGGCCAAGACTAAAATCCATTTTATTAACCGCCTATTCGGATCATGAGACGCTGAAAGAGGCCGTCAATGAGGGGGGGATTTTCTGGTACCTAAACAAACCCTTCGACAAGGATCAAATGGAACTGATCATTCAAAAAGGCATTGAAGCCATGGAATACGAACGCCAGGTTTCCGAGAAGGAAGAAAAGTTCCAACGAGTGGTTGAAAACCTGATCGAGGGGTTTTATATATCCAGCTGGGACGGAGCCTTATTGACCTACAATAAAGAGTTTGAAAAAATGCTGGGCCTTACCCAGGGAGAGGACTATACGGGCACGCGCTCAACTCAATTTTGGAAAAACCAGCATGATCGCTCCCAATACCTTTCAGCCTTAAAGGAATCCGGTTTCATCAAAGATTTTATCACCCAGCTTAATACCCTGGACGGCCGCTCCATTTTTGTCCGGATCAATGCCCGAGTAAGGCAGGAAAACCCGGAAGGAGCCCAACAAATCGAGGGAGTCATATTGGATATTACGGATCAAAAAAAAGCTGAGGAACAAAAAGCTAAAAGCCGTGAAGAAATATTTCAATATCAAAAACGCCTGAAGGACCTGGTAACCGAGTTAACGATCACCGAGGAAATCCAGCGCAAAAAGATCGCCACCGATCTGCACGATCAGGTTGGGCAATTGCTTGCTTCTGTCCGTTTACAATTGGCCGCCATTGACCAACACACCAAGAAAGAGGTTTTAATGAGCCGACTGAAGAATATTTCCGAGGATTGTCTGAAGGGAATCCAGGCGGTACGAACAGCTATTTTCGATCTGACTTACCCACAGTTGCATGATATTGGTCTTTTTGCCGCTACTTCCGACTGGCTGGAACAAGTGGGTGAGAAATATCATATACAAACACAAATTGACGGGGCTGATGAGCGATTTGCTATTGAAGAGAATACCCGCTTGTTGTTATTTCGGTCCATTCGAGAATTACTAATGAATGTAGTCAAGCATGCAGAGGCTAGCTTGATCCAGGTACACTTTGAAAAATCAGGACACGGGCTGATCATCCGAATAATGGATAATGGCGTTGGTTTCGAGTTCAACCTGGAATCCTCGAAATTTAGCGATAAGGGATTCGGATTATTCAGCATCCTGGAAAGAATAAAAGATATTGGAGGAAGGATGGATATTCAATCTTCTCCAGGAGAAGGCAGTGTCGTCTCCTTGAAGGTCCCAATGAAGAAGGGGGAACTTGAAAAACTACCCTCGAGGATTATGTCTACTTAAAGCATAAAAAAATGCCTTACAACATACTATTGGTAGATGATCATCCGGTTTTCCTTAAGGGCCTTCGGGCCATCCTAGACCAGCAAGAAGAATTCTGGATCGTAGGAGAAGCCAATAACGGGTTGGAAGCCGTGAAAAAGGTTCACGAATTACTGCCCAATCTGGTCATCATAGACATCAATATGCCGGAATTAAATGGAATCGAGGCGACTCAACAGATTAAATCCATTTCTCCGCACACCAATGTATTGGCACTATCCATACATTCGGGAAAGCGATATATTCAACACATGGTAGAAGCCGGGGCCTCCGGTTATCTTTTAAAGGAGAGCGCACCGGATGAACTCCTTTCTGCAATTGCAAAGATTCGTGAGGGTCAAATGTATTTCAGTGCGGAAGTTACCACCATCGCTTTGAGCCCCGACTCGGAAACAGAAGAAACACCAACGCTTTTCAAAACCCTTCTTCAAAAACCCAACCTGTCACGAGACATTCTATTGCGGGAGCGCCTGATCAGAAGACTAGAGGAAAACAAACATAAATCTATGATCCTGGTATCGGCTCCGGCAGGATATGGAAAAAGTATACTGATCGCGCAATGGCTGGAACAGGAACCCTGGCAATCCACCTGGATAAACCTCACGGAGGACCAGAATCAGATCTCTACTTTTTTCTGGTATGTATATACAGCCCTTGAATCCATTGTACCGGGTAAGTTCCTGGAACTCCGTAGACTGCTTACAAGATCTTCGTCGCCAGATCCTACAAAACTCAATTACACCTTGTCTAATGAGTTACTCAATCTCGATCAGGATATCATTATTGTATTGGATAATTTCCATTTCATCGGGGATAAGGATATCCTAAAAATAATAAATAACCTTCTGCAGTATACTCCCCCCCGGCTTCATCTGGTCATCATTACCCGAAGGGATCCGTCCCTGAAGATATCTGCCCTCCGTTCTACGGGCGGTATTCACGAAATACGGGTAGGCGATATTCGTTACACCAAAGAAGAAATTGCTGAGTTGTACAAAAGCTTATTGGGTTTTGAGCTTAATCAAAAAACCCTTAACCGGGTTGAAAGCCTAACGGAAGGTTGGATTGTTGGTCTTCGATTATTATCCACTTTGATCGGAGATCCCGATCAAACGGATAAGATTCTGGGGGAAATCACTCATAATTTCCACCTGATCTCCGATTATTTATTAACCGAGATCTTGTCAAAACAGACTCCGGAAACCCAAGAGATCTTGCTCAAACTTTCTTTACTTTCGAAGTTCAATCGCTCTATAATAGATGACTTGCTTTTAGGTTCAGGGACCGACCTGCCATTCTCGGGAGAAGAACTTATCCAACGCATGATGCGATCCAATCTTTTTGTTACCCGTTTGGATAATTCCAATGACTGGTTCCGCTTCCACAATCAATTCAAGCAAATCCTCCAAAACAAACTAAAATCCGAATTTACCAATGAGGAAATAAAAACATTAGTTCAAAATTATCAGGATTGGTATCAGAAAATGAATTTACCCCCCGAAGTGGATTGGCCGGCCGAAGGGCCCTCCCAGAAGCCGAAACCTCCTTTCAACTCAAACCATAGCGAAGGCTATGCTAGAGCCAGAAAAGACCTTGCCAAACCACCCTCCCTGTCGGAAAGGGAAAAAGAAGTAATTGGATTGGTGGCCCAGGGACTCCGAAACAAGGAAATTGCCGCAATGCTTTTCATATCTACAGAAACCGTGAAAAAACACCTATACAACATCTTCCAGAAGATCGGAGTCAAAACCCGAACCCAAATGATCCATAAAGCAAAGAATCTAGAATATATTCAGTAATGCTGAGAATTGGTTCCCCCAACGATAACTGTCGGGATCTTCGCCCAGACAAAGAATGCTTGTCATAATTTAAGACTGCACTCCGGCATGGTTTCATGGAAAATAGTTCCAATTCACTGAGAATGGACAACTCGAAACATTGAAATCACTTGAGGTGATGCCTACACCCGGTAGGATCTTCAATATGATAAATCACTGAATTACAACTTTCGGGTAATTGTGCAGACCAACAAAAAGTAGGATATTCAGAATGAATCCAACCCCCAATGTATCTTCAGTATTATTTCTTATCTGCCTATGAAATCTCGATTTGGTCATCTCACATTTTCTTCTCCCGCCATGTATCAGATAAGGGTTCTCGGAAAAGTAAAGAGCGATTATTCCGATCGACTTGGGGGGCTGTCCATAAATGCAAGAGAAGAGGAAAAGAATAAATGGGTTACCACCTTGTCAGGCGAGATTCGCGATCAGGCTGAATTAACCGGGATCATTCATACCATCTATGAAATGCACCTGCCTTTACTTTCGGTTTATATGATGGAACCGGTGTAGATCAGGAGATCAGGAGATCAGGAGATCAGGAGATCAGGAGATCAGGAGATCAGTAATTTTTAAATTAAGCAATTTGTTGAAGAAACATTCTTATCTGCCTATTTTCTTATCTCCTGATGTTCTTACAAAATAACTATTGCACCGAAATTACCCCTCCTGGTGAATGGGCAATCGAACGATCACCTCCGTACCCTTCCCTTCTTCGCTGAGGACCTCAATTTTCCCTCCATGTGCCTGCACGATGCCGTAGCAGATGTATAGCCCCAGGCCGGTTCCTTTACCCTCTTCCTTGGTAGTGAAGAAGGGATCAAACACTTTGCTTCTTACTTCCGGGGGCATTCCGATTCCGTCGTCTTTCACCCAAATGATGATTTCATCCCCGACGCGCTTGGTGGTGATTTGGATTTCCCCTCCTTCTTCTTCAACCGCGTCCATCGCGTTGGACAGTACATTCAGGAAAAATTGATTGATTTGACCGGGATGACATTCTATTAAGCCCAGTTCAGGGTCCAGATCTTTTTCCAGGCGAATGTTACTATGGTTTCGCTTTTTTAAAACGTTTACTACCCAATCCAACCCCTGGTGGATATCGGCCATTTCAAATTGCTCGGGGGTACCCCTGGAAAAAGTCAGCAATCCGGAAACGATCAAAGAGATCCTGTCTGTACCCTCCTGCAGGAAACCTACTCCTTCATCAATCGATTGTAAGAGTTTGTGGTAGGCTTCCGTTTCTTCCCTCAAGGCAGCCTGTTCCGATTTGGTTAGACTCGCGTGCCGGGCGCCTTCCTGATATTTTTGAATGTATTCCTTCAGTTCTTGAATATCGGTAGCCAAAGCATCAGAGCTCATTTTCGAAAAATTCAACGGATTATTGATCTCGTGGGCAATACTGGCCGAGAGAATACCCAGTGAGGCCATTTTCTCCGATTGTATCAATTGCGCCTGGGTTTTCTGCAGGTTGGTCAGGGTATTTTCCAGGGAGGAGGTTCGTTCCTCAACCGTGCTTTGAAGTTTCTTTTCGTTCCGCCTGAAAAAGTTAATTCGCCATAGCACAAACCCCCATACCAGGGCTCCAATCAACAGAGCCAAGGCCCCGTAAAAGTAGATCGTTTGCCACCAAGGCGTTTTGATTTGGATTTTGATAGAGAGGAGTTCCGTACTCCAAACCCCATCGCGATTGGTCCCCCGGAATTCCAGCACGTATCGCCCCGGAGCGAGGTAGGGCAACAGTAGGCTATTCTGAGTGCCCAGGGCAGTCCAAACTTCACCCGATTCCGCAAAGCGATATTCAAATTGATTACGATCCGGTTGAAAAAGATCAGAAGAGGCAAATTCAATGTAAATGGCGCTCTGGGAATGACTCAGATCCAGTGAAAAGATCCCGGGAGATTCTTCGATCACGAGCGGACCGGTGGTATCTGGACGAAAGGGCGAAATGGACTTCCCTAATACTTTGATATCGGTAAAAAATACAGAAGGCGGGGTCGTATTCATTTGGATATCCTCCGGGTAGAATGCATTCAAGCCATTCATACCGCCAAAAAACATGCGGCCATCCTCACTCATATGGGTGGCGTGCAAATTAAATTCATTCCCCTGCAGCCCATCGTCCGTGGTAAAGTTTATGGAGGTTCCAGCTTGGGGATTATAACGATAGATGCCCTTATTGGAACTGATCCAAAGGTTGCTGTCGCGATCCTCGAGTAAGCCATAAACGTAGGGATCAGGAAGGCCTTCTATTCGTTCAAATCGTTCCTCTGCTCTATGGAAGCGCTTCAAGCCTGAGCCATATGTACCGATCCACAGCCTTCCAGCTTGATCCTCATGAATATTACAAATTAAATTGGAGGCAGGGCTTTGATCTGTAGTATCTTTGAAATATTTAAATTGATAAGAAGAGGGATTGGCATGATCCTCTTCCATTCTGAAAAGACCTTCATAGGACCCAAACCAAAATACTCCAGAACGATCTTCATAAATACAGCTTGGCCCCCATCTGGGCTCAGGAGAAATCGATCCGGGTCGAAAAAAGGAATCGTCCATTCTTCCGGTTTTGGGATCAAGTCTAAGCACTCGAGGTGACCCGGACACACCTAAACCTTGGCGAAACCCCATCCATATATATCCCTCCCGATCTGCATATAATGACTCTAATGGGAAATAATCGGTTTCCCAATCCCAATTGCCGTAGGGAAAATATTTAGATGTGTTATTCACGGGATCAAATTGGAAGAGTCCGCTTCTACTATTCCCTATCCAAATGTGGCCACTGGAATCCTTTACCGATTTCCATGGCACCTCCCATTCCTCATGCCCGGAAAGTACCGGAATGGTAGACCAGGACGATTTTTCAAAATGCCATTTATAATATGCTCCCTCTTCATTTTGAAAACCAACCAGGAGATTTCCTTCCTGATCTTCCTGGATATTTCGTACAATTTGAGAAGAGAGCCCCGTAGGGATTCGTGGAAAAAGAAAAAAACCTTTCCCATTAGGGATCATCTTATTCAACCCTCCGCCTGCCGTCCCAATCCAAATGACCCCGGATCGATCCAGATAGAGGGAATGAATAATATTTGAACTCAGGCTTTTGGGATTATTTGGATCGTGAATGAACTCCGTGACAGACCCCTCCCGAGAGGAGATCCTATTTAAGCCTACGCCTCCTACCCATAAGTCCCTATCGGGGCCTTCGGGCAAGAAGGTATTCAACGGATCAGGGCCATCAGATGTCCAAACAGTGTCCACAATCATCCGGGATGTATCTAATCTGACCAGTTCGCGTTGCTCCAAGGTAAACCAAAGCCGGCCATTGCTACCTTCCTGAAGGTTATAGATCCTATTCTGACCGGATTCCAGATGAAGCACAAAGGTGTTACTAATGGAGTCAAACCTGTATAGATTGCCATCATAGCCACTTTTCCAAAGCACCCCCTTTTTATCTTGAATCATATTCCTGACAGGAATCGGACTAAAACTACCCGGAAAAGGGATCGTATCAAAGGTTCTTGTAGCCTCATCATATTTTATTAATTCGGATGGGGTGCCAATAGTTAGGATTCCATTGCGGTCCAGGAAGAGGCCGTTTCGTTCAGTGAGTTGGTCATACTCAAGCATCCGGAAAACTTGGCCAGATGTTGGGTCAATTCGGTCAATACCTTCCGTTGTTCTTATCCAGATGTTATTTGAAGCATCCTCCAGAATCCTTACTATAAAATTTTCGCTGAGGCTTTTTTCATCCGCTGGATCATGTTTGTAAACTATGAATTGGTATCCATCGTATCGGTTTAATCCCTTATCGGTACCCAGCCAGAGGAAGCCTTTACTATCCTGGAAAATCACATTAATGGTATTGCTGGACAAGCCGTCTTCCACGGTGAAGTGCTCGAAACGATAGGCATCTCCCTCCCTACCGGCCTGCTGTCCAATAGCGGAGACCGTCACGAGGAAGAACAGAAGGGTGGTTAATATTTTAGAAGAACGGATCAGTGGGTAACTCGATTGATAACGTGAAAGAATCCCGAATCTTTGGATGTTGAAAATTTAATGAGGCGTAACAAGACTTAGTCTTCTATTCCTCATTTCAAACCATTCCCTTTCTGCTTCAATGGCAAGGTCATGATGACCTCTGTCCCTTTACCTTCTTCGCTAAAGACCTTTATTTCCCCTCCATGGGCTTGTACAATCCCAAAACATATCGATAGTCCTAAACCTGTTCCAACGCCTTTTTCTTTGGTGGTAAAGAAGGGATCGAAAACTTTATCTTTCACTTCCGGACTCATGCCGATGCCATTGTCTTTAACGCTGCAAATCACCTCCTCACCTTTTCGTAGGGTGGTGATTTGGATCTCGCCTCCCTGCACTTCCACTGCATCCAGGGCATTGGTCAGCAAGTTTAGAAAAACCTGATTGATCTGACCTGGATGGCAGTCTACCAACCCGAGCTTGGGATCAAAACCTTTTTCAATCCGGATTTTGCTGGTATTTCGAGATTTCAAGACCTTGAGTACCCATTCCACGCCCTTGTGAATATCGGTCGGCTCAAAACTTCCCGTCTTGCCTTTGGAAAATGCCAGCAGTCCGGACACGATCGAAGAGATTCGATCAGAGCCTTCTTTTAGTACATCCACCTCTTCATCTATCAATTGGGCGAGTTTGGTGAATTCCTCCATTTCGTTTTCCAAGGCCGCCTGCTCGGCTGCACTGAAAGTACCTTGCTTCAAATATTCTTGAACCTTAAACGCGTGTTGCTTCAGGTAATGAAAATCTGTCTCCAGGGCATCTGAACTCATCTTTGAAAAGTTCAGCGGATTGTTGATCTCATGGGCAATGCTGGCCATCAGAATACCCAGGGAAGCCATCT
>CAZXLD010000066.1:0-20963 GCA_964641965.1 uncultured Saprospiraceae bacterium | reverse complement strand
CTTAATAACTGACCTTACGCAAGCCAATTTTCAATATAACCCAAGCAAGCCTTAGCTGCGGTCACCATCAGAATAGCCTTCAATCGGAAATGACCTTGACCTGTTTTCCACTTGATCTTTTCCAGGTTAATGTAGGCGATAATGGCAGCATAGAAATGATTGGCCTGTGTTTCAATAGTCTTGGTAGGCGATGCTGAAAAAGCTGTGTGCTGCTTGAGTGATTTGTGATATTGCTCGACTTTCCACCGTTTCTTGTAGCTTGAAGTGATGTCATTCCAATCCAGGGTCAGATCAGTCGTAATCAGAAAGAGTTCACCCTGGCTTCCATCCTTGTTTGTAATACCGATTTTAGGATAAATTGGCCTAATATGATTTATCCTAAAATCGAGTATTTACCAAGGTTTCAAGGATAAAATTGTGCTTAAAAAAAGGTCACTTTATCCTTGAAATGGTATAAAGACTTGTTTGACCAGCAGGATCGGTTTTTCGATCGAGCGCAGGTAAACTTCCAAGACTTGACCTTCCTGGATTTGGCCAAGCTGATCCACTCGTTGGAATTGACCATTTTTCCTTTCCTTGTTACTCAAGGCAACCGTGCGAGAGGACTTGATCGCCAAGATGGAATGCTTACCTAAATTATTGACAATGAGATTGATGTTGTCAACAAGAGAAAATCAACTGTCCCCAAGCACATACTGAAAATTGACCAGGCAAGGGGCGTGACCAAGCATCTGTCGCACCATCTCATTCTTGGTCTTTCCACTCTTGGGGTCCAGGTAGGGCTCCGTCTTCTCGACAAACTCCACCTGCAAAGGCACGCTCAGATCATCTTTGTAGGCATAGAGCATAGTAATGAAGTTTACCCCTTTGACCATCTGCCCGTTTGTATGATCATAATGCCAACAAATGAGAGCGTTTTCGTCGGTATAAGGCTTCTCAGCAATGGAGTCATCCACAATGAGCACTCCGTGGTCATCCTGAAAAGTATCCTGTTTGCGAATCAAAGGTTTGGCCGCCTTCCAAACCGAGCGCTTATCCAGGTAACTCTCGGACAAAAACGGGTCACCTTGTCATGACTGATCCGGAAACCAAATGCCCGGGACATATCCGTAGCAGTAGCATATTTGGATACGCTAAGTAAATAATCAGTATAGTGGCTTAGGCGGCAATCCATCCTTCAAACTACCTGTTTTTTGGCTATTTTTCGTAAGGTGAGTTAATAATCAAAAATGAATGTTGAGTCTTAAAATTTTCTGATCCTCAGATTTTCGAATTTCCGCATTTATGTCCATGATGCGCTTGCGGCTGTTAGGTTTTCGGCCCACTCAATATTTCCGTATGCTCGGATTTTAGAATGCATAACTAAAGCGCCATCCGAACCCTAAATACCGAAAACACACCCACCACCTTCTTTTCATCATTGAAAGAAGGATTAAAGGTGAGCTGGATGTCCGGTGCAATATTCAGGTTATCCGTTAATTGGAAGGCGTAGAAAGCTTCCAGGCCAAACTGGTTGCCCGCAGAACGGTCGCTCGGAGCACCCCAATGCAGGCCAAGGGCGAAATAATCATGGTTGATCACTTTCATTCCGAAACCGGTCATGATAAGATGACGCATGGTAGCTCCGTTCCCTTCAGAAATGCCGGCCCGAAAGAAGGCCGTATAATCGCCTAGTCGAAATTCCCGGGAAGCTGAAAAAGTAACCCCCCAGCTGCGTTCGACTTCTTCTCCTTCGGCTACCTCTGCCCTTCTTGGAGCCTGGTACCAGTACATGAAATGGACAGATTCTCCTTCGATGATAGATGATGGTTGGGGAGCCCAGCCCAGCTCTACCCAATACATGTATTCCCGACTTTGAAAAAAGGACTTGAAGTTGTCGACGATAAACTTTTCCGGTTGTCCATTTGCGTCGTGGATGCCACCAATCAGATAAAAATTAGTCTCGAAAAGACGTTTTACTCCAAATACCGCCCCTAGACCCTGGTTGGGTAAGGCCATGGCTGGGCTATTGAAAAAAGCCTCGTTCAAAAAATATTTATAAGGATTTAACAAAGGGTATAGATCCAGCCAATCACCCGGGTCCATAATGCCCAGGATCAGGATATAGTCTCCGTAACCAATTTGTTGTTTCCAATAAAAGTTGGTCAGCCCCCACCCAAAGTCTTTGAAACTGGCTGTACTAAGGGCTGCTCCAGCCTCGTACCCAAGGTTTCGGGGAAGAACTCCGCCACTAATGATATGTCGGTTTTCAATCTTAAAAATAAAGGATCCTTTAAAATATCGGATCCGCTCACCGGGTCTGGTCCAGTTGCCGAAGAGACGGAAGATCCCACTGGAGGCCTGATTGTCTGAAAAGCTGAAAGTGGACCATTGATTCAAGAACATGTAGTCGGTCCCTACAGAGAGGTTGATTCGTTTTTTCAAGAATCGCTTGGCATCATAATAGCCGTTTAATAATTTTTTTGCGAAGTTCTTTCTACTCCATGCCGGTTTGTAGACATCATCTGACCTTAGGTCAGCATTCACTGATTTCGCACCCCCGGGTATATCCAGATCGTCATAGCCGGATTTGCTATCCCCAACGAAAAGGGTGTCCAGGTCCTTTTTGGTAAAAGTATCCTGTTGACCCATCATCGGGATGCACCATACCAATGCCAGGAGCAATATTGTTCCTTTCAAGCCGGCATGATTAAACAAAGTCATTTGACAGGTTTAGGTTGAGTTTTGTTTAGCGTGTTGATTGCCAATTCATCATTGGGGTTTTGACATAACCAGAGCTTATCTACAAAGAATGTACACCTTAGTAAGCTTTCTTGCCAACGGTAGAGGAGGAATATGGTTGGAGTACCACTATAATTCCACTTTTGGGTATTAGCCCACCTGTCTTTCAAGGCTATCTTTAATTCCAAAATTCAAAAGATCCATTTATCCAAAAATCTATCATTGTATGATTAGGAGGCTTTTATTTTCAATCACGGCCCCTCTTTTATTTTTTACTGTCGTTTCAGGGCAAGTTACTTTCGATATAAACAAGGATTACGATCTCTCGACCTACAAAACCTACAAATTCAATGGGTGGGATGAGAGTACGTCTGAGATGTTGAATGATCTGGAAAAGGGAAGAATTGAAGCGGCCTTCAAGAATGAATTTGATACGAGAGGGATACTCATGGATGGAAACCATCCCGATATGTATGTCACCCTTTTCCTGGTCGTCAATGACAAAAAAAGTGTGACTGCCTACACCAACTACCATGGAAATATGGGAATGGGCTGGCGATATGGAGGTCGTGGCTGGGGAATGGGTTCAGCCACCACGAATTATGTGGAAGATGAATATCGACAGGGAACTTTAGTTATTGACTGCTATGATGCCGAAAGCAAGGAGCTCATGTTTCAGGGGGTTCTACGGAAAGCTATCCATGATAAACCTTCTAAAAGAGAGAAGGGGATTCCCAAGGCGGTAAAGAAGTTGATGAAAAAATATCCGGTCAAGCCAATGTAAGATTGGTGTATTGAAGTGGAACGCTGGTTTTAAGATGGAGGAGCTAATATCTCTTCTTGTTTCATCCCGGAAGAAATAAATCATAACTGCTATTTCTTTTATGGCCTGCTTGAATAGGGTTATTAAATCGATTTAACATGAGTAATAAGAAATTCATTTTTTGCCTTCCTGTATTTTTTCTGCTAATGATGTTTAACTCTAATCTGACCGCTCAAGCAGGAGGTTTGGGAGATGCGGTTACCAAGAAGGTTGGTTTGTACGTATTTCCGGCTCAAGGTCAGGATGCTGCCCAGACGAATAAAGATGAATCGGAATGCTATACCTGGGCAGTGCAACAGAGCGGTGTAGACCCCCTGAATCCACCCAAGGTTGAGACCGCACCGGTAGAAACAGGGCCAGATGGGACAGTAGTCAAGAGCGGAGTAAAAGGCGCGGCTATGGGAGCAGCTATCGGGGCTATCGCTGGAGACGCCGGGAAAGGCGCTGCAATTGGTGCAGTATCCGGTGGATTTGGAGGCATGGGTAAGCGCCGAATGGGACGGCAGGTGCAGCAAGCCTCATCTCAGCAAGCCGCAGCTAACAAGGAAGCACAGCTGATGAACAATTTTAAAAAGGCTTACTCCGTCTGTCTCGAAGGAAAAGGATATACGGTTAAGTAATAAAAACTGAAGCCAACATGAAACTATTCACCTCTGCATTATCACTCTTTTTACTTGCAACATTGGTACATACGGCTGTTGGTCAAAATCAGGAGGAAAACTGGAACCTGATGCTTGTTCGGAATGACCAGATCAAGCCACACATGTCTGATGATTACGAATTGGCTCTGGAAGGGATGCGATCCTTCCTCGAAGAAAAAGAAGTAAAGGGATTCCATTATTTCACGCATTTGCAGGATGACCTGACCTTCACGCACATTACGCCTGTTAAGCGCTTGAAGGATTTGAGCGGGGGCATTCATACTTATTATGCCAAGAAGGTCAAAGATGATGAATTTGATTTAGCGGTAGCCTATTTAGCTGAGGCGGTGGAATCCTATTATTACTACGTTCTGGAATATCATCCCGACTGGTCTTACCTGCCTGCTAACGATGACTGGAATGAAGGTCAACCCTATCGAAAGTGGAATTTCGTATATGTTATGCCCGGAATGGAGGATCAATTTGAAGGAGCGCTGGCAAGCTGGAAGCAATTGTATCAGGATAAAGAGATTTCAACAGGTTATCGGGTTTTTAAGGGATTCCTGGGAGTAGAACAACCGCTGTATTTACTAACCACCTGGTCGAAGGACCCCCTGGAATATCATACAAACTTGCAGACAACTATGGAAGCCTTGGGTGACGATGGGGGCATCCTTTGGGCTAAACTTATGGAATACGTTCGGGATATCGAAGTGGTGGAAGGTTGGTATTTACCCCAATATTCCTATGCGCCAGGGATGAAGATCGCAGAGTGAGCAATTCAATGTTTCTCAAGTTATTGGTTTTCAAAAGAAGAAATAGTCATTCTATGAGAACATGAAGAAATGAAGTCCACACTAAAGTTTAAACCTAAAACCTTGAAAAAGATAGTTGGTCAATTTTGTTTTCTCGTCTTTGTCATTCTGCTGGTAGGCTGTAATAGTACTCCAGAAAACGAACAATCCAAAGACTCGGAGTCAGATAAGGATATTGTATTATCAGATGTGGTAAAGACCATCAGGGTCTTCGAACACCAGTTAAATGAGGTGCCTCTGACCTCTGCAGCAAAAAAGGGTGATATCAAACCAGAGTCAAGTCCGACGCCTTCACATTCTGAAGGGGAGTTCAGGCAGGAGGAAAAGCCGGTCTCAAAAGAAGAACCCATTGGCAAGGTCGATGAGCCATACGAAATTGTAACTCTTGAAGAGCTACAAATTGACTTGCTTGAATTGGATTATGAGCCGCCTCAGCCCATTGCGGTTGCCGAGGCAATTATCCCTTTGGACGATACGGAATCTGTAGTTTCCTTTAACCAAAAAGGAAAGGAAAAAGGGGCCTTACAAGTAAGTCACGACCCTGTTTCAGGAGAGGTTACCCAAGTAGTATTCTCAGATAAGAAGCACACCGATGTGTATGATGTCTCCCATGGACTAAGTGGAAAGGAAGTCAAAAAACTGAGGAAGCAAATTAAACATATGGTTAAGAAAGGTCAGGTTTTCCTTTATGAAGAAGATTCAAACATTATGTACCTGATGAATGTCCAGGATGTACAAGGAGATGAAATAACCGCAGTGGATGTGGAAAATATGTCGGTTCAGGCCATTGTTTGGAAGGATAAGAAGCACCACAGCAGGGCCCAAAAGAAATAAAATTTTAATAACGAGCGATTTATTTCTTTAAGTCATATCGGAAAACACCCTTAGGGTGGGGGTAAGAGGCATTGGCAAGTAGACTATTTGGGAAGGATAATATTTTTCAGATATACCAACAAACCATATTAGGTTAAATCCAGACCCCACTTTCCTTCAGGTAAGGTGGGATCGTTGTTGGTACAAACCCTTCAAGAACAAATTAAATTGGTTATGGAGGCCATAATGCATGCCACTATTGCCTTACTGGCGGTTATCAATCCGGCTGTTTGTGCCAGTATGATCCTGAAGCTTGAAACCGGAACCAACATGCGCGCCAATATTTGGACAGCCATAAAGGCGATGTTGGCGGTTCTACTGATCCTGTGCATCAGCGCGGTTGGCGGTCAGGGAATCTTAAATGTCTTTGGTATTTCCATGGAGGCCTTTCAGACGGTTGGGGGCATCATTCTGGCATTCATTGGCTTCCGCCTACTAAGTGGATCCAATACAGGAGGAGCGGATGATGAATCCGAAAAGAGCCTGATGCCGGTAGTGTTGTTTGCTGCTAGTCCGGGTACCATTACCATGGTCATTACCTTGGCAGCGGCTAATGATAAGGGTACCTTTCCGACCTCAACATTGATCGGCGCAGCCTTGGCAGTAGGTATTACAATCATAATAATCTCCCTGTTTCATTTAATCGGCAAAAAGAAAAACGGAGGAAGTGGTCAAGGAGTAGTCTCCGCTTACATGGGATTGATCATCGCGGCTATGGGGCTTCAGTTTGTTCTGACAGGTCTGAAAGATTTTTTCGGGTGAACTTTCTAATCTATTGGCTAGATCCTGTTTATGAACCAATGGAAAATGGGTTTACCCAATAGGCTTTTGTGAAAAAACCCCGGATAACCAGCATATGGATCTCCACAATCAGATACATTTTGTGCTCCAGGTTAAGGCTTCGTTGGACCCTGGCATGGCTCTTTGTATTGCTCATCTTCTCTCTTCTTTTTCTAAGGCTAAGCGCCCAACTTCTGTAGCCCAGGTTGTTAACGAATTTCACGGTTAGAACAAACTTTTTACTGACTGGATATAATTATACAACAGGTGATCTGTTATTGGATCCCGCGCTACCGATCAAGGGGGTTGAGGCCAAGGTCCACACAGCTCCATTTGCTTATGTAAGGTCTGTACGATTGTTTAGATCCTCGGGTAAGATTGCGGTTTCTCTCCCTTATACGTTTGCTAACTGGGAAGGGCAGTTCGACGGGAGAGATAGTAGCCGCTATCAATCTGGGTTTGGAGATCCAAGTTTTCAATTTTCATTTAACTTCCTTGGTTCCCCGACACTGGAAGCAAAAGACTATTCGAGTTATCAGCAGAAATGGGTATCCGGGCTCAGTTTCCAGGTTTTCTTTCCCATGGGAGCTTATGAGCCCGAGCATTTAATCAATATTGGGACCAACCGCTTTCGGTTCAGGATGGTTTATGGCGTGTCCAGAAGATGGAAAATTTGGATTCTGGAAGGGTATGGAGCCTTATGGCTTTTTTGCCCCCAATAACAATTTTAACAATGGAGGTAAGCAAACCCAAAAACCCTTGGGAGGATTTAAACTCCATCTAATCCATGCCTTTCCCAAAGGAAACTGAATTTCAATTGACGCCGGATATGGGTCCGGTGGTAGAGCCTCTGTTGACGGACATCCAGGCGGAAGAAGGGGCATCCATGAGCTTGAGCAGGACCTCCAACTGGCTGAAGAAATATTGGATCAGCTCCGGGCACTTCAGGTGATGGACGGGTTTCAGTGGACTATTCGGTTTACCCCCACCCACATGGGCACTTAGTAACTCCCGAAGCACACCATCACTCAGGAAAATCAGGTAGGAGGAGAAGGGCTCTTCCCCTACCAGCAGGTCATTGATGGTGTAGATGCCCTTTCGATAAAAAGCAAGAGTATCAGGTACCAGGTCGATAGCATCTCCATCGTAGGTCTGGAGTTTTTGTTGGCCTTTAGATACCCATGCGATCACCGGCATGGAAATATAGCTGTGCCGGTCCAATGCTGGGACAGATAGCTCTTTCTTCAGTATGATGACCTGCTCATCCTGGTAAAGGAGGTCAACGAACGGAAGATCGATTAGGCGGACAGGGATGGAAAGCATCATGCTGATTTTCGAGTGTCGATTGCTGAATTACGAATTTTTCAGGCAAAAGAAAAAGCCGACTCCGTTTGGAGCCGGCCCGATGGTTAATCAGGGTTTGTTTAAATCCTTACTGATTGGTGGTTGAGAAAGCAAACTGGGAAGCTTGAGGAAGGAAGGTGGCAAAGTAGGCCTGGGTTTCGGGAGCCTGCATGATAGCACCTATCACGGCCTGGAAGGCTTCCTGGCTTTCGTAGACGGTCATGCCAACGGTGAGGTCCGTGATCGCTTTAAAGGGCCCAGGATCGAGTTGGCGAAAAGGTGGATTAGACGGAGATTGATAAAAGGGATATTTGTACAGGAAGTAAGGGTCTTGCAGGAACTCTTCAAAAATTCATTAGGAAAAAACAGGAAGTAGCCGCGTTTGAATTGGGCTGCCATAATCACATTAACCTGGTCGGGCCGGATAAAGACCAACATGCGATTGCCCAGGGAAAAATGATCTCCATCGAGGTGGTACTCCCCAGCGCTTTCTTCCAGTACCATGAGCATAAAGAATGAAACCACCGCCACCGGTCCTACGTCTTCCATATCTACCACAAGGGGGGAGTCGATCAGTAGTTCCTTAATATGACGATCCCGTTCAAAATGGAGGCGGTTCACTTGGGCAATTTACGAAATCAATAAGCTAGCTGTAAGTAAGGCTGAGGCTAAGGCTAAGGCTGAGATGAAGGGTAAGGGTAAGAAGAGTAAATAATGAAAAGTTAATTCCTGCATCCCGCCAATGACGAGCCTTCGGCTTTAAGGGTTTCGCTACGCTCCACATTCCCGAATTAGATATTCCACTTAATTTCCACTTTTGGGTATATAGTTCAACCGTGAGAATATATACCTTTCGAATTAGTAATGGGACCTATTTAGCAACGAAACATTTTACACCATGATACCTGCTCTTATTGCCTTATTCGCAGTTCTATTTGGCGTCGGAGGTGATGCTGATTACTTCTACATCGATGGTCTCGATAAAGGGATAAAAAAGTATGTGGATGATAAAGACCTCAAGAAAGAGGCAATGGATACTGTCAAGGCCTTTGTCAAATTCCGCAAAGAACAACAGAAAGCAGCCAAAACAGAGCTTAAGCAATTGGAGATGAAGAACGAAGATCGCACGGCTACGGCGGAGTGGTTTGACGATTTTTTTGGCCGTCGGATGGAAGCCAAAATTGAGATGCAAGAGCGTTGGATCCGAGGTCGACTGTGGTTGCAAGAGAACATTCGGACGGAAGATTGGGATGAGATCATGGCCTTTGCCACGAAAACGTCGGATAAGATAAACGAAAAGGAAGCCAAAAAAGAGGCAAAGGGAAAGCATAAGGATGTGTTTGCTGCCCTGGAAGCTGCAATTACTCAATCCATCGTTGATCCGGCCAAACAATCCAAGGTAATGACAGGACTGGAAGTATTTGAAAAGCAATACTATGAGATCGGTCAAAACCTGAAGGACATTAACGTGACCGAAACGGATTTCCTCAAAGACCAGAACACCACGGCTGAACAACTAGTCGTCTATGGAAAATTGATCAATGATCAGCGCGAGGATCTATTCAAGGCTTATGCGCTCTTCTATTTTGTTGGCGTTGAAAACACCACTGCCGAAGAATGGAAACCCATTGCCAAACATTTGAATAAAATTTTGAAAGGATAATTGTTTTGTACGTACATAAAATGCTGAAAAAGTGAAGTTACCAAGAGTTTTCCTGTTCATTTTTGTATCGATTTTACTGGGTGGAAGCCAGATGTTGGCCCAAAGCGCCGGTGAACCCGGACGAGGCCAGGAGGGCCCCAATCCGTTAAAAAATGTCTACTTCGGGGAAGAGCACATGCATACCCGCAACTCCTTCGATGCCTTTACGGTGGGAGTGGGCAATACTTGGGAAGATGCCTACCGCTATGCCATGGGGGAAGAGATCACACTATCCACTACTGGCGAAAAGATTAAAAAACGTACGCCTTACGATTTTGTAGCCATTACGGACCACTCCGAATATTATGGGGTGTTAAAGGACTTGGTTAATCCGGAAAGCCCATTATCTAAAACCGAAATAGCCAAGCAATTGGCGGCAGGAAGAGAGGACCCGGAAAAAGCGGCAGCTGCTGTAAGTACTTTGATCGGTTCCCTCGTTGCGAACGACCCTATAGAAGAGTTTGTTACCCCGGAACTTTTGGTGGGTAACTGGAAAAAGTTTGTTGAAACTGCAGACAAATTCTATAAGCCAGGGGAGTTCACAACGCTCTACGCCTACGAATGGACCTCAATCCCTGATGGTCGAAATATGCACCGAAACGTATTCTTCCGTACTACCCCTCCTGTCGTACCTTTTTCATCGTTCAACTCCATTGAGCCGGAGGACCTTTGGACCTACCTGGAAATTCAGCGCAATCAAGGTATCGAATGCTTTGCCATACCACACAACAGTAATGTATCCAATGGCTGGATGTTTTCGGAATACAAGTTCCAAGGGCCAGATGGTACGGACGGAGGGAAGATAGATGCTCGTTATGCACGCCGTCAAATGGAGAATGAACCTTTGTTTGAAATGTTCCAGACCAAAGGGAACTCGGAAACTCATCCCATCCTTTCCCCGAATGACGAATTTGCAGATTACGAGCTCTTTGGAAACCTGATCAACCTGGGGACCCCGGCCAAGATCACCTCAAGTGCATTTTATCGGACCGGACTCACCATAGGGATGAAAATTGAAGATGAAGTAGGCTACAATCCCTACAAAATGGGGGTTACAGCCGGTGCGGATATCCATTCCGGCTACCAGGGTAATGAAGAATTTGGATGGGTTGGTGCTCATGGTACCCAGGATGATACCCCTGAAAAGCGGCTGGACCCTAAACCAAACGCCTCCGGTGAAAATGGCTACACCGTGAGTTCCGCAGGTGTAACGGCTGTTTGGGCAGAGGAAAATACAAGGGAAGCCATCTTTGACGCAATGATGCGTAAAGAAACCTATGGTACTTCCGGTACCATGATCCGGCTGCGCTTCTTTGGTGGATGGGGGTATGGTTCCAATTTGACCCAGGATGCCGATTTCGTGCAAAAAGCATACGATGGTGGGGTTCCCATGGGGCAAGACCTCAAGCCCAAGCCTGGACCAGCCAAAGCACCCACTTTCGCTGTTTGGGCTTTGAAAGATCCGGAAAGCGGCAACCTGGATCGTATTCAGATCGTCAAGGTCTGGACCAATCCAACCACTAAATATCCTATGGAAAAGATCTACGATGTGGCCTGGAGCGACAATCGCAAACCGGACCCCAATACCGGGAAATTGCCTCCCGTGGGTAATACCGTGGATGTGAAAAATGCTACTTTCACCAATACCATCGGTGACAGCCAGCTAAGTGCTGTATGGACAGATCCGGATTTTGATCCGAATATGAGGTGCGCCTACTACGTGCGCGTGCTTGAAATTCCCACACCCAGGTGGTCCACTTTCGATGCCAAACGACTTGGGGTAGATCCGCCGGCAGATGTACCGTCCAGCATTCAGGAGCGAGCCTGGTCTTCGCCGATCTGGTATACGCCGGCGGGGAATTGATTGAAGTTCCCAGTGCTTCATGGTTTCAGTGTTTTGTGGTCGTTTCCATTTACACCCTTCTCAATTTAAAACGGTATTAGTCAAATGCGATTAAATTCCCTGAAGCCCTGAAGTAAGACCTAAACTTTTTGCAGGGGCTTAATACTTTTTAAAACCTAAAACTTTTAATCATGCTAAAGGCACTAACGAAAAACTGGTGGATGGTAGCTCTTCGGGGCATTTTGCTGATCCTCTTTGCCATCCTGTTATTTGCTAATCCGGGAATTACTGCCGTTACGCTTGCCATGTGGTTTGCTATCCTGTTGGCCATTGATGGTCTGGTCAGCCTGATCACTGCAATTGGTAGTTGGAAAGAAAATGAAGACCGCTGGATGATTTTAGCCGATGGAGCGTTGAGCCTGATCCTTGGTATTCTGCTGTTCCGTTCGCCCGAGGTCACCCTGTTGTTCGTTGCGCTCACTTTTGCGATGTGGTTTATCTTCAGCGGGGTTGCCCGAATTGCCATGGGCGTTCAACTGCGGAAGGAAATAAAAGGAGAGGGGTGGATGATCCTGGGAGGTGTTTTGTCTGTATTGTTTGGGCTGTATCTTTTTTCACAACCCGGACTTACTATAACCACTTTGATCACGCTTGCCGGAGTCTTTGCACTTGTCGGGGGGATTTTCTTATTATTTGTAGGGTTTAAATTTCGAAAGGGAGACAAATGGCTTGATAATAAAAAGGTGGAATTAGCTGGAGGTAGTGCTTGAGTGAAGTATATTTTTGGTTTTGTATAACGAACGAACAGCTGCAAACGGCCCTGTGTCTTTAAGAAAATAGGAAAACATCTTCCTTGGCAAGGAACGTACTGCGTTTATAAAAAAGAAAGGGAAATTAGAGAACCCGTTAGGTAATTTGGGTTCTCATTTCCTTTTCATCGGGCTAATACCGGCCAACTAAATTTGTGTTATGCAAAATAAAGGAAGAAGGCAACTGCATAAGACCCTATTGGCTCTTATCCTTCTGGCCAGTTTTTCTTTGCCCTCCCTAGCACAGGAAGCAGGTCCTGATCAAGACCTTGCTCAAAAGATACAGAACCCGATTGCCTCCCTTATTTCGCTACCATTTCAGAACAATACGGATTTTGGTTTTTATCCAGGGAATAAGGCTAAGAACATATTAAATATCCAACCTGTAGTACCGGTCCCCATCGGATCCAAGATGAACATGATTGTCCGGACCATTATTCCCTTGATTAGCGCTCCGGCCCCACAATCGGATGGAAGTGTGGATCGCATATTTGGCCTGGGTGATATAGCGATGTCCATTTTCTTCACCCCGGCCAAACCCGGAAAACTGATCTGGGGGGCGGGGCCTGCTATCGGTGTTCCAACCTCTACCGATGCGGTCTTGGGTTTTCAGAAATGGACAGCAGGCCCTTCTGTAGTTGTCTTAGTTCAGCCCAAAGGCTGGACTTTCGGAGGTGTTTTACAGAATACCTGGTCTTTTGGCGGAAATGGATACCGGGAGGACGTCAACTTCTTCTACTCCCAGATCTTCATCACCAAGAACCTACCCAAAAAGTGGTATGTCAATACTGCGCCGATTATCACAGCCAACTGGAACGCACCCTCCGGCCAGCAATGGGTGGTGCCTTTGGGTGCAGGCTTTGGCAAACTGGCTAAAATTGGAAGAAGACCGATCAACTGGCAAGTAGGAGGCTACTATTTTGTAGAAGCACCTGCGAATGGTCCGGCCTGGGAGCTCAGACTTCAGTTGACTTTCCTTTACCCCAAATAGGCATGCAGAACGACTTTTAGGTTCAACACTATTACTGCTCTGGCCTCAGTATGATTTTTCAGATTATCTAATCCGATAGTTCGAGAATATGGACTTTGTGGTCTAACTATTAAATTCCGCATCTCCGCATCTCCGCATCTCCGCATCTCCGCATCTCCGCATCTCCGCATCTCCACATCGAATATTTTCCACCTTAATACAACTTTTTGGTAATCTCATAGGGCGCTAAGTTCTGTATTTTCAATCTCAGAATTTGCAGTAATGAGATCATCCTTCAACCTTAACCAATTGAATTTCCGGAAATAAATTCCATCGGCCGGTTTAAGGATCAATCTTTTCTGTCCTACCTTGTTGATATGGTTGTCACTATCCTATCCATGCAAGGGGCACCTAATTTGGATTTGTAATGATTCAGTTTCAAAAGCTTTTAAGAAAATGAAAATGAAAATGAAAATGAACCTTCTAGTCTTTCTCTGGCTAGGTTCTCTCACCATAGCTTTTGGCCAGGACAAAAATCCCTGGGACCGTCAGGTCTACTTTGGGGAGCAGCACTTGCATACGGTCAATTCCCCCGATGCTTTTGCTTTCGGTACCCGAACCACCCCGGATGACGCCTATAAATATGCCAAGGGGCTTCCCGTTAGAATGAGCACCACCGGGGAAATGGAACAGAAAAAAACTCCGTATGACTGGGTGGCGGTAACGGATCACGCTGAATATTTGGGAATGATGCCTCTGCTGTTGGAAGAAAACAGTCCATTGGCAAATACGGAGATCGGGCAATTGATGGCTCAAGGAAAAGGGGAGGCTGCTTTTCAGCAGATTATCAACTCCGGCTCTTCAGGTGTTCCCATTCCTTACCTGGTGGATCCCAAGGTAATGGCTGATGCATGGCAGCGCCAGAAAGACGCGGCGAACCGCCATTATGAACCGGGTGAGTTTACCACTTTGATCGCTTTTGAATGGTCTTCTCAACCCAATGCTCAAAACCTGCATCACAACGTGTTCTTCCGGGACGATGAAGGGCCGGATGTGATTTTCTCGGCGTTTAATTCCTTTAAGCGAGAGGACCTTTGGACCTATCAGGAGGTACAGCGCGCCATGGGACACGAGAATTTTTCTATACCACACAATTCCAATGTGTCCAATGGCATGATGTTCCCCCCCACTACTTCCTACGGGAATTTGATCGATAGGACCTGGGCCGAACGGTATAACCGGAACACCCCGGCTGTGGAGATCCTTCAAACCAAGGGCCAGTCTGAAACGCATCCCGCCTTGTCCCCGAACGATGAATTCGCGGGTTTTGAATCAGAGTTTACCCATTTGCTGGGATCGGGCGGGGTAAAGAGTAAAATCGATTTCAGCTTTGTGAGAGGGGCCTTGATCGATGGAATCGGGTTCCAGGAAATGATGGGGGCGAATCCATACAAGTTCGGGATTGTCGCGGGCGCGGATTCCCACAACTCCATGTCCAGTAATGAAGAAAATAATTATCCGGGTGTTCATGGCAACACGGATAAAACGGCTCAGGTACGATTGGGATCAACTGGTTCGGTGGCCGGGGAAGCTGCCAAGATTTTTGGCACCCCCGGGGCTACCGCGGTCTGGGCCGACGAGAATACCCGAGCGGGCATTTTCGACGGGATCAAGCGCAAGGAATCATACGGAACCTCCGGTCCATTGATCCGACTCCGGATTTTTGGAGGCTGGGACTTCAAGGAAACAGACCTGCAAGCTGACGATTGGGTCCAAAGAGGCTATACCCGTGGGGTACCAATGGGGGGGGATCTTCCTGCCAAACCGGAAAATGTAAAGGCCCCTACCCTTATGGTTTGGGCCATGAAAGACCCGGAAAGCGGCAATTTGGACCGCATACAGGTCGTAAAAGGCTGGTACCAGAATGGCTATTCCTGGGAAAAGATTTATGATGTGGCCTGGAGCGACGACCGCCAACCTAATGCCACCACTGGAAAGCTTCCGGCCGTTGGTAATACCGTGGACGTAAAGAATGCTACCTACACCAACACGATAGGCGACTCTCAGCTCAAGGCCGTTTGGACCGATCCGGATTTTGATCCGGCTTTGCATGCGGTCTACTACGTCAGGGTGATCGAGATACCGACTCCCCGTTGGACAACCTATGATGCCAAAGAACTCGGCATTGATCCGCTTCCTGACGTGCCGGCAAGCATTCAGGAAAGAGCATGGTCCTCCCCGATCTGGTACACGCCTGCGCCAGAATTGGTGAAAAAGGCAGCTCACTATCCCGGTTTGATCCGGAAGCTGGACTGAACGGCCAGGTAATGGGTATTAGGCCTCCCAGGTCCCGAAAGACCAGCTACCATTGCCCAAATTCACCCCCCCCCGGAGAATTAAAACCTGATTTGAACGGAAACTCCAAACCAACCCATTTATGAATTCAATTCCAAAACTCCTCAAAGAACCCCTTGTTCAATTCCTCTTGATCGGGGTGCTCATTTACGGGGCTTATGCCCTCTTCGCTCCGAAGGAAGACAGTGGCGACGATATCATTTTCGTTACCCAGGGGGAGATCCAGTGGCTGGAAGCCAACTGGCAAAAACGTTGGGGCCGCCCCCCTACCCCGGAAGAACAGCAAGGGCTGATTGATGAGCACGTCCGGGAAAAAGTGTTGTACCGAACGGCTCTTGATATGGGGCTTGACAAGGAAGACGTGATCGTTCGGAGGCGGATGGTACAGAAGATCGAATTCCTGACCTCCGACCTGATTGCACCGCCCGATCCAATCGAAGGCGAGCTCGAAGGGTTTTATGCCAATAACCAGGATAGTTACAGGGCACCGGATGCTATCACGATTACCCAGGTTTTCTTTGACCCCGATAAACGGGAAGACCAAACCCTGGACGACGCTAAAGCAGCGCTTGGTAAACTTCAGAAGCAGGGTGAGCCCATAGGAAACGATCCTTCTGTTGGTGATCCTTTCATGCTCCAGCAGTACTATCCGGAGCGCTCGGAAATGGAGCTGGCCAAATTATTCGGGACGGAATTTGCCCGATCTGTTTTTTCACTCGAAGCCGGTCAGTGGCATGGGCCGGTTTTGTCCGGTTATGGCACCCACCTGGTTTATGTACATGCCTTGAGACAATCCCCCACACCTGATTTTGCGGATATCTCAGAGCGGGTAAAAGAGGATTGGGAAGCCGAACGGTTGAGTGAGTTGCATGAAAAATACCTGGAGGGACTCATGTCCCGCTATAAGGTGGTGATCGAAGGTCAGCAGGAGGGGCCCTCCAATGGTTAAAATCTTCAAATCCATACTATTATTGCTTCCCTTTTTATTAGTGACTTCCTTGGTTCAGGCCCACGAGATTCGACCGGGCCTGCTCCAGGTGAAAGAGGTTGGCAAAGGGATTTACAACGTTACCTGGAAGGTCCCGGCCATTGGGGACCGGGTGATTCGGCTGTTACCTGTTTTCCCGGATGGCTTTGAGCCGGTAGGCCCCTCGATACCCAGCCTTCGCTCGGGAGCTTATATCGAACAATTGACCCTTTCTTCTCAACAAGGAGAAAGTTTGTTTGGGAAGGAGATCATCCTGGAAGGTCTGGCTGCTTTACAGATCGACGTCATGATACAGATGGAATTCCTGGATGGATCCAGCATTTCTGCTCTGGTCCAACCAAAGGATCCGGTGTTCCGAGTGCCGGAGCGGGGATCCAAGGCCCAGGTGGCCAGCTCCTATTTCACTATGGGAGTCGAGCACATCCTGGGTGGAATCGACCACCTGCTCTTTGTATTGGCTTTAATGCTGATCGTGACGGGTACCTGGAAATTGCTAAAAACGATAACTGCCTTTACTGTGGCGCATAGTATTACCCTGGCTCTGGCATCCCTGGGGGTGGTCAATGTGCCTTCGGCTCCTACGGAAGCCATCATTGCCTTGAGTATCGTATTCCTGTGTGTCGAGATCCTGCGAAGTCGGCAGGGAGAAAAAACCCTTACCGAAAAGTATCCCTGGATCGTTGCCATGGCCTTCGGGCTCTTTCACGGTCTGGGATTTGCCGGTGCCCTTTCAGAGGTAGGCTTACCCCAGCATGAGATCCCTTTGGCGCTATTTATGTTTAATGTAGGTGTAGAAGCGGGACAGATTCTCTTTGTAGGGGTGATCTTACTGGTCACTTTTATCCTGGGAAAGATCAAGATTTCCTGGCCGGAATGGTCTTGGAAAGTAATGCCCTATGCCATCGGTGGCCTGGCTGCCTTCTGGGTGGTGCAGCGGACTTTTTCGTTTTTATGATCGCAATAGTTCTTGCTACATTAGGCCGTTGACCGCAGAAAATTGGAAAGGACCTGTCAATCCAAATGGGTAGTAAATTTATTACCTGATCAAAAAGTCGATACCCCTATCATTTTTTTTAACCGGATTTCCATGAAATGCCTCCTGTGGCTTTTCCTAATTTGTATTCCGTTTGAGGGTAATTGTTCGCTAATCCACCATACCCTCAAAGGCAAGGTGGTGGACAGCCAAACGGGGCAACCCCTGGAAAGAGCAATAATACTGGTGGAGGGACGCACTTTCGGTGCGGAAACGGATGAACTCGGGAATTTTTCTTTCCGTACAGATAGCGTTATCGCCTTTGTTACTATAAGTATACTTGGCTATGAAACTCAGCGAGTGGAGGTAGCAAACCCCGACGAAGATATGCTTATCCGGCTCCAACCCACTTCATTTAATCTGGACCAAGTGGTTGTTTCTGCTCCCGAGATTGCTACTTTTCGCGCATTGAGCAAGATTGATGTGAACCTTCGACCCGTTCGGTCGGCCCAGGATGTTTTACGGATCGTACCGGGTTTGTTCACTGCTCAGCATGCGGGAGGCGGAAAGGCCGAGCAGATCTTCCTGCGGGGATTTGACATTGACCATGGTACCGATCTCGCTATAGCCGTGGATGGTATCCCGGTAAACATGGTCTCTCATGCCCACGGGCAAGGTTATGCCGACTTGCACTTTGTGATTCCCGAGTTGATTCAAGAAGTAGATTTTGGGAAGGGCCCATACTACAGTGAACAAGGGGATTTTACCACGGCGGGATACGTGTCTTATCGTCTTCGGGACAGACTGGACCGCTCACAAGTAAAATTGGAAGCCGGTCAATTCAATACTTTACGAGGCCTGGTCCTGGTTGATCTGTTGGGGCAAACCGAGGAGGCCCATAGCCATGATGCTTATATCGGAGCCGAGTACCTGATGACGGACGGACCATTCGAAAGCCCTCAAAACTTTAACCGACTGAACCTCATCGGTAAGTATCATCATGTGAGCCCGGGCGGATCTTCACTTAGCCTGTTGGGGACCACTTTCACCAGTCGCTGGGATGCCTCGGGCCAGATTCCCCAGCGGGCTGTGGATCAGGGGCTGATTAGCCGCTTTGGTGCGATCGATGACACGGAAGGGGGAGAAACATCCCGAACCAATCTGATGCTTCGCCTCCGGAAGCCTCTCGATGACCGTTCCTTTTTCACCAATCAACTTTATTATTCCCATTATGCTTTCGAGTTGTATTCCAATTTTACCTTCTTTCTACGTGATCCAATCAACGGTGATCAGATCCGTCAGAAAGAAACCCGGGATCTATTCGGTTACCGGGGTGAATATGTAAGAGTAGATCCGGTAGGATTGGGTAACCTGACCTCTCGGTTCGGGTTGAGTCTTCGGCATGACCGAATCCGTGATAACGAATTATCCTATACCTTAAACCGTCAGGAAACGCTGGAGAACCAATCCCTGGGAGATATTTTCCAAACCAACGCGTCCTTGTTCGCGGATGGCAAGCTCGGCCTTGGGCCTTTTATGTTCAACCTTGGGGCACGGCTGGATTTTTTTCAGTTTCAATATTATGATCAGTTGGATAGCCTGTATCAAACCCAGGCACAGCAAAAGCTGGTGGCAACGCCAAAACTAAATATCGCTTACAATCTAAACCCGGAAGTACAACTCTACCTCAAATCCGGGATCGGTTTTCACTCCAACGATACGCGGGTAGTCGTGACCAGGCAAGCTGAAAAGACCATTCCCCTGGCCTTTGGGACCGACCTTGGTCTGCGATGGAAACCTGTCCCTGATATGCTGATAAATGCTGCGTTCTGGTATTTGTACCTGGAACAGGAATTTGTCTATGTCGGCGATGAGGCCGTCGTGGAACCTGGAGACCCTACCCGACGCTGGGGGCTGGACTTTTCGGGCCGATACCAACCCTTTCATTGGTTATTCCTGGACCTGGATGTAACCTTCGCGCAAGCCCGGTTCCTTGATGTGGACCCGGAGGTACAAAATATACCCCTGGCTCCAAGGTTAACCAGTGTGGGAGGGATCGGTTTCCGGACTCCTTTCGGCTTGAGCGGGGCATTGCGCTATCGGTTCATTCAGGATCGCCCGGCCAACGAGGACAATTCGGTCGTTGCCCTTGGGTACACCGTGCTTGATCTGAACCTGAATTATACCCGCAAGCGTTTTGAATTAAGCCTGAAAGTTGAAAACCTGGCCAATACCGATTGGAATGAAGCCCAGTTTGACACAGAAAGCCGGTTATTCGACGAGCCGGAACCCGTTTCTGAGCTCCACTTCACACCCGGGTACCCCTTCTTTATCCAGAGTGGGGTGAGTTTCTTTTTCTAGTGAATAGGGGGCTATTATCATTGCCTACAGCTCCCATAACCCAAGCCCACATTTTTGTGTTTCCGCAATTGCATATCCTTGAATTCCTGAATCCTCTGACTTTCTGATTTCCGGGTTTTCGCATCTCCGAATCTCCAAGTCAAACAATCCCACCACTTTACCACTTTTGGGTGATTCCTGTACCTACCAAACATTTTAATTTGAAACCATTGTGATTCGATTTCTATCGGCTATGTATTTGGATTAATTATTAACATCTAAATTTTTTTCTATGCGCATTTTTACCCTTCTACTTGCTTTTTTCCTTATGCTAACTGTCCCGGCTTTGAGCCAAGGAACAGAATTAGTCTACGACGATGAAGATCCGGACAAGTTCGTTTTCCTTCAGAGTAAGATCTTCGGCGTCCGGATGACTACTCCCAATGGTCCTGCCAGACTACTGGAATTGAGATTCTATGTGCAAAGAGGCATTTCTCAAGGTGGATACATTGCCTATGTGTATCCGTGGGATGAAGAAAACGGAAAACCTTCAGAAACTAATGTTTTTGAAGAAGTGGGTTTTGTTTTAAACAATAACCCGGAATGGATAGGACAAGACGATGTCGCAACTGCCGATCTGGAATTCGATGGGGATTTTGTGGTCGGTTTTCAATCAGCAGATGTCAATGCCCAATTTGGGATAGAAGCAGGTGGTAACGAACGCTCCTGGCGTACGGATATAAATGGAGATTCTACCTGGCAGGAACGAACGGATTCCACTTATTTAATCCGGGCAGTGGTAGAAGATGTGTCCACCGGTCTGGTCGAGGAGATCTCTGGTTCTATTACCCAAATCTTCCCAAACCCGGTAAAAGGGGTGTTGTGGGTTGAGACCTCCGAGCGAGCCCGGCAGATCACATTGACCAACTCGGTCGGGCAGCATTTGCTAATCAGTCAGGACATACAGGCTGGTAAAGCCCGTTTGA
>CAZXLD010000065.1:0-21505 GCA_964641965.1 uncultured Saprospiraceae bacterium | reverse complement strand
CGAATGAAAGATATACTAATCCCCCAGCGAAAATCAAAAGAAGCAGTACGAAGAGAAGGTTTCTCATTGTATAATGTTCGAGTTATTGGTTTTGGTGATTAGTGTTTTCAACTCGGATATTCATCAGAGAACAGGCTCAAAATAGGAAATGGACATCTCCATCTGCCAAAACCTCTTTTTCAGGATTTAAATTT
Organism: uncultured Saprospiraceae bacterium; assembly: GCA_964641965.1. Taxonomy (GTDB): domain Bacteria; phylum Bacteroidota; class Bacteroidia; order Chitinophagales; family Saprospiraceae; genus JAJDFU01. The sequence continues at coordinate 21,311 of CAZXLD010000065.1, read as the reverse complement.
AGCTTAACCGCGAGATCATGATCAAGCAGTTTTCCACCAAAAAATGGTACGAACGAATTCCGCATGCGGTTACCCTTCTGTTCGTAATTATGTTGTTGGTAACTGCCATGACCTATATCCTGCCAGCAGGTACTTATGCACGAGAGGTCATAGATGGCCGAAGCAGGGTCATTCCTGGCTCCTACCAGACTGTACCATCTACTCCTGTCAATTTGCTGGAACTCTTTGTTGCTATTCCACTTGGATTCAAGGCAGCCGCCGAGATTATTTTCATTGTACTATCCGGTGGAATCATGTTTGGTATCCTGGATCGGTCCAAAGCCCTTGAAAATGGCGTTGGTACCCTGGTCAACACCCTGGGCTATGAGCAAAAACCCCTGATCATTGTATTGATGACCTTCGTATTTGGAGGATTAGGCGTAGCGGTGGGGTATGAAAACAATATTGCCCTGGTACCTATTGCAGGTGTGCTAAGCCTGGCCATAGGTGGGGACCTAATCCTGGCAGCCGGCATTTCAGTAGCAGCCATTACGATTGGCTTTGGCCTCTCTCCCATCAACCCCTACACGGTGGGTACTGGGCAGAAGATCGCGGAATTGCCTTTGTTTTCGGGAGCTTGGTTGCGATCTATATTGTGTTTTTCTGCATTGGCCATTCTTGCCTGGTACAATGTCCGATATGCACAGAAAATCGACCGCCATCCAGCCGGTGGGCTTGGACAAGGACTAGACACCCAAGGTTTTGGCCTTACCAAGCCCATCCACAAATACGCCATGACGTCCAACAACTGGGCCGTGTTAGCCGTATTTTTAATTGGTCTTGGCGTTGGTTTGTATGGTGTTTTTAAATTCCATTGGTACATCAATGAATTATCTGCCATCTTCCTGATGATCGCTCTTTTGGCTGGCTTGATTGCCGGTTTTAGCCCGACCCAAATTAGCGAGGAGGTGCTCAAAGGTATTGCAGCCGCTGCTCCGGGAGCTTTCATGGTTGGGTATGCTACTTCGATTAAGGTACTTATGGAGACCGGTCAAATCAACGACACCATTTCCTTCCAACTCTCCGAAGTATTGCAAGGACTTCCTCTGTATGCTTCTGCTATTGCGATGTCGGCCAGTCAATGTGTGATCAACTTTTTTATTCCTTCCGGAAGCGGACAAGCATTGGCGTCTTTACCAGTGATGATCCCCTTGGGCGAGCTCCTGGGTCTTACCCGACAAACCACAATCCTGGCTTACCAGATTGGCGATGGGGTGACCAACCTTATGAATCCGACACTGGGTGGACTCATTGCCATGTTGAGTATGTGCCGGGTGCCGCTAGATCGTTGGCTACGCTTTATTTTCCCCATTGTTTTGGTGGTATTGGCTTTATCCTGGGTTACGCTCCTAATAGCTGTAGCGGTAGGATACTCTTAATCTTAGTGTGAAGATGTTGTTGAGTTATCTTTTCCGCTGTGTCGGCTTCCATCTCATTTCCCTACCTTGCAGATATGACTGTACAAGAACTGCTCACCAAGCTAGTTGCCTACCCTGTATTGGGCGGACAAGGCAACCTGGAACTGATTACCTGGATTAAAGACTATGTTGAAGGATACGGCATCAAAACGAAATTGCTCTTCGATGAAGCCGATAAAACTAAAGCCTCCCTGCATTGCCGGATCGGTCCGGCTGTAGACGGTGGCGTAATCCTGTCGGGGCATACTGATGTAGTGCCCACAGAAGGGCAGAATTGGGACACCGATCCTTTTGTCTTGACTGATAAGGGCGATGGAAGGCTCTATGGCCGGGGCAGTTGTGACATGAAGGGCTTTATTGCCTGTTGTCTGGCTATGTTGCCGGAGATGGTAAAGGCAGAGCTGCAATATCCGATTTACTTCGCCTTTTCTTATGATGAGGAGATTGGATGTTTGGCCGGTCCAGCGTTGGCCAGGGACATCCGGAATTATTATACCGAAACCCCCAAGTATGCCATTATCGGAGAGCCATCCTTAATGCAACCTGTGATAGGGCAAAAGGGAATCTGTGTGCTGGATGTCCAGGTTAATGGTTCAGCTGGTCACAGTAGCCGGATCAGGCAGGAGGTCAGTGCCATACACGAATCGGTTCGTCTGATTACCTGGATTGAAAATAAAATGCATCAGTTGGTCGAAGCAGGTCGGATTGACAAGCGGTTTGATCCTCCGCACACCTCTTTGCACTGCGGCATGTTTCAAGGCGGTATCGCCCCTAATGTCATTGCCGATCAAGCCCAATTCAAGTGGGATGTCCGGACCATCCCAATGGATGATGTACATGCAATCATTGCCGAGTTTAAAGCCTTTTGCCGGGAAAGAGAAGAAGTACTCCGAGAAACCTTTCCCGGATTTCAAATTGAAGTGATCCAACATCATCCCCCTGTCCCTGCCCTGGATACTGCTGAGCACCTTTCCGTAGTGCCGTGGATCAAACGGTTGAGCGGAATTGACGAATTAGATGCGGTTTCGTACGCGGCAGAAGCCGGTCAGTTTGCCAACGAAGGTTTCGAAACCGTTATTTGCGGACCGGGGTCTATTGCACAGGCACATCGTGCCAATGAGTTTATAGCCAAGGAGCAGTTGGAAAAAGGAGTGGCGTTTTTACAGACCTTGACAAAAAGCTTGTGTCATGCTCAACCAATTGCTTGATCTGTTACCCAGCACATAGATCTATTCAATTCCCCTTAAAATTCTGGAAATTAATCCTCAACCTCCTTCAAAAAGCTGATCAACCAGGCATTCAATTGTGCCGGTTGGTCCAACATGAGCCAATGGGAGGCATTTTTCATCACATGATACCGCCAGGAAGCATCTACCATCACATCGGAAGTTTTTACATGGGGCTCCAATAAAAAAGCATCATTTTCAGCAGTAATCCCCATAGCCGGTACCCGGATATGAGGCGGGTTCGCACTTGTGTTATTCAAGGAAGCTGGGGTAAAATTAGCCCGGTACCAGTTAAGTCCCGCTGTCAGTGCCCCTTCTCGTCCCAGGTCTTTGATGTATTGATCCAAGTCACCCTCACCCCGGGTCCACAGGCGCAACCCCTGCCAATCGTCCCGTCGCAGCCATTCTTCTGCAACACCTTCATTCATAAAGAAAAAGATGTACCAAAACTTTTCCAGCTGCTCCATTGAACGCCTGCCTGGAGCCCCAGGTGCCCCCACCGTAAGACCGGTGATACTTTTGCAGCGCTCCGGAAAGTTTCCAACAAACACCCAGGCAATAGTGCCGCCCCAATCGTGGCCGACCACATGCACCTGATCCAGGTCAAGCCCATCCAACAATGCATTTAGGTCGTTTAAAATATTAGAAACGCGATAAGCCTCCACTGATGCAGGCTTTGGCGCATCCCCATACCCGCGCAAATCAGGCGCAATGACCCGAAAGCCGGCATCCGCCAAAGGCTGTAGCTGATAGCGCCAAAGCTTTTTGGAATCGGGAAATCCATGCAACAAGAGTACTACAGGACCTGCTCCAATATCGTAATACGGGAATTCCATCCCCTCCAGGGTAATCGTTCGAGTAATGGCGTCCAGGTCGGGGATTGAGATTTGCTCCTGGCTAACCGCGAGCCTTGGTAGGACCAGGGTGTACAAAAGCAACAAGATCTTGGGAAATCGATTTAGCATAGATCTACTTTGAATGCCTGAAAATAATCTAAACTTGCGGAAAACAATGTAGTTAGATTTTGAGGATTAGTAAGCATGGGTGGCTGATGTTAATCGGGAACTTCCCCTAGATCACTCCCTAAAAATGACAGTATAGGTGAAATGAAAAATTCCATTGTCCAGGCCTTTAAGGAAAAATTTCAACACGATCCTATTCTTATTCAGGCCCCTGGTCGCATCAACCTGATTGGCGAGCATACAGATTACAATCAGGGATTCGTGTTTCCAGCCGCTATCGATAAGTATATCTGGTTGGCCATGGGTAAAGGCCCAGGCTCCCTGGTAGAGGTACAAGCCTGGAACCTGCAAGAGGAGTTGGTTTTCAACCTCAAGGAGGCAGACCCCGCAGGTAGGGAAGGCTGGAAAGCTTACATCCATGCCGTATTGACTATCCTGACGGAAAAGGGGTATCCAATAGGCGGTATTCAGGTCGTTTTTGGTGGAAATATCCCGATTGGGGCCGGCTTGTCTTCTTCAGCAGCCTTATGCTGTGGGCTGATTCATGGTATATCGAAACTATACAATTTGGAAATACCCCGTCCTGAAAATGCCTTGCTGGCCCAAGCCGCGGAGCATAGAATCGGATTAAATTGCGGATTGATGGATCAATATGCAGTTCTGTTCGGCAAGGAAAACCAGCCCTTTTGCCTGGACTGCCAACACCTCACTTTCAACTACTATTCGCTGCATACAGGAGCCTTTGCTTTGGTGTTGATCAATTCCAAAATCAAGCACGAACTGGCCGCCGATAGCGGATACAACGATCGCAGAGCTTCTTGCGAACGGGTGGTACATACCCTGGCCCAAGAGTATTCCCAAATAAATAGCCTTCGTGATGTTGACATGTCAAAGCTGGAAACCTGGAAAGACCAACTCGAACCTACGGACTTCAAACGCGCTTCCTTTGTGATAGCCGAAAACGAGCGGGTGCAGCACATGATCCAAGCCCTGCAAAACGAGGACCTGAAAAGGGCCGGCCAACTCTTATACGCTTCCCATGAAGGTCTCCAATTCGAATACGAAGTCACCGTACCGGAGATTGACTTTCTGATCGATTTAACTAAAAACGAACCGGATGTATTGGGAGCTCGTCAAGTAGGAGGCGGCTTTGGTGGTTGTACATTGAATTTAATCAAGTCCACCGCTAAGGGGCCCATTCTTAATCGAATAAAAAAAGCCTATTTTCAAAAAACAAGTATTGAACCGGAGGTGATTGAATTTAAATTAGGGAATGGAGTAGATGTGATGAGTGACGAGTTGGTTTAATCAAAAATAAAAATCCGCATTCTACAATCCCTAATCCCATTCTCTTCACTCTCTTCGCATAGCATCTACCGGATCTAGCCTGGATGCTGTCAAGGCCGGGTAGGTACCAAATAAAACCCCGACCAAAATGGCAATAACCACAATTACCAGCAGGGTATTTAGGGTATAGGCTGCTTGGAAGGGTACATCCACTACGGATTTGATAATCGGGACGGCCGCCAGGGTTGCCAGCAAGCCCAATACCAGACCCAAGAAGCTGCCCAAGCTGGAAATGGTAATGGACTCCGACAAGAATTGCAAGAATATGTCCCGTCTTCGGGCACCCATGGCCTTGCAAATACCAATTTCAGAAGTCCGGTCGCGCACCGTGATTAACATCACGTTCATAATACCGATACCGCCCACTAAGACCGATAAACCTACAATCATCCCCATGATGACCCGAAACAACAGAAACCCTTTCTCTGCCTGGCTCACCCAAAAAGCATTGGTTTGCACCTGAAACGAGGCCTTCCCATTTGGAAATTGCGCATCCAGCCAACTGATCAAACTGTCTTTTACTTGATTGACCATGGTCACATCAACTACCTCTACTGCTCCAAACGGTAACCTTTTTTCAAGATCTTCCGGATTATAGAGTGTGAATGGGAAAAGCAGGACAGGTTGATTTCGATCATCTTTCTGCGTTTCAATCCCAACCACCTCCAACTTTCCATACGGAGTCTGGATGTGTTGCCCCAATAAGGCAGCCGGTTCCTGATCTCCCTTGAGGGACTCTGCCATCCGTTGGTTGAGTACACAAACCCGTTCTCTAGCCTTGATATCTGCTTCTGAAAGCGTCCGACCGATCAAATCCTGTTCCTCTTCCTCCGAAAACGGCTCGCCCCAACGCGCTACTCCAGTCAAATAAGCAGCAGATTGAATGGTGTCTGAATCCTGGTACAATTGGATGTTGCCCGGAACAAAGCTTCGAAGCATGGCGCGGGTCCAATTATCCGACCGGGATATTAATTGCTCAAATGCCTCGTAATCTAATACATACTGGGTATCCCGCAAAACCCGGACCCCATTAACTTCCTTGAATTGCTTGCTTCGAATCTGAATAGTCTGTAAAGAAGTGTTGGAAGCGATTTGTTCTTTGGCAAATTTTTCCATGCCGTCGATCAGGGAAAGCGTACCGACCAAAGCAGCCACCCCTATGACCATTCCCAAAATGGATAAGAAGGTATGGAAAAAACGGCTGCGCACATTTTTCAACGCCAAGCCAATATTAAAAACAGATTTCATTTGTCCAGGTGATTTGTTTGTAAATAAAAGAGGATTGTCTTTAGCTGCCTACTTTACGAGCTACACAATCGACCAGCATTGATATTCAATCGATTAATGAAAAATGGGTGCCACCTGAGTACACTTGGTCACACATCAAATGCCTGCCTGTAGACCTGCTGAATTGCCTGGCCGGCCTTGGAAATAAGACTATTGTTGGTAATTTACCTGAGTGGTTCCGCTCTGTGGCTGCTCTAGGGCATACCCGTAGGCTAGGTACCAATCAAACCAAGACCCTTTCGCATGCAAATTGTTGAGAACCAGCCTGAGTACGATGCTATCATTGTAGGCTCAGGTGCAGGTGGAGGCATGTCAGCCAAAGTATTGGCGGATGCGGGCCTCAAAATCGCTGTGGTGGAAGCGGGTCCATTCTTTGACCCACGCGACCCAACCACCCAAACCCAGCTGAAGTGGCCCTGGCAATCTCCCCGTCGGGGCGCCGGTTCTACACGGCCATTTGGCGACTTCGATATGGCCTGGGGTGGCTGGGAAATTGAAGGCGAACCCTACACCAATCGGCCTGGTACTGAGTTCATGTGGTTTCGTTCCCGTATGCTGGGCGGGCGCACCAATCATTGGGGCCGGATTTCCCTCCGGTTCGGACCGAAGGATTTTAAAGCCAAAGACCGGGATGGGCTAGGTGAAAATTGGCCAATTGACTATGCCGATGTAAAACCCTATTACGATAAGCTGGATAAATTGGTTGGCGTGTTTGGATCCAAAGAAGGCCTCCCCAACGATCCGGACGGCTACTTCCTTCCCCCACCGAAGCCAAGGCTGCATGAATTGTATTACATCAAAGCCGCGCGAAAACTCGGCATTACCGTCATTCCTTCTCGCTTATCCATTCTAACCAAGCGAATCAATGAAGAACGAGGAGTCTGTTTTTATTGTAGGCAATGTTCTCGGTCCTGTAGCGCTTATGCCGACTTCTCCTCTGGTTCCTGTTTGATTTTTCCAGCTCAAAAATCAAAGGGGCAGGTGGACTTGTATGTCAATGCGATGGTCCGAGCCGTGGACACGGGGGCCGATGGTCAGGCTACCGGGGTGCTCTACATTGATAAAGAGACCCGGAAAGAAAAACGGCTTCAAGGAAAAGTGGTGGTGCTGGCCGCATCTGCCTGCAGTACTGCTCGCATTCTGCTCAACTCCAAGAGTAGCAGCCATCCCAACGGATTAGGCAATAGAAGTGGTCTGGTAGGTAAATACCTGCACGACTCCACCGGGGCCAGCGGTATGGGGATCGTTCCTGCTTTGTTGGACCGAAAGGTCGATTATAATGAAGACGGTGTTGGGGGTATGCATATTTATTCACCCTGGTGGCTGGATAATAAAAAACTGGATTTTCCCAGAGGGTATCATATCGAGATCTGGGGTGGATTGAGCATGCCGGCCTATGGGTTTGGTATGAATCTGGAACTGATGGCTAAATACCTTGGCCACGAACCCGGTGGGTATGGCGATCAATTGCGCAAGGACGTCAAGCGATTGTACGGAGCAGCCATTGGCTTTGGAGGACGGGGAGAATGCATTGCCCGGGAGGACAACTTCTGCGAATTAGACCCGGAAAAGGTGGACGAATTCGGGATCCCGGTATTGCGGTTCAATTACAGTTTCTCCGAACACGAAATCCTTCAAGCCAAGCACATGCAAGAAACTTTCACTGAACTGCTTCATGGAATGGGCACCGAGCCCTTGTGGCCGGTTCCGGGTAAAGATGAACTCTACGGCTTAAAAAAACCGGGCGAGATTATTCATGAAGTAGGGACAACTCGAATGGGCAATGATCCCAATCGCTCGGTTACCAATCCATACCAGCAACTGCACGATGCCAAGAATGTCTTTATTGTAGACGGTGGGCCTTTTGTCTCTCAGGCCGATAAGAACTGCACCTGGACCATCATGGCCTTGTCCTGGAGAGCATCCGACCATATTATATCTGAACTGAAAAAAAGGAATATCTAGCCGTATGGATCGAAGAGAAACCTTAAAGACCCTGTTGATGGGCAGCCTGCTGGGTTCTGCTGGTGTGCCGCTGAGTTGCACACCGGAAAAAGCCGGATATGGTACCCTACCCGAGAAAAGCCCCGGGTATGGACGCACACCGGAAGAGCAAGAGCGCGATGCCAAGTTGCAAGCCTTAAAACCGCCCTTCACTCCGGATGAGTTGGCTACCATTGCTATTCTCTGCGATATTATCCTCCCGGCAACACCTACTGCCGGATCAGCAGCCGAAGCAGGTGTACCGGAGTTTATCGACTTTATCGTACGCGACATTCCCGAACATGAGCTTCCGATGCGAGGCGGTATTATGTGGCTGAATTGGGAAGCCAACCGCCGGTTCAAAGCTGACTTTAAGGAGCTGGAGCCTGCCCAGCAATTGAATACCGTAGACGATATCGCTTATCCGGAAAGAGAAGCGCTTGAACCGGACTTGTTGCCAGGCATAGCCTTTTTCAATCTCATGCGCAACCTAACGCTAACCGGATACTATACCTCGCAAATGGGCATACAGGATTTGGGTTATCAAGGTAACAGTCCCAATACCTGGGATGGCGTACCTGCTGAAATCCTGGCACAGCATGAGGTAGACTATGAACCGGAATGGCTGGCTAAATGCGTAGATCAGTCCAAGCGATTTGAAATTGCGGTATGGGATGAAGAGGGAAATTTACTGACATAGATAACGGCTTTTTCATGGGTTTTCGAATTGGATTTCAAGTGGCTTTCTGCCAAAGAGCAGGTTATAACCATAGCTGAGCAGGAGAAGGGCGAATGAACTAAAACACCTCATTGATTTTTTTTGCATCTTATTGGAGCTAACACCTAAGGTCCAATCCAATGCCAAAAATATTTTTAAACTACCGGCGGGACGATACGAAGTCTGAGGCAAGGCTCTTATACCACCATCTGATCGGGAAATTTTCTCGTAAGGATGTGATCATGGATATCGATTCGATACCACCTACAGAAGATTTCAAGAAGTATCTCGAACGGGCAATTCGTGATTGTGATTTTGTATTGGCGATCATAGGCCACAATTGGTTGGAGGCTGGAGAGTTGGACAATCCTAGGGATTGGGTTAGAATTGAAATTGAAGCCGCTTTAACCTACGACAAACGGATTATGCCGATCACTGTCAATGACGCCAAGATTCCCAATCCGGAGTTGCTGCCCAAATCCCTGCAACCCTTTGCCTACAAAAATGGACTTCCACTCGATACGGGGATTGATTTCGAGTTTCATGCAGAACGGATATCAGGTTGGATTGATCGAATTTTGGCTGAAGAAAGACCCGAAACACCAACTCCAGTTCGGGAAGCCGACTATTCGGTTCCTCCTGGAAGCAAAAAGGAAGCACTCCATGTAAGCCAGTTTAAAACCTATCCGACCGGCGACCGGCCGATCAAGCTGAACAGCGAATTCGTGGTGTCCATCGTGAAAGGATTTTCCTGTAGTGAGTTATATGTAGCGAAAAATATTCCCGCCAAGAAACTCAAGCGGGCCATCAACAAGTATGCACAAAATGTAGATCCGGAAAAGGTATTTCTGTTACTTGATAATACCGTATTTGGAACAGCCAAGGAAGGGTTTCTGCTAACCGATACAGCTATTCATTGGCGAGATGATAAAAATAGCGGATCCATTCCCCTTGCGGAAATAGAGTCCTCATCGTTCAAGGAATCCCATTCTATATTTGAATATGCTTATTTGGTGATTAACGAGATAGAAATTGGCATCAACGGAGGAAGTGTTGGCCAACGCAACGAGATTGCCAAATGCATGCTCAAAATCTTTGAGGAGTACCGCAATTTGGCATATGGTGGATAACCAAAATAGCTGCTCTTTTCATATGGATTTTATTAATTCTGATCCTTTTTGAGAAGAACAGGAGTCCCTTCGCCTAAAGCCCCTTCCAACTGGATCATATTTACCGCCAAATCGAAAGCAAACTCAATGTCCTCTTCCTCCTCTGCTAATCCCCGATAAAAACCAGTAGAGAACTCAATAGCTGAATCATCATCTATTTTGTTGTTCATGCCGATTACGTATGGAATATGTTTGCTTATGCCTTTCGCTTGTTCTTCAGAATAACAGGAATTCAATAGAATAATTTCAATATTTAATTTGCGAGAAAAAATACGAAATAAGTTTTCAAGGGCTACTCCGGATACCAATTTAGGATTTCCTTCAGCATCATTTAGAATAATCCCATTTCCAAATGGAGAATCCTCTGTGCCATGCCCTGAAAAATGAATTAAATGTGGTTTATGTTTCAGAATCGCATGTTGCAAAGCGTTTGGGGTAATCGCCCATTCTGCTACCAGTTTATATTCGGTTATCCCTTCTTGTAAACTGGAAGAAATCCGAACAAACTCCTTATCCAGTTGAAGTTTTGCCAGATTCTTTGGTGAGGAAGCCAAAAAGAGGATCGTTTTTCGAGATGGATCCGGTGCAATATCTTTATTCCCTGATTCTTCAGATGATTGGTCATCCAGCTTTTGGATGATATCCATTATTGAACTGGCCGTGAATGCTTGTTCTTTCAGGGCATCCGTGTAATTCAAAACACCGATGCGCTCTTGCTGCTTGACCCGTTCATATCTGGACTTCAAGACTATTATATTGTTTTGCAATTCTGAATCCTGATGGGCTACACTCCATTTGATGAGCTCATCTAAAGCGCTCTCCAATTTGTTCTGAGCAACCAAATTGCGGATGGTAGATTGAATTTCGGACATAATCATTAATTATATAGTCTTACTTTTTTTAAATATTCCTAGAGCTATTTATTTCATCGAGTACTGAGGAAATACTCATTAAAAACATATTGAAAAACTGCCTTGCCAGAATACACTACTAAAATATAACTAAAAATCAAACATCTTCAACTGGGGATCCTTGAGTTGTAAAAATAAATCCCGGTTGTAAGGAGGCATAGTCCGGCCTGCAAAAAATTTTCGCCTGGCAAGCTGCATTTGCTGATCAATCATTTCAGCGATTTGTCCTTCGCCTTTAACACGGCGTCCAAATTGACTATCGTTCAAGTTTCCAGCATGGCAATCTTTGATCCGGTTCAACACGCGTTCAGCTCGCTCGGGCATGGTACGCTGTAACCAATCCGAAAAGATCTCGGCTACATCCCCGTTTAAGCGGACTACCGTGTGGTGTATACTTAAAGTCCCTCGCTTAGCGACGGCCTCGGCCATCGGCATGATTTCGTGATCGGTAAGCCCAGGAATAATAGGCGCCAACATCACATTCACCGGAATGCCCGCTTGTGCAAGTGTCTCTATCGTCCGCAATCGCTTGAGGACACTGGCCGTACGAGGTTCCAACATTTGACGCAGGTCTTCGTGCAGCGTGGTTAGCGAAATGGAAACCTTGACCAATTGCTGCGCAGCCATGGGCCGGAGTATATCCAGGTCGCGCAAAATCAAAGCACTTTTCGTGATGATCCCCACCGGATGTTTGTACCGCCATAGCACTTCCAGAATTTTTCGCGTTAGCCGGTATTCTTGTTCTGCAGGCTGATAGCAATCGGTGTTCCCAGCCAACATAATAGGCTCCCCGGCCCACTTTTTCTGCCGAATCTGCTTTTCCAGGATCTTATGCGCATCCTGCTTAACCAGGATATTCTTCTCAAACTCCATCCCGGCGCTAAACCCCCAAAAAGGGTGCGTATTTCGAGCATAACAATAGACACAACCGTGCTCGCAACCTTGGTACGGGTTCATACTCCAGGTCATGCCGATATCCGGGCTGTCCACCTTATTGAGCATAGACTTTGGGAACACCGGTTGATAAGAGGTTTTTTCTTGCGGATCTAAATCCGGACTCCTATCCCTTACCTGCTTTTCAAACGGGTTAGCCGGATTGATCTGAGCTCCCCTACCCTTCTTAAAGGCTTTGGCTTCCATTTACAACATTTTGTTAAAAATAAACTTTTTGTTGGAATCGGAAAAGACCTTTGAAAATAAGTAATGTAAATGTTGACAGCTAGAACCCCACCATCTACCATCTACCATCTACCATCTACCATCTACCATCTACCATCTACCATCTACCATTTACCTTCTACCATTTACCAACTTAGCTTCCTATATTTAGTCGTTATAGTTCATTTCCATGAAAATCTCTCGTTCTATTTTCTTCAAGGGGCTGGCTGTTTCCACGCTATCGCTTCCATTGGTTTTGCGGGGCCTATTGGGCAAACCACAGGCCCAATCTAACGATTCGGAAAACCGCACTACCTTTTCCGGCAAATCCTATACCTGGAAAATGGTTACTACCTGGCCGCCCAACTTTCCAATTCTAGGTGAAGCTTGCGCCAAGTTCGCGGATCGGGTGCGCACAATGTCGGGCGGCCGCATGCAGATCCGGGTTTACGGCGGAGGGGAATTGGTGCCTGCGCTTGAAGTTTTTGATACGGTCCGTTCAGGTGGGGCAGAGATCGGCAATGGGGCTGCTTACTATTGGGCTGGGAAAGCACCCGCTTCCCAGTTTTTTGCATCTGTGCCGTTCGGCATGAATGCACAGCAGTTAAACGCCTGGTTATTAGGTGGTGAAGGATTAACACTTTGGAAAGAATTGTATGCCCAATTCAATTTGATCCCTATACCCGGAGGCAATACGGGGATGCAAATGGGAGGCTGGTTTAACAGAGAGATCAATAGCCTGGCCGATTTAAAAGGCCTCAAGATGCGAATACCCGGCCTGGGAGGTAAAGTTTTGGAAAAGGCCGGCGGAGCACCCGTTCTACTTGCCGGTGGCGAAATCTACACCGGACTTGAGCGTGGCGTGATCGATGCAACCGAATGGCTGGGTCCATTTCACGATAACCTGATGGGCTTTCCCGGCATTGCAAAATATTATTACAGCCCGGGCTGGCATGAATGCGGAACTACCCTGGAATATATTTTTAACAAAAAGAAACTGGAAGAACTCCCGAGCGACCTGCAACAGATCTTGCAAACCGCCGCCTTTGAGATGAATGCCTGGGTGCTAGCTCGATTTGAAGCCGAAAATGCCCGCCAGCTGCAGGAAATGATCCAGCAAGGCGTCGCTATTCGCTCATTCCCTAAACCGGTGATCGAACAGCTGCGCTTATATACGCAGGAAGTGCTGGAAGAAATAACGCGTAAAGATGCATTTAGCAACAAAGTCTACGCTTCCTATCGTACGTTTCAAAAGAACATGACTGACTATGCAAGCCTGACCGAACAAACCTATTACAATGAAATTCAAGTTGGTTGAGCGCATGTGATTGGAGCGTTTTTAGAGTAGATTTCCATAGAAGTAATTACTAATAGTTCATTTACGCATCGGATAGTATGATAGTACGATTGACTTACTCAGCCTGGCTGATTCTGTTCTTATCCTTTTCAGGAATAGCGCAAGAATTTCCATCTATTGACCAGTTGGAAGCGCTTCAATTTCGTTCACTCGGTCCTCACCGCGGAGGCCGGGTAACAGCGGTTACCGGTGTTCCGAGCCAATGGTTTACCTTCTTCTTTGGAAGCACCGGAGGAGGTATTTGGAAAACCACAGATGGTGGGTTGAACTGGACTAACGTCTCGGACGGCTTTTTGAAAAGTGGATCCATTGGCGCTATTGAAGTGGCTCCTTCCGACCCGAACGTCATTTATGCAGGTACCGGATCGGCAGCTCCCCGAGGTAATGTGTCCCCCGGAGATGGGATGTACAAAAGCCTGGATGGGGGGCAATCCTGGACCCATATTGGGCTTCCCAAAGCCGGCCAAATCGGGCGTTTGGCTATCCACCCCAAAAATCCGGATCTGGTCTATGCTGCCGTGTTGGGCAATGTATTTGGCCCTTCGGAAGAGCGAGGCGTGTATCGGAGCGAAAATGGCGGCACTACTTGGGAAAAGGTCTTGTTCATTAGCGATAAAACCGGAGCCATTGACCTCGTAATGGATCCCAATAATCCGCGGATCTTATATGCCGGAATGTGGACTGCTCAACGAAAACCGTGGACGCTGATCGATGGAAGCCAGGAAGGCGGCGTTTGGAAGTCGATCGACGGGGGCAATAGTTGGAAGAAAGTGGAAGCTGGACTGCCATCCGGATTAGTTGGTAAAGTCGGCATTGCTATATCACCTGCCAACCCTAAACGCATCTGGGTATTGCAAGAGGCAGCAGATGAAACCAAAGGCGGACTTTACCGATCGGATGATGGAGGAAAGTCCTTCCAGCGCATCAATAGAAACCACAACCTCCGGCAAAGGGCCTGGTATTACAACCATATTTTTGCCCACCCTACCGATGAAAATACCGTTTTCGTACTCAACGTGCGGATGCAAAAATCCATTGATGGAGGCAAAAGCTTTAGCGCTATCCGAACACCTCATAGCGATAACCATGCGCTCTGGATCAATCCGGAAAAGCCGGAAATTATGATCGAAGGGAATGATGGCGGAGCCTGTGTGTCCTTCAATAGCGGATCGAGCTGGACCACCCAACTCAACCAACCCACAGCTGAATTCTACCGGGTCAGCACCGACAATCAATGGCCTTACCGGGTATATGGAGCTCAACAAGATAATACCACAATATCTGTCTCCAGTCGTAATTCCGGCGGCCTCACCCCGTATCAGGATTGGTATGCTGTTGGTGGTGGCGAAAGTGGGCATATTGCCATTGACCCCAGGGATCCAAACATATTCTATGCTGGTACCTACATCGGGCAAATTGACCGGACCGATCGGGCACGACAATATGCGCGCGACGTAGTTGCCTATCCTCAAATGCACGATGGAACCGCGCCGAGAGATATCGTTTTCCGTTTCCAATGGAACGCACCCATTCGAATATCGCCTCATGATCCCAATACCGTCTATCATTGTTCTCAATACGTGCATCGCACCAGGGATAAGGGTCATAGCTGGGAAATCATTAGTCCGGACCTGACTACCAACAAAGATGATTACCAGGACATACCCGGCGGCCCCATTCAACACGACCATACCGGTGTGGAGTTGTATACCACCATTTTTGCTTTCGAAGAGTCGCCCTTTGCCGCAGGCGAACTTTGGGCCGGTACCGATGATGGCCGCTTGCACCTAACCCGAAACCACGGGAAAGACTGGACCGAGATTACCCCTCCTGACCTTCCTGCCGAGGGAACCATCAACAGCATCGACCTTTCGCTCCATGCGCCGGGGAGAGCTTTTATTGCCGTTTACAAATACCGGGAAAATGATTTTTCCCCATACATTTTCCAGACAGAGGATTATGGGAAAACCTGGAAGAAACGAACAAACGGTATCCCAGAAGGTCATTTTGTGCGTGTCGTCCGGGAAGATCCTGATCGCCAAGGGCTGTTATATGCCGGTACTGAATATGGCCTGTACGTCTCCTTCAATGCCGGAGCAAGCTGGACTCCCTTTCAAAATAATTTGCCAATCACCCCGATCACCGATTTGCAGGTTAAAGAAGGCAACTTGGTCATCGCTACTCAGGGACGGAGCTTTTGGATGCTCGACCACTTGACCCCTTTGCATGAATGGTCAGAGGCTATTACTAGTAAGGCAGGGCATCTGTTTAAACCGCAAACCGCTTACCGACAGCAAGTTGGGCGGCTGGGCGGGACCGGATCCCCAGACCCGACTCCACGTGGCGCATCGCTCTTTTTTTACTTGAAGGAATCGATGGCTCAGGATTCTGTAGTTCGATTGTCGATCCTGGACAGATATGGGAAAAACAGGCGCATTTTTTCCAGCCAGCCCGACAAAGCGAAGGGGGAAGAAAAATTGGTTCCCAAAACGGGTTTGAATCGATTAACCTGGGATATGCGGTTTGAAAAGCCAATCGTCCAAAAGGGAGCTCAATTCTCCCTGGCTAGCCTAAGTGGTATAAAAGCGCCTCCCGGAGTGGTCAGTGTGAAATTAGAAGTAGGTGATATGGAATTCCGTGATCTCCTTCGCATTGAGCAAAATCCGCATTGGGATCTACCACAAACTGATTTTGATGCCCTATACGACCTTACCTGGGCTACAAAAAGTTTGCTGGATACTTGCCACCAGATTATTGGCACGATTAGATCCGTTCGAAATCAATTGACCGGGCTGGAAGAACGAATGGGAGGTTCGAAATGGCAGAAAGAAGCCGAGCGGCAATGTAAATCCTTAAAAAAGCAATTGAATCAATTGGAAAAGCGATTGATCCAAACCAAAAGCGAAAGCGGGCAGGATCCGATCAATTATCCACCTATGCTGGACGACCAGATTGCCTATCTCTATTCCGTGCTCAACAATACGGATGGGGCTCCGACCTCGGGTTCCCTGTTACGTTTTTCAGATTTGAAAGCTGCTTTTGAGGGTGAACGGCAACAATTCGATGCCTTGATCAATGGGCCCTTAACTGCTTTTAACCAATGGCTGGATGAGCATCAAGTACAGGTGATTATGAGCAGGTAGATGTCTTTTTATACCGAAATAAAAAATTGCATATCACAAGCTACCCTATTTTATAGTCGAGCTTGTGCTGACCCATAATGGGCCTCAGCGCATTTTCAGGTCTTAATGGGTGTTGAGTTGTAACATTTATAGGAGCCCTACTTGCTGGATTGAGTAGACAATAGAAAGGCACAATTGCTGAGGATTTCAAAATGGCTTCAAAGCTTCTTCGGTATGGGCCAGTCATTGGTAATCGACCATTGTTCTCCATAGATGGACTCATAGGTGATTTCTACACTCAAACTATCAGAATTCAACGTGCTTCTCAGCTTATTTGCCCCCTCAAGTGTATTCGGTGGGCGTCCGAAGGATTTTACCGTTTCCTCGTCGACCAAGCCAAAAAGGATTACCTCTTCTTTTGCAGGAACCAGTTTTCCGGGATAAAGGTCAGAATTATACACCCAAATAGAGTCCTCTATTGATATTTCATTGTAAAGATAGTCTGTCAGGTTTTCAAAGGCATCACCGTTTGTTTTCTCTACTGTAATTGACTTTATAAAAGCCGGTCCAATCCCCTCATTGATCAATACATATTGATAATCCAAAGAGCCTGAAGCCTTGTTGGCCAAATTCAAATGTGGATACACAGACCGGTATTGCTGTTCTCGAATCAGGTCCGTTTGATACATAAATACGATCAAGGTGAGCAGACTAACCAACAAAGCCGAGAGGCTAAGCAATTTTTCACTGGTCCAAAAGGTAGGATTCATGAGCGGTTGACTTATTAATGGATCTGGGTTAATCGTGAAAACCAATGTAGCGGGAATGGTTCATTCCCGCTTTTAAAAATATAAAAATAGCTCATTTAAGATGCTATCTAGAATCCGCATACCATACCCCATTGTATGTTTAAAAAAAAGTACATATCTTCTGTATCAAACACTACCTACATGAGTCGTTTGTCTCGTGAAGATTGGCTGGAGGAAGGATTCCGGATTCTGACCGAGTTTGCCCAGGACAAGCTCCGGATACAGTATTTATGCGATCGTCTGAAAGTGACCCGTGGTTCCTTTTATCACCATTTTTCAGGCATGGAGCATTTCATCGAGTGCTTGATGGACCGATGGGAAGAGCAGAATACGGTAGCCTTAATTAAAGGTGCGAATGAAGCTGATTCAGCGGAAGAACAGATGAATCGACTGGCCCAGTTGGTTGCCAATAGGAACCAAGCTATTGAGGCTGCTATTCGATCCTGGAGCTTTTACCACCCGATTGTCAAGAAGCACCTGGAAAAAGTCGACCGGGTTCGATTGGATTATTTGGTGCAACTTTTTGAGGCGGTTGGCTTCTCATCCGATAAGGCTCGGCTCCGTGCTCAACTGGACTATGCCACCCTAATCGGTATACAGCAGCTCTATCCAACCATTTCCCAGGCTCAAATGAAGGCGCTATGGGAGGTACAAAAAGAAATTATCCATTGGACAACCTAACTTTTTTTCATTAATAACATACCATACCTTATGGTACAACCAATCCAATTCCAAACTTATTCCCTACCGATTCCCGAAAATGCCAAGATTCGGGAGTTGCATCCGGAAACCAGCTACGAAGATGCCTTCGGCATACGGTTGCCAATTCAGTACACAACCCCTCCGGCTCAGTTGTTCAAACTATTTTTCAATAGCTTCCCCAGATGGGCACAGGTGTTGCTGTTTCTCCGTGAAAAGATAGCTCAGCTGATCGGGCTAAAAACAGCCCAGGCGATGGATCTACAAGCGCAATTTCATTCTTTTACCGGTGCTGAGGGCCAATCTATTGGTTTATTTCATGTGTTACACTCCTCTCCTACCGAATTGGTAAGCGGAGAATCGGATAAGCACCTGGACTTCTTGCTATCCGTAATCGGACGGAAACAAGACAATACCTTCGAGATTATCCTGGCTACTACTGTTCAGTTTAATGGCTGGCTAGGTGAGCTTTACTTTCTTCCGGTCCGTCCTATTCATAAGGTGTTGGTCCCTGCTATGCTGAAAAAAATGAGCAAGAAATTACTGGAGGAGGAAAAGAGAATATCAACCATTTAAGTATCAAGCTATGAGCTATTTCTTGTTGTTCGCGAATCTACTGACGGGCATAGCGTTTGTCATACATACCTGGCAGGGAGACCGGGAAATCCGCATATTGCAACCTATCGAGGAAACCGAGTCCATTTTGAAGCAGCAGGAGGTCTGGACGATGGCCCGCTGTGGCTGGCACTGGATTTCATTTGATCTGCTGCTGGCAACGATCTTACTAGCGTTGATCAATAGCACTGACTGGCTGGCACCAGAACGAATTATTCTCCAAATTATGGGGTTTGCTTTTTTGGGCTATGGGGGTTTCTGGTTGTTGACGGTACTTGTTTCTCCTCCCTTTCCAAATCGATTCCTGAAACTAGGCCAGTGGATATTGCTGCTGGTCATTGGAACCCTAATTCTACTTGGCTAAAAACCTGGTCCATGTTGGTATACCAAGGTAATGCACCCAGTTTTGAGCAGTTTATCCTAACGTAAATTTAAGGCCATTTTCAACTTATTTTGGTATCACACTTTGGACTGTACTTGCCAAATTTTATGCTGTGTTGTGTTTCTTTCCGGTTACCTAGCTACGGCTAACCGACTTCAAGGTACCTTGTTCAAAACTAAATTCGGAGACATTCATTCCAAAAGCTAAAACTCAACAAGCTCCTATCATTTGTTGACCACCAGATTAGCCGTTCAAAAACCTTTCTCGATAAGCCTGTTGCAGTCCCACTACAAACTCTTCTTTACTGCGCTTCATCTGCTCAAGTGCACTGGTCTGTTGAAGGATGGGGTTAAGATCCCTTAAGTTTCCATCACTCCACAAGGCCAGTTCCACTATAATAGGGGTTAGCGAAAGGCCTTTCTCCGTCAAATGATAGAGGTTCATCTTCCTATTTTCAGGCAGTTTGGACTTGGTAAGAAGCCCCAACTCTTCTAGCAGCTTCAGCTTGGTAGACAGGATGTTCGTCGCAATGGCTTCATCGCTTTCTATGAATTCCGTAAAGGTTTGCTTGCCTTCCAACAACATTTGTTTGACCAAAACGAGCATCCATTTATCCCCCAGAATATCCAGAGCGGAGGTTATGGGGCAATCACAACGAAATTTGAGCTCCATGTTAATCCTACATTAAATATCTCTTGCAAGATGCAAGTAAAAAAAATAATCACTTGCAATGTGCAAGTTAAATTGTATCTTTACTTGCGTATTAAAAGTAATACACTTTTATCTATCAGAAAAACGAGCTTGTTGGCTCCGTTAAACTTTCAATCCAATTCCATTCCATATGAACCAAAAAGAAAAAACTCAAGCATTCACTTTGGCAGTAAACACTCGAAATACGGCCGAAATAGAGCAACTCGTTCAGGAGGATTATATCCAACACAATCCCTTCGTACCCAGTGGGCGGCAGGCTTTTATCGGCTTAGTCCCCGTTTTGGAAGAGCAAGGCACAGAAGTAGAAACCATCCGATTGATCGAGGACGGTCCTTATGTCGTCATGCACAACCATTGGAAAAAGGCTGCACCGTTCGGGGCAGACCAAATGATTTCTTTTGATCTTATCCGTTTTGATGCTAATGGTAAAATTGCCGAACACTGGGACGTCTTGACAGCGCTTACACCACCAAATGCTTCAGGCAGAACCCTCATCGACGGCGAAACCACGATTAAGAACTTGAATGAGACCGAGCAAAACCGAGCGCTCATCACCAATTTTATAGAAAATGCCATTCAAGCAAAACCAGAAGCATTCGAAGCTATCCTAAAGCAAAGTTTCCACCCAATTTTCTTGCAACACAACCCAGGTGCAGGAGATGGAATTTCCAGCTTACTGGAGGCCATTCAGCAGAGAAAAGTCGCTTTTACTTTTGAGAAATTACACCTGGTATTGGCAGAAGGCAATTTTGTCCTATCCGTTACTGAAGGCACCCATTTCGAAAAGCCGGCCGTTTTTTATGATCTATTCCGAATCGACCAAGGTAAGATCGTAGAACATTGGGATGTTATCCAGGCTATTCCAACCGAAAACCTGGCTAATGAGAACACGATGTTTAATTTCCCACAGTCGACCATCCTGCAATAGGAAATACCTGAATCACCTACCTGCCTATTCTTATCGGCAGGTGGGTTTAGGGTTGCTTAAATTTTATTGAGCGTGGTAGATTTCTAAATGTTGCCTCAATAAATCTTTTCCGTAGTCATTTCCATTCGGTGTCCTAACCATCGTATGAATATGATTTCTCGATGGCTCCTCTCTATCAGATGGTACGCCAACTGGAATTTGATGGTCAAATTCAATCAAAATAACGGGGCTGTGTATGCGGTAATAAAAAACAGCGTTTTTAGCAGTACCTCCTACCCAAGCAAACCAAGTGTCATTCAAATGAGCTCGGACTTCTTCCATTTTAATTGTTGAATGCCCTTCCTTCATATTATTCACATAAAGGGCTATTAAATCCAATAACCGCTCCTTGTCCAGGGAATCCAACCTTTCAACCTTATACCATATCAAAATGAAAATGACGTATTTAAACTGCTCCTTTTGCGTCTATT
>CAZXLD010000064.1:0-22379 GCA_964641965.1 uncultured Saprospiraceae bacterium | reverse complement strand
TCTACATGGAAAAACATAAGAACGGATACACATCCAGCATTTCGCACTACGAAATCCTGAGAGGTCTTTATCGAAAGAAACACAAACCTTACCTCGCTGGCTATATGAGTATGCTGCAAGATTTAGAGGTCATGGAAGTAAACAAAGAAATAGCCCAACTGGCCGCAGAGATTGAAAGCGATCTGCACCAAGCAGGATTTGTTATCCATACCCCGGATGTTTTGATCGCGGCTACGGCCATCTATTATGAATTGCCATTGGTCACCAACAACATCAAGGACTTCCAGCAGGTGGCTTCCCTGAAACTGGAAAACTGGGTCGTCAAATGATTCCGCTAACCGTAGGTTGAAAAACTTCAATTGCCCGGCCAGTCTCTTACGGGCCTCACACCCTCCAAGCCCAGCTTGTAGTTTTCTGCTGGAACGATAAATGGCTTCGTAGATTCCCACACTTTTCCTGACTTCTACCTTCCGTTATTCCTTCGTACTGCTGACCCTTCGGGTGTCAGCCTGCCTAGCGTAAGTCAGGCATCTCCACTTCGTTCCGATTCGAATGTTCCTCTGTTCATCCGTTCCTCACACGTTCTCCATGTACTTGTACAAACTCCCTGTATTGATCAGTAAGACCTGGTCGGAATCCTCGATCTGCCCCTGCGCCAGCAATTTTTTATAGGCCATCCAGACAGCGCTGCCTTCTGGACTCAGCAAAATGCCTTCCTCCCGAGCAACCTCTTGAATCCCTTGATGCATCTCCGCATCGCTAACCGATAGCGCCACGCCATTGCTCTCTTGTAAGATCTGCATAATCATCTTACCGCCGAAGGCACTGGGCACCCGTAGGCCGTTGGCGATCGTCAGCCCGGGATTCGGAAAGGTTAAGGGGTTATCATGGCCTTTCTCCCAGGCATTGACCAGCGGATAACAGGCATCCGTCTGTACAACTACCATCCTTGGTTTTTTGGATCCGGATAGCCAGCCCAACTGTTCTAACTCCTGAAAAGCCTTCCAGATACCGATCAGCCCCGTGCCTCCCCCCGTGGGATAAATAATCACATCCGGTACTTGCCAGTTTAACTGTTCCGCGATCTCAAGCCCCATTGTCTTTTTCCCTTCCAGCCGATACGGTTCTTTCAGGGTGGATACATCAAACCAATCCTGATCTTCCTGTATAGCAATCGCCTTGGCACAGTCCTTTATCGTGCCATCGATGGTATGGACCTTTGCTCCCAATAGCAGGCACTCTTTTTTGAAGACTTCCGGCGTATTTTTGGGCATATACACATGGGCATCTAGTCCAGCTCTTGCGCAATAAGCACTCATGGCACCTCCGGCATTGCCCGCAGTAGGGATCACGCATTTGGAAACGCCCAGCTCTTTAGCTTTGGATATAGCCATAGAAAGCCCCCTTGCCTTGAACGAACCTGTTGGATTGAGGGCCTCGTCTTTCAACGATACCTGAGGTCTGGAGTGAAAAGGGATTATGGGGGTCATGCCCTCGCCCAGTGTGACAATATGCTGAGGGTCCTCTACCGGGAGCAACTCCAGGTACCGCCACATGGTATTTGGGCGATCCTTCAGGATATCCGGACTTAAGGGATGTGCCAAGTCATACCTCGCTTCCAAGGGGCGATTGGCCTGGGAATAGGTCTGAATTTGGTCTTTGGAATAGACGTCCTGATTTTCGGAACACTCCAAATGGATAAAGCGCGATTCAAAATTTGCCATAATATCCGGGATTTGGTACGAAGCTAATGGAGCCGCTCAAACGTTTTTACTTAGATTGACTCAAACCCTGACAACATATTTCCAATTTTCATTTACATGAAACGAGCCGTCCAACATCCGACCACCTCTTTCCGTGTACAACTGTATGAACAAATACAAGATGCGCAAGCCTATTTTGATCCTGCTGCTGTGCATATCCTGCAGGTTAAGACGGCCATCGGAAGCCTACAGGTGGAAGGGCAGACCTACCCTACCGGATCAAACCGCCTATTCCTACTACCGCCTTCTGTCCGATACCTGATCCGGCGAGATGTACCAGCTGCTCCTACCTCAATCGTATTGCTTTCGTTAAATCTGCCGTTGCTAAAGGCTTCTTTGTTGAAAACACCGGAACTGATTTCTTTGCGCCGGTTTTTAGAAAACCTGAAACAGGGGATGTACTTGCCGGTAAAGGCCAAGGAGCCCATCTCACTTGCTTTGCGAGATTTGAACCAGGAATCAAATCTCCTTCAATTGGCAGCTGTTGTCCGATTGCTGGACCTGATCGAACAGGATCCCGACAAAACCTGGATCGGCTCCAGAAAGCCCAATTCAACCTATGCCGGTTCTTATTTTCTGCCAAACCGGTTGGAACCTATAATGGATTATATTCAAAGCAACCTCAAAAAGCCGATTAGCCTGGAACAAGTCTCCCGAAAAGCCTGCATGAGTAAGTCTAGCTTCATCCGTTATTTCAAGAAATACACCAATACAACTTTTACCAACTATCTAAATGAGCTCCGGGTGATTAGAGCTTCCCGGCTCCTGTTGGAGACGGATTTTTCGGTATATCGCATTAGCCTGGAGGCCGGATTTAATAGTCTGTCGAATTTTAACCGCCATTTTAAAAAGGTTATGAATCAAACCCCTACAGAATACCGGAAAAGGCTACAGTTGGCTTTTCATCGGGATTCGGCATCCTGAACCGAGAGTCTTTCTAAAGATGGAATGAACCAAAATCCTCACCCTGGTTGACTGCGCGGAACTCAGTTCATGGATTGCTCAAAAATCAGTTGTAAACCATTCAATGGACTAATGAAAATCATTTCATATTTATGGAGACTCCCATACCTTAAGGACGTCCAAAGCCTACCCTTATGCTGGTCCTTTCGATTGTTTTGGGGGTATTGCTCCTACTACTTCTCATCCTGTTGTACGGACTGATCAATCCTATTACAGTCCTGATAGATTCCAGGGCGGAGACCATCAGGTTGACTTGGAAAGGCATTGGGAGCGTATGGGTCTTGGGTGAAATGTCCAATCCCGTAATCCGGATTCGCATGCTCGGTTGGCAAAAAAATATATCCTTGCTCGATCTTCGAGGCTCCTCCAAAAAGAAGGAACTGCAAAAAGAAAAGAAGGCCAGGAATCGCTCCTGGAAACGTCCGGATTGGCTCACGTTTCAGTTGATCGTTCGATTACTGAAGACCTTTCAGATTCAGCAACTTAGGTTGGATTTGGATACCCGCGATTATCTTCAAAACGCCTACTGGTATCCGGTTTTTTGGGGTCTTTCCAGGGGGAATCGGCAATTCCGTATCAATTTTCAAGGTAAAAGTGAACTGGTATTGGTGATTACCAATCATCCTTGGCGGTTGGTGTGGGTACTGGGAACGGGATTTATCTCATCTAAAACATATGTATCATGAACATGAAATTTGAAGAAATGCTACATCAGGTGACTGATTTCCTGAAAGCTGAAGCCCGCAGCGAAACGGTAGTGGGGCAACAATTTCAGCTGGGAGAATTTACTTGTGTTCCCGTGATTCGATTAGGCATGGGATTTGGCTCAGGCGGTGGAGAAGGTGAAGCTCCCAAACAAGGCCAAGGCGAAGGAGGCGGTGCCGGAGCAGGTTTGGGTATTGAGCCGATCGGCTTTTTGGTGACTCGGGGAAGTGAAATTTCTTTTGTCTCCAGTCGAACCAGTTCCGGTTTATCCAAAGCGTTTGAGCAAGCTCCTGAATTGATCGAAAAATTCTTGGAAAACAAGAAACAAGAAGAGTTGGAAGAAGTGAATAGTTAGCCTCAGCCCTTGTTTCTGGAGGCTTTGGATGGTTCCATGGCCTCCAATCTATTTACGAGCATAGGGCTTTGGTTTTAGTCTAAATCCCCAAAGTGAATTCCCCCTTTTAAATCGACGGATACCAATTGGGTCTGATTCGGAGAAACATCTAACGCACTTATGGTTGCCCGGTGGTTGGTTAGGGTTTCCAGGATGTCGAAAGTAGATTTTTCCCACTTTCGAATAGATCGGTCAACTCCGGCCGTAAAAATATAATCCTTTGTAAACCGAGCGTCGGTCAGTTTTAATTGGAGGGGTATATGAACAATGGAGTCCTGAGCCGCCAAATAGAATGGCCAATCGGGATGTTTGGTATCCAGAACCAATGTATCAGCGTTTGATCCATATACTTTTAGACGATTGTGTTCCAAAAGGAGTAAGTTCCCACTTTCATCTACGTCAACCAATTTGCCACTTACCTCAAAACTTTCGCCAGTCGCATTTTTTTCAGGATGCCAGGTGGCTATTTTTCCATTCCCACTGAAATAAATTGCTCCAGAAGAAGTTAGTCGAACTCGCATAGTAGATAGTTTTTCAGGTATCTGTAGGAGTTCATAGTCTTTCTCCAAATTCCAAATGTAATTCCGGCCCTTGAGGTCATAGGCTACTAAGAACTTTTCATCTTGGGATATATGTAAGTGATTGGTCCAGGAATCAGCAATGGGAAGTCGGTTGATCTCCTTTCCTGTTGAACCGTCTAATTCAATCACGCCCAGATGCAGAGTAGCTGCAAAGATTCGGTTCCTTTTTTTGGCAAAGATCAGGGAATAAATTTCGTCTTCCACCTCAGCCATTTTTTCCGGCTTGAGCTTTCCCTTGATCCGCCGAACAATGACACCAGAATAGGTGCTCACCAAAACTGTATCTCTGCTTCCTGCATAAGTGACGTCCGTCAAAGAAAGGGGATTGATTTGGGTTAGCTTGACTTTGGGTAATTCAACTTTCTGTTGGCAGCCCAAAAATAAAACCGTTGGTAAAAGGAGCCCATAAAAAGATAGGTAGTTATTCATTTTCAGTAACCAGTTTTGCAGGTTTACCATTCTGGGTCACTTCCAAATTTACCCCTTCGTCCCCAGCCCCCAGCATCAGTCGGTTTCCATTTCGAGACCAAAGGATTAGATTGGCGGCTCCTTGAGGCTCAGCAAGGAAAAGGGCTTGCTGAGCCGATTTGGAATCGAGTGTAAGGAAGATATTACCATAATTATCGTCAGTCACATAGCCACCTCGTTCCTGACCCTCTGAATCATACAGCATCACACCAGATACAAAAGCGTTTTCTCCCCTCGAAAGTCGATAACCGTGAAATGAAGGATCCGGTAATGGTGCACCCAAAATCACCCGCTCTACCCCAAATGAGTCTACTACAACGAGGCCCCTAACCTTAAGGATCTGGTCTGAAAGGTCTAGTTGAATAGTTTGGTTTTGAATATGCGTGAGACAAAGAAAGCCGGTGATTAGGAGATTGGTCAATAATACCAATTGAGTCCAAGTTGATTTCATAGGTGCTTTTTTCTGGTTTAGGGTTACTTAATATGGATGGAAGACCTCCCTCTTGTACGTTCATAAAGATTGAAATAAGTGCATAATAGTTGCACCTATTAAAATTTTATTTGGAGTATCGCTTTTCTGCCAAAAGAAAAAGGAAAAAATGAACAGGAGTATTGGCAGTAATGAGAGCCTAAGTGCCATCTTTAAATGAATATCTTTCAAGAGTAAATAGGCTTTTTATGAAGTTTTCTGCTTATCAGGTATTGCTTCTTACTTTTTTCGGTAGTACCCTTATCATTTCCTGCGAAGAGGAGGAAGTTAACTCCTTTGACCTTCCTTATTTCAGTAAGATCGTTGCCATGGATGATATCCAACTGGAACTGCTGCCAGGGCCCATACAAGGGGTAAGTGGCAGAGGGCCCGGTGATTTCTCGGATCTCCGGGCAGAGGTGATTGACGAGGTATTATTTCTCACTGGAAATGTTGGAAATAATATCATTTCTATTGTACATCCCAGTATTGATTCCATCGTATTGAAGAATAGTACTGAACTTCAGTTGGTGGACGATTTTCAAACTACTGCTGCTCATTTGTTTTTAGACGGATTTGATGCAGGTCAATTGTTTTCCCCTTTTTCCCTCAGCGTTGACAGTCTGGTCATCCGGCTGCGCAATGCAGCTCGAGTCGCCATCGATAGTGTTCAAACAAACAGGCTTCAAGTAAACCTGCTTGATGGAACCCGGTGCAATCTTCAAGGTTTTGCTTCCTTTCAGCAACTTGTTTTAAATAACGGATGCAGGTTTAATCTGGACTTTGGATTGACCGGATGGGAAATAGAAGCACCAATTTTAGGGGATAGTGTTTTCATTGAAGTTGATAATGGTGGCAACGGTTGGGTGCAGGCTACTACTTACCTCCATGCTTTAGGGCGCAACGACAGCCGGGTTTTTTTCAAGGGTAATCCGGAATCCATTGAATCAATGATGAGCAATGGTGCTTCATTGGTGCAAAAGGAGGATTGAGTTAGCTGCTATTTGTCCGTATTCATTCTGCTTCCTGTCCTTCCTTTTTTGTGGAGATGGCCTTATTGTTCATGATCCGGTTTTCCAGTTTATCCGAAAGGTTAAAGCTGTAAATTGCTGAGCTTAATTCTCGCCGTGCCCATTTCTCGAACATTTGAGCACGGCTCAATAACAGGTAAAACAAGATGCCGGAAACAGCTGCCAAAACGAACCAAGAAATCTGGTTGGTTTGAATTCCCTTAAATAAGGTTGAGCCTAAAAGCAGCAACACTCCAAAAGCGAGGTTGGCTGCCATTCCGGATAGCAGGTACCAGGTTTCGATATACCGATACAGATTTTCCTCAAACTTCCGGATTAAAATCAGCTGCTCGGTTAGAGTAATACCAAGCTTGTATTCTCGCCTGTCTTTCCAAATTCGTCGTGCAATAAAGACGCGCAGGCGAATTCCGATCGGATCAATAGAAAAGCCAATAACATACCCTACCAGGATAATCACGATGAATAGCGAAAGATTCATGGACTTGATCAGGACAATAAAGTCTGCGGGATTTTTAATCGATGGATTCAAGGCAAGTAACATACTCGTCAGGATCACCAATCCTGGGAGCGCATAGCGGAATACGTCGAATGCGGAAAACTTAATCTTGTCCATAGATGAACCTTGTTTAGAAAGGAAGCCCTTTCAAACGAGGAGTATTTTGGTTTCAAGTTATTGGACTCGAAGCTATATCCGCAACTGAATTTGATTAAAATGCTGCTACTCGGGATGGGAAAGAAAACTTGGCCGACCCATGCTCGATTTAAGTTGCCGCCTCCTGCTCCCGCAGCTGCCGCCTCAGGATCTTACCTACATTGGATTTTGGCAAATCTTTTCTGAATTCAACCTCTTTCGGAATCTTATAGCCAGTTAGGCTTTCCTTGCAAAAGGAGACCAATTCCTTTTCGGATAGTGATTTATCCTTTTTAACCACAAACACCTTGACAACCTCCCCGGACTTTTCATTGGGGACCCCAATTGCAGCAACTTCCAGCACTTTGGGATGCTCGGCGATCACTTCCTCCACTTCGTTCGGATACACATTAAATCCGGAGACATTGATCATATCTTTCTTGCGGTCAACGATGTAGAAAAAGCCGTCATTATCCATTTTGCCGATATCGCCGGTACTTAACCAGCCATCCTTGAGCACTCGATTAGTTTCTTCCGGCTTGTTGTAATAACCCTTCATGACCTGTGGGCCCTTGATCTGAAGCTCTCCGATATTTTCAGGGGGAAGTACCAAACCGTTCTCGTCGACGATTCGAATTTCGGTGCTGGGTATAGGAATGCCAATGGAGCCGATTCGGCCGGTTCCATCCAATGGGTTGACCGTAGCCACCGGTGAGGATTCGGTCATTCCATAGCCCTCATTCAATATGCAGCCTGTAACTTCCTTCCATTTTCTGGCAACAGCACCTTGCACAGCTGTCCCTCCTCCGATTGTGACTTTCAGGCTGCTGAAATCCTGTTTTTTGAAATCTTCATTATTGACCAATGCATTGAATAGGGTATTCACCCCGGTCATCATATTGATCTTATAGGATTTAAAGGTCTTAACGACTGACGGAAGGTCCCTTGCATTCGTAATTAACACATTTAAAACTCCTGCATTCATAAGTGCCAGGCAGTTTACTGTGAAAGCAAAAATGTGATATAGAGGCAACGGGCAAATTGCAACTCCATTCGTCGGGTTAATGAAAGGCAACATCCAGGACTTAATCTGGATCATGTTTGCAATCAAATTGCGATGCGTCAGCATAGCTCCTTTGGAAAGTCCTGTGGTACCGCCGGTATACTGAAAAACTGCTACATCATCCAGAGCTCCTACATGAGTCTCAAGGTTGAATTTTTTCCCTTCTTTCAGAGCGTTCGAAAACGTGACTGTATTTGCCAGGTTATGCTTGGGAACCATTTTACGCACATTTCGAACTACCGTATTGACAATGATGCGCTTTGGGAAACCCAATAGTTCCCCAATGCTAGTCAGGATAATGGTATCGATTTGTGTATCCTCCAGAATCTCTTCTAGGTTGTGCGCAAAGTTTTCAGCAATAACGATAGCCTTGGCTTCAGAGTCGCTAAACTGGTGTTTCATCTCCCTGGGGGTGTACAAGGGATTGGTATTGACCAGGATCAGCCCTGCACGCAAACATCCGAAAAGAGCGATCGGATACTGCAAGAGGTTGGGCATCATCAAAGCAATCCGGTCTCCGGGGCGCAGGCCTCTGGATTGCAAATAGGCTCCAAATTGGGCAGATAGTTTGTCTATTTGCTTGTAACTCATCGTTTTCCCCATGCAGGAAAAGGCGGGTTTGGACTTGTACTTGTCAAACGTCTCTTCCAGCATAGAGACCAGGTTGGGATATTGATCGGAATCGATATTGGCAGGTACTCCCTTTGGATATTTAACTAGCCAGGGGCGTTGCTCACTCATATGGTATACACCTTTAAATGAAAGGAAATAAGGTCAAGGCTTATCTAAGGAAAATTCCTTACGGATAGCGGGCTTAATGTACAAATTTTCATTGTAAAGGAGTTGCTGCTATAGTGGTACTAAAGCCCTCGATTAGTAGGTAAGTGCTGTAAATACTTAATTATCAGAAAGAATCCTTTTGTATCCGGTAAAATCACCTTACTTTTGCCGCGCTAAAATTTATTCATTAACCAAAAAGCATTCTTTCAATGCTCGACAAAGAAAAAGACCTGGAAAATCAGGAAATAGAAAATCAGGATACGACAAAGGAGGTCACTCCAGAAGAAAAGGTATCCAATGAAGTTGTTCCCGAAGTAGAGGAGCAAGCAAAAACAACTCCCGAGGAAAAGGACCAAAAAACGGAAGAAATAAAGGCCGAAGAAGTAGCAGAGGAACCTGCTGAGGAGTCCAAACCCGAGAAACAAGAAACCACCCCCGAACCTGAAGTAGTAGTAGAGGAGCCGGTTGCGGAAGCTGCACCGGAAGTTGAAGCTAATACGCCTGTGGAGTCGGCCGATACTGCAGAAGGTGTGGAGGAGGAAGAAGAAAGTGTGCCCGAAGGCGTAGAAGAATTTGTGACCGAAGAGGTCACCAAACAGACTGAGGAGTCTGAAGAAGACGATGAAGAGGTAGACGAGATAGAGGAGGAAGAGGAAGCTGTAGAAGCAGAATCTGCGCACGATGACTTCGACTGGACACAAACGAACAAGGTAGGGGTTTCCTACAGTGAGGCAGATCGAAAGAAATTCTACGAGGAGTACGATTCCACACTATCTTCTCTGTTAGAGAATGAGATTGTAAAAGGGAAGGTTACTGCAATCAGCGACGGGGACGTGGTACTTGATGTAGGATTCAAGTCTGACGGTCTGATCTCGTTGTCTGAGTTTCGGGATACGCCTGATCTTGCGGTTGGGGACCTGGTAGACGTTTATGTAGAGCAACAGGAGGATGCACGTGGACAATTGGTGCTAAGCCGCCGCAAAGCTAAGCTGCTTCGCGCCTGGGAGGATATCCGGGAATCTTATGAGACCGGCAAAGTGATCAAGGGACTGATCATCAGTAAAACGAAGGGAGGATTGATTGTGGACTGTGGTGGATTGGAAACGTTCTTGCCCGGTTCTCAAATAGATATCAAACCCATCATTGATTATGATTCCTACGTCGGCAAGACCATGGAATTCAAGGTGGTCAAGATCAATGAGCAAATCAAGAATGCTGTTGTATCCCATAAAGCGCTCATTGAAAGTGACTTGGCAGAACAGCGTGAGCAAATAATTGCCAGCCTCGAGAAAGGACAGGTTCTGGAAGGACTTGTAAAGAATATCACCGACTTCGGTGCCTTCCTTGATCTTGGAGGTGTGGATGGTCTGCTTTACATCACAGATATTTCATGGGGCCGAATCTCTCACCCATCAGAAGTGCTTAGCATCAATGAGAAAGTGAATGTGGTTGTCCTCGACTTTGATGAGAACAAAAAGCGGATTTCACTTGGTCTGAAACAGCTTCAACCACATCCTTGGGAAGTGCTTGAAGAAGAAGTTACTGAAGGTTCGGTGGTCAAAGGAAAGATTGTCAACATTGAGGATTACGGTGCTTTCCTTGAAATCAAGCCGGGCGTAGAAGGGCTTATCCACGTTTCTGAAGTGAGCTGGAGTAATCAGCCGGTCAATGCACGCGAATTTTTCAAAGTTGGGCAAGAGCATGAGGCCAAGGTGGTAACCATCGATCGGGATGAGCGCAAAATGAGCCTTTCCCTCAAACAACTGACTTCGGACCCATGGACCGAGATTCAGACCCGTTATCCGGAAGGCAGTCGCCATACAGGGGTGGTCAAAAACCTGACTCCGTACGGTGTTTTTGTTGAGCTGGAAGAAGGTATTGGTGGAATGGTACACATTTCCGACTTGTCCTGGACCAAGCGCTATGGTCACCCTAGTGAATTCACTAAAGTGGGAGAGGACATTAATACCGTAATACTGGAGATCGATCAGGAGAATCGAAAGCTCTCCCTTGGACACAAGCAGCTCGAAGAAAATCCCTGGGATGCCTTTGAGAATGTTTTCCCGATTGGCTCTTACCATCAGGCTACCTTGCTGCGTAAGGATGACAGGGGAGCAATTTTCCAATTGCCTTATGGCCTGGAGGCTTACTCACCCGTTAAGCACCTGAAGAAAGAAGACGGAACGACGGCAGAGGTTGATGAAATACTTACCGTGAAAGTCATCGAATTTAACCGAGATGATAAGCGAATCATGGTTTCTCACCTTCGCTACCTGGAAGATATTCAGCGCGAAGCCGATGAGCAGGTGCGGCAGGAGAAACGAAAGGAGCGGCAGGCGACTCGCAAAGCTGTTCAAAAGACCCAGTCCAATGTCGAGCGCTCTACTCTAGGGGATCTGGATGCTTTCTCTCAATTGAAGGAACAGCTCCAGCAGCAAGATGAAGAGCCCAAAGCTAAAGGCAAGGGAAAAGGGAAAGCTAAAAAAGAGGAAGCTGCCCAGGAGAGTCCTGAAACTACAGTTGATACAGATAACGAAGAAGTTGAATAAGGGTTTCCCTTATCTAGAAAAGATGGCCTAAAAAGCCTGGCCTGCTCACGGCCGGGCTTTTTCTTTTCACCTACCTGCTTATTGAATCTCAAATGTCCGGCCACCAGAATGTTGAAATAAAAGCGCGATGTAGTAACTGGAGCACCCTGGATCATATCCTAATGAAGGAAGGGGCTCGGTTTATCGGAAAAGATCATCAGGTTGATTACTATTTCCATGTCGATAAGGGGCGGCTGAAGCTGCGTCAAGGGACAATCGAAAACTATCTTATTTACTACAATCGCCCAGATCGGGAAGCGCCAAAGGTCTCAGCTGTTCGACTTTTCCCGGTTCAATCGCGCACTCCATTGCTCCCTCTGTTGACCGAAGCACTGGGCTTGAAAGTGGTGGTCGACAAGATTCGAAGGATTTATTTTATCCATAATGTGAAATTTCACCTGGATGAAGTCAAAGGATTGGGAAGTTTTGTTGAAATTGAAGCGATTGGATCTGTAGAAGGACCGGAAATAGAAGAACTCGAAAACCAATGTAAAAACTATATGCAGGTACTGCGAATACCTCCTGAAAACCTGGTAGCTAACTCTTACAGTGATCTACTGCTCAACCAATCGACTTAATGATGCGATTCCCTTCCAAACTCTTACTATTTGGCGAACATGTTGTATTAAAAGGTGCTTCAGCGCTGGCTATTCCCTTTGATTATTATGGAGGATCTTGGAAGTATAATAAGGCGTCTTCCGAACAAAAAGACCTGCCGGATTTTTTGTACTATCTCAAAAAACTTGCAACGAGTGAGGAATTGATCCTCCATCTGGACCTTGGAAAGATGGAACGCGAGCTCGATGCAGGTCTTTATTTTGAATCCGACATCCCGGTTGGTTACGGACTCGGTAGTAGTGGAGCTATCTGTGCTGCTGTAAATTCCAAATTCGGAGAACCACCGTCAAAGTTGGAAATCCGGCCACTTCAGTTAGGGCTAGCTCAAATGGAATCGTTCTATCATGGATCCAGCTCTGGAACTGACCCCTTGGTCAGCTATTTGAAAGTTCCACTTATGCTAACGGGTACTAAAATATATCCACCCTTATGGCAGGCTCACACAGAAGAACTGTTAGGTAGTTTTTTTTTACTGGATAGCCAAAAACCTAGAGAGGCAGCGCCGTTGATTCAGGAATTCCTTCAGCAGAGTGACATGGATGGCTTCTACAGTGACTTGAAACAAAGCCTGATCCCCGCAACCGAAAGGGCGATCAAAAACCTGCTGTCAGGCGATCGAATCTCGCTGGCAGATAACACTCGGCAGATCAGCCGTTTCCAGCAGGCCCATATGTCTTGGATGATTCTACCTGAGTTGAATGCCCATTGGCTTGAAGGACTTGAACGCGATCATTTTTATTTAAAGGTATGTGGAGCCGGAGGAGGTGGGTATTACATCGGATTTGCCAAGGATATTCAGGCGACCCAGGAATATTTTGAACAGCAAAAGATCCCTCTGCTTTGGTTAGCAGAGGATTGATGAAAACGAATAGCTCTGATAGAAAAAGCTGCTTTAGAAATTCCTTTTGTTTCCTCTATTTTTATCAATTTCAACACCTGCTGTAGTTGTGTTGTTATACAGGCCTAAAATGGAACTCAGGGTATGGGTAAATCTTCCTCAAATGGGAATTTCACGGACGGCTTCATTGAGGTGTTAGGCGCCCGGGAACACAATCTAAAAGATATCAATGTTCGCATTCCACGCAACCGTCTGGTCGTCATTACCGGAATAAGCGGAAGTGGAAAATCGTCCCTGGCGTTTGATACGATCTACGCAGAGGGGCAGCGCAGATACATGGAAACGTTTTCTGCTTACGCCCGTCAGTTTATCGGAGAGATGGAACGACCCGAGGTGGAGAAAATTGACGGTCTTAGCCCCGTAATTTCTATTGAACAAAAAACAACGGGAAGAAACCCTCGCTCTACGGTAGGCACGATCACAGAAGTTTATGATTTTCTACGACTCCTCTTTGCCCGGGTAGGTGAAGCTTATTCCTACATTAACGGGGAGCGCATGATCAAATACTCCGAAGAACAGATGCGCAACGCCATCCTGGAGGAATATTCGAAAAAGAAGATAGCACTCCTGGCGCCTATGGTCAGGGGACGGAAAGGCCACTATCGGGAATTGTTCGAGCAAATTCGCAAGCAGGGTTACACCAAAGCCAGGGTGGATGGAGTGATTCTGGATATTGAACCTCGGATGCAGCTGGACCGGTATAAGGTGCACGATATTGAAGTCGTTATTGACCGGATCAAGCTTTCGGCTGATCGGGAAGAGCGCTTGATCTCTTCTTTACAAACGGCCTTGCGCATGGGCAATGGGTTGGTGTTAATTCAAGATCAGGAAACGGAAGAGGTGCGTTCTTTCAGCAAACATTTGATGGACCCTATTTCCGGTCTGTCCTATGAAGAGCCTTCACCCAATTCTTTCTCTTTTAATTCACCATACGGGGCTTGCCCAAAATGCAATGGACTCGGTACCATTAACCGGGTAGACATGGGCAAGGTCATTCCGGACGATACCAAGAGCATTAACGATGTGGGTATCGTTCCCTTGGGAGAGGTTAGAGATAACTTGACATTCAAGCAACTGCGGGCTTTATCCAAGAAGTTCAAGTTTACCTTCGCAACCCCTATCAAGGACATACCGGAAGAAGCGCTAAACATTATTTTGCACGGAGGAAGCGAACATCTTCAGGTCAAATTGGGGAAAGGAAAGAATGACTACACCTACAATCTGGTCTACGACGGCTTGGTACGTATGATCGAACGATGGTACGAAGATACCAGTTCGGAAAAGGTCCGGCGTTGGGCGGAAGAGTTCATGACCGTGGACACATGTCCTAGCTGTGACGGATATCGGCTCAAAAAGGAATCCCTCCATTTCCGATTGCATGATGCGCACATTGGGCAGTTGGCTACTATGGATATCAGTGAGTTAGCTCAATGGATTGATGGCGTAGAGGTGCATTTATCGGACCGGCAGCAACAGATTGCTAAAGAAGTTTTGAAGGAGATCCGCCTCCGTCTCGGTTTTCTGTTGCACGTTGGCCTGGACTATCTCTCCTTGAACCGCCCTGCCCGAACCCTATCCGGTGGAGAAGCACAGCGGATTCGATTAGCGACCCAGATCGGATCGCAATTAACCGGAATCACCTATATACTGGATGAGCCGAGTATTGGTTTGCATCAGCGAGATAATCATCGACTGATCGAGGCTTTACGTGAATTATCGGCCATTGGAAATACTGTTTTAGTAGTTGAACACGATAGGGACATCATGCTGGCCTCAGATTATCTCATCGACCTTGGTCCAGGTGCGGGAAAATTAGGGGGAGATCTGGTTGCAGAAGGAGTGCCTGCCGATTTCCAAAATATGCAGACGCTGACGGCGGATTTTTTAAGTGATCGGGCCCGCATCGAGATACCCGAAAAAAGAAGAAAGGGAAATGGGCAGTTCTTGCAGTTGAAGAAAGCAAGTGGGAATAACCTGAAAAATGTTGATGTAGCTTTTCCGCTGGGGACTTTCATTTGTGTTACAGGGGTTTCAGGTAGTGGTAAATCCACCTTGATCAATGAAACTCTTTACCCGATTTTGCGGCAGCATTTTTATAAAAGTTTAAAGAATCCATTGGCTTATCAATCCCTGAAAGGATTGGAGCATTTGGATAAGGTGATTGAAATTGACCAATCCCCCATTGGCCGTACACCAAGGTCAAATCCTGCAACTTACACCGGCGTTTTTACGGATATTCGTAAAATCTTTTCCGAATTGCCGGAAGCTAAAATCCGCGGTTATAAACCAGGCCGATTTTCATTCAATGTGAAAGGTGGAAGATGTGAAGTTTGCCAAGGTTCCGGCATGCGGACTATTGAAATGAATTTCCTTCCTGATGTATATGTGGAATGTGAGACTTGCTTGGGGCGCCGCTACAATCGGGAGACGTTGGAAGTGTTATACCGGGGAAAATCAATTTCCGATGTATTAGACATGTCAGTCCAGGAGGCCGCAGTGTTTTTCGAGGCAATCCCCAACATTTATCGAAAACTGCGTACCCTGGAAGAGGTTGGGCTGGGCTATATCACATTGGGCCAGCAAGCTACCACCCTCTCGGGGGGGGAAGCTCAACGGGTTAAATTGGCTGAAGAACTATCCAAACGAGATACTGGAAATACGTTTTACATACTGGATGAGCCGACCACCGGTCTCCATTTTGAGGATATCCGACACTTGCTGCATGTGCTGAATCGACTTGTAGATAAGGGAAATACAGTGGTGGTTATCGAACACAATCTTGATGTGATCAAGGTCGCGGATTATGTTATCGACATTGGTCCCGAAGGTGGAAAACGCGGTGGAACGATCGTTTGTACTGGAACGCCTGAGGAAGTAACCCTGGAGGAGGAGAGCTTTACCGGACAATTTCTAAAGGCCGAACTCCGAGATTACTCCGAAATTTCTTAGCTTTTGTTTAGGAAAACCCAAACCGACATTTTCCTCGAACGTGTATGAGGGCGATTGCAAATCAATTTTTTAGAAAGTTTCAGGATCTCCGATTCCATTGGCAAATCCAGCCTATGTTGGAAAAACCCCAGGAATTGCAAGGAGCATGGAGAAAAAGGATCATTAGACAGGCGAGCCGAACGGTTTGGGGTACAGCTTTCCATTTTCATGAGATTAAGGATCAATCGGACTTTGCACAAGCTTTTCCGGTTCAAGATTATGCATCCCTGAAACCTTACATAAACAGGGTCATGCAAGGAGAAAAAGATGTGCTTTGGCCGGGTCAGACCAAGTGGTTTGCCAAATCTAGTGGTACCACGAGTGGGAAGAGCAAGTATATTCCCATGACAGCTGCAAATCTCACGCATTGTCATAAGAAGGGAGCCTGGGATACCACCACCATTTTGTACCACAATCGTAGTGATGCCAATCAATTTGCCTACAAAAGTATGATCATGGGTGGATCTTTGGCTGGCTTGGATCAATATCCTGAAATCCAGGTTGGGGATGTTTCCGCAGTTATGTTGAAGCACCTTCCGTTTTACTTGCATCCATTTATCCTTCCAGATGTCAAGACCGCTCTGATGCCAGAGTGGGAAAAGAAGTTGGAGTTGTTGGCGATAGCCGGCGCCAAAGAAAAAAGAGTGGTCATGATCGGAGGCGTGCCCACCTGGACAGTTGTTCTTTTTCGGCGTATCCTGGAAATTACCGGAAAAGAACATATGCTTGAAGTTTGGCCTGATTTTCAAGTCTACATTCATGGAGGGGTCAGCTTCACCCCTTATCGGAAACAGTTCGAAGCCTTTTTTCCTTCGCCGAAGGTGCAGTATCTGGAAATTTACAATGCCTCTGAAGGGTACTTTGGGATTCAGGACCGCCTGGATGAAGAAGGGCTTCTCCTATTGGTAAATAATGGAATATATTATGAGTTTATCCCGATGGATCAATGGGATAAGGAAGATCCAGAAACGCTGCCCTTATCACAGGTTAAACTCGGTGGTCACTACGCCTTAGTCATTTCTACAAATGGGGGATTATGGCGTTATACGCCAGGAGATACTGTACAATTTACCTCTCTCCATCCTTATCGCATTAAAGTTACCGGGAGGACAAAGCAGTTTGTAAATACTTTTGGGGAAGAGGTCATTGTCGATAATACGGATGAAGCTTTGGCCATGACCTGTAGGGAACTGGATACCATTGTTTCGGAGTATACCGTTGCTCCAGTCTACTTTTCCTCGACTGGAAAGGGAGGGCATCAGTGGCTTGTAGAATTTGAAAAGCTCCCGACGGATATCAACAGATTTAGCCAGTTACTAGACCAAAACCTCCAGCAGGTTAATTCTGATTATGAAGCCAAACGATATAAGGATATGGCTTTAAAAAATTTGAAACTGCAAGCCGTTCCCGAAGGGACCTTTCACGATTGGTTAAGCACGAAGGGAAAAGCCGGAGGACAACATAAAGTGCCCCGCCTGGCAAATAATCGAAAGTACATCGATGACATTCTCCAGTTCTTGGGAGAACAAGTGCCCTGATTGTGTATTCTTTTCCAACAAGTTGAGGGGGCGTCGGCTGACCTTTTTAGAACCTGAACCTCTTCAATGCAAGTCAATTTGGCAGTTGATTTAAATTATCATGTCAAAATGACTTGTTGGTTAGGCCTGTTCTAGGTCTAACTGCTTTGGCATACCTATTGCTATTTATTGAGTGATTATTGAACTTAATAAAAGCAATATGATACTTACTGCTCGAAATACAAGTCCTGTCAATCGCAGGCATGAACTAAACCGGGTTCCTTTTAAAAATCATCCGGATATGCGTCCATCTGGCGCCCAATTTCGTCCACTACTTAATGTGATGGAGCGAGAGGAAGCCTTCGTGCTGGAATTGGCTGCACCGGGTTTGAACAAGGAGGATTTTAAGATAGAGGTTGAAAAAAACAGACTTAGCATTCATGTAGAAAGAAAACAGGAAGAGGCGGATACTGAGATGAAGATTCTTCGCCATGAGTTTGGCGTCTACCGCCTGGAACGCACATTTATGCTAAGCGATGAGATCGACGTAGATCACATTGAAGGAAAATATGAAGCAGGTGTGCTCTCTGTGACGCTTCCTAAGTCGAAGAAAACGAGGGTTCGGACGATCAATGTAGGATAATTCGTCTTGTTTTTGACATAAAATTTTCGCTACGCTTAAACTTAACTTACTGAAAAACAGTTCTTGATATGAAACCTGCAAAAAGGAAGCCGGCCAATCCGGCAAGATCATTGAACAGTTGGGTAGAAGATTTCTTTAATCGGGATTTGCTCAACTTTTTTGGGCAGGATAGCTGGGCGGTAACGCCATCTGTCAACGTTAAAGAAGATGACGATCAGTTTCTGCTCGAACTTGCAGCTCCTGGTTTAAAACGGGATCATTTCCGCATCGAGTTGCACAATAGTGTACTCTCCTTGTCTGCTGAACATAAAGAAGAAGTAGACGAGGAAAAGGACAATTACCGCAGAAGAGAATTTAATTATAATTCTTTCCGCAGGACATTCCAGCTTCCTGAAGAGGTAGAAGGAGACAAAATATCGGCAAATTATGAAGATGGGGTCCTTACCGTGACATTGCCGAAAAAAGATGAAGTTGTTACGAACAAAAAGAGGACAATAGAAATTTCCTAAAAGAGTATAGGTTAGTTAATAGGGTTTTAGGTGTTTTTGAGGTCAGTGTCACAATGATGCTGACCTTTTTTCATTGAATCGCCGTATCCTTTTGATTTGAGTCTAAATGTTTAGCAGCAGCTTCTAATTCAGCAAACCACTCAGCGCCGTACTTCCGGATTAATCCCTCCCGCACAAATTCGAATACCCGAATATTTTCGTCGGCCCCTTGCTTACAGGCTGGGTTGCAAATATCCCATCTATCATATCTCAGATGTTCGAAGCCACCGTGCTGGTCTCGCAATACGCGTACCGGATACAAATGGCAGCTAATCGGTTTTGGAAAAGATGTTGCTCCTGCTTCGTAGGCTTTCTCAATTCCGCATTTGGCGATTCCATTTGGCTCCAATACCAAATAGGCGCAGGCTCCGCCTTCTTTTAGCGGGGTGCCGTATTCTTTGACTTGCTCGAAAAAATGATAGGTTCCCTTTTGTTTGATGGTATCCCTGCCCTCATCATCCAGGTAGGACGCAATAGCCGGATATTCTTTTTCCAATACCTGAAGTTCGAAAGTGTCAAGCGGAGCGCCCCAATCTCCTTCCCAGCAGCAGGCTCCCTTGCAAGCGTCCAGCTTACAGGCAAACTTTTCTTCCAAAACATCTTTGTTGACGAGTACTTCTTGAATGATTACCACTATTTAAACTTTTTTGGAGCTGATTTTTCTCAGCAATATTTTGGATTAGTAGTCGTATTTCTGTCGCTGACAAACGCTTCAGTCCTCCGTTGAGCTCCTGAAGAAAATTGTATTTTGGGCCACCCTGTTAAACTAAACCATCGAGGTTTTGGCTTCGTTCTTAGATTGGGCATTGTATTTACTAGTAACTACTGAAAGTATCGATACTGAGGCTTTAGGTCCAGGTCACCAGGGTAACAAAAGATATGCAATCCTTTTATTTCCTTTAATTCCTACAAAATTATAGACCATATGGATCCCCTAAAACAGAAATTTGCCGCAAAGGCGGAAGCTCTGAAAGGTGAAATTAAATCCGTGCTAAAAGAGCATGGAGGGCAGGTAATTGATCAAGTCAAGCTACAACAGATTTATGGGGGAGCCAGAGGAATAAAAATGATGGTTTGGGAGCCATCTGCATTAGATCCGATTGAAGGTATCCGCTTTCGGGGATATTCAATTCCCGAGCTTAAAGAACTGCTTCCTAAAGGGCCAGATGGGAAGGAGCCCAGACCGGAAGGCCTTTTCTGGTTGATGTTGGTAGGCGAAGTTCCTACCGAGGACCAGGTGCACTGGTTAACCCAGCAATGGCTGAGTAGGAGTCATATTCCAGAGCATACCTATGCTGTGCTGGACGCGCTGCCTAAGGATTCCCATCCTATGACCCAGTTTAGCATGGCGATCAATTCGTTACAAACGGAAAGTTGCTTTGCCAGAAGGTATGCCGAAGGCATTAATAAGTCGGAGTATTGGGATCCTACTTATGAGGATACCATGAACTTAATAGCAAAACTTCCCAGAGTTGCAGCATATATATATCGAAGAACGTACCACAAGGGAGAGCACATTCCTCCTGATACTGCACTCGATTGGGCCGGTAACTTTGCCCATATGCTTGGGTTTGATGCGCCGGACTTCAAAAGTCTGATGCGGCTCTATATGACCATTCATGCCGATCATGAGGGGGGAAATGCGTCTGCTCATACGACCCATCTGGTCGGTTCTACGTTAAGTGATGCTTATTACTCCCTGGCAGCTGGGATGAATGCCCTTGCAGGGCCGCTCCATGGCTTAGCAAATCAAGAGGTGATTAAGTGGATTTTCAAAATGCTGGATGCCTTGGGGACCAACAACCCTACCAAAGAAAACATAACTGAATACGTGCATAGCACGTTGGAAGCAGGGCAAGTGATTCCTGGTTATGGACATGCTGTGCTGCGCCAGCCTGATCCTCGATTTGTAGCTCAAAAGAGATTCGCAGAAACCTATTTACAGGATTCAGAACTAATTCAGGTTGTTTGGAAGGTCTTTGAGGTTGTTCCGCCTATTTTGCAGGGACTGGGAAAGGTAAAGAATCCCTGGCCGAATGTAGATGCCCATTCCGGGGCTTTATTAGTCCATTATGGGCTAAAAGAATACAGTTTCTATACCGTACTCTTTGGTGTTTCGCGTGCTTTGGGGGTTCTCGCAGCCTTGTGTTGGTCCCGGGCATTGGGATTTCCTTTGGAGCGACCAAAGTCTGTTACTTCTGAATGGGTATTTGAAACCGTAAAGAACCTGAAAGAAAGTACAGACGGGGTGAGTTCGTGATTTCTTATTCACAGAAACACATAAAGCTGAAGTCTCAAATGAGCTTCAGCTTTTTCATTTCCAAAATTCCATTAAATTTGGCTCGCTTGGTTCAATTTCCTCTACTTTAAATAGCTATTTCCATGGATTTTCCCGCTAATCTCAAGTATACAGAAGAGCACGAATGGGTTCGTTCCCAAGGGGATGGTACTGCTTATATTGGCATTACCGATTTTGCACAATCCGAATTGGATGAACTCGTGTACATTGAGGTGGATTCTGTGGGAGAAGACTTAGAAAAGAACGAAGTGTTTGGAACCGTAGAGGCAGTGAAAACGACATCAGACCTTTTTATGCCAGTTGGAGGTAAGATCCTTGAGTTTAACAGCAAATTGGATGAAAACGAGGGTGATGATCCAACGCTTGTAAACAGAGACCCCTACGGAGAAGGCTGGATTGTGAAAATACAACTTGCAGATCCCGGCGAATTGGAGGAGTTAATGAGCGCAGAAGAGTACCGAAATCAGGTCAGTTAATTATTTTTCGACTTGCGTACACCAAAATCAGCATCACCTGCATCTACCAATTGAAAACGTTCTTTGCTTTTGTCCCAGTTGGGTTATGGTCTGTCCTAATACTTATTCTTTCTGCGGTTAGCGGTTTACGTCCGCCTCCGATTCGAGTAGGTTTTATTGGGCCCGACAAAATTGCCCACATTGGAGTATACGCCATTTTCGCTCTGCTCCTCTGGTTAGGATTTTTCTTATCAGGAAGGCATTCAAAGGAAAGTCTCTTTATCCTATTGGGAGGATCAGCTTACGGTTTTGGAATGGAAATTATGCAATTTGCCTTTTTCCCTAACCGTATGTTTGAAATTTGGGACATTTTGGCTAATATTTGTGGCATTACAGCCGGTTGGTCAGCCGGTTATTTGTATAGTAAATTTGTAAAATCGTCAGCATGGACCTATCATTAAACAGTACGCAGCTCATTGTAGCTGTCCTTGCGGTGGCGGTTTTCATAATTGCGCTCATCATTGGGATGAAGACGCTTTTTAGAAAACGCTCCGAACAGGGAGTGGCTGACCCGTCTAAGTATAAGCAGTCCCTATCTGCAGGGAGAACCAAGTACCCCTGGGCCGATTCATTTCGGAACAGTAGCGTCTTCCTTCGGGTAGGTGTTGTGCTTGCATTGTCTCTTGTGATTTTTGCTTTTAACTGGACGGAAACGGACGAGGTTATTGATATTCCTGAAGATGCTCTCTATATGGATGAGGACATCGAAATCGAACCACCTCGTACCGCCGAACCACCCCCACCCCCACCTCCGCCTCCACCTCCAGTAATCGAAGAGGTGCCGGACGATGAAATCCTGGAGGAGGATGAACCCGAATTCGAAGACATGAGTGTGGATGAGGAAACTGTGCTCGAAGTACCAGAACCCGTAACTGCAGCACCACCCCCACCACCTCCGCCACCCCCACCACCAGAGC
>CAZXLD010000063.1:0-23552 GCA_964641965.1 uncultured Saprospiraceae bacterium | reverse complement strand
TGGGCATTGTCAATATCTTAGTCGGTTTTGCTCCACTCAAGCCCGCCGAATTCGTAATTATCAAAATCCAGCAACTGGCCGGTCAAATAGCATCCTAAACATTTCCAATCATGGCACAATTCACCACTAATCCAAGACGATTCGACCCCTATAAAAATTTCAAATTCCGCGTTCAGTGGGAAGGGCGATTCGTAGCCGGAGTCAGCAAAGTAGGTATGCTCAAGCGCACCACCGAACCAGTTGAACACCGGGAGGGAGGCGACCCCAGTACCGTTCGGAAGTCACCCGGTCAGACCAAATACGAACCCATTACTCTGGAACGCGGAGTAACCCACGATAAAGAATTTGAAACGTGGGCCAATATGGTTTGGAATCTGGATTCCGGCCGCGGTTCGGAGGTATCCCTGGCCAATTTCCGCAAAGATATCATTATTGAAATGTACAATGAAGCCGGTCAAAAAGTACTGGCCTACAAGGTGCTCCGCTGTTGGGTTTCGGAGTACCAGGCTCTACCCGAATTAGACGCCAGCGGTAATGCGATAGCCATTCAAACCATTACGCTGCAGAATGAGGGGTGGATCAGGGATGAGGAAGTCACCGAACCA
Organism: uncultured Saprospiraceae bacterium; assembly: GCA_964641965.1. Classification (GTDB taxonomy): domain Bacteria; phylum Bacteroidota; class Bacteroidia; order Chitinophagales; family Saprospiraceae; genus JAJDFU01. Next base: position 22,947 of record CAZXLD010000063.1, on the reverse strand, counting down.
TCCGAGCCAAGCTTTTCTTAATCCACATCCTTATTTTCCATGAAACACCTCAGCGATCATGACCTGTTGGCTATCTGGGAAGTGGGATTGAACCAATCTCTACTGGAATGGGGGTTGTATTTGTTGACCTGTGCCTACCCAGAATACGATTTTAGGGCCGCAGCATCTCTATCGATCGGAGAACGGGATGCTCGGTTATTAAAAATTAGGGAGCTATTGTTTGGCTCCCGACTGCAAAACGTAGCTAACTGCCCTGATTGCGAAGTGAAAGTAGAGTGGGAAATGCCGCTTTCAGCCATCACGATTCAATCTATTTCAGAATCAGAGGATGCTAAAACCCTGATACTCCCCTTTGCAGAATATCAAATTCACCTCCGTCCACCCAATAGCTTGGATCTTTTTGAAATTCTTCCCCTGGAAGACCCCGACACTCGGTTCCGGGAGATCCTTAAGAAGTGCATCGTCCAATCAAGTCCTACGATCAATTGGGAGAACGAGATGCCAAAAGATCTTCCGGATGCGGTACTGCGAAAGATAGAAGAGAACGACCCACAAGCAGATATCATACTCGAATTGGAATGCCCCGAGTGCCGCAATTCCTGGCGTTTACCCTTCGATATTTTATCCTATCTGTGGGCTGAAATCAACGCCTGGGCAAACAAGATGATACGGGACGTGTGCGAATTAGCCAGTCAATTTGGATGGTCCGAAAAGGATATCTTAAACATGAGTAGTTTCCGACGCCGTATGTACCTCGACATGATTCCAGTATGAGTAACATTTTTAACAACATCATCGAGCGTCATAGTCATCCGGAAAAATCCGTGAAACCCCGAACTCCGGGGTATTTCGAACCCACACGGGAGGGATCGGCTGTGGCATTTACCGCACAAACGTATCAGCTTCCTCCCACACCACCGCCCTTGGGTGAATTGGAAATAAAAAATAAGCCTCCCCAATGGTCTGCAGTTCATCGCCCTGCTGCAAAGAAAAGGTTACACTTAAACCTGGTTCCTCCGGCGTCTACTGCCCATCAACCGGTTACAGAAGTGAACGTGGAGCAACCTCCTCCCACTGTTAGCCAACAATTACCAAAGCGTGCTCATCCGCACACGGCTCCCAGCCTACCCCCAGTCTCTCCTTCCGAATATCCACCACCGTCAGCTGCATTGTTTGAACTTCCCACTTCGCAGCCGACCATTCGCGATACCATTCGGCCAGCCGAAAAGCCTTCTCCGGACTCCAAACCAGTCCCAATTCCGCCTATTCGCAACCCCCGAATTCCTAAAACCAACGATATACTTCTACCTCGAACCCCGAGATTATCCATACCGGGCAGCGTTCCAAATAGATCCAAGCCAGTGCGTCAAAATGACTTCTCCCTGCCTCCAATCACCCCTGATCAACCAGTATCCGTTAGTTCTGTGTTCGAAATACGCAACCCAAAACATTCGGAAAAAGTCAATACACCAACTATTAGAATCAACATCAATCGAATTGAAATTAGGAGGCCACCCCCCTCCTCAAAACCCGAAAAAAGAAGATCGGCCAAATCAAAGGCCCCAAAGGTTTCCCTGGATCAATTCCTCAAGCAGCGGGACAATAAACCATCATGAGCACGGCTTTAGGGATCGCATCGGTGACGCACGTTATCAAGGATTTACTGAATAACGGTCTAATCGATAATGACGTAGGCACTACTATCGGTAGCAATGTCGAAGTTTCTTCTTTACCTCCCAGCCTTTTGGAAAGTAGTTCAGGTACGACTCCGACCCAACTCAACCTATTCCTCTATCGGGTTAGTCCCAATACCGGTTGGCAAAATATTGGTTATCCTTCTAGAAATACCAGAGGAACCCCCACGAACCGTCCCCCTTTGGCGCTAGACCTCCATTACCTGCTGACCGCCTTTGGCGATAGTGAATTGCACGCTGAGATTCTACTGGGTTACGGGATGCAACTACTACACGAAACGCCCGTGCTGGATCGCTCTGCCATCCGACGTTCATTGACCTTGGCTGAGCCAGGTAACGCCGGAACCTTGCCTGAAAACCTGCGCCAATTAGCCACCTCCGAATTAGCGGAACAAATAGAACAAGTCAAAATAACCCCCGAAACGCTCAATACCGAAGAGATATCGAAGCTATGGGCAGCTATTCAATCCAAGTATCGTCCATGTACCACTTACGCTGCCACCGTCGTACTCATCGAAAGTAAAAAACCCACAGTATCTCCATTACCGGTGCGAGAGCGCAAAATTTATTCCTTTCCTTTCAAGCAACCAGTTATTCAATCCATTTTAGCCCAGACAGCCCAAGGAGATGAGTTAAGGGAAAATCAGCAAATCTTAGTAGGGCACCGACTCCTGATTAGAGGCCTACATCTTAAAGGAAGGGATGTTTCCGTATTAATAAATCAGAAGCAGTTTACACCTGTACCCGATGACATTCGGGATACGGAACTCCTGCTGGACATTCCAGCCAGCCTCATGGCTGGTTTGCAAGGCGTCCAGGTGGTGCACTCGATAAGATTGGATCATTCCGATAATCTAAGAAGGGGCGTAGAATCTAATTTAAAGGCCTTTGTACTGAGCCCGGAAATACTTCACATTGATGTTGTGGATGATACCGTAACGGGAGATGACCTCCTATCGGCCCAAATCGATGTAGAAGTCCAACCAGCAATTCATCCTCGGCAAAAAGTAATCCTGCTTTTGAATGAATGGGAGCCACCGTCCGGAGAGTCACCTGCCTCCTACCAGTTTTGGCTCCCGGCTTCCGAACTAGCAGGTGCCCAGGCTCCCGTCAGTAATCTCTCCTTTACTGTAAGTAGTATTCGGCCTGGTAATTATTTGGTACGCATTCAGGTAGATGGAGCGGAAAGCCCACTGTTTACAGATTCCGACGATGCCTTCGAAAGTCCACAAATCAATATTTCATGAACGATTTTTCTACGGAACAATGGTTTGAGGGCAATCAACGATTTCTATCGACTGCCATTCGGGAGCTTAGAACCGAGTTGCAGCAGTATTTGTATTCCCAAAGCGAACAGAAAGAGCCTGAACAGAACACTCAAACCATTGATCATTCACCAGCAGATTCCCATCTTTTCGGAGAGGGTTTGCCGTACAAACCGGCTTTAAATAATTTAGTCGAACTGTTCGGACTAAGCTCTTTCGAGCGGAAAATGCTGTTGCTTTGCGCTGGAATAGAACTGGATGGCCAATTCGCCCAATTCCTGCAATCGCTCCGCCACCAATCCGCCCAGGTATATCCCTCCTTTAGTTTGGCTCTATCTGCCTTTCCCAACGCACATTGGTCTGCGCTCACTCCAGAAGGCCCGCTCAATTATTGGCGCTTGATCGAAGTGGATAAAGAGGCCTCGCTGACTAACTCGAACTGCCGGATTGACGAATCTATACTTCATTATTTAGTAGGATTCCGCCATCTGGACCATAGGCTGCGATCGTATCTGGAGCGAATTGAGCCCGTTGTGGATTTAGTCTCGTCCCACCAAAAGATAGCAGAGGACTTTGCCCGGAAATTGGCTCGCTTTAATGAAACAGGCTATTTTCCCATCGTCTATTTTCGCGGCAATACCCTGGATGATGATCTTGCCATCGCAGCCAATGCTTTTGCGACCTATGGCTACACGGTTTATCGCCTACCCGCGCAACTATTACCCCAAAATGCTCAAGAACTGACTAATTTTCTATTGCTCTGGAATAGAGCGGCCATACTCAATCATTATGCGCTTTTTTTAGATGCGAGTAGCCTGGATCAGACTAATAAGTCTTCACAAGCCTTCTTTTACCAGTTTCTGGAGAGCGCCTATGGTTTTGTAATGGTAGGTGGAGGGAATCAGATTGCTGAAATCAGGAGAGGGACATTGATTATCAATACGAAAAAACCAGAAAGTGCCGAACAGCATCAACTCTGGAAACAAAACTTGAATATTCCTATCCCCCTAATCGATGAAACAGTTCAAAAGGTCGTCACTCAATTCGATTTTGATGCACATTCGATAAAAAAACTAGCTCAATTAACCCTCCTGCACCATAACTCTAATGGCACCTCGACACCAATGGATCAATCGGTGCCCCATCAGTTGTGGACAATCTGCTGCAACCACACCCGCCCCAATCTGGAGCAACTGGCACAACGAATTGAGCCCCTGGCTAGGTGGGATGACCTCGTCTTACCAAAAATGCAAAAGGCTGTCCTCAAGGCAATTGTGGTTCAGGTCCAACAACGTCGAAAAGTTTATCAAGAGTGGGGATTTGGCCGAAAAAGCCATCGTGGGTTGGGTATTAGCGCCTTGTTTGCAGGAGAGAGTGGCACAGGGAAGACGATGGCCTCGGAGGTTCTGGCTAATGAATTGCAACTTGACCTTTTCCGAATTGACTTAAGCCAGGTAGTGAATAAATACATTGGCGAAACCGAAAAAAACCTTGGTAAAATCTTCGACTCTGCTGAAGAGAGCGGCGCCATTTTGCTCTTTGATGAAGCAGACGCCCTTTTCGGGAAAAGAAGTGAAGTCAAGGATAGCCACGATCGATATTCAAACATTGAGGTTAGTTATCTCCTCCAAAAGATGGAAGAGTATCGGGGCCTTGCAATTCTAACGACCAATATGCGGAATGCCCTGGATAAAGCCTTTTTGCGTCGACTCCGCTTCGTGGTGCAATTTCCGTTTCCAGATGCGCAAATGCGCATGGAAATTTGGAAACGGATCTTTCCCCGGCAAACGCCTACCGAAGGGCTTAAACCTAAGAAACTTGCAGCCTTAAATATTGCCGGAGGGAATATCAAGAATATTGCCCTCAATGCGGCTTTCGCCGCTGCCGGACAGAACCAGCCCGTAACGATGCAAGCTATCCAGGAGGCTGCCCTTGTAGAGTACAATAAGCTGGAAAAGCAAATGAGCGCCGCTGAAACCCTCTTATAATATGCCCGCTACCATCGAAATCGTAATAGACCGTATCGTACTGCACGGTTATGACCAGTTGGATCGCTCGCATTTGCGAGCTGTCATCCAAGAACAGCTCACAAGAATGCTCACCGAGCAGGGGCTCTCCCACACCTTTCTTCAACAAACAGAATATGAGACCCTGACAAGCGAATCGCTATCTAATAAAAAAGGGCAGAGTGCCGGAGTCATCGGCCGGGAAATTGCAAGCGGTATCTTTCGCAGTTTGCAACGCCCGAATAACCCGTAAGGCCACTCTGATGATCACCCCAAACCACGTTTTGCTCAACTTTAAGGTAGTTTTTCAATGGCTTCTTCTCCACTTTCTCCCAAAATCCTGAAGGGTGGTGTAGTATTACTCGATCCAACCAGCGCGGTGGTTCAGAAGATCATCCCCTTACAGTATAACCCGGAGACGATAACCCGCAGTTTGCAACCGAAGCGACTAACCGAAGGCACTGATCGCTCACAGGCCCTTCGCCTAACGGCCCCCCCATCGGAGACCTATTCGCTCGAAGCCGAAATTGATGCGACCGACCTCCTGGAGGTCAGCGATGAACAAACCAAAGTAAACGGATTACAGCCAGCCTTAGCTGTGTTGGAAACCATCGTCTATCCGACTTCCAGTCGACTAATCAAAAATAACGATCTTACTAATTCCGGATCGTTGGAGATTATTCCAATGGAAAGCCCGTTGGTCCTTTTCATCTGGAGTAAAAATCGAATTGTACCGGTACACCTGACCGACTTTAGCATCACGGAAGAAGCCTTCGACCCTCAATTGAATCCAATCCGGGCGACGATCAGCCTCAGCATGGAGGTGCTCACGGTCGATAACCTAGGCTTCTCCCACAAAGGGGGCAGCCTTTACTTAGCCTACCACCGGCAAAAAGAACAATTGGCCGGTAAATTCAAATCAGCCGGCCTCAGCAGCCTGGGTCTAAATAATATTTGATGAGCGATCCGATCCAATCCTTCTTGGAAGCAGCCAATTTGCCTGCCCACAACCTTCCAGTTACGAGTCGTTACTACAACGTCGGCACAAATACTACAAGCGACCCTGACGGGAATCCCATTATTTTTCTACGCCGTCGTTTCGTACCGCCACCTGATCACTATTTCAGCCAGCAACAGCATCGGGTTAGCCAAGGTGAACGATTGGATAATATCACTGCTAAATACCTGGGTGATCCCGAACAATTCTGGCAAGTCGCAGATGCTAACTTGGCCATGCACCCCGAAGAACTCACTGAAATAACTGACCGGATACTGCAGATTCCACAAGCTGCTGGTATCTCCGGATTTTAATATGCTAAGGGGAAATATTCAACTGTCGCTTCTGATTGGTCCGGTTATACCCATACCGGTTCCCAAAATCGTGATTGATGCCCTGAGAAAAGTAGAGGTATCCACTGCGGCCGGGGAGCCCAGCGGTTTTCAATTGACGTTTTCCTTCAGCAGCAAATCTCACCTCAACACCTTATTGCTCTTGTTGGGTCAAGTTGGCCCTTTTATCCGTGTCATCCTTTTGGTGGCTGTTAATGGTACTCAGCACGTCTTGATGGATGGTGTCATTCAAAATCATCAACTGACACCCGATGTGGAGACGGGGCAATCCACCCTCTCTGTTTCCGGCTCCGACCTGACCGCCATTATGGGCCTCACCGATTTCACGGGGATCCCCTATCCGGCTATGCCGGCTGAAGCGCGGATAGCACTCATCATTGCGAAATACGCTGTATTTGGTATTATCCCAAAGATTATCCCCAGTGCCTTTTTGGATGTTCCTATTCCTACTCAACGCATCCCAATGCATCAGGGCACTGACCTGGACTACATCCAACAGCTTGCCCGCGATGTAGGCTATGTGTTCTACATTGATCCGGGCCCTGCACCAAGAACCAATAGGGCTTACTGGGGCCCGGAAATAAAGGTCGGCACCCCACAACCAGCCCTCAGCGTAAACATGGATGGATTTACGAATGTCCAAACACTGGATTTTAGCTTTGATGGCGATTCAAAATCTATGCCCATTGTCTATATCCAAAATGAGCAAACCCGGGCTCCAATTCCAATTCCCATCCCGGATATTAGCCCCATCAACCCTCCATTGGGACTGGTTCCTCCCATTCCCAGTAGATTTCCGAAAATGATGCATACGGCCTATCTGTCTCCTCCTCAGGCCATAGCGCTGGGCCTCGCAGAAGCCTCCCGCAGTTCGGATGTCGTCACTGGAACGGGATCGCTCGATGTGGTCCGATACGGGCACATTCTCAAGGCAAGAGCATTGGTAGGTGTAAGAGGAGCCGGAGAGGCCTTTAATGGGCTGTACTACGTCAAAAAAGTAACCCACAAAATAGAGCGGGGAGTCTATACCCAGGATTTCGAGCTGACCAGGAACGGCCTGGTTTCAACGGTTCCGAAAGTACCCACATAATCCGTGCAAAATGCAAGATAAATTCTTAGGTAAGTACCGGGGCATGGTTCTCAATAACATAGACCCGGAACAACGGGGCCGATTACTCGTGCAAGTACCCGATGCACTTGGTCTGGGTGCCTCCAGTTGGGCAATGCCCTGTTTACCGATGGCCGGCCCCCAATTAGGATTCTATTCCATTCCCATGATAGGTTCCGGTGTTTGGGTGGAATTTGAAGGTGGCAACCCCGATTATCCAATTTGGACAGGTGGATTTTGGAGTACCGCAGCAGAAGTACCCGCCTTAGCCAAAACCGGATTACCCGTTTCTCCTAATATCGTGGTACAAACGATGGGTCAAAACACCATGGTAGTCAGTGACTTACCTGGCCCTACAGGTGGAATTATGCTCAAAAGCCCCACCGGTGCCTCAATTATCGTCAATGACACTGGCATTTACATCCAAAACGGGAAAGGTGCGAGCATCATTCTGTCCGGCCCCTCAGTGACCATCAATAATGGAGCAATGGTGATTACTTAACATATCTGTTTATGCCAGGCTTTTTATTACATGCTGGGGCTACGGTCCAATGCGCTCATGGTGGTCAAGCAATGCCGACCACAGTCAATCCGAGAGTCACTGTCATGGGGCAGCCCATTGTATTGCAACCGTCCCCATTCACCATCGCAGGTTGCCCATTCACAACTCCTGCGAGTAATCCGTTGCCTTGTTTGACCGCCCAATGGACGACAGCTGCCACAAGGATCGTCTCGAATGGGATGCCTGTCTTATTGCTGGATAGTCAGGCTATCTGTACACCCAACGGAACTCCACTCTTGATCACTTCCACTCAAACTCGAGTGACCGGTATATAAACATCATGAATATCAACTTTCCGTACCAAATAGGAAGCAACGGGCGGACCGATTCTACGAATCATTCTGAACACATTCGGGATCTCATCCGGCAAGTCCTCTTTACCACTCCCGGGGAACGGGTCAATCGCCCCACTTTTGGCAGCGGGTTGAATCAACTACTATTCGAACCCAATAGTATCGAACTTCAATCTACTGTGCAATTTCTCGTGAAAGGAGCTCTACAGGAATGGCTGGGCGACCGAATCGAGGTGAACGATGTGAAGGTCGAGGTCTTAGATTCCAGTTTACAAGTGAATGTCTCCTATTTGGAGATTGGGGAACCAACACCTCAAGAAGTATTCTTCAGCAGAGCTTTCTAACCTCCATGCAGTATTACTGTAAAAACCAAGAACGACGTTCAAGAGTCAGTAAAGGCAATACCGTTAACGGTATCGATTACATCGAAGTAGCGGATAGTAGCCAAAAGTTCTTGTTCGTCCATTTTATCCATCCACTGCCCGGAGAAAACGGTGGGATACCTGCCGGTTCGGGGCTAGCCCTCGATAAGGACAATATTCGCATCGAAGGTGGGGTACGGATAACAAACATTGAAGTTAAAAATGTAATATCCGCTGGACCAATCCTGGAAGTAGAGGTAAGAGCCTCTGGAGATTTTTCCATGTACACCCTCCGATTGGTTGCTTCTCCTAACGACCCCTCGGCTCCTCAAGGCTTCGATCCGCAGCTCGCAGCGATTGACTTCTCCTTCAAAGCAGATTGCCCGAGCGCATTCGATTGTAAAACGGAAACCCCTTGTTCAGATGCCCCTGTTACCGATCCCCGAATTGATTATCTAGCCAAAGATTACGGAAGTTTCCGCCGGATCATGTTAGATCGGCTCAGTTTATTAATGCCTGAGTGGGAAGAGCGTAACGCCGCTGACTTACAGATGGCCCTGGTTGAGCTACTGGCTTATACCGGGGATCACCTAAGCTATTACCAGGATGCCGTTGCCACAGAAGCATATTTGTTTAGAGCACGGAAACGGGTATCCGCACGCCGACACGTACGCCTGTTGGATTACCACGTGCACAATGGGTGCAATGCACGCACCTGGATCGCCTTGGAAGTAGCTCAAAATAGTAATGCCGACCAGGCAAATTTAGCCTCCGGAACGACCTTTCTGACAAAAGGCCCCGGAGGAGAAGTAATGGTTTCGCCAGAAGAACTTGCTGCAAAGTTACAGGAAAAGGGGGTCGAGGTGTTTGAAACGCTGCATTCTATCGACCTCTATTTTCAACATAATGAAATCCAGTTCTATACCTGGGATCAAACGGATTGTTGCTTACCGACCGGCGCCACTCATGCGACATTATTCCGAACGGACCAGGAACCTCTGTTTCTTCTTCCCGGGCAAGTGCTGATCTTCGAAGAAATCAAAAGTCCAACAACCGGCAAAACCGCGGATGCCAATCCATCTCATCGGCATGCCGTCAGGTTGATCAAATCGACGGAAACGGTAGACGTTCTAGATGGCACAAAAGTAGTTGAAATCGAATGGCATGAGGAAGACGCTTTGCCCTTTCCCCTCTGTATAAACACCCGGCTCAATGGCATCCTCCAGGAAAACCTGAGCGTGGCCAGAGGAAATATCGTACTTGCCGACCACGGACGAACGGTGACGACTAAAGCACTTCGCCCTCCCAAGGGCTCGGATACGGGCTCCTACCGACCGGCATTACCCGATACAGGGCTTTCCGTTGTAGAGCCCTACATCCACCATCAACGAACACAACAACCCGCATCTCGCACTCTAAAGCAAGCACCTCACCGGGCCATTCCTGCCATACAACTTACTTGGAATAACGAAATCTGGCAAGCCCGTAGAGACTTACTGGCCAGCGATCGTTTCGCAGCCGAATTCGTCGCTGAAATCGAATCAGACCGAACCACTCAACTTCGGTTCGGTGATGGAATTCTGGGGAAAAAACCCGAGCCCGGCTTCAAACCCATCGCTACCTACCGGATAGGAAATGGACTTACCGGCAATGTCGGTGCCGAAGCAATCGGGCGTATCGTGTGGGATAAGGGCGGCATTCAGAAGGTACGCAATCCCTTACCCGGCCAAGGAGGACAAAACCCCGAAACCATCGAGCACGTCCGGCAATTCGCTCCGGAAGCCTTTCGCAAACAAGCGCGAGCCGTAACAGCAGCAGATTACGTAGCCAAAACCGAATTGCACCCCCAAGTGCAAAAAGCCTTCGCCCGTTTCCAGTGGACTGGCAGTTGGTATACCGTTTATTTGACCATCGACCGCCGGAGAGGTTTGGAGATCGATTCGTCCTTCAAACAAGAGATCATTACCCATCTAGAACAGTACCGCATGGCTGGTTATGACTTGGACATTCGTCCACCAGTCTTTGTGCCGCTCGAAGTAGCTCTAAACGTTTGTGTCAAACCCGGCTATTTCCGGAGCGCTGTTAAAGGAAAATTGCTCACCGCATTCAGTAGATTCGATTTTCCCGATGGCTCTAGGGGTTTCTTTCATCCGGATTCCTTCACTTTTGGCCAACCCGTTTACGTGAGTGCAATTTATGAACGAGCCCTGAAAGTGGAAGGTGTGGCATCCGCAGAACTTAAACTCTTTAAACGGAGTGGCCGGCCGACAAATGAAGAAATCAAAAACGGGCGCCTACAACCAACCCAAAGCGAGATCATTCGACTGGATAACGACCCCAACTTTCCGGAAAACGGGAAAATATCATTTTACATGTTTGGTGGCTTATGAGTACTGGATCTAACAACCTATATCCCTGTGACTGTTGTACTGGTATTGAATATCTAACCCCCTCTGATATTCTCAATGATGCGGGGTTGAGTTCAGTGTTGTTCCGAATAGGGACCCACGGAGCCTTTAAAGAATCGATGCTAATGCAACTTGCAGAATCCCGCAAGCTGCATCAACTTTCCACCCGTGAAAACAATGATCCTACCATTGCCCTGATTGATGCTTGGGCAGTCGTGCTCGACATCCTAACTTTTTATCAGGAACGCATCATTAATGAAGGCTATATCCGTACCGCCACCGAGCGGTTATCCTTATACGAGCTTAGCAAGCACATCAGCTACCACCCCAAACCTGGAGTAGCCGCCGACACCTGGTTTTCCTTTCTGATGAGCGAATCCCCCGGTGCCCCACTGGAAGCAGTGGCCCCGACGGGTACCAAAATACAGAGTATTCCAGAACAGGGAGAGCTGGCTCAGGTGTTCGAAACGGTCGAGCCTATTCGGGCACATACCGCCTGGAATGCGATCCCCCTTCGACGCTTCCGAGCCCAAATACTCCAAAAGGGAAGCACCCGCGTTTACCTCCAAGGAACCAACCATCAGTTGCAAGCCGGGGATCAACTCTTGTTAATTGGCAGCGAGCGTCTATCGGATGTAGGCAGCGAGCAATGGGATCTGAGAACCATCCAAACGGTCTTTCTTAATAATGAAGACAACTACACGCTCGTGACCTGGCGGGAAGGTCTGGGCCACACCAATCCAGATACGTCACCCGCTCAAAAGCCTTTGGTATATGTGCTCCGGCAGCGAGCCGCCCTGTTTGGATACAATGCCCCCGACTTCCGTAACATGTCAGAGGAAGTGAAAAAAACCTTCTATCCCAATGATTGGGCCTCATTGAGTGATTGGAAGAATTTTGAAATCCACAATCCGAGTAGAAAAACCATTTTCCTGGACGCCGTTTACCCAAAGGTTTTAGATAATAGTTGGTTAGTATTAAGCAATCCATATCAAGTGGAATTGTACCGGGTCGAGTACATTGAACCCGGCGCTAGAAAGAACTTTTCCCTGGCTTCCAAAACCAGCAAAGTAAGGCTGGATACCGACGAGCACCTACACGAATTCGGCCTCCGGGAAACGGTCGTGCTAGCCCAAAGTGAAGCATTGCCCCCCGCCGAAGCCCCCATCTATACCCCCCTAATGGGAGATACATTTGAAATTACGGCCGTACAACCAGCATTGAAAAACGATCAATACCTTATTCTCAGTGGAGAAGTAGTTGACTTTTTACAGGTTAGAGACCGAACAATTGTCATTAAAGTAGCCTCCACAGAGGAAGAAGCACCCTCTACCCCACTTAGATTTTACGGTCAGGAAGAATCGGTGGAAGTACGTCCAGGAGACATTCTACAAACACGACAAAAGCCTCCGGATATTAGTGGTAACACAATAAGGTGGTATGTTCAATACCGGGGAATCGACGGGTATATCGATGCGCAGGAAGATGATTTGTTGCCCTACCAGCCTCCGGCCAACGGGAACATCCCCGAATTACCGACATCGATCAACCAACCCAGGGTTATCAAAGAGCTGATTCAGATTAAGAATATCACTCCCATTGATGAGGCGTCGAGCATCAAGCACTACCAGGAAATCAAGTTACACACCCCCCTGCGGCACTTTTACTGGCGGCATACCGTAACAATCAATGCCAACGTGGCAAGAGGCACCCACGGCGAATCCAAAACGGAAATCCTGGGTAGTGGCAACGGACGTCAGGTATTTCAAAAATTCAACCTTAAACAAAAACCACTCACTCATATTTCGGCTTCCACTGCAAGTGGTTTGGAAAGCACGTTGGAGGTCCGGGTAAATGACATCAAATGGCAGGAAGTTCCATCTTTGTACAGTCGTTCGCCGGAGGAGAGGAGCTTCATCAGCCGTATCGAAGAGGACGGTACGGTTTACGTGCAGTTCGGCGATGGGATTACAGGAAGGCGATTACCCTCCGGTTCGGAGAATATCCGGGCCACTTACCGGATAGGAACCGGGTTGGCTGGCAAACTGAAGCCCGATCAGTTATCCCTCCTGCTGACTCCTCAGCTAGGCATTCAATCGGTGTCCAATCCATTGGGGACTACCGGTGGAGAAGACCCGGAATCACTTTCCAACATTCGGAGAAATGCCCCCCTAACGGTGTTAGCACTCGACCGTATCGTATCCATCAAAGATTACGAAGACTTTGCCAATGCCTTCGCGGGAATCGGTAAAGCCCTGGCCGATTTAATCTGGGAAAAGGAAGACCGCAAGATACACCTCACCGTGGCCGCCGCCGACGGAGACGCAGTAGCCGAAGACCAGAAAAAGAAATTGCTGAATGCCATCTCTGCAGCTCGCGATGGCAATATCCCAGTTGTCATACAATCATTCTCTAACAAGCGATTCGGCGTAGAAGCCCGGCTCAGAATAGAGCGCGACTATATTCCGGAAAAAGTCATTTCCCAGGCCCGGAAAGCTCTGGCAACAACTTTCAGTTTTGCCTCCAGGGGTTTTGGGCAAGGAGTTACCCCAAGTGAAATCATTGCGGTCTTGCAAACGGTAGCGGGCACCTCCGCCGTCGACCTCGAATACATAATCGAGCAATCACTCAAATATGATCCGTTCCATACGGAGCATTTCCGGTTGACAGCCAGCCGCGCAACCTGGGATGGCATAAACATCCTTCCTGCCGAATTGCTAACCATCGATCCGGATCGCCTTTTCATTACCTCATGGACAGATGAGACTCAATAGCCAATACCTCTACGAACTTTTACCCGCCTACTATCGGGTGCTGGATGAAGCGCAGGGAGCGCCCTTAAAAGCTTTTATCGACATCTTAGCCCGGGAAGGAGGCATCGTAGAAGACCATATCTCCCAGCTTTATGAAAATTGGTTCATCGAAACCTGTGAAGAATGGGTAGTTCCCTACATTGGGGATTTACTAGGCGTCCGGGGCATCTACGATATCCCCGATGAATCCGTTTTTAGCCGAAGAGCCTACGTAGCTAATACCCTTAGCTACCGTCGAAGGAAGGGCACGGCCCCTATTCTTGAACAATTGGCGCTGGACGTAACTGGTTGGCGGTCCAAAGCCGTCGAATTCTTTCAGCTGACTGCCACTACCCAACACCTCAACCACGTCCGGCTGCACAACAAGGCAACTCCCGACTTGCGCCAAATGAATGCCCTGGAGCTGGTAAATTCGGCCTTCGACGTTCATAGCCATACGATCGAACCGGGACGGATTGGTACCGGTTCGGGCAAGTACAACGTCATGAATATCGGACTCTACCTCTGGCGGTTGCAGAGCTATCCTCTACGCGCAATAGATGCCAGAGCCCTTGCCTCCGATACCAATATTCCCGAGGGATGCTACACCTTCAATCCTTTGGGGCTGGACAGCCACCTGTTCAATCAACCTCAAACCGAGCGGGATATCACCCATCTGGCGAAAGAAATCAACGTGCCGGGCCCTCTTAGAAGACGCGCCCTGTTCGACGAGCTAGAAAATTCCCGTTGGGCAATTGTCAATGATCAATCTCCTCAATTTGAATATTTCAAAAAAGAGTATCCGCCTGTTTTTCAGGTGTATATCAACGGAAGCGATACCCCTCTTCCTCCTGAGGAAATCACCATTTGCAATTTGAGCACCTGGCGCCCAGCACCAAGTACTAAGACCTACCAAAAAGTTGAAGCAGATGGTACCACCTCTGAGGTAGCCCGATCGATTAGTGCTGCCGTAGATCCCGTACTCGGTCGGATTTCCTTTCCCAATCCGGCCGGCATTGCTTCTGTATTAGTCGATTTCAACTACGGTTTTAGTGGCGACTTGGGTGGCGGCCCATATGATCGAAGATCAAGCCTTGAACTACTGGAAAACCAGAAGATTACCTGGCAGGTCGGCGTTAGTAAACAACCGAGTACCGTACCGGGAGGGAATATCTACTCAACTTTAGCCGAAGCTATTGATCAATGGAATGATTTAATTGGCGAACAGGTTGGAGTTATCACTGTAATGGACAGTCGATCTTACCTGGAAGAGGTATCTGGAATCCTCAAAGTTAAAATAAAGGAGGCCCAACAGCTATACATCATCGCTGCCGATTGGCCGATAGTGGACATTTCGGGGGTCCCTACGCGTCAGAAAGGTACTTTCACTCCGCTGAACGTACGGCCTCACCTGCGGGCAGCCTTCGAAATTGAAGGGTTAGCTCCAACGGGTAGTGCAAACGGAGGAAGTATCGTACTAAATGGCTTCTTAGTGGAAGGGAAAGTAATTGTAGCGCAGGGCAATCTGGATAGCTGCCGACTTCAACACTGTACTATAGTACCTAATCAGGGGGGGCTGGAGGTAGTTATACAAGAAGGAGTTATCGAGATTGGCCTCCAACGGTGTCTATGTGGCCCGGTAATTGTGCACTCAAAAGATGCCCGCGTGTACATTGAAGATTCCATTTTAGATCCCCCGACAGGAAAGGCGCTTTCAATACCAAATGGGCAGCTCAGCATTATCAACAGCACCGTGCTTGGCCCCGTTGCTGTTCAATCTTTAGACGCCAGCAATTGCATTTTCCAGGAAATAGTGCGTGTAAATCGTATTCAGATTGGGTGCGTCCGTTTTAGTTATGTACCCAAGGATTCGATTACGCCACGTCGGTACCGATGCCAACCTGATTTGGAAATGCAAACTCAAGTCGAAGAGAAAGAAAAAGAGGAAGGCCGTCGTCTTTCCAAGGCCGAAAAGGAAGTGATCAAAGCACGTGTGTGCAATTGGTTGTTCCCCGTCTTTCAGTCCGATGAGTTCGGTCACCATGCCTATGGCCAGTTGGGAACTACTACTCCCGCCCACATCAGCACTGGAGCGGATAACGTCTCCGAGATGGGGGCCTTCAACTACTTACAACAACCCCAACGGGAAACTAATTTGAAAACCGTCCTGGAAGAATACCTCCGCCTCGGGCTCGAAGCAGGCCTGATTTACGTCACTTAAATCACCAATCCATGAAAGGGGATTTCAGCCGTCTCACCGGTCATATCGCCAAAACCAAGCACTACAACAACGTTTACAAACAGCAGGGGCGAGTTCAACTCGATTCGGACTGGAATGAACTGATGGCCATTATCGCCGATCAGCGAAAAACCCGAGCGATCGACACGATCGGACAATGTGGCGCCCCCATTCACAATAGTGGCTTTCAAATACGTTATTCGGGTAATGGCTTTCCGGGGCTCTTCATTTCCAGCGGCCGGTTTTATGCCGGTGGATTACTCTGCGAAACTACCCCACATTCCAAACTCCCCGTACGCGAATTTCCCACCGGAAATAGCATTCTGCTGGATGATGCTGTGATCGATGGCTTTGCTCTGGGCATAGAGCCAACTGCTGACTCTGACTCAGGCGATGATCTCTCCACCGACCACCAAATCATCTCCTGGGTCCAAATAACTACAAAAGAACATCCGGAAGGAATCATCGGACAAATCACCCAGATCGACGGTAATACAATTGAAATCGATCAGAACCTGGGGCCTTTACTTAATGACCACCACCCTTACCTACGGCCATTAATCCGGTATGATCAGCAAGTCGATTGGCCCGATGCTCCGGCCTACAGCCCAGCTCCCGGCCGTACCGATCTCGTATATCTGGATGTATGGGAACGGCATATTTCCGTTGTAGAAGACTCCGACTTGCGGGAGGTCGCCTTAGGCGGACCGGATACCGATACTCGATCCAAAGTCATCGCTCAGGTAAAAGTATTGGAGAACATTGGAGGGCTCACCCAATGTCCGAATGAAATTCAAAAATGGAATGAACGAATCAAGCCCCCCGATGGGCGGCTAAGTACCGATTATGTAAAGGACGATACCCCCACAGACGTCTGTGAGTTGGGAGAAAGCAGTGGCTACCATGGGCTCGAGAATCGCTTGTATCGGGTCGAGATCCACGATGTTGATACCACCAGCGGCACCGCCACCTTTAAATGGTCGCGCGAAAATGCCGCTCACGCCTTCCCGATTAGGGAATTCACCGAAGAAACAGGAGGAACCGTTTTTCAAATCAACCTAACCCAACAAGGGAAGGACGATCGCTTAAAGATTAAAAACTTGGACTATGTCGAAATAGCCGGCGACGAAACCGAGTTAGATACAGAGCGCTCGGGAATTATTGCCCGGGTAATCATTGCGGATGATACCACGTTGACCCTCGACACCGATATTTCTTCTCTCAAAGGTGAAACCAATCTCAAAGTCCGTCGATGGGACATCAGCAACCATAGACTCGAAGCGCTAACTGAATTCGTTCCCGGTACAAATTATCCCTTGGAAGACGGTATCCAAATCCGGTTCTCCGGCCAGGAATTCAGGATCGGAGATTATTGGGTATTCGCCGCCCGCACCTTAGACGGCAACATCGAGCAATTGGTTGATCACCCACCGTTCGGTATTCAACACCACTATTGCAAACTAGCCCTCGTTCATGTAAATAAGGAGGGGGAAGTCTTCATCGAAGACTGCCGGCCCGAATTTCCCCCACTTACGGAAGTAGGCAACAAAGGCTGTTGTACGGTCACCGTCGGAAATGAGGTCGGAGACTTTCAGGATATCCAGTTGGCAATCGATTCGCTAAAGGGCATGCCGGGAACGGTTTGTATAAAACCCGGAGTATATATGGTCGATGAATCGTTGGATGTTCATGGAGTTGGTATCACCATTAAATCCTGTGGAGGACCCGCCATCATCATCAACCACTCAACCGAATCCCAGTCGGGAATTATATTCCAAGTACGGAATTCCTGGAACATCACCATTGAAGGATTGTGGTGCCTAAACTTCGCCGGAGATGCGGGAATACTAGTAAATAATAGCATCTCATTCCATCTGCAGGATTGTATGTTGATGTGTGCCAACGTGAGTAGTCTTTCCGGAGCAGTTAATGTCAATGGTTATGCCCCCGGATGCCGAATTACGGATAACTTCATTTACGGAAAAAACAGTATCCTCTTTGGAGGAATTGATCAAAAACTGACCCAACAGAATAATATACGCATCGAGCGGAATATACTGGCTGCACTTGATTTCGGAATTATTCAGCTAGATACGGTGCATGCCCTGGACATGGAAATCATAGACAATATGATTACCGGAATACCCAAGGGGATGATCACTCAGTCCTTCTTACCGGAAAGTTGGCTAATTGCAATCGAGGAAAAGGGATTGTATAGTAATCGCGAGTTGGAACGCATAAAAAAGGAACGGAAAAAAGGAGATAACGCTTTTGCTGCCATCCAACGGGGAGATACCCAGACAATATATCGACTCAATCAATATATAAAAACGGAAGCCGAAATCATAAGAGGTAGAAATCGGGAAATCGAAGGGAAAGATTTACCTACTACTGGAGCGGCAATCGGCCTTTTCGGTACTTCTATCGATGTAAATATTTTGGACAACATATTAGTCGGTAGTACCGGTTGTTATCTATCGAATTGCGTAGAATCCACGGTTCATAGCAACATGATCGGTGCGACCCAGAAAGGGGTTGAATTGGGAGATGCATTTGGAATAGATATTAATAACAACACTATTTCCACAGATAATGACGGTATTCACTGCAGCGGCACATCCATCGAAAATTTATCGATAATCAGCAACCGAATCATTAGCCAACTTAGATATGGCATATCCCTACTCGACGATGAAATTGAAGATACTTCCCAGCTAATCTCCAATCTACATATTCAAAACAACTCAATTGAAGCTGAAATTAGAGGTATTTCAATTGTCAATTCGGGTATTTTGCTCCTAGATTTCTCGGCCGTGGATAATACCATCACCCGAAGTCAGCAAATTGGAATTGCGTTACAATCTTCGGATGAAACCGACTACAAGGGAACAAACGAGGCGCTTTATCAGCGGGTCATCCAACGGAATTCGATTAATGTTAATGGTTCTGGAATCTTTACACTCACTTCAAATTGTAAGATACTGGACAATGATATAATCAGCACGGGTAAACAAGAATCCGAATATGAATCATCTGGCATTGGAGTAGGAGCCGGGAATTGTATCATTGCCAATAATGTTATCCGGGGAATTATTGACCCTGAAGAGGGAATTTATGCCTCTGGGGGTATTGTTTTACTACCTTATTATGACTCGTTGCGGCAGATCGAAATCCGCAATAACGAAATTTTAGGAGGGACGAGTAACGGGATTTCTATCCAGTTTGATATCGACGGTTTAACCGTGCAAGAAAATCACATAACTGGAATGGGATTGAATGGTATTGCCGTTAGTTCCTACACTAGCACGGTAAATAATTTAACTATAAAAGACAATCTAATAACCAACTGTCTCCAATTAGTAGGTAGTACCGAAAGTTGGTGGAAATACGCTGGTATAGTTCTAACAAAAACAACCAACACCCAAATCACCGGTAACATCATCCGGGATAACGGAAGCACTCTAAATGTAGACCGGGTAAATATCAGCGCCCTGTACGCCGAGCAACTCGAACGGATAAACATCTCCGATAATCAATTTATTAACAACGAAGTGCCCGGCAGGCCGAATCAACAGGCGGTCATTCATATCCCTATCTCCAATACGGATGAAATCGTTCATTCCGATATTAACATTACCAATAACTTCGTAAAGGGGAGCGCTTCCAAATCACTAATTCTGGGCAGCTATATATGCTCGGATTTTGATCCGCCGATCTGCTACGCCAATATCCACAAAGCCGTCATTACCGGCAACCATTTTGAGGCTTCTTATGACCCCGAGGTTGGCCCTTTGGGGCCAATCGTACAATTGCAGATGAGCGTCTGTATGTTTGCCAGTAACTTTGTCGGCTGCCGGGCAGATTCAATAAGTGGAGTCTCAATCGGCTATGGCTGGTACGTGATGGCCAACGCTAACATCGTCTCTTCCCCAATTACCGGAGCTGGTGGAATACAGCAGCAAATCGTGAACAACATCGAGATTTAAAATTAACTTCCAACTATGGCAAAGATAAATCCGAAGAACGACAACCTCCCTTTTCTGAAAGGAGATCTGGAAATAGACCAGGTAACCTTAGAAAGACTATATGCAAACCAGAAGACCTTCCAAGAGAAGTACCAGGAACGTTTAAGAAAATCCAAAATAATGGCTTATGAAACGTACCTTTCTAAAATCGAAGCCCTCACCAAAGCAAAAGCAGACAGTCTTAGAAAATTCGATACGGAGATCGAAAAGTATCAGACATTGGTAACCAAGCTTAAAGTTGAAATTGAAAAAGATCAACCTGGCTAATCCACATCAGCATCCAGTAGATATCACCAGTGAAATACCTTGACCATGCGTGCCTATGCCGAGCGAAAAAAAGTACCTTCCTCCGTCCACGATGTCATTCGGAGGCCTGGTAAGCCGTTGAGCAAAACAACTCGTGCCTACTTTGAGCCTCGCTTCGGGTACGACTTCAGCCAGGTCCGCATCCACGATGGAGCGGATGCCTCCCAGGCGACTAGTTCGCTGAACGCTACCGCTTTCACCGTGGGTCGGAACGTGGTATTCGACCGGCATCAGTACCAACCCGAAACCAATAGAGGGAGGGAATTGCTGGCGCACGAGCTGACCCACGTCATCCAGCAAGAGGGGGCCAATCAGAGCGGAGACCTCCACGTCCGCCCTCCAGGTGATACATTTGAGCAGCAAGCGGATGCAACAGCCAACCAGGTACTCAGAGGTAAAGATGCTTCTGGCCCGTTTTTAAACAGCCCTCCTAGCGTCCAACGGGAATCGCCCCAGGGAGATACCAAAAAGGAGGAGGAAAAAGACACCGGGGAAATTGTTGCAGAAGGGATGAAGACGGTAGCCGAGCAAGCAAAGGACAATAACCCAGCCGTCAAGAAAATCCTTGATAATCTCGAATCGAAGCTCAAACTCAAATGGGAAGGCCTGCACCCCGCAGAAAAAGCCGCTATGGCCTCTTGGGGAGTAGGCACCATAGGAATGTTGGGTACTGCTTTCCTTTCCGATCCCAGCGGCCGCAAACACCTGGAAGAGGTCAATCTGGCCACGCCACTCAAGATCATCCCCAAGATGCCGCTCGATACGTTTAAATACACGCTACCCACCGGAGACAGTCCCACTGAACGTCTGGTTAATTTTGAAACCGGATTCGACGCCAGCGACCTGCTTAATATGTACACTGAACGATACGGACTCGCCAAAATGTCCCTGAAAGTAAATATGCGCTGGGCCGTCGATCCGGCCACCAAACAACTGCTCATTCAGGGAGGAGATGCGAGTATCGGTATCGTACCCGGCCTGACGGTCTCAGGTGGGCTTTACAAGGATATTCTTCGCCAGCCTGAAACGCACCTCGGACCGGAAGGGCAATTGAAACAGGTGAAGGAACGCCTGCCCGAACCAACAAAACCCAAAGCCATCCCGGATGCGCGCGTGATGGTGACCGTCGACCTGATGAAGTTTAAACCGAGCGACCTGGTCCGGCTATTTAGAAGATGATGCTCCTTCACTATGTACTATTCCAGCCAGCAGGCTATCCGTCAACAAACAGCATTCCCAAGATCCACTGAGCACATTTTTACTCAACGGGCGTCCCACTCCGAGGAAGTCTCTCCGTTTTCTACCGGCTCCTCCGGCAATTACAAATTGGCAGATTTATCCATCCTTGCTCCACAACAATCGAATTATTCTTCTGTATCCATCGACCAACGGCCCAAAAGTCTCCCGAAACAACGTGTTGATGATCCACCAATCAGCCGACTTCCCGGCCAAAATCACCTGCAACTGAAGCGAAAGAAAAAAGGGAAGAGAACCAAAAAACCAAAGAGGAAACGCAGCGGAAAACAAATTGTCATTTACGCAAATGGCTACCCTGGTTACGACTCTGCCGAAAAAGAAATCAAGGATGCTCAGAGCCGACTATGGTATCCCGGAACTCCGGATTTCCACCAAACGGCTGCGGATACTCCATCCGATCGTGTTTTTGGCGCTTCGGAAGTAGCCCATTTCTTTGGTCCTATGCAACATTCCACAAGCGATATTCGCCGGGTGGTATTTATCGGACACGGCGGGGGAGAAGGCATTGGGCTGGCCGGAGAAGCCGGCGTCTTTGACAGTGCCTCCCTTTCCATCTCCGACCTGTCTGCCGATTCGGGCTGGAAATACGTCATGGAAAAACAAATTCAGCCGAAACTCACCCCCGATGCCACCATCGATTTGTACACCTGTAAGCTCGACCCTAAAGATGCCTTTGTGCAGGCAATGGCAAACTCCTTTGACCGATGTGTTCGCAGTTTCCATACGCCCTTGGTCTGGTGTTTGGGTTACCATGCAGCGGAGAATCAGATTACCAGCCGTGGCCGGATTGCGCCAAACCCTCCTCAGGGGAAAACGACCAATTGTGCCAGTAAGAATTGGTATAAGGGTGTTAATCGATTGGTTCCCCCGAAGAAAGTATGCCCGGAGTAAATTTTTTCTTCCCTCCTAAAGTAGTATTCAACATTGCGATCTCTTCCCCACCAACGGGTAACCGTTCCGCAAGCGGACACCGATAAAGGGAACTCTCAAAATCGAGCACCGGCAAAAACGGATCAGCCCAAAAAGCTGAACACCTTTGGGAGTTCGAAAAAAAGAAACCCCAATAATGGCGATAGCATCCCCCCAGCGGACCTCTACAACAGGAACGCCCCGCTCCACGATTTCAACCGGATTGCGCTCCTGCCTTCCGCCCCCTTCCCCCTTCAGGCAAAGTTGAATATTAACCGCCCGGGAGATCAATACGAGCGGGAAGCAGATCGGATGGCCGACCGAGTCATGCAGCTACCTACTCTCGGAAAAATACCACCCAGTTCATCCAA
>CAZXLD010000062.1:15727-24327 GCA_964641965.1 uncultured Saprospiraceae bacterium | reverse complement strand
CTGACGCAAGTTTAAAATGACCTATTTAAAAATGGAGCAAACAGCCAAACTTGGTCAGTACTGACGATCCTTCGGATGTCAGCATCCAAGACATAATACCATTTCAAGAAATGCTGTATTTAAGTGACAGGCTGTTTTCAACTTAAAATGGTATTACATGTAAGTAAAGGCAGAGATACCTTCTGATAACCTTGTTTTTTTACTCACGAAGAGGAATTTAGGGCTTGCTTTAAATTCGTAAATGATCGCAAAGTTTGTCAATTTTTTTGGTTAGCTGAGGTACAGGTTCGGGATCGTAGCAGCGCTACGAAGCCTGGTTCTGCCACGCAGTATGAACGAAAGGTGGCCACTTGACCGCAGCGTACAAATTTGAAACAGGCCCTTAATAAACGCTAATTTTAATAGGAAAGGTGTAGGTTAAAATGCTGGTTATGAAGAGGTTCGTCTTTGTCGATTATAACAATACCTTGTTCATATAGATCTACAGAAAAACTGACTGCTGGATCCTTTTTTAGCGTCCTCCATGCTTCCTCCATCCCTGTACTCCAATAAATGTCGTCAAATATAAACACGGCCGGCAGGTCAATTTTCGATTTTAAAGCATTGAAATAGGCTAGGGTGGGTTCTTTTTGATGGTTCCCGTCGATAAATAATAAATTAAATTGAATATCCCTCTCCATTATTTTTGGAATAGTATCTTCGTATATACCTTGGATTACTTCAAACTCATCCGGAGGTACAATTCGAGCGAACTGTTGTCCGGCAATTTCACATAGCTGGGGTAAACCCTCCATCGTAATGAAATGCCCGTTCCTTCCCTTGGCAGCCTCGAGCATATACGAACCCGAAATGCCTACATTGGTCCCTATTTCTAAGATAGACGGCCGCTCAGTACCTTTTACCAGATAATACAAAAACTGGCACCACTTCTTTTTTGATGCAGCTGCTTTACAAATAGCTTTTACTTTTGCCGTCTTATCGGAGGAAAAGACCTCATAAGAAATAGTAGTTTCATCCTGAAGGAGTTTTTTTCGATATTCTTCACATCTGGAGAATGCAGACAGGTCCTCTTTACTGTGATTATTTTGTTTAACTGTCACAAATGCATTCAACATATTTTGGAGGGCAATATTATCTAGGGTCGCTATTTTATTCAGCTCGGAATTTTGATTTATCCTTCTATTGGTTATTAAATAATGTTTAGAAAGTTTTTTCATTTTCAGTTTGCATTGTCAATAAAAAGATCGAATTAGAAAAACGGGAACGCATTGCCGATGAATGCTTCAAATTGACCGGCTCACCAATAGCATTGCTGGGAATAGTCTCAGCTTAGGCCTTTTCTAGTGTACCCTCTCGATTGTTATAGCCTGAATCAACTGATAGCGTTCGAATGTTGGCTGTAGACAGCGTAAAATACGTGACTTTTTTGTAGTTGTCACTTTTCCAGCCAAGTCTTAAATGGGGTCACTTTGAGTCGGCTAACTACTGCCCTATCTTTGAGATTGATCTTGAGTTGCAACACGATCTTTCGGTTAAAAAAAGGTTCGAATCCAGTGATGGCGGATCGGTTGATCAACATCTGCCGATTGATTCGAAAGAATTGGTCAGGGTCACAAACGGATTCTATATATTCCAATTTTTTGAACAATGGAAACTTTTCGCCGGAAAAAGTATGTAGGTTTACGGTTTCGAATTCTACATAGAACAAGGCAATTTCATTCACCTTTTTAACCATGGATTTTTCACGCTGCTGAGTCAGAAAGCTCTGTTGGTATTGTTTGGGTTCCTCCAATAAGAAATGATAGGGTGTTCTATCTTTGGTGCGAAGATTTATGATCAGCTTTTTATATTTCTGTAAAGCCATATGGATATCCGCTTCCTTAAATGGCTTTAAGACATAATCTATTCCATTATTTTGAATCGCTTGCATAGTATACGTATCGTAGGCTGTGCAAAAAATGATCGGCACTACCACATCCACATGTTTAAATACTTCAAAACTGGGCCCATCGGCCAATTGGATATCAAAAAAGAGTAGATCCAGATTTTTTTGATACTTGGTGAGGTATTGAACGGTTTCTTCAATGGATTCCAGCCTCTCCGTCACAATAAAATCATTGTCTTGCTCAATTATCTCTTGTAAGAGTGCTGCCGTGTGTAGTTCGTCTTCTACGATGAGGATATTCATTTTTATACCAATTTCAATTTGACACTGAATTCCTCAGGCGTTTCTTCTACTATGATTCCTTCTTGTATATGCATGAGTTCATATCTTTTTCTTAGCAACTCCAATCCAAATCCAGATTTTTCTTGAATTCCAATTTTAGGTTGAATATTATTTAGTATCTGTATATAGTAACCATCCGTATTTTTTATTTCGATACGCAATGGCCTTTTGGAAGACATACTATTATGTTTGAAACAATTTTCCACAATGATCTGAAGGGCCAAGGTTGGTAAGTGAAATTGATGTACTGATTCATCGATATTAATGCCCACCGAAACAGCTTCCTCATTTCGGCTTTTAATTACAAATAGATACGACTGCATTACATTCAACTCCTCAGACAATGGAAGTGTAGTATTTGCATTGTGTTTCAAGGTTTGCCTGTAAAAATCCGAAAGGCTCATAATAAATTCCTCGGATTTAGAATGCCCCTGCCGTACCATGGAGCGCAGGGTATTCAACGAATTAAATAAAAAATGTGGATCTATTTGGGCGCGAATTGCTCTTAATTGCACCCGGTAATTTTCAGTTTGAATCTTTTCTTTTTCCAACCGCAAGCGAGCCAAATGTTCCTGGGTCTTTAACGCATATTGAATAGTGAGATATAGAATGGATACCATAAAGATGCGGGCAAAGTTCAGGCCGTTTATTTCACCAATGGTTTGATAGGAAACCAAATTAATCAGTCCAAAAAGTAAAGCTGGAAAAATAAGTAATCCTAATATTAGTCCGATCGTCCGGTTTTTGGATTTTATACTCCACAAATACCATAGGGCATACCAGAATCCATAAAGGCCAATCGAAGCAATAAGCCAGGTCGAAAAAAAAGCAAGGTTATTTAGGAGGTCTAATTTTGGACTGGAATAAAGGCTCAGTCCTGGCAAGATGATAGCCAGGAGAATGGGTAATATGGTTTTTATTCTAGGTTTCAATTTTTTCTTCAAGCTCTAAATTGAATCAATTGGTTCAGTTTGCTTTTAAAATGGATTCTCCATCAACCTACCATCAGAGAGTTCGATGATCCGATCACAGTTTACTGCAAATTCGTCATCATGGGTAACGGCAACAATGGTTTGCCCCCTTTCCCGAGCTAATTGACGAAAAGTATCAAATACGATCTTCGTATTCTTGGAATCCAGGTTTCCAGTGGGCTCGTCTCCCATGATTATGGCCGGAGCGTTGATCAAGGCTCTTGCAATTGCCACCCGCTGTTGTTGGCCACCTGAAATCTTGGCTGCTGACTTGTGTTCATGGCCTTTGATGCCAAGAAGGGTCAAAAGTTCCATCGCCTCCTGTTCAATTTCATCTTTACTTTTCTTGTTCAGCTTCATTGCGGGTAACATGATGTTATCCAGAACAGTAAACTCGGGCAACAAAAAATGGAATTGGAAAACAAAACCAATGTGTTCGTTGCGAAACTTGGCCAATTGATTCTGCTTCAATCCGGTGACTTGAGTTCCATTAATCGAAATGGTTCCTTCGTAATCGGTATCCATGGTGGAGAGCAGGTAAAGCAGCGTGGATTTTCCTGAACCCGATTTGCCTATAATAGCAACGAACTCCCCTCGCTCAATTTCAAAGGTAATATCCTTCAACACCTGGAATTCTACCGGCTCGAAAAAATATTTGTTTACATGACTAACTGTTAATGCATTCATAGGCTTAGCTTATGGAGGTCATCCCCGTAAAATAGCTACGGGATCAAGATTGGAAGCTTTCCTGGCCGGGAGGAATCCGGCAAGAAAAGTGATAATGATGCCAAACCCAAAGGCCAAAACATAATCCATAGGTCTATTTGCCACTGGTAGGGTAGTCAGGGTGCCGATTTCGAATGGAATATGGTCAACCACCCGAACGATAATATTGCCCAGTATCAAACCAGTAAACCCGCCAAGTAAACCAATAACAACGGATTGGATGAGAAAAATCTCGATCACATCATTGCCATTAAATCCCATGGCCTTTAGAATGGCAATTTCTTTTATTTTTTCATTGACGGTCATATTCATGATGTTGTAAATGCCAAATCCCGCCACGATCAAAATGGTCAGGGAGACAGCGATCGCAAGAATATCCCGTAAAACGTTCGAGGAATCCAGCTGGCTATTACCTTCCTGCCAGGGTTCTACTTTGTAATCGGTGCGGTTGGAAATACGCTTGGCCACTTCTCTGGCCTGGTAATAGTCTTTTATGTTGACCAACACCTCCGTCGCATAACTTTTATTCTCTGAAAAGAGTTGTCTGGCGGTTTGCATGGATACCATGGCCTTTGTTCTGTCCGTCCCCAGGGCTCCAGTCTCGATCAACCCAATCACCTTGAATGCCTTCGAGACCCCCTCAGCAGTGGATACCGTCACATTATCACCGGCGTGTATTCCAATGCTTTTTGCTAAACCTGTGCCAAGAATAATTCCGTTAGACCGTTTATCCAACTCGTATAAATCGCCATTCAAAATATATGCTGAAGTATTGAAAACTTCATTTTCACTTACTGTTTCGATACCGGATAAGTTGGCACTAGCTTGGGAAACACCATTTCGAATAAAAACATTTTCATTGAGTTGGGCAGTGAAGGCTTTGATTTCGGGTAAGCCGTTCAGTGCGGACTTTACGGCATCCACATTTTTTATGCCTTCGGTATATCGAATGTTTCTGGCATTGTTGACCACTAAAATAGTATTGTCGTCCTCAGGTGCTGGCAAAATGGGTTCCACATCATCTGATAGGTCATTGTATATTTTGATATGTGCCATGGAGGTAAAGGTGATTTCTGTTTGTTCGTTATTTACCCCGGCCATGAAGCTGTTCATAAATATGTACATCGAAATCCCAAAAGTTACACTCAACACTGCCACCAGCAGCTGTCTGAACCGGGAGGTCAGGAATATGCTGGCAATTTTCTGGTTGGTATTCATTTTAGTTGTTGGTTTTTATGATAACCTCCTGCTCTGAAAGTCCGGAAATGACTTCCGTCCATGAATTATTTTTAATGCCCGCTTCAATCTGAATTTGTTCTCCACTTTCAAGGGTGACATAATTTCCTTTAGAAACGTAGGTGGAAGGAATTACCAGTACATTATCTCGGCCTCCTATTTTGATATTGGCTTGAAGTTGGGTGCCCGAAAACATCTTTTCCGGCAAATTTTCAAATTGAGCTTCTATGATGTAGGATTGTTCATTTTCGTCGAAGCCCGGGTATATTTTGGTGACTTTTGCTGAAAAAGTATTCGCCGGATATGTATTGATGTTGACGGCAACCAATTGTCCGATATTGATTTTTACTATGTCGTCTTCAGCAACGAACAATTTAATGATGTAAGACCCGCTTCCGATCTTCGCTATCGCTTCCCCTCTACGAGCCAACTCACCTTGCTTCTTGAACACGTGTATTACCTGGCCTCCTTCTACGGCAAATAATTTATAATCCTTCAACAGGGCTTGTTGTGTATTGACCTGCACCTTGCTGCGTTCTACCTGGAGGTCCAAACCGTTTTTTAGCTCGTGATAGTTCTTCTCCAGGGCAAGGAGGTTGTTTTGAGCTGCTTTGAATTGCAATTCGGCTTTTTCGTAATCCAGTTGGGAGACCGAGTTTTTTGCTCGTAATTCCCGGTACCGCAAATAGTTTTCGCGATCGTATTCCAGTTGAACCTTGGCTTGGTCGATTTGAGCCTTGATGTGTTGCAACTGAGGCGAGTTTGGTGCCGCATTCTTTAACGCATCCTGGTAGACGACCTGAGCGTCTTGTAGATTATTTTTTGGAACATCGTTCTCGACCAGGGCGATTAGGTCGTTTTTTGAAATGCAGTCACCTTCCTTTATGGAAAGAGCTACCAAAATGCCTTCTACGTTTGCAGCGATCGTATAACTATTTTCGTGTTCGATATAGCCGTTCGCAAATACGGCGTCTTCAATATTTCTGCGCGTTGGGGTAGTAGTCGTCTCTTGCTGGCAGGCTACCGTGGTAAAAGCTAGCCCTGCCGTAGTAAAGTATAGAAGGATTCTTTTATTTGTTTTTTTCATGATATCCTTGATTTACCTGGCTTGGAAATTGATTTGTCGGATATAGATTTTGTATTGGGCTAACGTAAACTCTGCCAAACTTTGCAAATACCGATCCTGAGCATTTAATAAATCTTCATATTCGTTTAACCGCTGATCCAAGCTCGCAATACCGTTTTGGTATTTATTTTCTGCGTGTGCATCGTTCTCCTCTTGTAAGTTCAGGATTTGTTTATTTTCGACCACAATTCCATAAGCCTGTTCAAATTGAACTTGGAGCAGGTGGTCCTCATGCTGAGTAGCTAATCTGGTATGCTCTAATTGCATTTGCTGCAATTGCACTTGTGATTTGGACTGATTAATTTTTTGTTGGGTAGCCGGTTGGAGTAGTCCGGCAAGGCTAATTTGTACCCCAAAGTATTGTTGGGGTAGATTAATGGCATCTGAAAAGTTGAAAAAATCATTTGAAGCATAAACCTGGTTGTAGGCATAAAACATGCTAATAGTAGGGGACCGGGAGGCTTTTGTTTGCTTTAAAACCGATTCATATTTCTCCATTTCGGCCTCCTGCCAAGCCACTTCAGGGTGTATGGATCGAATGGAGGTGTCTGCCAGTATGAACTTTTCCGGAGTATCTGAAATGGTAATAATTTGCTTGGTGTTAAGCTGTATTTGTAGTTGGATATAAAATTGCTCCAGGTTTTTTTTTGCCAAATTCAGGCTGCTTTGACTTTGGAGTTTTTTAATCGCTGATCGGTTCAGCTCCGCTTCATCGATAATTCCTTCCTGGTATTTTTCTTTCGCATTGTTATAGATGGATGTGGAGGAAAGCACATTTTCGTTGTAAATACGAATGGATTCCTGGGTTAGCAGGATAGAATAATAGGTAGATGCAAGTTGGTTATAGGTGTTGTACCGGTTCCTCTCCGTATCGATTTCGCTTTGTTCGAAGGCGATGTTAGCTGTTTTTGATGCGAATATTTTTTGGAAGTTCAATACATCCCATTGGGCTTGAATACCGTAGGAATAATTGAATTTTGTTCCAAAGGTTAATTCCTCAAAGGTCCCCTCTGGTGCTTCGGGGTTAAACACATTTGCAGGTATCAAAGTGGGCTGCAGGGTAATATTATCATTATACCCTAATGAGCCGTCTAGGGTTGGAAGGAGATCGAGTTTGGCTTCCTTTTTTTCAGCGAAAGCCATTTGCTCTCCTATGACAGCGCTTTGAATAGCTTGAGCATGTGTATCGGCGTAATTCAACACCTCTTGAAAGGAATTGAATTGAATTTGTGCTTTTGCTTGAAGGCTCCATAGAATCAAGAACATGGCCAACGATTTTTTCATCAGTAGAATGCTTTTGTTTTTGAAGATGAAATGGTGGGGTAGCCATGTATTCAAATACCTTCATTTTGTAGGCACAGACCTACTTAATTGTGAAAACTGTGCCTTTTTTGTTACTCTGGTTGATTGGGTTCCTCTAATCGGGTCAGGGTTCGTTTTTGGGTAAATGGGCCTTTGCTCATCCTCAATTCCAACTGGGTATCGCTGATCAATTTGGCAGCGCAATTCAGCGTTTGACCTTTTTCAAAGGCATAAAGGGTTCCGCCTTTGTACTGGTTTTTTTTGTGGTAGCTCAAAGACGTGATTTGCTTCTCGCCGATGTAGGCAGGGTTTTTGGCTTCCAGGATGATGGCGTCGTAAGACGAGCCGTTTTTAACGAATTCTAAAACTCCGGTTTGGTCTTCATTTGCCCATTTGCCAAGAATCTGATCGTTTGTTTCTGATGGGAATGGGTTTATTCCAAGAAGGACACTCGCCAAAAGGAGCATTAAATGCTGCATGTTTGATAGGTTTTGATTTACTATATAAGATGCGGCGATTGGCCTTTATCCAGATGGATAATCTCGGTGGATTGAACAGATTGAACGGTGAGTTGGCTTGGAATAGAGCAAGAGCTGAACAAGTATGGATAGGGGGAAATACACATGCCGTACCCAAAGGCACGGGTAAGTTTCTTCAACTCCGGTTTTACCAGCCTTTTGTCCCTAGCGGGACAAAGAACCATTAGCAACAATCAGCTAGGCCAGGGCAACTCTAATGCCATCATTTGTACCTGTAGCATCTAATTTGGATAAAAGAGGGCAATTAGCATTCTGAATTCCATATTTATTTTGGATTGATTGCAGGAAATAAAAATTCGTTTAGTCCCGCTAGTTGCTCTTCCAGATGGCCAAAATCGTATCCCCATTTTTCATGCGCTCAGGTACGAAATATAAGGATTCTCGATGTTTTATGGTTAATTGAAAACGTTGGCTGAGCCTAGCTGTAAAAGTCCAATCGTTAAGAATTGATTGTTGGGAATAAAAATTCGTTT
>CAZXLD010000062.1:0-15627 GCA_964641965.1 uncultured Saprospiraceae bacterium | reverse complement strand
CAGGTACGAAATAGAAGGATTCTAGGTGTTTTATGTTTAATTGAAAACGTTGGCTTAGCTAGCTGGAAAAGTCCAATGGTTAAGAATTGATTGTTGGAAATAAAAATTCGTTTAGTCCCGCTAGTTGCTCTTCCAGATGGCCAAAATCGTATCCCCATTTTTCATGCGCTCAGGTACGAAATAGAAGGATTCTAGGTGTTTTATGTTTAATTGAAAACGTTGGCTGAGCTAGCTGTAAAAGTCCAATCGTTAAGAATTGATTGTTGGGAATAAAAATTCGTTTAGTCCCGCTAGTTGCTCTTCCAGATGGCCAAAATCGTATCCCCATTTTTCATGCGCTCAGGTACGAAATATAAGGATTCTCGATGTTTTATGGTTAATTGAAAACGTTGGCTGAGCTAGCTGGAAAAGTCCAATCGAAAAGAATTGATTGTTGGAAATAAAAATTCGTTTAGTCCCGCTAGGGACATTACCTTGGTAGCTAAAATTGCATCCCCAGTTGTTCGTGCCGTCAGGTACGAAATAGAATTTATCCTATGGCAAACACCTACACCCAAATTCACCTCCATATCATTTTTGCGGTCCAAAATCGAAAATCCTTAATTCAAAGAGAATGGGCAGAAGAATTGCATAAATATATGACCGGCATTGTCCAACACCATAAACACAAGATGCTACAGATAAATGGAATGCCGGACCACATCCATATGTTGATTGGCATGCGCCCTTCACAATCGCTTTCGGATCTGATGCGGATGGTTAAAGGAGAATCTTCCGAGTGGGTCAATAAGAAAGGATTCACCAAAACCAAGTTTTCCTGGCAGGCCGGCTATGGCGCATTTTCCTACGCGAAGTCACAATTGCCAATAATCATTCGATATATACAGAACCAGGAAAAGCATCATCGGGAAAAGACGTTTGGAGAAGAATACCACGATTTATTGGAAGCTTTCCAGGTTGACTATGATGAACGCTATGTTTTTAAAGCAATCGAATGACTTAAGAGCTGCCTGATAATACCATTTAATGTGCAGGAACTAGTTACTTGTTGTGTGCCTTTGGGGCTAAGTCTACCAATTTTCTATGCCTTTTTAGCGACTTCCTAATACTTATTGCCGGTCATAATGGCATCGGTTTAGGGAGTTGAGTTTTGATCAAAGGGGCATCGACCGCCAGCGCCTTGGAATGACGATTCAGACAAATTACACACATTGAAAAGTGCATTAACTAAGGATGAGTGGAAAAGTATATCTTAACTAGCAATTACCACTCCAACTACATCAACCAACATGAAAATCCAAGACATTTCTCCAGAGGTGGCTGCTCGTATCCTCGATTTTTTTAATCGGGTGAAAGAAGTCAGTGATATTACCGATACTCTTATCCAGGATGATCCTTCAGACGGGCCAGGAAGTACAATTGGTCCTACTTTAGCTTCCCGCATCCTTCGAACCCGCTCCGAGACGGATTTCAATCGTTTTGAAAACCTGGAACAGCTGGATGCGATCTCCGGCATGGGGGAAGGTACCTGGAAAGACCTCGTCTATACCTTCGGTCGGACGGCAGCCGAAGCTTTTCGCGATAACCTGTATGTGAACAACATCCTTTTTCGGGAGAACTGGCCCGTCTGGTTCTTCGAGTTTCCCATCGAGGATCAGGAACTATTCGATGAATTGGGATTCCGGGATTCAACGTATCGGGAATTCGTTGCCACCAAACTTGAGGAAATCGCCGGTCAGGAGGCCGTGGTAGAAAGCTTGGCTACCTCTGCCATAAGTGATGCGAAAGAAGCCCCCTTGGATCGCTTTCAGGATCCAATTCTATCCGCACTTAGTTTCGCCATCTGGTTTTACCGCATGGATCCCGGCAACTGGTTCAGCTTTGACCGGATGTATGCGCAAACCACGGCTTACTTTGACTACCACACCCCCAGGTATGCCTTCCAAAAGAGAAATTTTAACACCTTGCTGGAGTTTGTTGCCTTCAAGGGAATTCCCGGCACAATTCTGGAACCGGCAGGCATTGCAGCGCCGGATCTGGTCACGACCCTGAATTATCCCGAGCAAAGTATCACCATCTGGATGACTACCTTGTTTGATTGAGTAGAGATTTCAGAGATGAGCGTTAGTGCATGCCTCCTACAGGCCAAAACGCATTTCTTCTTTTGCTGCTATTTGCCACCTTCTATGTCTGTATTGGTAAAATTGCCTGGCATAAGCAGTAATAAAACTGGTCAAAAAGCCTGCGTAAATGATTAGGATGTCTTCATAATAGATTTTTCCATCGCCAAGGTCACGCATTTGGATATCGTGATTCCAGACTTTAACCTGGTCATCCCACTCTTTGGCATTTATTACCAGGTTTTTCTCGTCGATCTTTTCCATGTAGAAATAGTGGGTGCCACCAAAAGGGATGAACCCAAATAGCCTGAGTTTAGCCCGATAGATTTTCCCTTCTTCCCAGAAGGCCGGAAACTCCACATCCAAAGATTGGAAAGAAAGCATTCCTTTCGTCACAAACTGCAGCAGAGCAGGTGTTTTGATATTGTTCCAGGCAAGCTTCAGATCAATCGGTATTTCCGAACCTACTGTCAATCTTCGAGCCCAAACGTTCTTGCCCTGATATTGGATTTTAATTTTTTCTGTTGTAACCATTGCTCGGAAAACATTCTAAGGTTAAAAAGAACGGTTTCTAATGTGTATATTTTTTGTTTATCCTTCAAACCAATATCTAATTCTCGTCGCCTGGAAACGATCATTTTCCCTCAAAGGGAAATAAAAAAGGCCCAGTCTATTGACTGAGCCTCTTTCTTGGAAGGGAACAGCTTATCGCACAATAATTCGTTGAGAGAATTGCTGTTGGTTAGCATTGATTCGAGCTACGAATACCCCTTTTCCAAAGCTCGTCAGGTCCACTTGCTCACGGAAACTGCCATCGCGTTCCATACGCATGACCGCCTGGCCAAGCGCATTGAAAATGGTCAGTTCAGCCTCCTGATCTTCGAAGCCAACCCAGTTGAAGGTAACGCTCCCAGAAGTGGGATTTGGAAAGGCGCTGAAGCTTTCGACCGTAAAGCTTTCGTCTATTTTCAGATCATCATCGTCGTCGTCATCCAAATCGGCAAAGGAAGAACGGGAGTCAATGATGGTAAATTTTACAGAGGCAGATAGTCCATTCTTTCTCCTTAGCTTATCATCGTCATCATCATCATCTTCTTCGTCATCATCATCGTCGTCGTCATCGTCGTCGTCGTTCTTCCGATTCTGTTTAACCCGTTGAAAGGGAGTAGCCTTGAACTTGTATTTACCCGGCTCAATATCTTCTTTGTCATCATCATTCGCCTTGAACAATTCAAAGGGCGCCGTCTTATCCGTGCGGTCGGCATCTTCCTCTCCTTTCAACTTCAACTTCACTCCATCCAGCTGAGCTGTCCCGGCACTAGCCAAGGCGACCAGATTAAAGGAATTATTGGGATAATCCGCCAGATCTATGACATCTCCGTCCCGGAGTGTGACAACTTCACCCGTTTGTTCGTTGGTGATTTGCAACCGATAAGCACTGGGCTCGTCCAACACACTGGCTACGGCCAGATCGCCTTGTACAAAGCCGAAACCGGTGCCAAAGTCAAAGCCAGAATCGAAACCGGGTGTAGCCGGGTCGTCCATATCCTCCGCGGTGGTAGCCAGGATATCCCCGATTTCTTCGGGAGAAAGCCCTTTATCCGTGGCCTGCAACATAAGGGCTGCCAAGGCAGCTACGTGCGGTGCTGAGGCAGAAGTACCAAAGAAGTTCGGGAAGCCGTCCCCTTCGAAGTCGAATCCTCCAGTCGGAAAAAAGGACGTATTGGCCCCGTCCGGGCCAGTTACGATGGGTTGTTGCCGAATTTCCGGCCAAGCTAGCCGGTTACCTTGCGGATCCAGGAGGATCGGTACCCCTCCGGCCGAGGAGAAACCATTGATGATGGCGGGACGGTCCCCAAATTCCGGGGTATTGAAATAAGCGGAGGCACCAATTCCAAAGCCTCCTTCCGCCTGGGAATGCCCTACGCTGGTACCGCTGCGCGTATCGAACTCATCCGGGTTGAGACCGTCACCCCGGTCGATGTACTTAAGTCTGCGATCCGATGGCCCTGAGAACAAGGTAATGGCATAGCCTAGGGTCAAGGAATCTTCAGTGGGATTGATTAAGCCAATGGCTTCTATGGGAGAGCCCGTCACCCCATTGGGATCGGCCGACGAGAAAATGAGTTGAAAGGTGTTCAGATCAAAGACGAGCAGATCAAAATCCGTACCTGGAAGAGGTCCGTTATAGGGTTGTCCGGGTGCAGCTGCAAAAATGGAGGGGTCATCCCACTGTAAAAAGGGAAAGAAGACAGCCCCTGGGGGAAAGGTCACATTTTGCAGGATATCCCCCCCTCCAAAGTCGTGAAATTCCCCAATGCCGGGAATGATAAAGCCGGAAGGATTAAAATCAGCTTCATAGGATTCGCGGGCGCCGTTTCCAGCTGAAGAGAAATAGGCAGACCCTCTGTTGACCACCTCTGTAACGGCTTGCGCAATGGTCCCATCCTGGAAATAAGGCTCAACGAAATAGGCAATATCATCCACGATGACATCGCAGCCTGCTTCCTCAAGGGCAATAATGCCATCGGCAAAATCAAAATACCCGTTGAAAGCAGAATAGAACTTCAATGTAGCGCCGGGGGCTACATCGTGGATCAGTTCAGCCATACCCCGGCCTTCATCGATTCCCGGGCCACCCAGGATTTCGGACAGCACTTCCACAGGTTCGAGGAAGCCGTTTGGATTGCCGGGGCCTGGCAGGTCTCCACTGGCGACTCCAGCATCTGCCCCGCCCAGTGAATTGTAAGCATCGGATAGAATCCCGATGGTAATACCTTCACCGTTCAAGTCAAGGTTGTTTTTTACCAAATCGGTAAGCATAGCCTGATCGCCTTGGCTGGTCACCGATCCAACGTTTGTACTGGGCTTGTATTCCGGCATGGCACAATGCAGAGAGGCCATGTTTTCCAATTCGCCCAGACGATCAACAGGCACCCATGAACTAACCATTCCTTGCTGGACGGTGGTTCCGGTAGCTCCCATCCCTTCCAGGTCGCTTTTCAAGGCGTCTACCCCGGATTTTGCCGCACACATAACTTTCACCTGATTGCCCCGGGTGATCAGGTAATTCATCAACAAACTGCTTTCTCCTTCTTCAGCCAGCCTGTTCAAACCCATGATCAGTTTGGAGGGGTTTTCTTTTTGGGCTTTGACTTGCTGGGCAACTTCATCCCAGTTAAAGTTGGACAAATCCTGACTAAAAGCAGTCAGACTCCACACCAGGCAGATAGCCATCAGCATGGAGATTTTCGAGTAGTACTTTTCCATAAAAATCCAAATTGTAGGTTAACAAATAGTCTTATTGCTGAAAGTGGACTTTCAGCACCGTTTTCTTGTTTGCCTATAAAATTTTGGATTACTCAGAAATAGAAAGACTAATTTCTAAAAAAATGAGGGAAAGCAAAATTTTAATCGTGTGTTATTTTACCGGTATTAAGATAAAGTTGGCTAACTCGGGTCGAAAAATTTACTCGATATTTTCTAACGGATTGAGCATAAGTCTATTGGGGAAAAAATGCCCGGGATGCATTGGTGCATTTATTGTTATGGATGGATTATCCGTTCCGCAAAAAGCCGATTCCCTTGAGCGGAAAGGTGGCGTTGGCGCCCATCCCGGTGTTCTAGAAGGATTGAAGCCTTGAACCCAGGAGTGGACCTACTCCACCAATTCCCTCCGCCTGGGAGAATTTTGGAGCACGGTGAACATTCTTTCCTTTTGGTCAAGGGTAAATATGTTCATGCAGCCATCTTCGGTATAATCCATGTAATTTTCGAGCATGTCATCTGATCCACAGGAAAAATTGGAACCACAACTGAAATTGGGAGCCTCGGCGTTTGGCGTATCGGCGCAAAAATCGTCAACTAGACAATCGCCGTCTCCCCAGATATGTCTCAGACCCAGCCAATGGCCAACTTCATGCGTAGTAGTCCGGCCCAAATCAAAAGGAGCGATCAAATCCGGAAAATTACCTTTCTCACTGCTCCCGAAATACTTGTAGCCGACCACGATGCCATCAGTTTCAGGACTTCCCTCATTTGCATTCAATCCGGGCAAGCCCGAATTGGACGGGAATTGGGCGTACCCCAATAAGTCCCGGGAAACGAATCCGCCAAAGTTGACGGTCCAAATGTTGAAATAATCTTCCGGAGGCCAGATCGTGCTCGGCTTAATCTGGTTATCGATTGGATTGAGAATTGGCCCCTTGGGCCAGGATTCTCTGCCTCCGTCAAATCGATCGACGCCCGGATCTGGAAGCAAATTCCCGTTCGGATCCCGTTCGGCCAGGAAAAATTCGATCTCGGTATCTACGCCAGCTGGACTATTATTGAAGCCATTGGTGCCTGACTTCCTTCTGAAGTCTTCATTGAGTACCTCGATCTGAGATACCACCTGTTCATAACTGATATTGGCTCCGGTACCTACCGGCTCACCATTGTGAATGATATGCACGACAACCGGAATCCGTTGTACAGTTGAACCCTCTCCCATATCCATGTTCTCTTCTTCACAGGAAGTAACCAGAAGGGCGAACGCAATGGAGAGGGCAGCAAAAAATTTCGTTCTCATGATGAAATGGTTTTTAGGTTATACAGCTCTAAGACTACCTTAAATTTGTAGGGTTTAATGCTGGATTCCCCGATCATTCTTCCTGATTTGAACATTTTGAGGCTTGAATTGATCTACAAGAATCGTGAGTCATTTGTTTAGCAACTAGGGTTACGCACCAATTCAACGATTCGAAATAGACTTTAGACAATCAGATATTAGATGGTAGACAGTTTGTCTATTTGATTACCAATTCTTATCGTCTAAAAATCTACGGTCAAATGTCTTTTTTATTTGAAAGTGTGGTTTTGATTTTTGGGATCCCATCAACATAGAAATTGCGTAAGGTCAGTTAGTAAGATAAAAGGATGTTCAAATCGGGATGTAAAAAGCCTCAAATACTGTTTGTACGCACATTGAAAAATAGTTTATACAATATTGGAATAAATAATAAGGTAATAACCGTAGCAAATAGTAAACCGATCATGATCGCAATTGCCATAGGTTCCCACATTAATCCGCCTCCTAAATACAAGGGGATCAAACCCAGGACGGTCGTAAAAGTGGTGAGCAGAATCGGCCTAAATCTTTGCTGTGCAGCATGGATAATGGATTCATAAGGAAGTCGTCCAAATTCTTTTTGTTCTAGTTCAATTCTATCTAATAATACAATAGCATTATTGATAACAATACCTGCCAGGGAAATAAGCCCCAGGTAAGCCATGAATCCAAAATAAGACTGGAACACAAATAGGCCGAGAATAACACCTATAATACCAAGCGGAATGGACAACAGAACGATTATCGTCTTCTTAAACGAATTGAATTGAAGCATTAAGAGCAATAGAATCAAAAACCCGGCTATGGGGAGCTTCGCAGCAACAGCTCCCAACGCTTCGGCACTGGCTTCACTTTCTCCTCCAAAACTATAAGTGTAACCAGGCTTCCAATTGGTTTGCGCCTCCTTCATAAAGGGAATTAATTGTTGCGTCAATTCAGAAGCTGTGTATCCGACTTCAGCATCGCAGGTGACGGTAATTGTTCGATTCAGGTCTTTCCGAAATATTTTGGCAAATTGCCAGTCTAAGTCAATATTTGCGACTTGAACGAGTGGGACATTCTTACCCGTCATCTGTGAAAAGATATTTACACTTTCCAAAGCATGAACGTCAATCGTATTCCTTTCCAGATTGGTCATAATTATGGGAATATTGCCATCTAAATCCCGGTAATCTCCAATGTCCATACCCGAAAGTGCAGTCTGCAAGGATAAAGCAATATCCTGATTGGTCACACCCGCTCGGCCGGCTTTATCCTGGTCAATATCAATACGTACTTTTTTAATCTTCGGTCCCCAATCATCTTTAATATTTCGGGCTCCATCGAGCTTGGCCATTTGGTTCTTGACTTGCTGAGCTAGTTTTAACAACTCTTCGGAATCTTTACCCATGATGCGAATACCTACATCATACTTGGCTCCTCCAGCCCCACCTAAAGGGGCAACGGAAATCTCGGCATTGGGAAATTGTTCAAAAGCGTATTGATCTATGGTTTCAATTACTTCAGGGTTAGCTTCAAACGTAGTCGTATTGATCAATAAATGGGCATACCCTGAATTGGGTTGCCCGGGTTGGTAACCGAGGTCGTAAGAGTTGGGTCCTTTTGAAATAAAGGAAGTCCAGCTTTCCACACCAATTTCATCTTCCGCTAATTCACCCGTAATGAGTAGTTTTTTTCTAATGAAATCGGATAGTTGATCAACGACTTTTTCGGTCTCCTCTATCTTAGATCCCAGTGGGAGGTCGACATTTACCACAATCAGATTCCGGTCACTATCCGGCATAAATATGAAGGGTAGTATGGGGAATAAAACCAAAGAACCCACAAACATGGCGAGAATAATGATGACTGCGGTAATGGGATAATCTAAAGCTGATTTTAAAAATTTTGTATAACCAACGTTCAGCCTGTCAAAAATGGATTTCTTTTCGCCAGCCGCTTCTTTTGGCTTCACCTTCATAAAGTACACCGCTAGCATAGCCACAATGCTCAATGCCAAAATCCAGGATGAAAGCAAAGCAATGGAGATAACGATGAAAATATTTCCCATCATTTCCCCCATTGTATTTTCGGCCAGGTAAAAAGCCAGAAATGCAGCCGATGTGGTCAGGGTGGATATCAGAAGAGGAATAGTCAATTCTTTTGAACTACTTATGGCAGCTTCTTTGGCGTTAATACCTTTTTCAATTTTTACCAAAATGGACTCAGATACGACAATTGCA
The DNA here is from genome assembly GCA_964641965.1 of uncultured Saprospiraceae bacterium. GTDB lineage: Bacteria > Bacteroidota > Bacteroidia > Chitinophagales > Saprospiraceae > JAJDFU01. The sequence continues at coordinate 6,676 of CAZXLD010000062.1, read as the reverse complement.
TTATCCACCAACATGCCCAATGCCATAATTAAGGAAGCTAAGGTGACCTGATTCAATCCCACATTCAAAAAATTCATGATCATCAAAGACATGACCATGGCCAATGGGATTAAACTGGCTACCACCAGGCCTGTTCTAAAACCCAGGAATACTAACATCACCAGCAAAACAATAATTATGGATTGGATGACATTTCCTACAAAGTCATTCACTTTGGTGTTGACATAGCGGTCTTGAGAAGCTATTCGTTTCACCTTCATTCCAAAGGGGAGGGAGGAATTATAGGATACTATTTTTTCATCTATCTTTTCTCCCAGATTGGTCAGGTTGGCTCCTTCCTGAAGCGCTACTGCGATCACCAAACCATTGACGCCATTAATTTTTACGATACTCTCTTTTGGGTGCTTATACCCCAAGCGCACATTGGCAATGTCACCCAACTTGACCTTTTCGTTTCCCTGAATAGAGATCAGGGTATTTTTTACATCCTCCAATACTTCATAATTACCTGTAGGCTCAATAACGATTCTTTCTTTTCCCAGGCCCACTTCTCCTCCCGGAAACACAATGTTAGTGGTTGAGATGGAGTTCTTGATCTGATTACCTGAAATGCCATACTGAGCTAAACTGGCATTGTCATACTCTATAAAAATCTGCTCCTCCTGCGCGCCTGCAATTTCTACTCTGGCGGCTTCTTTTAACCGGATAAAATCATCCCTGATTTCATCTGCGTATTGCTTCATTTCTGCATAAGAATATCCATCCGCTTCCAGTCCAACCTGGACACCGTAAACGACCCCTAAACCGTCATCTTTCACATCCGGCCCAATGATGTTATCCGGAAGGTCCGTTTGAATCGCTTCAATCTTACGTCTGATTCTGTCCCAGATAGCTTGCAGGTTTTCCTTTTCTATATTTGGCTTTAACTCTGCTTTAATGATGGAAAGGCTCGTCCTGCTTTCACTAGTCACTGTTTTTAATTCAGGTATTTCCTGAATCACTTTTTCAATTTTATCTGTGACCAAGGTCTCCACCCTTTCCGGAGAAGCTCCTGGGAATTTGGTTACTATGCTACAAACTCGGATCGTGTATGGAGGCATGGCGTCCCTGGACAGTTGGTTATAGCTGGCCAGGCCAAGGGTTATAATGATCCCAATAATTAAAAAAGTAACTTGATTAAAGGATAAGGCAATCCGGGTAATATTCATGTATCAAGTTGTTTAGTCCTGGAGTAATTTCACTTCCTGACCATCCATTAAAGACTTCAAACCGGCGGTAGCCACCAGCTCTCCTTCGTTCAAGCCGCTGAGGAGTTCGAACCCTTCCGGAAGAAAATTTCCAATAGTGATTACTTTCTTTTCTGCAACGTATACATCGTCATTCTTTTGATTTAAGACAAATACAAAATTGCCTTTATCATCCTTACCCACCGCCTCCATCGGAACAATTATATTTGAGTCCGTATTGGCACCATTACTCGAGATAGTGAATGCTACATTGGCAGCCATCCCCGGTCTGATTTGTTCATTAGATTTTTCAATCTCAACAATTACCGGATAAGTTGGCGCATTTCCGGAAGCATAGGCCACCTGATCCACCACACCCTGATATTGTTGGCCAGGAGTAGAGGGCAAGGTGATTTTTACCAGCTGTCCCTTTTTAATTTTATTAATGAAAATTTCGGGCACACCTACCTCAACTACTGGACGGCCCAGACTACTCACCGTCGCGATCACCGTTCCGGCATTAACTACCTCATTGGCTTCTACTTGAACATCCGTAATGACTCCGTTCATGGGAGATACCAAGCGGGTATAATTGACTTGATTGTCGGCTGCTTGTACTTGTTGATTAGCGGCGCTCACTTGTGTTTGGGCCGCATCGTATTGGGCTTGTGCTGCATCAAGCCCAGATTTGGCTTGTTGATATTCACTCAAAGACACACTATTGTTTTCGTAAAGCTTGGCGACTCGGTCGTAAGTGGCTTGTGCATTGATGAGTTGGGTTTCGGCAGCTTTCGCATTGGCTACGGACCCTTCTTTTTGGGAAATAGCCTGATTGGTCTGAATGGTATAATCTACAGGGTCAATGGTGGCGATGAGCTGTCCTTTTTTTACGCGGTCCCCTAATTCAATCGTTACGGAACTCAAGGTGCCTCCAACTTTAAAACTGAGGTTAGTTTCATTTTGCGTCTTTGCCACCCCGGAAAAGGTGCGGGTTTCCGCTCCTGAAGAAAGTTCAATTTTCGAGTATTTGATAGGACGAATCTGTTTTATCGTCTCAACCGACTTGTCCTTACAGGATATCAAGGCTAGTATCAAAAGTAGTAGTGCCAGGAATCTCATCATTAGTCTGTTTGATAATTAAGAAACCGTTGGAAAAATGTCTCCCTTTGATTTTCGGTCGCCAGTGTGACGAAGCTACCTATGGAACGCTGCAAGGCAAATAGGTCTAACATAAATTCATAGGCTGCATTGGTTGCATTGATTTGGGCGCCCAGCAACGTATTCTGTGCATCTACCAAGGTGATCACGTCAACTTGGCCTGATTTATATAAATCTTGAACGATACCAATGTTTTTCTCAGCTGATTCTGCAGCGGTTGTAGAGAGTCGAATATTATTATAAGATGCATTGACCAATTCCATATTGGCTCTTACCTGCAATTCAAGTACGTTTTGCACTTCTTTGCGTTGATCTTGTAGTTGATATAAACCTACATTCGTTTTCTCTTTCTGAAATTTTCTTGCACCGCCGGTCGAAAGCGGTATCGAAAGATTAAAAGCTGCATTCCAGCTAGGGTTGATGCCTCCTTCTAATCCAGGTATGGGAGGCGACTCCCCTGAATTCACGATGGATATGGGGTAGTCGTAGCTCCCACCAAAGGCTACTGTAGGAATATAGAAAGAGCGACGGTTGGACTTAAGTAATCGCTCCTGGGCAGCAATAGCCAACTCTATCTGTTGAATTTCAGGAAGATTCTTCATCGCTTCGCTGACCATAAAATCCGTCAGCCGACTTAAGGAAGTTTGGTCCTCAATTAAATCCAGGAACCTTTGATCTACCTCTTCAATAAATTGATAGATATTTTCTGATCCCTCCGTCGTAAATGCCTCATCAATAGGGTGGTTCAAGGCCTCATTTAATTGGTATCGTGCGGCTTTCAATTGGGCATTAGCTTGATAGAGATCGGTTTTTGCCAGATTCAATTCTGTTTGCCATCTGTACACATCGCTAACACCACCGTAACCCGCTTTTTCTTTGTTGGTTGCAATAGTCAGGTTTTGATTAATGGCATTGATATTATTATTTTCCAATTCTGCCAGGGATAAGACGAGCAGGTAGTTGAAATAGCGTTCAGTGACTTCAAGGATGACATCCAGCTCGGATTGATTTTGTACTTGTTGCTGACTTTCAAATAGCAACTTTTGAATGGCAATATTAGCCAGAGCGGGTTCAGATAAAATGATTTGAGAAAAAGAGGCACCGGCTGTCCAGTTAAAAGTACCTCTTGTACCGAACGAATTATCGACGCTATTTTGATCGAGGAAGAAACCCGTTGACTCGACCCCCAACTGAGGTAAATAATCACTTTTCGCCAGATCTACATCTTTAGCGCTGATTTGAGTTTCCTTTTTTTCAATTTGATAACCTAAGTTATTTTGAATCCCTTCTGCGATGACCGATTTCAGACTAAGTACCCGAGTGGTGCTTGGCCTGTTGATATTCACCAATAAAGCATCATTCAAAAGTGTCCATTTTGGATATTTCCCAATTTTATTGACCGTTTCCATATTGACGATCAGTTGATTGGTAAATGATTCTATATCGACTGGAAAATCTTTCGGATTTTTTCCTTCTGCTATTTTCTCTACGTTAATAGCTATCCTTCTCAAAATTTGATTCAGGTTGTCCTCAGAGGTAAAAGAAGCATAAGCACCGTGTTCCAGCACCGGTGATTCCAATAAAGTAAAGGAAGGGAGCTGACGTTCAATTAACTGATCAAAAAAGGAATCGATTTCATCAGATGAATAAGCAGTTAAGGGAGACAGTACGTATATGCCTTTTACGTCATCGGAAATACTGGAAATGCTATTGTTCAAATCCGATTCAATACTTATCCAATCTATCTCAGTTTCTTCGTCAAGGTTGGTCTCTCCACGCTCTCCTCCCAGTGCCAAGAGATTTGGACTAGCTAGCACGGCCAAATGCTCACATTCACAAATTTCTTTTAATACTTCAATTCCAATCCCGATATTGAATGGCGATTTAATGTATGTAAAATTGGAGATCCCGCTAACCGTATTCGTTTGCTGTGGCTCCCCGTCCATGTCATCCGTTAGTTGAATGGAGGCAATAGCAGGTATGGGATAGGTGTCTTGATCGGCAAGTACTCCACTTGTAATCATACCGATCCCGATGAGCACATCTACTTGATTGCTTGCGTTTATCCTGGCTATCGCATTCCTGATCTCCGCAATATCCCCACCGGTATATACATCGGAAAACCTCAGCTCAAACCTTGAAGCAAGCAGGGCGCTTATTTCTTTTTTTAGGGCTTCTTCATAGATATGATTCTCAGTGGTGGCAGCATCCGACAGGATGGCAACTTCGAATACTTGCTGTGCATTTGCGCTGGAAAAAATAAAAAGCAAACACAGGAAAATGGATAACGTTCTAATAGTCATTCTTTTGCATTAGTTCGACCATGCCTACTGAAAAGCTCAGCCTTCAATACATGGAAAAATTTGCTTGTCTGTTTGCAGTGTGAACCAGTTTTGCTGCTCAAAACACGATGCTAGATTAATCCTTTCTTTGGCAAAGACCATACCCATAATGGAAAAACTCTTGTTATCACTCCACCAACAATTGTGAAAACCCAAGTGCCTTAAACCGACAACGAATTTAGAATTCAATACGAATTCCAAATAACCCAAAGTCGATTTTGGAAAGAACTATTCTTTCTCCCATTCCAATGTCCTACGCATTAAGCCTGCCTTTACAGAAACGAGTAATAAGTCTCCTTTCTCTTCCAGGTTGGCATCCAGCCATTTTCCCATTCGCATGGCATACACCTTTCCTTTCCATCCGCCATCAACGGACTTAACATCTTTGAGTATTTCTTTCCCTGGAATGACTTTTGCATTATCCGAAGAGACCACTATACCACTATATACACCGTCCTGTTCGCTTATCTCAATTTTGGTATTGTCTTTTCCGGTATCCCAGACACCTGTCAAGTACTGCTGAGCATTCATCGAAAGGGCAAGGAGAAATAAACTTAAGAGGAATCCTAATTTTTTCATGATCAATGGGTTGGTTTTTTGAAGGAAATAAATTGATGGGAAAGGATAAGTAGAAGGCCAATAATTATTCCAATTATTGGCCTTCTACTTATCCGACACGAAGGGATGAAAGAATATACTCCCCTCTTTTCTACAGTAGACTAAGTCCTGTCACCCGTTGCTGTGTCCAGACACTTCCGGACTCGTCTAGCGTGCTGATTATTTCTGCTTGATGAAATCTATGTTCTCTGTTACAATCTTCATAGATTTCGAGGGAATGGTTATTTCGGTAACATCAGAACGATTGGTGCCATCGCTCATGGTTTCATACTTCATCTTAGACTGCAGAGGCTGATCCTTGGCGGTAGTAGAAACCTCTACGGATTTATACAACTTCGTGGATTTATCAAACACATAGAGCGCTTTGTCTCCAGGCATCAATACATCCTTGGCTGCGATTTTTATTTCTCCTCCCCCGACATCCACTTTCGCTTTATCCACCAAATCGATCCAGTCTCCCTTGGATAATCTGGTGTAGGCGAGGGCTTGATTCATGGATTCCGTAAGCAGTTCAGCATAACTTTTTACCTGATTCTTTTGGATCGCCCCTCTAACGCCTCTTTTGGGTCTCGGCTGTTTGGCAGATTCTGAGCTTAGGGTCGTACTCTCTAACTTTCCTTCGCTATTGAACCACACTTTAGCCAATTGATGAGACTTTTCTTCCTCTTTTTCATACACCTTGGTTGACTTCGTCCAGCTGTAGGCCATGAGTTGTAATGCATTTTCGCCTTGAGCTTTAGCAATTTCCAAGCCAAGTTTAGTTTTTTCCTGTGCAGCATTCATTGTTTCCTGTGCTTGGAGCGTGTACACTAGGCTAAGGCAACAAAAAACAAGTAGAATGTGGGTTACGGTTTTCATGATCAGTTTTTTAATGATTTATTATAAATGTAAGGCAGGTAGGTGCGAAAACCACTTTACATAGGTTAAGAAATTGTAGAATTCACTATATCTGTTCGACTTTACCTGATTAAGGTACTTTTTCTCTTTTCAGCATCTATACCGTTTTAAATTGAGAAGGTCGTAAGTTCAAGCTAGTTTTTTTCGGCTAATCAAGGCATGAGCGAGTGTAAGCTCGTGAACCGCGAAGCGGGAGGGAGGCCTGGCTTACTTCGCCAAGGGGCCCCTTCCCCTTGCCTCGTTTAGCTAATACTGACGCAAGTTTAAAATGACCTATTTAAAAATGGAGAAAAAAGCCAAACTTGGTCAGCCCCGACGACAAGTGTCGGGGTCAAGGACATTATACCATTTCAAGAAATGCTGTATTTAAGTGACAGGCCGTTTTCAACTTAAAATGGTATAAGGCGGGTCTTTTTAATCCGAATGATTCACGGA
>CAZXLD010000061.1:0-24388 GCA_964641965.1 uncultured Saprospiraceae bacterium | reverse complement strand
ACGGACAACCTATATCAGGGACGTGCACCATCTGCCCTTTGCCATTCGACACTCGCCACCCCGCACTCGCCATTCCCCACTTCGCATTCCACATTTGCCACTCGTCATTTGTCACTTCCCCTTTCCCTGAATCAGGACCAGCACCGTGTAAAACAAGATCTTGAAATCCAGTGCCAGACTCATATTCTCAATGTACAGGATGTCAAATTTGAGCCGCTGGATCATCTGCTCTACATTGGAAGCATAGCCGTACTTGACCTGGCCCCAGGAAGTGATCCCAGGCCGGACTTTCAATAAGTGCTTGTAGTGCGGAGCTTGTTTGGTAATTAGGTCGATGTAGTATTTTCGTTCCGGGCGGGGACCAACCAAGCTCATATCTCCTTTCAATACATTCCAGAATTGGGGCAGTTCATCCAGCCGCCATTTGCGCAAGATAGCTCCATAAGGCGTACATCGCTTGTCGCCGTCGTGTGAAAGTTGGGGGCCGTTATGTTCAGCATCTACGTACATGGACCTGAACTTGTAGATCAAGAAGGGCTTTCCATGCAGCCCGATCCGCTCTTGGGCGAAGAAGATCGGCCCTTTGGAGGATAGCCGTACCCGTAGGGCGATATAGGCATATAAAGGCGATAAAAGGAGCAAGCAGCCCAGTGCCACAACGATATCGATTAGCCGTTTCAGTAACCGTTGCCATTTGGGCATGAGATCCCGCTGGATTTCGATCAAGACGGCCCCGTAAATGTGGTTCATTTTTACCGTGCCCAGCAAGATATCGTACATGTCCGGTATGATCCGGACCAGCAGTCGATCGTCAAAATCAAACAGGATATTCAGGATTTCACTCAAGCGGTTGTGCTCCGAAGTCTCAATGGCAATAATCACATCTTCGATCCTGAGCTCTTCGATGATGGGCGGGATATCCGGAATTTTGCCCAGCACGGGCAGGTATTGTTTCAGTTCCTGATGATGATTCCCGTTCGTATCAATGTAGCCTACAAAACGATAACCCAAGCCTTTGGCCTGGCCGTGTATTTCCTTGTACAGATCCAGCGCATTTTGGTTGCCTCCAATTAGAAGAGTATTAAAGTGAATCTCCCCTGATTTTAGCCTATGGGAAGCGCGGGTGAGCAGGATCATCCTACTGGCACTGGTCAGGCTGAAATGCAGGAAAAATAAGGTGAAAAAAGACTGATAATACGTTGTGTAATTGGTAATCTGATCATCCAGCAGCAGGGTGAAAAACAAGAACAAAACGCCAAATAAACTGAGAAGGAGGGTGCGCGCCAGGGTAGCCACCCTCGATAGCCGATAGATATCCCGGTAGCGATCAAAGATCGAATAGAAGAGAATCCAACCAACCGGAATAATAATAATTCCATACCAGAAGTTGGGATCCTCGAAAATCTCCTGGCTATTGGTTACGTGCTCAAGCCGTTTACGGTAAAAAAAGAAGCAGGCCCAGGCCAGGGCAGCCGCCAAGAAATCAGCAATTTTATATTGCAGCGTATGCCATTTGCGCCTGGTGGTGGTTAATGGCATCTGAGAAATCGGCAGATTGGGCAATTCGGTCATTCAGAGCAGGCTAAATCTTTTTCTATTTGAGACTAGCAGAATTGGATTCGTCAGATCTGGACCGGAAAAAATTGATTGGGAGGTACGCGTTCGGGATTGAATGTGTTTTTCATGATTTTTTATTCATTGGGATAAATTAATGAACAGGATAGCAGGGTGTATCCTCCCCTTAGGGATTGGTAGCATTTGATGTTGCCAGGGACTTGATCCGGCTATCTATGTCGTTTGCGATCCGGTGCGCTACTTCCAGAGCCTCATACCCGTCCTGCACATCCACAATGGGCCTGGAGTCGGATTGAATGCTTTTGGCCAAACTTTCCAACTCCATTCGAATCGCGTTAATGGGTTCAATGGCCGGCATATTCATGTGAATGAATCGCTTCCCTTTAGGGGTATCCAACTCCAGGGTATTCCCATCCGTAGGAGGTTGTTGACCATCCTCAGCGGACAGGAGGCGAATCACTTGTGCTTCCTTCGTCAGAAAATCGAGACTGATATATGCCTCCGGTTGGAATAGTCGCACTTTTCGCATTTGCTTTAATGAAATTCGGCTGGCGGTGAGGTTTGCTACACAACCATTTTCAAACTCCAAGCGGGCATTGGCAATGTCCGGGGTCTCGCTCACTACAGATACGCCACTGGCGGAAATCAGCTTAACCGGTGCGTTTACCAGGCTAAGGACGATATCAATATCATGGATCATGAGGTCGAGCACTACAGACACGTCAGTTCCCCGGGGATTAAACTGGGCCAGTCGATGTGCTTCTACAAACATGGGGCGTAAGGGCATATTGTCCAACGCCAGAAGAGCGGGGTTAAATCGCTCCACATGTCCGACTTGCACTTTGACTCCTTGAGCCCGGGCAAGTTTAACGAGTTCTTCTCCCTCAGCCACCGTAGTCGTTAATGGTTTTTCAATGAACAGGTGTTTCTTTTTTGAGAGCGCCATACGGGCCAACTCAAAGTGGGTGACGGTTGGGGTAACGATATCCACTACATCAACGGCGTCCATCAAGGCTGCCGCACTGGAAAAAGCCGGGATATTGAATTCCTGAGCTACTTTTTCAGCAACCTGAGGGTCAGAGTCGTAAAAGCCGGCCAGTTGGAAATGGGTTTCAGCCAATTGGATGCATTTGAGATGAATTTTACCCAAATGGCCGACCCCTAACACTCCTATCTTGAGCATTCCTATCCGATTTGAATGAAGATGGCTGTAAAACTAAGAGAATTTGAATATCGGGTAGGAGATTCGGGTCACTCTTTCAACGATAATACATCAATATAGCCCCAAACAGGGTAATCAAAGCAACAAGAACGGAAGCCATTCGAATGGAGGCTCTTAAGAATCGAGAGAAGTCCCGGATCTCATTTGCCGCCTGCGGATACTTAGGGATGATCTCGTCCTCCATTTTTCCGGCGCTGAATACGTGGCGGGCATCGAATTCCACCTTCTGCTGCACTAACACCTTATAGGATCTCAGCACTTTAGCCCTGAAATAAATATTCAGAAATAGCATGGCTAAAAACAGGCCGATAACGATAAGCATCAGAAAGAGCTGCATCACAATTCATTTGACAGGTAAAAATAGGCATAATGACCGATTAGAGAGACCGGATTACCTGGAAGAGGCAGAAAGACACATTCCAAAAAGAAAACTGTTACGAACTAGCTGAAGTAGGGTTAGTCGAAAATACCGAAGACTAACCCATCTGTCTCTGATCGGAGAGTGGGAATGACTAGTTCTCGACCATTGAACCGAAGTTTGGCGTATCCACCTTGCCTGGCAGGGAAAAACAGGTCGACACCCTCAAAAAAGGGAGTGCGCTTGTACAGATCGTACACATTTTCGCTGCTTTCGTAGTCGCCATCATCAAACAGGAAGAAGGCATTTGTGGTATTCTCGATCGTTGTCATCTCCTCATTGGACAAATCAAACCAGTCGGCTCGCACAAAGTCCCGGTTGTTGATAACAATTTGGGAGGCCGAAAAGACCCCTATGACGGACTGGTTGTCATCCTTGGGCAGGATGGAAAAGAACAACTGGGTCGGGTGGTCCCTACCAGGAGGTGTTCGCAGATAGACCAGTGTATTATTGTGATTGAAAGGCTCTCGGTAAAAGTGGACCGGCCTGGCATTGGGATCTGCTGGCTTCAGAAAAAACTCATAGTAAGTATCTCCCTGGACTTGTACTGGCCCCCATTGGCCAAGGGAATCTACCTCTAGCGTAGCCAAAGCCTTGCCCAAGCGTCTGCCGGTCTTCCGATCCAGTTCGTACAGTTCAATGGTGGCCCCCCATTCCGGAGTATTGCCTCCAATTCGGAGGGCTTTTCCACTGATGTAGGGGGCTGCATCCGGCCAGGGTTCGTCGGCTTGCGGTTGCTGTCCTTCTGAAAAATGATGATACAGGACCCGAAAAGTTTCCCTGGAGGTAGCCAACTGATGATGGTCCATGTTTAAGAAGAAGGCATTCTTGGCATCTGGAATATCGCCAATCCGGCTAAAGTACAGATTGTCAGGACTCCAGACGTTGACCGTTGGGATCCGATTGCCTGGCGGGCCGGGAAGTGTATCGAATTGAATACTGGCGATATGGGCATAGGCCTTTACCTTGGCCGCCCGTTCCGGAAAACGCAAGTATTGGTAAGCCAGCCATCCGCCGCTGGAATGCCCGACCAGGTTGACCTGTTCTGCTCCGGTTTCGTTCAAGACCTGATCAATAAACCGATCCAGCATACGTTGCTCCAGGCTATTTTGCTGAACCACGGAATTCCAATCGAACACATACAAATTTGGCTCGCAAATGTCATTGTTGTAAAACCGCTGAAGCTGTTTAGCCCAGATATCACTGGCAGAAAGCGCCCCATGGATAAAAATGATGGGAGCAATTTCAGCACAGCCTAACCTGGGCATTTCCGGAGCGAACTCTACGATTAATTCGTCCTCTGGTTCCAGGCTACAGGAGCCAGCCATCAAGAGCAAAGCGCAAAGACTGTACAGAAAAAGTACTCTCATGGAAAATTAGATTGACGAATGACGGCTTGTGGTTTTCTGGTTCTGTGAATTCCAAATAGTTGGTGTCAGCCCAGCAAGCTTTGCAATTTCATGGCAACACCCATATCTCCTTTTACTTTTATCTTGCCCCCCATGAACGCATTCATGGGATTGAGTTCCCCGCTCAGTATCGATTGAAAATCCTCCTGGCTAACGCTGATAACACAATCCGCCTCTTTGTCTTCTGTAGAAACGATATTGGATGCTCCGGTACCGTCTATAAACACTTGACTACCGCCTAAATCAAACTTTAAGGTATTCCCAAGGGCGTTTGACTTGGATGCACGCTCTTGGATCAGGTCATAGATAGATGCTTCGCTCATCGAAGTTTTTTTTCGTTATGTGATTTATTCTTGAAAGTAGGTTCTTTTTCCAGTGCGGACAAACCTGTCCACAAAGTTAATTTAACCTGCATTTCAAGTAGGGATAACGGGGCTTATGCTTCAAAAATGCATCAAACCTTTCAAGTATATATCGTATTTCTGTAATTCTGATAAGATTCTGTAAGGAATCCTTTTTTATTTCCCGGTATGTCGGAAAACGGCAAATCGCGATGGGTGCCAAAAGGCAGGGTGGACAGAAGGAGGGATAAAGGGGCTACTGATTATTCGGTCCCTTTCTTAGAATCAATTGTTCATAGCTGCTGGGCATGAGGCGGGCAACGCGATCAATATTTCGGGCATCACCACCGATAAGGATCCGGGTTTTTTCCTTTTTAATCCCATTGATAATAGTCAAGGCAGCTTCTTCGGGGGTAGTTTTGGCCATTTCATCGAATTGTTTGATCAATTCCTGGTGGGCATTGGCCTCCATGCCTTCTACATGACGGACAATATCTGTTTTAATTCCTCCGGGATATACCGCGCAGACCAGGATCGAGCTTTCTCGTAACTCCAAGCGGAGGGCTTCTGTAAATCCCCGGAGTGCAAACTTGGAAACCGTGTAGGGGCCTTGCAACGGGTAGGCAATCAATCCCAAGACACTGGAAATATTAACAATGGCAGCTTCTGGCCGGGTTTTTATAAAGGGTAAAAAGGCCAAAGTGCCGTAGATGGAACCCCAGAGATTTACTTCCAGAATATGTCTGAAATCGGGTTCCTGGATGTACTCCAAAGCGAGTACAGGAAGCGTCATACCGGCATTATTGAAGAGCAAATCCACTTGCCCGAATTGGTTTTGTACTTTTCCGGCAAAAGCATCCATCGCTTCTCGGTTGCTGACATCAAAAACATCAACCAAAGATTGGCCGTGCAGCCCCTCGGCAGTTTGGGTAACCCCATCTTTGTCCTTGTCATTAAGCGCCAACAAGGCTCCTTGCTTGTCCAGTTGAAGGGCTAATGCCCGTCCGATACCCGATCCAGCCCCTGTTATCACGGCTACTTTTCCCTTCAGGTCTTTCATGTTGATCGATTTGCTGATTGATCAGTGCTTAAGCATAAATAATGCAATAGCAGCCGATATGTTGCCATTGCTGTTCTAATGATTACCCCGGCACGTTTGACAGGGTGCCAGGGTATTGGCATACGTTCCAGTACCAGAAAAACCTGATTTTTTGTACAGGTAAAGGTTCAACTACCAAATTTCTAGTGGAGCGGACAGCGAATTCTAAAATACGGTTGTAAAAAGGAAATCACCCTCTTGCAAAGATTATGACTAGCCATCTTAAGAGGTCAGCACTGGGTCCAGTTCATAAAGGGGTAGCACCATTACCGGCCAGCATCGTCTTTAAATGCCTGGTTCAGTTCTTTATAATCCAGCTTGCCTTTTGTCCACTTCAGGTAATCCACAATAACCAAGGCTTTTCGCAATCGGGTATCCGAATGCTTAGGTTTACTTACTACGTGGATCAGGCTTCGCTGTTTTCCAGGAGTGAGTGCATGAAAGTATTGGGAGCCTTCGTCATCCATTTCAAGCAAGGTTCCCAATTCTTCGGGCATTTCCATCCCATACTTGCTATCGTCCTGCTGAAGCCGGGCGTGCACTTCCGTTCCGAGCGAAAGTTAGAGCTTTTTTCGAATGTCTTTATTAATCATTATAAACCAGGTGCCATTTCCGCCGGGCATGATAGCGCAATGGAAGGAATGTACGTCATTCAACGTACAAATCACACGCCTGTCTTTTTCCTGCACAAAGGAATGAGCGATAGCTTCTGGGACGGGGATATGGTAGCCCCATACGTCTGAATCCATTTGCTGTAAGCTGGTGGTAAAAGAGACCATAGGTCGGAATTGAATGCTGGCCTATTCCGTTGGAGGATATTGTTTATCGATGTATTGAATGGATTCCCGGATCAAATTGCCGAGCACTTCCTGATCAATATCCTCCAGCTTTTTTATGTTGAGGCAGGCCTTGCCGGATTTGTGTTTGCCGAGCTTTGCTCGCAATTCATCCATACGGTCGGTAGGGTAGGTCAAATAAACGGACATGTATTGTTTTCGGGGCGCAAAACCCACCTTAAACCAATCTCCTTCTCTTCCGGATGCATATTTGTAGTGATACCTTCCAAACCCAACCATGTTGGTCCCCCACAGCACAGGTACCTCACCTGTAATTTCCTGCATCAAGTCCAAAATTGCTTGACTATCGTTGCGTTTGGAAGTATCTTCTATCTCTTGTATAAGCGCCTCCACGCTTCCTTCATTGGGTTGGGTTTTTAATTTTGACATGCTGATTTTTTTTATTGGTAGGCGATATAGGTGGCCAGATAATCTGAGCGGATAGTTATTTTTTACCTGTTATTTTTCCTTATCCGGATCCTTCTTTTCTTCTATAATATAGCTTTTCCAGGCGGAATTATCTTCTTGCAGGATATCTTCTACATTCTGGACAAAGCGGGGAAAAGCTTGCTGGTTGTCGGCATAAGGTCCTACCTGAGTTAGGTATAATAATTTTTCACGTTTTAAAGCCTCCGCTGAAGAACGATATTGTAGCCAATTTTCCTGGTACTTGTGAATGGAGAGCAGCCCTTCGGATACGGCAATGAAGACCCCCAACAGACCAGCAACCATAGATCCAATATCTCCGATCAACCCCAGGAATTTACAACCCGATAGAAAAGGAATCAGGCCTGCTGCAATGAGAATGAGCATCTTGATCCGTTTGTAGCGTTTTTGATTGAAGCTGCTTTTGCGTTCAAACCAATTGAATTGATCGTCGACGCGTTCTTCCATGTATTGTTCCGGGTTCATCTGAACAGGTTTCCGATGGTGTTAAGTAGGAGGTCAACAATGCTTTCAAAGTACCTGCTTGATCTGTTGGTCCTGCTCATGGTTTCCAAAAACCTTACCCTTGCGTACCGAAAGGCAGTTTGGGCTGTAGGTACATAGCTTAGGCGATGTGGGGATTTGGCGCCTCGAGTAAAACCAAATTATCTTCGAATTTAAGGCAACATCATTATTGTCCACCTACTTTTTTAGGAACAAGCAAAATACATAATGCTACCATCATGTGATGGAGGGGTGGTGTGTAAATCATTTCCTGCAGGGTTTTCTAGGTATAACTTGAAAGCCGTTTTCTACAGGTTGGCTGGCCGACTTAGGCAGGCATTGATGGCCCTGTTTTGAACCATTTCATCATGATTTTCTTATACTTGAACTTCCCAAATGTTTCGCTAACCACAAAAAGTATAGAAAAGACATGAAACGGATTTTGATTTCCATGCTCTCGGTAATGGTCTTCATGGCTACTACTGTCACCCTACTGGCTCAAGAAGAATCAGCTGCCAGCTTGTACAATGACGGGGTGGCTAAATACAAAGAAAAAGATTACGCCGGTGCGTTGGATCTATTTGAACAGGCCTTGGAAATTGCCGACCCTTCGGATGAAAATGATGCTAAAGTAATTGACTTGGCCAAAACCAATGGGGCAGTTGCTGCCTATCGTGTTGCTACGGCAAAGCGTAAAAGCAAGGCCTACGATGAAGCGCTGGCGATTTACGAAAAAGGTATCGAATGGGCTCCCGATTCCTACTCCAACTACCTTGGAAAAGCACAGGCGCTGGATGGAAAAGGAGAAGAGATCGAAGGTTTGGCTGCATTCTTGAAAGCTGCCGACGTGGCAGAAGCAGGTGACAAAGCAGAAAAAGCTGCCCAATATGTGGAGAAAGCTGAGCGTATGATGGCAAAAGCCGCTGCCTCTGAAAAGTGGGATGATGTAATGGCCATGGCTGAATCTTTTGGTGAAAATCGGCAATCTGCAGACTTTCACAACATAATGACGCGAGCTTACCTGGCTAAGGGGAATACCCTGGAAGCGCTGAAGCACGCCCAAAAAGCAGTTGCAGTGGCTACTGAAGATCAGGACAAGTTCCAGTACTACCTGGGAGAAGCGTTTGAAGCTAACGGTGAAAAGTCAAAAGCAGCTGAGGCCTTCAAAGCAGTGCCCCAAGGGAAATATTTCGAAAATGCACAATACAAGGCCAAAGAATTAGGTGGCCGTTAATTTGTTTTTCGTTCAAGAAAAAGAAAAGCCGATCAGATTTATTTCTGGTCGGCTTTTTTGATTTGGCTATGTTTGGGTTAATGAAGGTGCTTCTAAAATATGCTCATTAGTCGGTTACGATTAGGTATTCCGGCAACCATTAAGAATAAACAGGGCCTTCCGCTCGTATCACAGAAAGGTCTTTAAGGGCTTCCCTTCGTCAAAACAATGCTTAATGTATTTGACTGCTTGAAAATGTTGGGATTATTCAAATACGCTCAAAGTTCGAACCCGAATTTTTTTGAGTAAGCACACTTTTCGCTAGACAATTGTAAAAGGTCCTCAAACGACACGCCCTTCATGGAAGGGGGGCAAAAACCATATCCTTCAGGTATTTAGAGGTTGCGCTTAGTTCTGACCTTCCTTTATACGCACCATGGTAAATTGCTCCTCTTCCTCGTCGGAAAGTAAGGTAAAGCGAATAGCATTTTCCCCTTCTGGATGGACTGAATAAATATGATTGTCGTGAATGTCATCCTGGATGGTAAAACAGCGCTGACAATGATCAGGTAATGCCATTTCCATTTCTTCTATAAGTGATTCACTATCAGAAGAGTTTCGCAAATGAAAGCTGATTTCCAGGTTATTGTCCAGAAGGTCGAGGACTTCCTGAGGTACTGTACTGAAAGGAATTAGATAAGCTTGACAATACCTGTTTTCAGCATCACAGGGACCAATCCGGACAAACAGCTTTTCCATGATCGGAGATAGATCCATACCATCTTGCTCGTACAGTTGGAATTTCCAGTCTCCAGTTAAAAACTGGTAAGGATTGTCTGACTGTTGTCCCGGGCTGCAGGACTGAATACCTGCAAAGAGGAGCATTAGGATTCCTGCAATTCGAATGAACCCCAAGAAAGGTTTCCAACTCATAAAGCTAATTTTCACCAACGAAGATATAAACTTGGTATTAAACCATTCATCGGTAAAGCAAATACCTAGCTCTTTCAACGAAGTTAACAAACAACTAAATTATAACCATTGGCATTGCCTATCACCTCAAAGGTTTCCACATTGGTCCATTGTTGTTGATCAAGGAAACGATAAAGACACGCAGGAATTGCTTCCTTTCACTGTTGGCCTTTTCCATTTCAATTGTTCATCCTTCCTTGATTTTTTTCGTTTGGGACAGCTATTGTTGATGAAACTTAATTTTCTACCTATTTTTCTCCAAAACTAGCTACATGTATCTATACCTAATTGCTTTGGTGCTGGGCATGGGGGCCAACCCAACCGAAACAGTAGAGACTGACACATATGACGTATGGTATGGGAAAAAGATTATTGGCGAGTTGATCGCCGAAAAAAAAGTGGCTGGAAACCTGATCACGTATTCTACAGAAAGTAGGACCCAATTCAATTTACTAGGGAAACATTCAATTGTCCATAAGGTGGAGGCAAGTTTCAAGAACGGAATGCTGCAAAGTAGTCAGATGAGTTCGGTAAAGGATGGAAAACCCAAAAATAGAACCCAAATACAATGGAAAGGGGACCATTATGAGATCGACGAAAATGGAGCTGTTCGTCAGGAAAGAAGTCAAGTGACCACTACTTCAGTTATGCTCTATTTTATGAAGCCTTCTCCGTCCGCAAAGGTGCTCTCTGAGCGCGATGCGTCATTTAAAAAGGTAGAACCGGTATCATCGGAGATGATTACCCTGACCAGCGGCAAGAAAAGCGATAGCCAGGATTACTCCTACCAGAATGGGCAGCTACAAGAAGTATTGGTCCGGAATCCCTTGTTTACCATTCACATTAAACGGAAATAGAACAAACTGTCTTTTCCTGCCAGCTCTAACAGCTTAAAGCCCATCCCAATTTTAAATAGGTTGGCCGACCATGCCAGATTTATTGGATCTGGTTAAACAATTAAAATCAGGTTTCCTTTATTCCTCGGATTTAAAACCTAAACGAATATGCGTTATTGGCTACCTGTCTTTTTCATTCTTTTGGGCTGGTCCTTACAAGGGCAAAACAAGGAATTAACCTATTACTTACCGGATATTTCCTACAACCAGGCCATACCAACCCCCAAAGAAGTACTGGGTTATCAGATCGGCGACTGGCATGTAAGTCATGACCAATCCCGCATGTACATGAAAGCTGTATCCGATGCTTCTGATCGAATGATCTGGCAAGAATATGCGCGCAGTTATGAAGGAAGGCCTTTATATCACTTGATCATTACCTCACCAGATAATCACGAGCGTTTGGACAAGTTACGAGAAGCGCACCTACAGCTTGCTGATCCGGATCAATCGGGTAGTTTGGATATTAGTAGTATGCCTGCTGTCCTCTATCAAGGCTTTAGCATTCATGGGAATGAATCTAGTGGTGCCAATGCGGCTTTGTTGGTAGCTTATTATCTGGCTGCTGGGGAAAGCGAAGCGGTGAAGGAGTTGCTAGACCATACGATTATCCTACTAGACCCTGGACTAAATCCAGATGGAATACAGCGTTTTTCTACCTGGGCAAATATGCACAAGAATGAAAACTTGACCTCGGATAATCAGGACCGGGAATACGATGAATCTTGGCCCGGAGGCCGCACTAATCATTACTGGTTTGACCTGAATCGGGACTGGTTATTGGTACAGCATCCGGAAAGTCAAGGCCGGATAAAGCGTTACCATGAGTGGAAGCCCAATGTGCTCACCGATCATCACGAAATGGGAACCTCCAGCACTTTCTTTTTTATGCCCGGTGAACCCACCCGAACAAATCCGATCACGCCACCTAAGAATCAAGAGCTGACTGAAAAAATCGGAGATTTTCATGCCGCAGCTTTGGATGAGATTGGTTCCTTCTATTTTTCAAAAGAGGGGTTTGATGATTTCTACTACGGCAAAGGATCTACCTATCCCGATGCCAATGGTGGGATCGGAATCCTGTTTGAGCAAGCCAGTTCCAGGGGGCACCTCCAGGATAGTCCGAATGGGGTGCTTAGCTTTCCTTTTACGATTCGAAATCAGGTCACCACTGCACTGTCTACTCAAAAGGCAGTTGTCAATTTGAGGGAAGACTTACTGGATTTCCAGCGGTCCTTTTATCAGAAAGCTAAAACAGACAGTAAAAGTATCGATGAAAAAGCATATGTATTCGGCGAGCCGGCAGATCGTGGAAAAGTAGATCGCTTTGTCGAGCTGTTGCGGCGGCACGATATTGAGGTGTATGCCCTGAAATCAGACCAGGAATTGGAAGGACGTACCTACCCGGCAGACAATAGCTTTGTGGTACCGACCAATCAAAACCAGCATCACTTGATCCGGGCCATTTTCGAAACCCAATTGGAGTTTGAAGACAGCCTGTTCTACGATGTTTCCTCCTGGACGTTGCCTTTGGCTTTCAATTTGCAATACGACGCGCTGAGTGCCGGCGCTTTTTCATCGGGTATGCTGGGGGATGCAGTTGAAGGGCTTAGGCCTAAGCGAAGCGTTCCGGTTCCTGTTAAAACAAATTATGCTTTTCTTTTGCGTTGGGACGATTACTTCGCACCCAAAGCCTTATACCAGATTCAAAAAGCAGGTTATCGCACGAAGGTGGCAATGGAGCCTTTTACCTTGGGAGCGGTGGATTATGCTGCTGGAACTATTGTTATTCCAGTGCAGAATCAAGGTGATCCTGAAGATCTGCATAATCTCATGTTGGAGGTTGCTTCTACTGTGGGGGTTGACATTGATGGTGCTTGGACCGGATTGACGGAAAAAGGAATTGATTTGGGAAGCCGGGATTTCGATGCGTTGGACATACCCCAAGTGGGCTTGGTGGTAGGGGAAGGGGTTTCCGGATACGAAGCCGGGGAAGTTTGGCATTTGCTCGACCATCGTTTTGGCATGACTATTTCCAAATTACCTGCAGCATCTATGGGGCGATCCAGTCTGGACGGATACAATGTATTGGTAATGGTAAGTGGCAGGTATTCTAGAAATATGGCATCCAAAATTAAAGCCTGGGTGCAGAATGGCGGAACCTTGATTGCATTAAAGAATGCGGCTACCTGGGCTAAAAATAATGGAATCGGCTATCTGGATACGCGCGCTGCAGATACGGATACCAATGATGGGCGTATGACCCGCCCTTATGGTATGTTATCTCCTGACAATGGTTCTCGCGTGATTGGTGGGGCGATCGCCAGGGCAGAACTGGATTTGACCCATCCCTTGGCTTTTGGTTTTGTGCGCAAGGAAGTACCGGTCTTTCGCAGAGGTTTATTGACGTTTGAACCGGCACGCAATCCCTATGCTACCCCACTGCGCTACAGCGAGAATCCGGTCTGGAGTGGATATGTAAAAAAAGAGCATGTAGAAACGCTGGCCGGATCAGCTGGAATCATTACCACGGGCATTGGAAGGGGAAAGGTCATTTGCTTCGCAGATAATCCCAATTTCAGGGCATTCTGGTACGGTACGAATCGCCTGTTCATGAATGCAGTCTTTTTCGGAAGCACCATCAGTTCAGGAGCGTTGGAACGAGCCCCTCGAAAAGAACAAACTCAAGCGTCGGAAGATTGAGGACTGCAGAGTGATGATTATAAGGATGTTCCATCTTTCTTGTTGAAGTAAGCCGGATGCAGACCACATTCTGTTTGCCCGGTAGCGCTCCATCGACCGGATCTTCCGTCTCCTTTCTCCGTGCAATGTGTACAGCCAACTGAACCATAGCCCAAGGCTTCTAACGGATGGGCAGGTAGTTTGTGGAATCCTACTTGGTAGCGCCATTCCCCTTCATTCAGGTCAATCAAAGGATGAAACTTCATGATATCACCTTGTTGCTCAAAAACCTGTAAGCGGGACCGAAACTCGGTTTGCCAGTTCATCAGACCGGAGATCCAAACTTTATGCCTTCCTTTGATCGGCTCTAGTGGGGCTACCTTGTTGATTTGACAGCACATGCGAGGGTGGTACTTCCACCAGGCTTCTTCCCGGGTTAAGCGGTTTTCGACTTCAGCAGGGTACACATCAATTACTTGTAAGCCCAATCGTTGAGTCAGTTCTTTTTTGTAAGCAATGGTTTCCGGAAAGTGATAAGTGGTATCAATGAAATGGATGGGTTGATCAGGTCGAATCTTGCTCAACAAGTGTAACAGGAAGACCGACCGGGTACCAAAAGAAGAGGTGACCAAGACTTCCTCCGGTTTGAAAAATCGATATAAAAATTTCAGCCTGCGTTCGTACGAAAGGGGATCGAACAACAGATTTAGGGTGTCTGCCCTGCTTATCGCTTTAATCCGGTTTAAAATTTTCGGGATAGCTGTCATTCCTTTTTGCGTTTATAGCTGCTCACCTATTCCAGGCAAGAGATACTCAATCGTTCTGTTGATTTTGTTCTTGTCAGATGTCAATAGATGCTTTTCATTACCCTAAACCCCAATGATAAACACGGGTTTGGACATAGTTGCAAAACGGTGCGATTCGAGGAATGGAGGTTATAAATGCTGGAGTACTTGGAAAAGCTTTTGAAGCTGATTTATGTAAGAAGCCTTCCCGGATCACTCTGGAAAGGCCAATTGGAAATGCGTTTTGGGTGTGTTAATCCTTCATACCGGTATCAAATAATTGCTATTAAACACTTGGCTTTTATTTGATCCTATTGGATTACAGATGGTTTTTAAAAGGAATATTCAGTGGCAAGTATATCTTAAAATAGCCTTAGGAACAAACAATTTATCATCATGTATTGCTGTATTTTAGAACCTTTATTTCGTAATAAACTAATAATTAAGCTGTTAGGGGTTTGATTGATAAATCTTTTCCATTGTAAAGCAATGGCTTTAATGGCTCCATTGAATTAGAATCCGTTCGGTAGTACTTTGGATCTTTCACCGTAGGCTAAGGAGGCTTAATCGATTTATCCGATTGCTTGTTCCAGATCCTGGATCAGATCGTCCACTGCTTCCAATCCTGCCGAAATGCGTATCAGTTGCTCCGATACGCCTAATTCTTTCCGCTTGTCCGGCCCCATTTTTGCCAGAAAGGAGGAAGCGGGATGGGTGATGATGGATCGGGAATCGCCTAAATTGGACGTGATGGAGAAGAGCTCAGTTCGATCGATCATTTGCCGAGCGGTTTTGGCACAACCCTTTAATTCGAACGAAAGGACACCGCCACCTTGTTCCATCTGTTTTTTTGCAAGATGGAATTGGGGATGGCTCTCCAAAAAGGGGTAATACACCCGCTCCACTTGTGGGTGTTGCTCCAGAAATCGAGCGAGCGCTAGCCCATTCCGGGAATGCCGATCCATTCGCAGGCTGAGGGTTTCCAGACTTTTACTCAGTACCCAGGCATTAAAGGGGGATAAACTTGGACCAGTGTGCCGATTGAAAAACTGAATCTGTTGGATCAGGTCGTGCTTACCTACCACCAGTCCGCCCAGTACTCGCCCTTGGCCATCCAAATACTTTGTACCGGAGTGGACACTTAGATCTGCGCCGAAGGTCAATGGCTTTTGCAATAGGGGAGTAGCGAAGCAATTATCCACACAAAAAATTGCATCGTTTTGTTTGGCTAGTGCAGACAAGGCCTGTAGGTCGACGATTTTGAGTAAAGGATTAGATGGAGTTTCTGTATATAGAAATTTGGTATTGGGTCTCATTTTATCAGCCCAATCCTTCAGAGACTCGGGCTCGGCGTAAGAGTGGGTAATGCCCCAACGGCTAAGAATATCTTCCAACACCCGGTAGGTAGATCCAAACAAAGCCCTGGAGGCCAACACATGGTCACCTGCTTTCAACAAGCTTGCCATTGAAGCGAATACAGCTGCCATACCAGAAGCAGTAGCCACCCCTGCTTCTGCTTTTTCCATGGCACAAACCTTTTGGATGAGTTCCTCCATATTGGGGTTGCTGTACCGGGAATAGACATTTCGATCAATCCGGTTTAGAAACGCATCCTCCATCTGTTCCATGTCTTCAAAAACAAAACTGGAAGTCAGAAAAAGGGGCGTGCTATGCTCGCCATATTGGGTCCGATCAATCTGCGTACGAACAGTACGGGTTTGTTCTTTCATACCCCTGGTTTTAGAAAGGCGATAAAAGTAGATAAACTTTGGGGGCGGTAGTCGTTAAATGGTAGGCGGTTCACGGCGGACGGTTTGTCGTAAACCGGAAAGGCTAGCCCAATTTTTCCTTGATCTGCTGAATACCTTTGTCAATAGCCCGATCCAGGCCACTGGCATCTTTGCCTCCGGCTGTGGCAAAAAAGGGTTGGCCGCCACCGCCACCCTTAATTTCCTTGGCTAGCTCGCGGACCATATTTCCGGCATGTAATTTCCCTGCTTCGGCAATGCCCTTACTAACGGCAACCATTAATTGCGGCTTTCCATTGACTTCGGCCCCAAACAACACGACGACATTTTCCAACTCGCGTTCCAATTGAAAGGCCAGGTTTTTAAGTGCACCGCTGTCTGTGACCGGAACCCGGGCGGCTATAAGTTGAATACCATTGACTGGAACGGCTTTTTGGATGAGCTCTTCTTTTAAAGCGCCGGCTTGGGCAGCCAGCAATTTCTCTACCTCTTTTTTGAGCTTTTTATTTTCCTCTTGTAGCCCTTCCACCAGTTTGGCTGTATTTACCGGCGTCTTCAGCAATGCTCTGACTTTATCCAATTCGCTGAGTTCCTGATTCAGGAAGGCTTCTGCGTGGTCAGCCGTGATAGCTTCAATTCGGCGTATACCAGCTGCCACGCTGGTTTCGGTGACTATTTTAAAGAAGCCAATCTCGCCCGTAGCTTCTACATGCGTTCCGCCACACAGTTCACGAGAAAAATCTCCATCAAAAGTGATTACGCGCACGGTTTCGCCATATTTTTCGCCAAAGAGCATCATTGCTCCAATTTGCCGAGCTTCCTCAATCGGCATATCCCTGACTTCCCCCCTGGGGATATTCGCGCGTATCTTTTCATTTACAATCTGCTCGACCTTACCGATTTCCTCATCTGTAACCTTTTGGAAATGAGAAAAATCAAAACGCAAGCGTTCAGTGTCCACGTCCTGTCCTTTTTGTAAGGCATGCGCTCCCAACACCTGGTGCAGGGCAGCGTGCATCAGGTGAACAGCACTGTGGTTGCTACTGGTCATTTGGCGCTTCTGCGGATCAACTTCAGCTCGTACTTTTTGACCCATGTTTTTTGGAAGCTTATCAACTATGTGGACCGTAAGGTCATTCTCTTTCAGCGTATTGAGGACTTTGATTTTTTCCTTCCCTACGTACAAAAAACCAGTATCTCCTCGCTGCCCCCCACTTTCTCCATAAAATGGAGTTGTATTCAGTACCAATTGAAATTGATCTTTCTTTTTGACTTTAAGGGTCCGATATTTCAATAGGTAGGCATCCTCGACGATGAGTTGATCGTATCCCACAAATTGAACTTCTTCACCTGGATTCAGAATGGTCCAGTCGCCCACCTCCTTGGTTGCATCAGCACGTGATCGTTCTTTTTGTTGAGCTAGTGCTTCTTCGAATCCTGATTCATCGATGGTCAGCCCTTTCTCCTTAGCAAGCAGGCGGGTAAGGTCGATTGGGAACCCATAGGTATCGTAGAGTTCGAAAGCATCCGCTCCGCGTATGATGTTGCCCGCAGTATCGAGCTGATCGAAGCGGGCCAACCCATTTTCTAAGGTGTGGAGAAATGATTTCTCTTCGCCTTCGATAACTCGGGCTATTTGATCCGCTTGAGCCTTGATTTCCGGGAAAACATCCCCAAAGTATTTGGAAAGCAGCGGCATCATGGTGTGCAGGAAAGGTTCTTGGATGTCGAGGAAGGAATAATAGTATCGAACGGCCCGCCGAAGAATACGACGAACTACATATCCGGCACCTGTATTTCCAGGCAACTGACCATCAGCTATGGTAAAGGCTACTGCCCGTAAGTGGTCTGCCACAACGCGCATCGCAATATCTGATTTGGCGTCTACTTCATACCGAGCTGTATATTTTTTACCCGATGCTTGTTCGATAAATTGTATGAACGGGCTAAACACATCGGTATCATAATTGGATATTTTCCCCTGCATAGCCATGGTTAGCCGTTCGAATCCCATCCCCGTATCAATGTGCTTGGCAGGTAATTCAACCAAACTGCCATTCGCTTTACGATCAAATTGAATGAAAACGAGGTTCCAGATTTCTACCACCTGCGGATGGTCTGCATTCACCAGGGTGCTGCCATCCACTTTTTTTCGGTCCTTATTGGGGCGCAGATCGATATGGATTTCCGAGCAGGGTCCACAGGGGCCGGTATCACCCATTTCCCAGAAGTTATCCTTTTTACCGTACAGCAGGATGCGTTCCTCAGGAAGCCACTTTTTCCAGATAGCAGCAGCTTCTTCATCGGGTTCCAGGCCATCTGCTTCATCGCCTTTGAATATAGTGGCATATAATCTGTCCTTCGGAAGGCCATAAACCTCCGTGAGTAGCTCCCATGCCCAATCGATAGCTTCTTTTTTGAAGTAATCACCAAAAGACCAGTTTCCCAACATTTCGAACATGGTATGATGATAGCTATCTCGGCCGACTTCCTCAAGATCATTATGCTTACCGGATACACGAAGGCATTTCTGAGTGTCCGCCACTCTAGATGCTTCGGGCTCCTGGTTACCCAAGAAAAAGTCCTTGAATTGATTCATTCCTGCGTTGGTAAACATCAAGCTTGGATCCTGTTTGTTTACAATGGGCGCAGAAGGAACAATTTTGTGCCCCTTTTCCTTAAAGAAGTCTAAAAATGTCTGGCGGATTTCCCTGGCCGTCATGTATCGTGTGTTTTACAAGGCGGATAACGTAAACCAAAAGCAAGTTTCCCTGTTAGATGTGCAAAATTAGGAGAAAAAACAGGTAAAAGAGCACTTTTCCATCTCCTCAAATAAGTGGCAAAATGCCATTATTTTATAATTAATTTGATTAAGTTTTCTTTTGTTGTAGGCGTAAAGTGGATACAACGTCTATATTTTTCCACTTTATTTGGGAATACAACGACACACTTGTACATTTAGCCGCACGGAAACGGAAAGCTTAAAGGAATAGGAAAGGAGAGGGGAAAACTATTATTCTACTATCACTACAAAGAGAGTAGAATTTTAGTTCGTTAGTCTTCAAGGAATACAAATCATGAGGCGAGAAAAATTTATCTACAATCCCCAGACGCTTAGATACGAAAAAGTCCAACCTACATTAACCATCCAAGTCCTCCGGATCTTCGGACTTACCTGTGCTGTACTCGTTTTTGCTGGTATTATTGCCCTGATCACACAACGATTTGTGCCAGATCCGGAAAAGAATGCCCTCCGACGCGAAAATGACCAGTTGAAGGCAGACTTGGAAAATGCTTCTTCTGCAATCAGTCAAATGTCAGACGGTTTGGCCTATTTGCGTCAGAAAGACGCATATGCCTATCGTATGATCTTTGGTATGGATCCGGTTGATCAAGGTATTTGGGAAGGAGGAATCGGCGGTCATGAGGAATATGTGGAGTTAAAAGATTACTCTTCTGGAGAGTTGATGGCTTCTCTTCGGCAGCGTATTCGAAAGGTCAAGCACCAATATGTGCTACAAGCTGAGTCGCTTGATGAAATCACGAAAAAGGCGGTCAACAAAGAAGAAATGCTGCGCAGCATGCCTTCTATAAAGCCGGTTCGCTCCGATCAATTAGCCCGACGGGTTCGGTTATTGTCGGGATTCGGATATCGGATACACCCCATTTTCAAGCGTAAGAAGTTTCATGGCGGTATCGACTTTACTGCCCCCCGTGGTACTCCAATTTATGCTACAGGTGATGGGAAGGTCAAGCGTGTACAAAAGCAGAAATCCGGCTATGGTTGGAATGTGATTATCGACCATGGCTACGGCTACGAAACCCTGTATGCTCACATGAGCGCCATTGATGTAAAAGAAGGGCAAAAGGTAACTAGAGGACAGGAGATTGGAAAAGTAGGAGATACTGGTACTTCAACGGCTCCTCATTGCCACTATGAGGTACACTACAAAGGGGAAAAGGTAAATCCGATCCATTACGTGATGGATGGACTCTCTCCGGAAGAATATCAGGAACTCGTGGAGGCTGCTGAACAAGTCAATCAATCGTTTGACTAAAAACGATCAAGAAATATGAATTTTATATGGAAAGACCTCCTCTTAGGGGGTCTTTTTTTAATTGGCCAGTGTAGTGTTTGCCTTCTGCAAGCTCAGGTCCCTGTGTCTGTGCTTCACCAATTCGAAGAAGGGCGATCGATTACTTTTTCAAGAACACCTTTGCTCAGCCTGCCTGAGGGGTTGGTTTATGATACCAGCCGGTTTCAACAGAATAGCTGGACCATTATTGGTGTGGGAGATATTATGCTGGGTACCCATTATCCTGATGCTGGTTACCTACCCAAGGAAGGTGCAACCGGTTTGTTAAAGGCAGTGGTTCCCTGGCTGAATGCTGCAGATGTGGCCTTTGGCAATCTGGAAGGTACTCTTATCGATGAAGGTGGCACCGTAAAGCGATGTTCTAACCCCAAAGTATGCTATGCTTTTCGTTCACCTGAGCACTACGGGGAAGCATTGAAAACAGCAGGTTTTGATTTGATGAGTATAGCCAACAATCACTCCGGTGATTTTGGATGGGAAGGGCGCAAGAGAACAAAAGCCGTATTGGATTCCAATCGCATAGGCTATGCCGGATTGGCAGGCAGTGATGAGTATGTCATCATCGAGCGAAACGGACTGCGCGTCGGTATGTGTGCCTTTGCTCCGAATACGGGGACCTGTAGTATTCACGATCTTGCTAAGGCCCGCCAGCTGGTGCAATTCCTCGAAGAAAATAGTGATGTTGTGATGGTTTCCTTTCATGGTGGCGCCGAAGGAGCAGATAACCAGCATGTACCTCGACGGTCAGAAACCTATTATGGTGAAAACCGTGGTAATGTGTACATCTTTGCACATACTGTCATTGATGCTGGAGCTGATATCGTTTTTGGTCATGGTCCGCATGTAAGCCGTGCCGTTGAGCTGTATAAGGATCGATTTATTGCCTATAGTCTTGGAAATTTTTGTACGTACGGCCGCTTTAACCTGAGAGGACCGGCGGGTTATGCTCCAATGATAGAAATAGTGGTTGATCGAAATGGTGTTTTTCTGGAAGGGCAGCTGATCTCTGTATATCAAGGCTATGATCATGGGCCATTACCAGACCCCCAAAAACGGGCCTTGGAAAAAGTAAGAGCCTTGAGCTGGAACGATTTTCCGGAAAGTTCTCTTATGTTCGGGGAAGACGGCTACTTATACAAGGCTGCTGAGGAGAAATAATCGTTTATTTTCAGCTGTATGGTCCAAAATGTACAGGAAAAAAAGTGTGCTAATTGTGGTGAACCCCTAGGGGATCGGGCATACTATTGTCCTAGATGTGGCCAAAAGGTGTATGCTGGAAAGATCCCGCTAAAAGACCTGTTTCACGAATTACTGGATGCGTTTTTCAGCCTGGACAACAAAATATTCAGGACCCTAAAGGCCATGTTAGTCCCGGGCCGTTTACCACTTCTTTTTTTTGAAGGTCAGCGGAAACGGTTCGTACATCCCGCTCGTATTTTCTTGGTTACGGCAATCCTTTTCTTAGCCATCCTCAATTATGTACTATCCGGTCAGATAACGGCATCGTTTAAGGATAATGAATCCAATATGGAGCAAGAGGCCTACGAGAACGATCTCAGGGAACAGATACAAGGATATTATGATTCTCTAAAAACCCAACGCATACGGGATCCAGGATGGCAAGCAGCCTTAGATACCTTCATGCTCAAAATAGGCAGTCCTCAAATTGACTCCATGAATTTTGATTATGTTGGTTTTGACTTTAAGAACGGATTTAAAGGTTACAGTGTCTCTTTTGACCAAGATGAGTTTTTTAACCTTCATCCTGACTCTCTGGTGCAAAAATATAATATTGAAACTCCGTTGGGGCGAACCATAATCAGACAAACCGTCCGGGTCGTACAAAATCAGTCCAGTTTTTGGCAATTTGCGCTGGGACAGGTAACCTGGATGCTCCTCATTATGATGCCTGCGATTGCCCTGGTTTTGAAAGCTTTGTATTGGAGAAGAAAGCGCTATTTTATTGAGCATTTGTATTTCTCTTTTTACACCCATGCTTTCTTATTCATCTTACTATCACTGACAGCAATTATTGCTTATTGGCGAGATGAAATGTACTTCATACCTTTTGTTTTAGCAGCCGTCTATGTGTACTGGGCCATGCTCAATTACTACAAACAGGGTTGGTTTAAGACGCTTTTCAAATTTGGGTTTGTTTTTGTTTCCTACCAAGTCATTATTATTATTTTCCTAAGCTTTACTTTTTTGATCAGTGGATTAATGTTTGCTTAATTTGAAAAGATTTCAATTGCAGTAATGGAGTACGAACTGGTAATTGGATTAGAAGTCCATGTTCAATTAAATACGACGAGCAAGGCCTTTTGCCCAGATCAAAATCGGTTTGGTGCACCGCCTAACACGCTCGTTAGCCCGGTCTCTTTAGCCTTGCCCGGAACATTACCCAGGATAAACCGAGAGCATGTAGCGCGTGCCATTCAGTTGGGCCTAGCCTTGAATTGTACACTTGCCGACCGTCTTGCTTTTGATCGCAAGCATTACTTTTATCCCGATCTGCCCAAAGGATACCAGATTAGTCAACATCATTTACCTCTATGTGTAGGAGGAGCTATTGAAATATCAACCTCGGAGGGTGTTAAATCCATTCGACTTAGACAAATACACCTCGAAGAAGATGCAGGTAAGAGTATACACGAAGCAGATACAACATATACCAGCATAGACCTCAACCGGGCAGGAGCGCCTTTGCTGGAAATAGTTACAGAACCTGATCTGCGTTCGGCTGAAGAAGTAGATGCCCTGATGAGCGAAATGCGAAGGTTGGTCAGATGGCTAGATATTTCGGATGGGCATATGGAACAGGGGTCGCTTCGTTGTGACTGCAATATTTCCTTGCGGCCACAGGGGGCTACTCAATTTGGTCAGCGTTGTGAGGTGAA
The DNA here is from genome assembly GCA_964641965.1 of uncultured Saprospiraceae bacterium. Classification (GTDB taxonomy): domain Bacteria; phylum Bacteroidota; class Bacteroidia; order Chitinophagales; family Saprospiraceae; genus JAJDFU01. The sequence continues at coordinate 1,268 of CAZXLD010000061.1, read as the reverse complement.
AAACTTAAACTCCATGCGTTATGCCCGGCAGGCAATTGCTTTCGAATCGCAACGTCAGGCCGGCTTGCTGGATCAAGGTATCGAAGTTGAGCAGGAGACACGTCAGTTTGATCCTGTTTCTGGAGTCACCAGATCGCTCCGCGATAAAGAGGATGCCCAAGATTACAGGTATTTACCAGAACCGGATCTTCCAGCCTTAGGCATAGATCCCGATTGGGTTCGTGATCTCCAGCGAAGCATGCCCAAGCTGCCGCGTGCTCTTCAAACGGAATGGCTTAGCTCCTATTCCATTACCGATTACCAGGCTGCGCTGCTGACGGAAACCAAAGCAGTTGCACAATTCTTTATCTTATTGGTGGAAGCGGGAGCCAACCCTCAGCAGGCTGGTAATTTCCTGATCAATCAAATCATGCCCTGGGCCAAAAGCCATGCTGTTGACGTAACAGACTTTCCGATCTCCATTGCGGGAATCTGTCAGTTGTTTCAACTTATAGCGGAGGATAAACTAAGTCATACGGCAGCCATGCAACAGTTGTTGCCGGCTTGGTTAGCAAAGCCGGATCAACCGGTTGAGCAATTGGCATCCTCTCTGGGACTGTTTCAGTTAAGTGATACTACTGAATTGGATGGGTTTATTGATGAAATCCTGGAGGCATTTCCGGATAAAGTGAAAGCGTATCAAAAAGGGAAAAAAGGGTTGTTGGGCTTCTTCATGGGGCAGTTGATGCGTAAAACGAATGGGAAGGCAGATCCGAAAAAAAGTAACCAATTATTGGTAAATCGGCTTGAGAACGCTTGACGGTAGATCGCTTTTACCCTTTTTATTTTGGGAATATAGTACCTTGCATAGTTATAAAGATTTGAATTTTACGCATGCCTAATATCCCTTCCAAGGATCTTAAGCGGTATTACACCATCGGAGAGGTCGCCAGTATGTTCGAAATTTCCAAATCCCTGATCCGGTTTTGGGAAGGCGAATTCGACCTGTTGAAACCTCATAAAAACAGCAAGGGCGACCGAAGATTTACCCCTCAAAACCTGGAACAGCTCAAGATCATTTATCACTTGGTAAAGGATCGCGGCTTTACCATTTCTGGGGCCAAGGAGGAAATCCTTCGGCAAAAACAATTCCGTAAAGAACGGGACGAGCAAATGCTTCGACTGAAAGAAGCGAGAAACTTCCTGGACGAGTTGCGAAAGGCACTTTGATGGCAAATGGCAAGCGTCGAATGGCAAAAGGTGTACGTCCCTGATATAGGTTGTCCGTC
>CAZXLD010000060.1:0-25222 GCA_964641965.1 uncultured Saprospiraceae bacterium | reverse complement strand
GTAGGGGAAAAAGAAGCCGTTTACATACGTCATTTTCATTTTAAAACGGTATAAATACTCTTTTCTCCTCACCGCGGCTTCACCAGTTCCTGGAATTCGGCTTGTTGATACAAAGGCATAAGGAAAGGATCAAAGGTAAACCGAACCGGTCCGTAGAAATGGAATCCTTCCTGAAGGGCTCTTCTTAAGGATTGAATCGCTTCGTCCAATTGGCCTCCCGCAGCCAGGATGCGCGCCCCATAATATTGATCCAAACCGCTGGTGGTCTGTATGAGCCGTTCCCGATATAGATCAGCCTGCTCCTGCATACCTATTTTGGCGTAACAATGTCCAATCTTGCTCAGCCGATCGTATTCCAGCGTCTGCCACAACCATCCCGGCCAGTCTTCTTTCCGAATCTGATGCTTTTCCCAAGCCTGGGCGGCCTCCAAATACCTTCCGGAATGAAAATGGACAAAACCCTTGATATCAAAATAAGATGGATGGAAAGGATCTGCCGGGAGCTGTTGCTCCATCATGCCGACATATTGTTGAAGGATATCCTGGTTGCCAACAATGAGTAATTCGTCGCACAGCATGGCATGGATCGTGTAAAAAGGCGTCGGTCTCCCGGATGTATTGTACACCTTTTCCGATTGATAAAAGTGAAAGAACCGGTCCAATCGATCAAAGCTGTCCAGGTGGACAAGTGCCTTAAGGTGCATGGCGGCGGTGGCGTCTGGAATTTTAGCATAATCGTACTGGCTGGCAATTCGATCGACTTCCTCAAAATTACCCAGTTGCAGATTAGGGAATATCTGGTTGGTTTCGAGCCAGATAATATCATAGAGATCCCGGGTCAAATAGCTAAAATCGAAGCTTTTGCTCAGTTCCAGAGATCGAGTTGGGAAATTGATGCAGTTGTATGCAGACATCGCCAGTTCCAATGCCTTATGGTCTGTGGAATCCATTTGGTAACGACGCTCTGCGGATTGCGCTACCGCTTCCCAATCTTTGTTCCGCACAGCCCTGACCTCGTTAAACCGGATCTTTTCCCAGCGGGTGAATTGGGCCGATCTTTCTTCCAAAAAGGCATATAGTGAATCTCGCTCCTGAAAGCGGCCTATGCTTCCATAGAGCTGAAACAATGAGATCAGGGGATCAAAAAAGGTGGAATCCAAGACAAAAGCCTGTTGGTAATGCCGGGCAGCCTGATTGGGGTCAGAAATGGTAAAACGATCTGCTTCCAACCATTCCTGATAAGCATCATAAGCAGGTGGATTCTGGAGGAAGCGATTGCGATCCTTTACCGCCCAATACCCCAGGACTTCCTGGGTCAAAGACCGAAGTAATCCGGAGAGATCATCTTTGTCCCCTTCCATACGATCCAAAGCATGAATAACTTCACCGGTTTGAGCATTAATCAAGTTGGCCTGAACGGCCAGCCGATCATCAATCAGGTAATACCGCCCTTTCAACATCAAGTTTACCCCTGCTGCCAACAAGATCTCGGTGATCCTGCCTTCAGGCTCTTCCGAACTTTCCTTAGGGGTTAAGTTAACTGCATTGATGATGTTGGCTTCGCCGGTCTCCATCAACCCATTGGTGACCCAATCGGAGATCATCTTGCCAAAGGCATTATACTCGGGTTTAAAGGTTTGGTTTTCAAAAACCATAACCGCCAAACGTTTCTTCCGAATATCCTCCGGAATAGTCGGCGAAGTACCCCAACTCAAAACCAATCCGATCCCCAGAGCGACCACCAATCCAAAGAGCAGCAAAAAGCCTGCAGCTTTTTGCCAGGAGAAAGGGCGAGCCTGAATTTTTCCGGTCAGCTTTCTCCGATCCGGAACGAATAATCCCTCATTTTTTACAGCAAAGACTTCAATGGGTTCGGCCACATTCTTAAATTGAAAATCCCCCAGGGATTCCAGTTCAAATTCTGTTTTATTGCGAACCTGATCCCAGACGGTCTTGGAGACTAATACGGTGCCTGGCACCCCGATGGATTCTATTCGGGAAGCAATGTTCACGCCATCGCCGAACAGGTTATTATTCTTGAAAACGACCTCCCCCAAATGCATACCCACCCGAACCGGAAGTTGCTGTTCTCCAAAGATCCTTTGCATCCGAATACCGCATTCAACCCCATCAGTAGTACTGTCAAAGGCCAATAAAGCACCATCACCGAAGAATTGGATGATCTCACCCTTATGCAGGGGGACTATTTCGTCCAAGGTACTCTTGAACGTATTTAAAAGCTCGAGAGCATGGGGCTCGTTTTCCTGCATCAAGGCCGTATAGCCTTGTATATCGGCAAAGATGACGGTACGAAGTTTTCGATTGTGGGCCATTCCAGGATGTTAAGCCCTTCAATGTAAGGATTCCCTTGTTTCCAATGGCCCGTCGGAAAAACAATGCCCTATTTAGTTTTCGTAAACCTCCCTACCCCTTTATACTTTATTGGAGATCTTAACATCGAAAACCGTTATTGGTATCACTTGAATAAAAAGTGACGCTCACTAATAAAAAAGCAAGCCCGACGGCAGCATGGATTTTCTGCTTGATGCTCACCTGCCTCGATCAGGAAGTAACCTTTTGTCGTATTTATCCGCCAAAAGTTATGTCTTTTGGCGATTTAAACCGTTTTAAATTGAGAAGGTCGCAAATAGAAACGAGCTTATTTTTCTGCTAATCAAGGCGAAAAACGTAGGCATAGCCTGAGCTACGGCGAGGCTTTTTAATCCGAATGATTCACGGATTCCCGTGAATCGTGACGATAAGTGGCTGAAAATATGCTCATTTCCAACCACTTATGTCAGGATTAACACTGACAATTGCAAAACTTTGCAATTCGTCAGCCCTTTGGGCGGAAAATTCGATGAATTTTCCGGGTTAACGCTGAGTAGGGGAAAAAGAAGCCGTTTACATACGTCATTTTCATTTTAAAACGGTATTAAACCGACACATGATAAAAAGAGATTTAGGACCTATCTCCTGGAAATGCATCATTAATTTTCAATCTACCGACCGACACATTTGTAAAGGATGTACGGCAGCTAATACTTGACGAAGCGGTGCATGTCAGCACAGGAGCAGCTGCTCCCATTTTTACGTCCAGATCACCACCGATTGAAAACCGGCCAAATCTCCATTTGGCCCAACACCCACCACATAAACCGGGTGATTGGATTCCAGGTCGGGATGGTTATCTTCTCCCATAACGATGATGGTAAGATCCTCGAGATGGGATTGCATAAGATCCACCAACTTTTTCGCCTGATCCGCTTTACCGGAATGAAAGTGTTGGTCCACAAAGGTGAGCAGAACACCGTCGGCCGGATCAAACCTAGACACGGTGCCTTTTGGTGTATTCGGATCCACGCCTAAGGCCTGCACAAAGGATGCTGGGGTTAATGTGCCGTCTGGATGTTCCAGAAAAAAGGCTTCGATCCCTATAGCAGCTTCAGAACCATAGTCGTCGAAAAGGAGCCCCTCACTAAATTCGGCAATTTGATCGCTTACAGCTTTGGGGCTCAAGGTGGACTGATTTGCTGTAAAACGGATGAGTTCCATCGCCATTGGAAATGCCGCGGCATGGGTTTCCGCAATTTGCTGGTTCGTACTTTGGGTGAAGTTTTCCTTGATTTCAAAGTGCGGGATGATCTGCTCCTGGATAAAAGCTATTCCCTTGTCAATAATGGCTTCGGTTACGCGCATTCTAGGCCGGTCCTCCAATTTGACGAGAAAGCCAAAGAAGAATTCCAGGAACCTCTTTTTCAGTGGATCTTCGGTTTGACGGAGCAGGTTTTTAAGGTCAGCCCGGCTGACGATCCCATCTCCATTCGCCGCCGCAAGCAAAGTAGTACGTGTAGCATCGAGCGTATTCAAAAGGTCGGAGAATTTTACAGAAGCCATAAAAGGATACATTTTTTAGGTGAATGGATAATTAGGTTCTATTCCGATTTTGCTATAGGAGAGTCGCTGAAATTCCAACAGTTACCCCATAGGACCATACTCGGTCTGCCCAAAAGTCTTTTCGCTTGAATACGTGACTCGCTAAAGCTTCGACCACGAAATACAGTTTCGGTAAAATGGCAAATTCATAGCCGATACTGTATCGTGCGATGCCTATAAATCTACTGTCGAAATTGAGATTGGCTTGAACAGTATCAATATCAAAATCCGGATAGCCATATTTTCTAAATCCGGGTTGAATGTACCCGGTAAGCGTATGCTTTTTTAAGGGTACCCGGTACCCTACTCCGCCAATGACCTCAAAAAAGGACATCCTTCCAGTAAAGGTAAGATCCGGGTTAATGGGGTACTCCACATTCATATTGGCGTCGAAGTCATCATAGTTTATTCGAAACACGAAATTGGAAACGCCTCGGTATTCAAGAGAGGTCTGGATCATCAATCCACCGGAAAGCTCTGGGGTACCGTGAAAGACATAGCCCATCTGGATAGCAGGCATAAACGTTCTGTCCAGGTCACTCACCAGGGATGAATCCGTTTGTGCTTGTAGCCATAGTGGAAAAAGAAGAATAACCGACCCCAGCAAGGCAAGCTTGAGATTTAGGAATAAGGTTTGGCGAGCACTCATTAACTTGGTTTTAGGATGTTGCGTATAGTACATACAAAAAGACACATCTTTCAGCCCCAAACAATAAGGAAATCTATAAGTTTAGGCCGGATTTAATCCGTAATAGTCAGTTAACCTCTCACCCTGCCAAGCACCCTCAAAAGGAGGAAATCTGAGGCGTTATTTCCAAAAAAAATAGCCGGCCAAAGCCGGCTATAGGATACACCAACCTATGATTCGTTGGAGTCTCATTCATTCATCTGCTGGTATACTTTTCGCCATTCCGAAGCATCATAGATCAGATGAGATTCCATGATGACCCCATCCTCTACTCTGAACCACTCCGAAGCCAGGTTGCGTTCCAAGCCCGGCAGATCCGATTTAAATACATAATAGGTAGCTACCCAATCTCCAGCAGAGGCCGTGTTGACCAACTCCAAACCGGTAACCACCTTGCCAATTTCCTGTGCCAATTGGATAAACTCAACTTTGGAATGAAGCTTGACCATGGGGTTTTGAAACCGATAATCATCGGCTAACAGGGCCAGGGATTCGGAAATCTTTTCCGGATCGTTAAACCCGTTTAGAAACCGTTCTACAATTTCTTGCTGAGGAGAAATGGGATGGGGTTGTTGCGCCCATACATTAACGGAAGAAAGCGCAAAAACCGCTAGTGGTAAGAATTTAATTGTTTTCATGACTGAATTTTTTTGCCCTTGAATAATTTTAACAGGACAAAACTCCAGTCTTTAATTGATCTCATTTTTGGTGTAGACCAAGATTTCAGATTCGGATGTTGTTGATCAGTTTACTGAAATTGGTAGGATCTATGCGAAGGTAAGAGGCCAGGTCTTTTTGAGGGATCATCTGTAATAGATGAGGACTTCTGCTGACAAATACTTTGAAACGCTCCGTCATATCCAGAGCCATGAGCTCATGCTGTCGTTGGATCACCCCATCGAGAAACATCTCGGTGAGCTTCCGGAATAGAGTTTCCATCTCTCCATGTTCCATCATGAATCGCCTGTGCTGATCATAGGAAATCCGCAGGAAATGGCTTTCGGTAAGGGTTTCCAAAAAATAGCGTGAAGGCTTTTGAAGGAAGAAGGACTCGGGGATCCCACTGAACGAAGGCGCGTAGGCAAAGGCAATCACGTGCTCTTTTTCCTTGTGCTGAAAGTAGGATTTTTGGATGCCTCGTTCAACAAAATACAAATGCCCCTCCACTTCTCCAGGAGCCGTCATTATTTGCTTCCGGGAAAGATGATATTGTCTCCATAGGGAGATGTAGGATGTTAGTACGGGCTCGGATACGGTATGAATTTGGGTCAGAAACGATGTGAAAGACTCCATACGGACAAGGTACCATAGATGACCGCAAATAACCTGAACTTCTTACTGAAAAGCCCACCGACAAGATCGCAAAGGACCATTACTTCTTACTCCACAACTCCGTCCCCAGATAAAGTCGATTCGTCAATAACTCTTCGTAAATGGGAAACATATTATCCCCATTCAGGAAGATGATAAATCCATTTTTGGATTTCGGAAAAAACAGGGCCAAGGTACTTACGCCGGGATCTTTACCCGAATGCAGCAAGGCATACTCATCATCACTAAAATCGGTTAATATTTCCCAACCCAAACCCACATAATTATTCTCTTTGACTTTGGCCTGGTGTTTGATCATTTCGCCATATATCTCATCGGAGAGTCCCGCATGCGCAATGACGTGCGTGAGAAATTTTCCGTAGTCTTCCACGGTAGTCAGGAGATTGGCCGCAGCATTGGCTTCGTAATATTTTACCGTCTCAATTGGCTCGCCTTTTTCATTGAAGTTTTGGGCATAGCGGGATTCATCCAATCCTTCATCCCACCAAAAACGGGTATCCGTCATTTCCAAGGGATCAAAGAGCAGTTCCTGAGCTATTTCCTCCAGGGATTTATCCAGTTTATTCTCGATGGCTTTTCGCAGGTATTCAAATCCTTCACCTGAGTATTGAAAGCCGGTCCCCGGATCAAACTGAAAGGCCAACTTGTTTTCGTCTTGCAGGTATCTCCAATTGGGAAAGCCTGTTTGATGCGAAAGGACCAATCTCGGGGTCAGCTTTTTATGACGTTCATCTTCTTTGAGATCCGGATCTATCCAATACGGGTGTAAGGGTTCATCCAGGCCCAATTCTCCCTTATTAATTAATTTCAAAACGGTTAGGGTAAAGATGGGCTTCGTCAAGGAAGCTACCTTGAAAATGGTGTTGAATGGAGCTTGGGTCTCCCCATCCAGCGTACCATACATTTCGATTTTAGTCAACTTCCCTTTTTCAATGATTCCCAGGCCCAGGGCCGGAACTTTGCTATCCGTTAATAGCTTTTCTAGGCTTTCGACTTGTTCGGTTTGGGCGTAGGTGAAAATCGTGAGCCAAGAAAAAAGGAGAACAAGAAATGGTTTCATCATTTGGATTTTTGGTAAATGTCCACAAGGTTTTTTCGGCTGTCCAGCCGCTTGGTGGGATCAAACAACAAACACCCGGAAAGGTAACCGCTTTACCTTCTTAATGATGCAATATGTAGACGAGACCCCCATCTGGGTAGACTTGTAGGTGGCGAGTAGGAACAAGGAACGGCTTATTCAAATCCACCAGAAGGTGTCCGGAGAAAAGTCTTGAATTTTCCTTCTTCAATTATGTATAGCTTGATGGCACGAATTACAAATGGAAACGAGCCATTTGGTCGGTTCTCTTCCGATCCGACGCGCGTATCTCTTGTGGTGGACTTCCGTGGCCTTGGCTCCACAATAAACGCACTTCCAGTTGTCTCTTTTCAGAACCACGTAACGCTTTCGCCTCCAGTCATCAGACTTTAGATAAACATTTCGGTAATAGGTACGACGACGTCTTCTCTTCCTTTTAAAAATCCAACGATTGAACAAAAATCGAGCAAAGGCAAATACAACAATGAGTGCAATCAGGTTTTCCATACTCCTACGGTAGAACTATTTATTTTTTTTGAGTTACTGAACCCTTCCTTAAATTATGGAGGTAGTCATTGCATTTGGAAAGGGAACTCTTCCCCAAATGCAATGCACGTACACATTCCAAAGTACTCCCATGCAAATCCGGGTATAACAGCGGATCGCGAACAGGCTACATGAGTCTTAGAAATGAAATGAGTTAAGGTGGGCAACAGAAAGCGTCTAATTGCACTTTCCGTAATCGAAACCCTATTGGTGAGGATTTATTTGAAGCCATAAAATAGGCAATCGGGGAGATCATATCATTGGCTTAGAAAGTTTGGCAGAAAAGTGCTGCATTAAGGACATTAGCCTCTGTTTTCAGTAACTACAACAGCCTATGCTGCCGGTCACGGGCTGGTGTCAACTTTGACAGAGCCTGAAGGGATAACTACAAGGAAGGCTCGACTCGACTTACTGGCGGGCATAGGCTATAACCAAACTTGGAGGAACTTAAAGTCCCTCCGAACATTTCCTCGCCCGCTAGTCCTAGTTTCCAACACTAAGAAAGCATAGCCTGCAATAGTTTGTCAAAACGAAATGAACGTTTTCGCTTGGGCTCGACCCATTGGTAGGACATACTTTATTTAAGGGTCAGACTATAATCGTCAAGGATAGACCTACAATATCTTTCTGGCCACCTCCTTACCTCGGGGACGGGATATATTTCCTCTTTTTTCTGCCGTTATGAATATTTCCCGGGCCTGGTAGGGGGAAGTGGCCTCCAATACCGCTTTAGCCCCATTCTCAATATCCATCTGACCTATATTTTGAACCCCATTGTTTTCAGAGAGGACCCAGACTACATAAACACTATTCGAAGCGTGTATTCGGTCTGCGCTGGCCAGGTTTTCAGCGGTTATCTTAAATTTCGTGTTTCCGTTATCTCCAGTATCCTGCTGGACTGTTATCTCAGCAGCGGGCACCACATTAGAAACAGGAAAGGTTGTCTTTGACTTACAAGCTGCAAAAGCAATAAATACAACTGCTACCACCCAGTATCGAATCCTATACATCAGATATATTTTCTTTTTAAACGGATTCAAATAAATCCATGTTCGAACCGGATATTTTTATGCACACCCTGAAATTATAGTTTGGGAGGCCTGGTTCGACCTTCTGGTGGGCATAGGCTATATACAGGCTAGGAGGACCCTAATATCCTTCCCATCTTTACTTACGGAATTCATTCCATTTGCTTAAAAAAATATATCATTCCCCTAATAGCGGAATTCGATCCACAATTTCGATTGTCTTTTAATCGAAGACTCCCACTGCCAATTCTGCCCACACCAGCAGAAACATCAACAAAAAAGCTGTGTACAATGTGATGCGTGTAGAAGCTTGGTCTATATTTTGAAATACAAATTCAACAGCTAAGCTTGTGCTGAATAAGAGCCCTCCAGCGACTACAAAATCCAACAACTCCCATTGCACTTCAGTCGTAAATTGCATGGCGATCAATGGGATCAAAAGCAGCATTGCCATTAATCCGAAGGTTCGGTAAAGTCGTTTAGAGCTCATCTTTTTTTGTAATTCATTTTTAAATAATACCAAGCCAAAATACAATATAGAGGCGGATCCATCCTCCAAATGATTTTGCTTTCAGATGCCGAGTTATGCGTATCGAGCAACAAGTATCCCGTAGCAAAGGCCGGAAAATTAAACGTATCTAATTCAGATCCATGTCCATCCACTTCCGAAGCAAGGCAAGCTGCCCCAAATGATAATAGCAGTGTTCAATTACCCCTTCAATATTCCGGCGGTAAGAACCATAGCGCTCTTCTACAAAAACAGAATCCAGTTTTTCTACGGACAGGTCCTCCACATGTTTAGCAAACGCCTCAGCGTGGGTCATAAGGTCCTCCCGAAGCCTTTCCCATGCTTCTATAGACCGAATTTCAGGTACATCAAAACTATATTTGTCCCGGATCTCCAGGTTTCCCCCCTCAAACACATGGATTAATCCGGCCAAATAGTAGTTCACATGATACGTCAGGCCCGCAATCGTATTTAAGCTTCCGATTTTACGGGTAGCTTCTTCCCAGGTGGTTCTGGATAATTGGTCCTGGAAATTAGTATTGGCAATCCACGTACCGTCCAACAGTACTTCTCGGACACGCTCCGACAATTGTGTTGCATTTTCCATGCTTTGACCCGATAAGTTTATATCGAATTAAAAATAGAAAAAGGCAAGCATAATAACCATGCTTACCCTTACGCATTGTTGTGCTATTTCTTTAGGCTACCTTATTCAGTATGGATGCAGCGGTTGGGCCTATCACGCCTGCTCGTTCAATGTCTTTTTATCTTTCCGGGTCCGACATCATTTGGTCAAATGTATCAGCAATGAGAATACCTTATCACGCTACCCCCTACCATAAGAGCTTTTGCAACTCGAGCCGCATCTCATCTACACTACTCCCGCTATTCCCAGTGGAGACATACCGGATCATTCCGTCTTGATCAATAATGAAGTTTTTGGGAATGGATCCTAAAGCATATTTTTTCCAGATTTCTTCGTCTGGGTCAAGCCCGCTTTCAAATACAATTCCTTTTTCGTTTAATTGCTCCAGTTTCTTGTTAACCACCTCTTCTTCTTCTCCTCTTGCAACGGGTAGATAAACGAACTTCTCCTGGTCAAACACATCCAAAATCTTGGATGGCATTTCATAGAACTCCCGTATACAGGGTGCACACCAGGTAGCCCAGAAATTTAGGAGTACGACTTTGCCTTTCAAATCTGATAATTGAATAGAGGTACCATCGGTCATCCGAACGGTAAAATCTGCGGCTTGATCTCCAACCGTTAAGAGGTATCTATCCGCTGCCTTTTTATTTGGATGTTCCGCCCTTGGCAGAGATGGATTGGACTTTTGACTCCCTGACGCTTCTTCAGACTGTAACTCCAGGAGAACAATAAACTCTTTGGCGATCAATGTATCCCCATGAATTTGCTTCAATCTATCAAACACGGCATCCGTTACCCCATTATGCATGGTTTTGATTCGCCCCTGGCTGGCTAGGGCTTCCACTTTTTCTTTGGTAACGAGTTCCTGTTCTATTACGAAAATAGGTCCTACGTTTTGACCTGACTGCGCCACCAGAAAAGAGCCGTGGAAGAGGAAGAGGATGCGTATTAGGTTCTTCATTCAAGTAATTTGATTAGAAAGGATATGGCTTTTTAAAGGTACAGGTTGGGTTACAAATGGATCTGGTACAAATCCTCAAAATATAGACTTGTATCAGTCAAAAACGGTTTACTTACATAAAAAAGATAAATTGGACTATAAATTAAATCAATCCAAATCGTGACGAATTAGACGTACCTTAAAGGACCAGAATTTTTACTAGCAACTAACAAAAATCATTTTAGCATGGATACACATAATCATCCGGGCACGACTAACGGTACTTCCAGTTACAACGTTAATAACGGAAGCAAGTGCCCATTTACCGGCCGTATACTCAAACATGGCGCAGGTGGTGGCACCTCCAACCGGGATTGGTGGCCCAACCAACTGAAATTGAACATTCTACGCCAGCACTCCTCCCTATCCAACCCCATGGATGAGGCCTTCGACTATGCGGAAGAATTCAAATCGCTCGATCTGGCAGCCGTTAAACAGGACATTATTGACCTGATGACTGACTCCCAGGACTGGTGGCCAGCCGACTATGGTCACTATGGGCCTTTTTTCATCCGAATGGCCTGGCATAGTGCCGGTACTTACCGAATAGGAGATGGTCGCGGCGGAGCAGGTGCGGGTACGCTCCGTTTTGCACCTCTGAATAGCTGGCCAGACAATGCCAACCTAGACAAAGCACGTATGTTGCTTTGGCCCATCAAGCAAAAATATGGCCGCAAGATCTCCTGGGCTGACCTTATGGTATTGACCGGCAACTGCGCCCTGGAGTCCATGGGACTCAAAACATTTGGCTTTGGCGGGGGCCGTGAAGATGTGTGGGAACCCGAAGAAGATGTATACTGGGGATCTGAAACAGAATGGCTAGGAGATAAGCGCTACACGGGTGATCGGGATCTGGAAAACCCACTGGGTGCCGTTCAAATGGGCTTGATCTATGTAAATCCGGAAGGTCCCAACGGCAATCCGGATCCATTGGCTGCAGCTCGTGACATTCGCGAAACCTTTGGCCGTATGGCGATGAATGATGAAGAAACGGTTGCCCTTATTGCCGGTGGACACACCTTTGGAAAAACGCATGGAGCCGCAGATCCAAGCCAGTATATAGAGCGGGAACCAGCCGGAGCAAGTATTGAGGAGCAAAGTCTGGGCTGGAAGAATTCCTTTGGTTCTGGTGCAGGTCCGGATACGATTTCCAGTGGTCTGGAAGGAGCCTGGACAACTACTCCGACCCAGTGGAGCAATAACTACTTCGAAAATCTGTTCGGATTCGAGTGGGAATTGACCAAGAGCCCTGCCGGTGCACATCAATGGCAGCCTAAAAATGGAGCAGGAGCCGGTACCGTGCCCGATGCGCATGACGCATCCAAGAAGCATGCCCCTTTCATGCTGACTACCGATCTGGCATTGCGGGTAGATCCGGCTTATGAAAAGATATCCAGACGTTTTTACGAAAATCCGGATCAATTTGCCGACGCGTTTGCCCGGGCCTGGTTCAAATTGACCCACCGGGATATGGGCCCTCGCGAACGATATCTGGGTCCTGAGGTACCGGAAGAAGTGTTGATCTGGCAAGATCCTATTCCTGAAGTCACGCACAAACTAATTGATGATCAGGATATTGCTGATCTCAAATCCAAAATACTGGCTTCCGGATTATCCGTTTCTCAACTGGTTTCTACAGCCTGGGCATCTGCTTCTTCTTTCCGCAATTCGGATAAGCGCGGTGGCGCCAATGGAGCCCGCATCCGGCTGGCTCCCCAGAAATACTGGGAAGTGAACAAGCCCGCATCCTTGTCCACCGTATTAGATACCCTGGAAGGCATCCAACAAGAATTCAATGCGGCCCAGTCGGGCGGAAAAATGGTTTCCCTGGCTGATTTGATCGTGCTGGGCGGATGCGCTGCCATCGAAAAGGCTGCTAAAGATGCAGGTCATGAAGTGGAGGTTCCTTTTACACCTGGTCGGGCAGATGCAAGCCTGGAACAGACCGACGTAGAATCATTTGCCTACCTGGAGCCCAATGCAGATGGTTTCCGCAACTATAAAAAGGCTCAGTTTACAGCCAATGCAGAAGATATGTTGGTTGATAAAGCGCAGTTGCTGTCCCTCACCGCTCCAGAAATGACAGTCCTCGTTGGTGGAATGCGAGTCCTGGATACAAACTATGATGAATCCAAATATGGAGTTTTCACCGATCGTCCCGGGCAACTGACCAATGATTTCTTCGTGAACTTATTGGATATGCACACTTCTTGGAAAGCTACTTCTGAATCCAAAGAAGTGTTCGAAGGACGGGATCGTTCTTCCGGAGACCTTAAGTGGACCGGTAGCCGGGTCGACTTGATCTTTGGCTCTAATTCTGAGCTTCGCGCGATTGCGGAGGTATACGCTTGTTCGGATAGTCAGGAAAAATTCATGGCTGACTTTGTAGCCGCCTGGGACAAGGTGATGAATCTGGATCGATACGACCTGAAATAGACGAACCGATTCATCTGATTGGGCATATAAGCTGAATTGGATAGATACAGATATGTTAAAGGTGGTCCAGTAATGGATCACCTTTCTCTTTTCAACAAATCGAAAGTCATAAATTCCGGTAAAAACAGGTCTGCTAATCCACAATAGCCTGATAAACCAAGGCTCTCAGTTTTTCGTGATCATCTATGCCCTCAGCCGGGATCAATTGGGTAAAATAAACGACCACCAGCTCTTCTTCGGGGTCTACCCAATAGGTCGAATGATAAGCGCCTCCCCAACCATATAACCCTTCGCTACCCATCACCCCTAGAGCCCCCAGGTCGTCCAGGATAGCGAACCCCAAGCCAAAGCCTGTCCCATCTTCCCAGGGAAATTCAATTGAACCTAAATGGTTGGCCGTCATCAATTCCACCGTTTTCCGGGATAGGATTCGTTTACCATCTAACGCTCCTCCATTCAGCATCATCTGCAGGAATCTGGCATAATCCATCGCGGTGCTCAGGTATCCGGCACCACCGGAAAAGCACATTCTTGGCCCCTTTACATAAGCTCCCTGACTAACCATGGTCCCTGAATCCGGAGCGCGGGTCAATTCTCCATCTGTTAAGGAATAAACCACTGCTAGTCGATCGGTTTTTTCTTGAGGTAAATAAAAATGAGTATCCACCATATCCAGAGGGTCCAGAATTCGATCTTGAAGAAAGGTATTCAGTGGTGCTCCCGAAACCACCTCAATAACTGCCCCCAGTATATCGGTATTGTATCCATAGACAAACTCTGTCCCCGGTTGGGTTTCAAAGGGAAGGCTTGCCATCTTGTTTACCGTAGCCTGGATGGTTTCGTTGCGGTGGGCAAAATACCAGCCTTGGATATCAGCTTCCTCCCATAGGTCTTCTGCCATACCCCCACCGTATCCAATACCAGCCGTATGGGTCAGTAGATCCCGAATGGTGATTGGACGTTCAGCATCAACAACAGCATAACCATTTTCCCCATTGGGCACCGCGACAGTTGTTTTCTCAAAAGCGGGCAAGTATTTGCCAACCGGATCATTAATCAATAGTTTCCCTTCCTCTTGCAGTATCATAATGCCCACACTTACAATCGCCTTGGTCTGGGAGGCAATCCGAAAGATGGCATCCTGTTGCATGGGGGTACCGTTTTCCATATCCAGTTCTCCAAAGGCATGCCGATAGGCAACCTTTCCTTGTCTGGCTATAAGAGCCACCCCTCCGGATAACAGCTCATCATCAACATACCCTTGAAGGGTTTGGGTTAATCGTGCTAAACGATCCGAAGACATCCCGACGCTTGAAGGTTGTACTTGTTGAAGCCCTTGGGCTGCAATGGAAAAACTTCCCAGGCAAAAAAGGATGAGGACTGGGAAGGGGATAATCAATAGTTTTTTCATAATCGATGGCTAAGAGTAGTATTCAAGTTTGGTATGTGAATGGCATCTTTTCAGCCTGCTTTGATCAACTTCTTCCGTTCAATGAATGAACCGGGACCTCAGTCATAAAGACCGTCCAAATGGGTATCCACACCCGTCATTTCCCAATGCCCCAGTACCATTGGAATATTACCTATTGAATTCAGTTGATCAAAAAAATCTTTCACTTGAAAAGCTAGTCCGCGATTCTCTAATACCCGGGCATGATCCGCCATTGCGTTCTCCATTAAATATTTTCCGGTAATATAACTGGTACCATATCCCGGTTGGCGAAGGTAGAGGTGCTGTTCGAAGATCAACAGTTCCTTTTCAGTTTTCATCCATCCCCGTGGGGTGTACTCCGAATGGATGCCCCCGGCTTCTTCCATGGTCATTTCATTGGCGTGCGCATATAAACTACCTAAACCACGAGCGGCTCGCTGGGCAATCATGATATAGACAATTTCCCGCGCTCTGGGTGTTCGATCATACAAACCGGCTTGCATAAACATTTCCTCTACAGCCGTAGCCATACCTTCATTTCGGGAATCAAAAATGTTGTAAAGCAACGGTCCTCGACGAATGGGGCTCGCATGTGGTTCATTGTCCATACGGGCTAATTCGAACCAATGATAGAAATGAGAAAATAGCGGCCTGGGATCATAATGGGCTCCGATCCAGAAGAAATTGCGCCTTTCCTCCGGAACAAACTGCCCGAGGTGTTCCCGAAGGCCAGGTTCAAAGTACTCCTTCACCGTTACGATTTCATCTTCTTCCAGAAAAGTCATCAAGCTTTGGGCAGCTTGCTCGGCCAGGGCATCATAGGCCTCTGGCGAATCAGCAGCTTTCAATTCCGGTACCTTGCGGTTGCGATGTTCTTCCAGTTTTAAAGAAGACCAAGCTCGCGCCAGCTCCCGTTTCAGGATCATAACCTCATCCTCCCAGCTTAGTGGAACCAGGTGTACCTTTTGCAAATACCAAGTATAATTTTCTTTCCCTATTCCGGATGGTCCGGTCTTGGATTGGGCCTCTTGTTCCAACCAGTTCGCCAAATCATCAGTAGATGAGATCGCCGCCTGGATTGCACCCAGGAGTTCGGCATCTCCTTTGACACCCGGCTGTTCCAGGATGCGGCGCAGGTTTCGACTTTGGCTGCGGATATCCCGAATGCCGGCAACCCACAGGTCCCGGGCATTGCCCGTAAGATTAAGTTTGGCCTGCTCATTCAAAGGAGGAATAACCGCCAGATCTTGCAGCAGTCTTTGTTTTTCTTTTGGAATCAGTGGAAAATCATAGGTCCAGATCTCGGTTGTTGCATGATGGGTAGGACCTTCGTGTGCAGGTACGTCACTTTGGTAGGTCCATAAGGATTTATAAAAAGCAGGATCTCTTTCCCAGGGTTTAAGGATCCGATGATTAAAATCATACCCGTTCATCTCAGCCCACACGATAGTCCAATCCACTCGTTCAGCAATGGTCCATCCGGTGGTATCTATAGATTCTAATCTGGTTTTCAATTGGTTGAACTCGGGCCAGCGTTTTTTAAAGGTAGCGGCAGTGTAATCCGGCGCACCATCACGGATGGGTGGTTTTTCAAAGGCCCGCCACGCTTCAAAAAGCTGGACCAGATCCTGATATTTCTGGAAGCCTTCAGTTTCCTGATCAGGAGTATCCTTCGTTTGGCAACCCACTAATACTATGGCGAATACTAAAAGAAGGGCAAGGCTGGAACGAGTCATTTTGGATGGGTTTTAAAAATAGGTGTTTGAATTTTTTCGAAACAGGGCAACTTCGGCTTTAGGGTTGGATCGTTAAAGAAGGCATTAGCCATTTCCATAGCACAGGGGTTTCCCCAATTGGTGGTAGGAGTATGTTTCCACCCTTTAAAGATTAGGTGATAGCTGTTGGTTAGATTTTGCCGCATGGCCTCAGCCCATTTCGGAGGTGTTTCGTTATCATATTCCCCACTGATCAGCAGTACGGGTATATCACTTTTAACGGCTTGGTTTTCCACCTCGGATACGGATTCAACGCCCCATTGCTCGCAGATGGAAGCGTCGAATACAGATGGCTTCAATCCTTGGGTTTCCGGATACCGGTTAGTTTCCCGCTCAATGACTTTCCGGGAGGTAAAAGGATATTCCTCTGCGCACCAAACCGACAATCGCATACCGATTCCAGCTCCATTTCCTGGATTTTTGAATAAGCCGGAGATCCGTTCTTTGACCCAAGAAAAATCATTGTCCAACAATTGCTGAATCCTCATTGGCACAGTTGGAACGCCATTGGTTGAGACCGAAGTAAACACGGAAACCAGATCTTTTCCGCTCAAGGAGAAGGTTTCGGCTTTTTCGGTAGTTGGATTTTGCACCGAAACCTCGATTGGATTCTCTGTTTTTTCGTTCAAAAGGGTGCGAAATCGACTGTTTAATTCGGGAAAAGCGCGGTTACAAGCTGTATCCCGAGCGCAGTCAGATAACAGCTTATCGATTGCCTCCAACAGATTAGCTACACTTTCTTCATCGTAATTCACTTCCAAGGGTAGTGGGGAATCCATAATCACAGACCGAATGTGCTGTGGAAAGTCTCGCATGAGCACCTGAGCGATCTTGGTACTGTAGGAGATGGTCAATAAATTGTACTGATCGATTTCCAGTGTTTTCCGGAGGTCCTCGATATCAGCAGCGATGGCATTCGTATTATACCTATTTAGATTGATCCCCTGTTCAACTAATCGCTTTTTACAGGCAGTGGCAGCCGAGGAGAAAAGGCTATCTGCTTTTTGTGCATCGCATTCAGGCATATTAGCTTGGTATACAGCTTGCGACCATTCGGGACAGGATAAATGAGGTTGGGCATATTGGGTCCCGCGCTGCTCAAATAGGATAAAATCCCGATCGTCCAAGTACTGATAATATTGCATATAGGAGGCAGCGCGCATGGAAGTGTAGCCGGGGCCTCCTACAGTATAAAGGATGGGATCTTCGGGTGGGTTGGGATTTCGGCTTTTGAAAATATAGACGGGCAACTGAATAGTATTGCCGGTTCGTTGAGTACGGTCCTCCAGTACTTCCAGATATCCAAACGTGTATTCCTGAGCTGAATCTATTTTGACGAGGGATGTAGCTTCCTGAAAGGAAGGGATGAAATCTGCTTGGCCTTGGCAAATCAACACGGGTAGGATGGCACTGAAAAGAAGAGGTAATTTCATCATGACTTCCGGCTAAGATTTAGTTACCCGATAGGAACGATTACACCCTCGGGAACCTATAGATCGATAATACATATTATCCCCGGAAATCCGGTATTCAACCCGGACGTTCAATGCTTATTTAGAGATAACCATCTCTTGGCGCATGGATTGATGCAGCTGCCTGCCTTCCCGGATCAGTATCGAAATCGTTTCGTGGATATCCTGTTCTGTAGTCCGAAAATTGACGATACAAAACCTCAGGTAGTAAGCTTCATTGATCACTGCATTGGAAGGGAAGACCTCTCCTTTGGCTTGAAGAACATCCAACAGCTGTCGATTCAACGCATTCAAATAGTCGGCCCGGATTGCAGTAGATTCGGTAAGATCTTCAGGAATAAATCGCAAGGTAGTAATGCTGAGATTTTGGCTTGCAACTTCCAGTTGTGGATGATCATCCGCGAGTTTGTAGAGCAACTCAGCCAATTCGATATCCTCCCGGATCATTTGCTCATAGCCTTGGCGCCCAACTTGTTGGAGGCTCAGCCAAACTTTCAGGGCGCGAAATCCCCGGGAATTTTGTAAGCCATATTCGAAAAAGTTGCGTGCTTTTTCCTCCCCGTATTGACCAAAATGGTAGTAATCCGGATTGGAAGAAAAGGTCTCTACCAAATGTCTGCCGTTTTTAACCAGCGCACAACCTGCTTCGAGCGGCGCATACAACCATTTGTGGGGATCCAATGCCAGCGAATCGGCCTGTTCCATACCCTGAAACATAGCATTCAGCTCGGGCAGGCAAGCAGCGGGAATTCCATATGCGCCATCGATATGAAACCATAGGTCGAATGCCTGGCAAACAGTTGCTAGCTCCGACAGGTTATCTACGGCTCCGGTGCTTACATCACCTGCCGTTCCAATCACCATCATCGGTTGGTGGTCTTCAGCCAGGTCCTGTTTAATCATCTGCTTTAGCGCCTGAATATCCATCCGATGATTTCCGTCCGCCGGCACCCAACGAATACTTTGAAGGCCAAGACCAAATAAAATGACAGCCTTTTCGATCCAAGTATGGGTAGTCTTAGAACAATAAACCAGCAACCGCTTGGGAGCACTCTGCATTCCTCCTTCCTTGATCAGTTTGGGTGCTTTGGCGGTACGACCTGCCAGAAAGCCCGTGAAGTTGGCCATGTTGCCTCCACTGACCAGGATTCCATCATAGGTACAGGGCAATCCGATGAGCTCGGCCAGCCAACGAATTACCTGCCGCTCGATCTCTGTAGCCATAGGACTTAGGATAAAGGCACCCATGTTGGGATTCATCATCGCTGCCAGCAGATCGGCCAGGGCTCCGATTGGTGCCGGAGAAGAGGTGATGTAGCCAAAAAACTTGGGATGACCATTGAATAATGAATGCTTAGCCAACAACTCGTGTGCCTGCCTGAGTAATATTTCGGCCCCACTGCCTTCGTTCGGTATAGCTCCTTTGGGCAACAGCTCTTGAATCGCCTGAGGGGAATCTCCTGCGGTTATTGGTCCGTGGGGAAGTTCAGCCAGGAAATTGGCCAATTGGTCGATCAGGTCGTGGCCGAGATTCCGAAAGGTTTCCGGTTCCATGTTGAGGGGAGCATTCCGGTTTGGATTCATGTGGAAAGCAATTTGATCTGTGCGAGCAAACGTACGGCAAAAAGAGGGAAGGAGGAGAAACATATAAAACAACAATACCAATTTTAGAACAAGCGCAACTGCTTACCCTCCGGTGATTTAGCCTTACCACTTATGGTCCGGCCGCCGTATTTCCAGGATTCGGAACGCTCTTTTTCCAGTAGCTCCTCCACCCCATCCTTTGGAATAAAATGCTGCTCGGCAGCCTGTGTCAGTTGGGTCAATTTTCGGATGGCTTCCTGCTTATCCGTTTGCCCTATCTTGGCTCGACCAATGGCCATTCGCAAGGTGGAAATGGTTTCATCATAAACGCGAGTTGGAACCGGAAAGGTTTTCCCACCTTTACTGCCATGTGCAAAGGAGAAACGGGCCGGATCTGAAAATCGAGATGGCGTTCCGTGGATTACTTCACTCACCAGCGCCAGGGACTGCAAGGTGCGAGGGCCTAATCCCTTCAATAACAAAAGATCCTCAAATTGCCGAGTTTCTTGCTCCTGCGCCAACCACAATACGCTGCCTAACCGTTTTAGATTGATATCTTTCGATGTTACTCCATAGGTAGCTGGAACAACCAAATGCCGAAGTTCTTTCAATAGCTTTTCCGGATCTTCCCGCGCTATTTCCAGGATGCCGGCCTGAGTCGGCTTAGCCTCCCCAGCTACCAGGTTGAGAATTTCTCACTGTGGGTCCCCACAAACAGCGGCATGCGGCTCTTCTACAAAGGAGGTAATCGATTTTGAATGCCAATGGTACCGTCGAGCACTTTTATCAGCCGCTTTCATTCCTTGTTGAACCACCGTCCAGTCCCCGTCTGCACTGACCAAAAAGCTATGAATATAGAGCTGGTAACCATCCCGGACAGCCGTGTTATCGACCTTGGCGACCAACTTGCTGGATCTGGCCAAGTCATCTGCAGGTAGCCCTGTCACCTCCCCCACTCGTAACAATTCAGCTGAAGTTCGCAAGGAAGCTTTCCCCTTTCCCCCACAAACAAAAAGTCCTAATTCTTTGGCATGCGGATTAATGGAATCTTTCAAGGCGCGCATCACCGTGGTAGTCACTCCAGATGAGTTCCAGTCCATACCTATCACTGCACCAAAACTTTGAAACCAGAACGGGTCAGCCATTTTAGCCAAGAAAGCCAATGGGCCATACTCGATCAGTATAGCCTCTACTACGGCCAGGCTCAGTTTTTTCATACGGGCATACAACCAGCTGGGGACCCCGCCTACCATCAATGCCAAATCTGCTGATCCTGAACGCTGCATGGAAAATGTTTTTGTAAAGAATAACGGATAAATGAACTGGAAGGATAAAGAAATTATCAATGGCTTTCAAAATCCATACCCAAGGTTGAACGATAAAAATACTTTTTAGTTTTAAAATGCAATTAATTGAATACCAATAAAATACGAAATTTACTACCAATTACTCAAGCTGTCTAACTCCTCTCATCTAGCTCTCTACAGTCTAAAAACAACCCTTGAGGTAGTGCGGAACATCAGCTATTAAAATAGATCTTTGAACCTGATTGAAGTATACTCAATCGGATTATCATGTACGAATCATTAGAGGCCATTGCCATTCTCGAATGGCCCATATTGATCCTGATGCTGCTTTGCGGAATAGCAGCCTTTACCCTTTCTACCGTATCAGGTGGTGGTGGAGCCTTGGTCCTGATCCCGGTATTGAATTGGGTACTCGGTGTTCAACATACAGCGCCGGTTTTAAACCTGGGGACATTCCTGGGCCGACCTGCTCGGCTCGCCATTTTCTGGAAACATATCCACTGGGAGGTATGCTGGTATTATGCCCCAACTGCCATTGTAGGGGCCTGGATAGGCTCCTGGCTCTTTAGTTCGATTCGAATGGAGTGGCTGCAGCTGGTGGTAGGACTGTTTTTGGTGAGTACCATTTTTCAGTTTCGCTTTGGGAAACGAAAGCAGTCCTTCATCATGCAGAAGGAATATTTTATCCCGCTTGGGTTCTTGGTTAGTATCCTGAGTACTATGGTTGGCGGCATGGGCCCCGTATTGAATCCGTTTTATCTCAACCTGGGCTTGGATAAAGAAGACTTGATCGCCACCAAAACAGCGAATTCCTTTTTTCTGGGTATGTCACAGGTAGGAAGCTATGCGTTCTTTGGCTTATTGCAAAATCAGTTTTGGTTGTATGGTATTGCCCTTGGGATCGGGGCTTCCATTGGTAGCATTATTGGGAAGCGATTGTTAGGAAAGATGAAAAGCACCACCTTTCGAAAGCTGGTCATTGCACTAATGGTCATTTCCGGCTTACTGCTTCTTTTCAATCAAATGCGAGCCTTTTTGATGTAGAGGTGAGCCTGCTGTGTTTCCTGACCCCTTACTGGAATTGACAACTGATCTTGTACCGAATACCGAATTTAAAATTAGCATATCGCAAGCTATTCAATTTTTAATCCGAGCCTGTGCTGATACCAAAATTGGGCCTCTATACATTTTACCAGTTTAAAGAAAGAATGATCCTGGGAAACAGGTTATTCCTTCCTTAAAACGGCAGAACTAGGTTTAGGAAGATCCCGTTAACTTGGCTTGAAAGGTTCAGTTCGAATTGCTGGCAAACAGAGGCTATACCTGAGATTTGGAGTACCTACGAACCATTATTCCCAGGATGCTTTCCATTTGCTTAAAAATGCCTCACCCTCCGACCGCCACCTTCCCAACAACCCTTAACCAAGCCTGTGCCGCCATCTGGACGGGATCCCAGGGGCTGCTCAAAGGAGGCGTGTACGTGAGGTCCAAATCATTCAACTCCTCAACCGAATAGCCATTGTGTAATGCCGTTGCGAATACATCAATGCGCTTGGCTACCTCTGATTCTTTCGAGCCCAATACCTGGGCTCCCAACAGTTGCCTGGTTTCCGGATTGGCCGTTACCCGGATGCTCAATCGCTTCGCCTTTGGATAGTATACCTTGTGGTCCCAATGTTCGGATTCAATGGTGAGATGAGGAATGCCGTAACGTTGCGCATCACGATCGTGGAAACCAGTCCTGCCCACCACAGTATCAAATATTTTGATGGCCTGAGAACCAAGCGAACCTTTATATTCCCGATTCCCACCTAGCATATTTTCCCCTGCTATACGGCCTTGTTTATGGGCAGTAGTTCCCAACGGGAGATAAGTCTGAGCTTTTAGCAGGGCATGATACGTCTCTGCACAATCACCTGCGGCGAAGATATCCGGAAGGTTAGTTTTCATTTTTGAATCCGTCCGAATCGCATTCTTTATGCCTAAAGCAAGGCCGGCATCTGCCGCAAGCATAGTGTTGGGAGATGCCCCCACCGCTACTAAAACCAACTGGCACGTATTTTGGTAGGTAGAAGACCCGGATACCACCAGATGGTCTCCACTTCGGTCGATCCTGTCGATTTTGGTATCTGTAAATACCTTAACTCCGTGTCGACTAAGCTCTTCTTCGACCACTTTTCCCAATCGTGCGTCTACCGTCTGTAAAACAGTTGGGAAAAATTCGACCAAATCGACGTCTAATCCTCGCAGGCGCAATCCGTCGGCCATTTCAATACCTATGTAACCACCCCCAACGATTGTTACGCGTTGCACACCCCTTTCTTCAATATAACGGTCGATTTCCAGCATTTCACCAATCCAACGGAGGGTAAACACCCCTTCTTGATCCATACCCTGGATGGGAGGTCGATTGGATTCCGCACCGGTCCCAATCAGCAGCTTTTCGTAAGGAAAGGTCTTTTCATTTGCCTGTACCTCCTTTTTTACCGGATGGATCTTGGATACCCAATGATTCGGCAGCACTTCTATTCCCTGTGCATGGATTTCATCCCGGGTACGATGCGCCAATGTTCTCCAGTCCTTCACTTCCCGGCTAAAGTAGAAGGGGATGCCGCAGATACTATAGTTGGGGTAATCATCCGCCAATAGCATCTGGACATTTGCCTCAGGTTCCAATTCTTTAATTCGCAGGGCAGCGCTAATCCCGGCATCGCTGCCACCTATAATGAGATAGGGATGCATTCAAATGGATTTTTAAGGCTTCTGGTGCTATAATTAGCAACATCCGGAACCTGGCGTACAAGAACCCTCAGTTTGTACTCCTAAAGTAGATAAGCGAACTTTGGGCTTTACAGTAGGTATACCACAATTATCTTTTGCCAGGCAATCCGTTTGCTTAGGAACCAATACAAATTGAGTTCCGTCAAAATCCAAACCGTATTTGCCTATGGTTTCCCCCTGATATTCCACCTCGATCTCCGAATCTTCCAGTCCCAGTTTGACCTCAGACAGCTCAATAATAGATTTGAGCTTTTGGGCACTTAGCCGATGATCATAATCCGAAGCGGTAAAGAGTTGAAAATTAACCGCTTTCTCTCGGCGTAGAGTGCCCCCGCAATCGATGAAATGTTTATCTACCACTCCCACCTCCGTGACATGAAAGTGAGGCGGAACTACTTCTCCGTTCGGCAATTGAAATTGAACAGCTTCCAAGTCTGGAAGCACTTGCTTAAGTTCAGATAGTTTCATAATTGTTTATTGCAATGTTACGATAAATGAAGTCAAAATTTTTAGCAACAATCGTCTTGGCACGGGTCTCCAATTTGATCAAATAGCCGGTTGATCATCTGCTTCACGGCGATCCACCGGGTGGGATCAATACAATAACTCACCCTTGGTCCTTCTACGGTACCCTGAATAAGGCCGACCGCTTTCAATTCTCGCAAATGCTGACTGATGGTAGGTTGGGCCAAACCAAGTTCCTGCACCAAATCGCCATTAATACACGCATCTACTTTGATCAGATGCTGAAGAATAGCGATTCGCGCCGGATGTGCCAATGACTTGCCAATTACAGCCAATTCGTTTTGCACATCCGTAAATAATTCCGTCTTGGTTACCCCCATGAGTTAAATATTACATTGCAATATTACGATTAAAATGTGTATCGATCAAATTCCCTTTCTCCTTTTTGACCCATTTGGGAAATCTAAGACGCCTCACCTATCTTACCCTACACCCGAGCAACCTGTAAAATTTAGTATTAGGCTTCCTTAAAATCTATTTGATGCTTCCTTCAGCCATTCATTCGCATTTGTCTAAAGATCCCGTGCTTGCTGAGTTAATGGATACTTTTTCCTATGAGCCACCAAAGGCAAGTGGCCTAAACCTCTTTGAATACCTTACCCGGGTCATCATTTACCAGCAGCTTTCCGGCAAGGCAGCAGAATCCATCCACGGTCGGTATCTAGCTCTTTTCAAGGATACTCCTTACCGTCCAGAAGCTGTTTTAACCATGGAACACGAAACGCTTCGGTCAGCAGGACTCTCCAACCAGAAAGCCAGATATGTCAAAGCTATAGCTGAATATATAGCTTCAAAAGGTGATTTGGACGGCCTGCACCAAATGGAGGACGATGCGCTCCTCAAAGAGCTGACCGCTATTAAAGGTATTGGTACCTGGACCGCAAAAATGACCTTACTCGTTTATTTTGAGCGACCCGACATTTTACCTCACGAAGATTTAACCATTCGTCAGGCAATTGCTGCTTTATATCAATTAGAGGGAGCTGGGAAAACGCTAATTAGCCGCATTGAGGCGGTCGCCTCGGTCTGGCGCCCCTATCGATCTTATGCCTGCCGCTATTTTTGGTTGTGGAAGGATGCCAATTAATGTTATACTCATATCTTTCAAAGCAAATCAATTAAGCTGTAATCGGAGCCGGTACGGT